>JBAZXD010000006.1:0-3059 GCA_041660025.1 Minisyncoccota bacterium | reverse complement strand
GGAACAATGCCGGCTTCGTATAGGCGAGCTTCGCGTCGAGGACGCCGCGGATGTCGCCCTCGGTCCGGTCGATTTCTTCCTTCGTGTCACCGTAGAGTGCGAGGTAGAGACCGACATCGAACAACTTTTCCTGCGCCTGCTGGAGGCTGTCGCGCAGGCTCTCGAGATCTTGGTACGCCGTATCAAGCAGCGGATCGCGCACCAATCCCTTCGCTTCACGCTCGTTAATCTGGCTCTGGACCTCGGCAACCTTCTTTTGGAAGCCGCGCAAGGCCTGTTCGGTCTCTACCGGGTGGATGAAGAGAGAGACATCGAGCACCTTGTCGAGATTGATGATGGGCGAGAACCAGCTATCGGAGAGGAAACGAGGATACGAGATAGTGTAAAAAGCGCGGACGAATTTTTCTCCGAGTTCGAGCTCGCGCGAGCTGATCTTTAGCGCCGTCGGAGCGATAGTGTCGACGAGGCTCAGCGCTCCCTGCCGGTAGATGTCTCTCGGCAAGACCGGCATGACCGCCGGCGCTTCTTCTTCTTTTTTACGATTAAGAAAGTCGAGGAGTGCCATACTTAATTGTCTAGTCTAATGGGGTTTTCTAGCTCGCCCGGATTAAATGAGCGATACAACAGTTCGATGACCTCTTCAGTACCGAGCGGAACCGCGCGAACGCCGGTGCCTGCAAGACCGGCGGCAACGAGCGTGAGCCTTTGTTCGAGCTGGGCTCGATCTTCTTCGAAAGAAGTCTCGGCGGCGGCGCTCTTCACCGCGGCATTCTCGCGCCGCAGGAAGCTGGTCGCGCTCGCGGCGCTGACATGCGGCGTGTATGAGACGACGACGTAAAAAGATTTCGTCATGATATTCGCCTGGTCGGTGAAGGAGCGGACGAATTCGATATACTCGCGAAGTTGGATCCGCATCAACTCCGTCTTTTGTTCGGCGGACTTTTCTCCCAGGAGCGCGAGGTAGGGACGCAGGTCCATCCGGCGCGAATTGATAACAATCTGTATCGAGAAGTCGAGCGTATTGAGGAAATTCTGGAAGCCGAGCGTGATCGCGTGCTGTTCATCGGCGGACTTGAGTCCGAAGTTGATCGAGGAACAGATAAGCACGCCGCGGTAGCCGCCGTCTTTGAGGATAATGATGCCGTTCCGGATCTCCTTCACCGGAACGAACTGCTGGGTTGCGCTTGCTGAAGGTACCGCCATATCAGGAATTCTTATTTTCGCCGTTGCCGCTCGCCTTCTGTACGTCGAGCGACCACGCGAGCTCCGAGAGCTTCCCGCGCGTGAGCTTCGGCGTGGCGCGCGGCGACGGAATCTCCGCGGCGGCCGTATCCGCGACGCTCTCTTCCTGGACCTTTTGGTCCTGATGTTTCCAGAGGAAGAGTTTCCCCCGCGTGTAATAACTGAATCCGGCCTCGAGCACCTCGATGAACGGCTTCCCGTTCATCTTATAAAACGAGAGCGCAGCCGCGAGCCCTGCCACCGGCGCCGCGAGGAGGAGGGCGACGATGATGGGTAAATAGACGAAGAAAACGATGCAGAGTCCGCTTGCTCCGGCGATATAGATGAATTGTTTCAAGGTCAAAGGACCGATGATCTTGTCCTCGACTTCAATGAACTGCGGCACCTGGTATTCCATTCCCCGTAGTATAGCAGTAGTGCATAACGGAGTTGCGCGTCAGAAGTGGGTATATGCTTATAGTGTGCGATCTGCTCTTTGGATCGGAAAGGAGGAATCATGAAATGGAGATGTGCGCACTGTGGGGTTCCGTTTGACGAAAAATATGGCGAACCACAAGCAAAACGAATTAATGGAGAGGTGTATCGTTTTTGTCCAGGAAAATATTCACCCGAGAATCCTGACTGCCTCACTCTTTTTCTGAGGAGGCTGAAAGAGCAGGGAGTGAAGATTTTCTGGTATGGCGATCCGTCTACCATTTCCTGAGGGGTCACTGACCCCTCTCGCCTTTTATATACCGCTCCCCGCGAGGAGCCCAAAAAGCCAGAGGACGAGATTGAAAAAAGGAGCCGCGAGCAGGTAGGAGAAGACGAAGAGGAAGAGCAGGAGCGAAATGACGCCTGCGGCGCGGACGCGCTGTTCGAGGCGGGCGAAGCCGGAGGAGAGGTGCCACGGGAGCACTGAGCGAAGCACGGTAAAGCCATCGAGCGGGGGGAACGGGATGAGATTGAAGAGGCCGAGGAAGAGGTTGATGAAGGCGATAGTCGCCGCCAGAGAAAGCGCCGTTGCATCAAATCCGAGCGAGCCGCCGAATCGCACGATGAGACCGAAGATGACCGCGAGGAGGATGTTCGTCGCGCTTCCGGCGACCGCGACGAGCGATTCGCCCCAGCGCTGATTCTTCAGGTTGTAAGGATTATAGGGTACCGGCTTCGCCCAGCCGAACATGATTGGGGACCCCGTGAAGACGAGGAGTGCAGGGAGGATGATCGAGCCCATGAGGTCTATGTGCGGGATGGGATTCAGGGTAAGACGACCGGCGAGGCGTGCGGTCGGGTCGCCGAGCGAGTTGGCGGCATAGCCGTGCGCCACTTCGTGGGCGATGATGGAAAGGATGAGGATAGTGAACGTGAGGAGGGTGACCATGTTTGCTCGTTTACGAACCTATGCTACCATGCGCCCCAGTACCACAGCCTCGCTTCGCTCGGCTGGCTACGGGGCAGGCCTCCTATGGCAAGGTATCTACTAAATATATTTTATGGCAAGAAAATGTGACATTACCGGCAAGACCACCCAGATCGGCGGGCGGTACTCGAACCGTACCCGTGCGACGCAATTTAATCCGACCGGCAAGGTCCGTCGCAAGGCGAACCTCCAGAAGCACCGCATCTATGTGGCGGAGCTGAATAAGACTATTATTGTGGATGTTTCTATGAAGGGACTCAAGACCATCAAGAAGAACGGCGCCTTCGCCGCCCTCAAGAAGGCAAAAGCGATTTAATATCCACCTCGGGCGGTGGACTCATCCCGGTACCGAGGTATTTTATATATGGGAATGTTCCCACGGACAAAGGAGCTGTCATGAACATAAGCTCAATGG
>JBAZXD010000005.1:0-11235 GCA_041660025.1 Minisyncoccota bacterium | reverse complement strand
GTCCATAGCGACGGCGGAGTTCGGCACCTCGATGTCGGCTCACCTTAGCGCGGGGCTGGAGAAGGTCCCAAGCGTATGGCTGTTCGCCATTTAAAAAGGTACGCGAGCTGGGTTCAAACCGTTCAGCGATTGAACGGAAGCGTTCGATAATTGAACGGTTTGAACCCCGAGGCAGATGTTAGCTACGTGGAGACGTAGTGTGCGATAAACGACAACTCACGGCGGTCGCGTGTAGGAATACACGCGTTAGCAAATCAACTGATATCGGTGGAACCCGTATGCAACGGGCAATACCGAGGGAAGCGCAAGCACCCTTAGAGACTGAATGTTGATCACCCAGAACGGGTGGTGTTACAGTCCGATCCCCCGAGTAATCGGGGCAAACAAGATGCGTGAGACAGGTTGGTCTCCTATCTACTACAGGCGTTGATTCTTGAGGAGGGTTGTCCCTAGTACGAGAGGACCGGGATGAACTGACCTCTGGTCTACCAGCTGTCCTGCCAAGGGCACCGCTGGGTAGCTATGTCGGGTGACGATAACCGCTGAAAGCATATAAGCGGGAAACGTGCTCCAAGATTAGGAATCGTTATGAGACTCGTGAGAGATGATCACGTTGATAGGCTCTAGGTGGAAGCGCCGTAAGGCGTGGAGCCGAGGAGTACTAATATGTCCAGTCTCTCGTGCGGAACTCTGTATAGCACAATCGTTTGCATACCTTTACATATTTCGTATACTGAACACTTCGAGTGTTCGGTTCTGGTGGTTTGGCGGGAGGGTCATACCCGTTCTCATTCCGAACACGGCAGTCAAGCCTCCTAGCGGCGATGGTACTCATCGTTACAGATGGGGAGAGTAGCTAACCGCCAGAACTGAGCACTTGAAACTTGTTTTCTAGACGTTTGAAATGATTGGATGGGGAGAGTAAGAAAAAGCGCCTTAAGAAAGGTGCTTTTTCTTTCTGCCTGCGCTTGCCTCACAAACTTGAATGAGGTACATTCAAGTTTGATTCGGCTCGCTGGGCAGTAGCTAACCGCCAGAACCGAGTACTCGAAAAACATATATTCTACGCCATTCCAAACGGCTCAGACCCTGTCTGAGCCGTTCGCGTTTATGGTACTGGTACGTTTGCTATACTTGCTGCATGTCATGGGCAGCGCGGAGGAGATTTTTTATCCTGCTTATACTGGGAACAATCGTTGTCGCGTTCCTGGCGATTGTGTCTATCGCGACCTTCTCGAATACGCCGTCGTGTACCGACGGCCTCCAGAACCAGGATGAGACGGGCATTGATTGCGGCGGTTCGTGCGCGTACCTCTGTACCGCTTCGGTACAGCCGCCAACGGTCCTATTCACAAAAGCGCTCAGCAATGGTGCCGGACGTACGGACATCATCGCCGCGGTAGAAAATAAGAATGCCGGTGCCGCGGCAAACGACGTTCCGTACCGTCTCACGCTCTTTGGAGAAGGGCAGGCACTGATCCAAGAAGTGACCGGCACGCTCGATCTACCGCCCGGTGCAATCGTCCCGATTTATGTCCCCGGGATCGTATCAGGGAAGCAGACGGTGACAAGAGCCTTTCTCAGTATCGCGGCATCCGCGCCAAAGTGGTTCACTTTTCCGGCGAACGCGCGCACGGTGCCGCTCGTCTCGAACACGACCCAGAGCGGCTCTACGGACGCTCCGCGCATCGAAGCGGTGCTCACGAATTCGACCGTCACACCGCTCTTCAATGTACGGGCAGTTATCCTGGTGCATGATAAAAATGGAGACGTTATTGCCGCATCAGAAACGGTAATTCCTTTGATCCCCGCACAAGGACAGGCGACAGCGACCTTTACCTGGAACAGCGCCTTCACGGATACGCCCGCCACCATAGAGGTTGTGCCGATTATTCCTCTGCCTGACCGGTAGCGTTATGGCCTCCGCGATGCCCGCTCGCCCAAACCTCTTTTTCGACTGGACACTACTGCTCCCGGCGCTCGCGCTCGCGCTCGCGGGGATACTCACGATGAGCACGTTCGGCCAGGGCTCCTCGCTCGCACCACGACAGATGCTCTGGCTCGCTATCGCGACCGCGCTCTACTTCGGTCTCTCGACGTTCGATATGCGGTTCATTCGCCGGACGTCGGTCGTGGTGACATTTTACGTACTCGCGGGCATCCTGCTCGTTTCGTTGCTTCTGTTCGCTCATCCGGTAATGGGCGCACGCGCGTGGTTCTCGCTCGGTCCTATTTCTTTCCAGCCGGCAGACCTTGCGAAGCTCGCGCTCATCGTGCTCCTGGCGAAATATCTGTCGCGGCGACATGTCGAGATCGGCGACTTCCGGCACATCATCATTTCGGGGGCGTACGCGCTCACCTTCACCTTGCTCATCCTGGTCGAGCCGGATATGGGGAACGCCATTATATTCGGGACCTTGTGGCTCGGGATGATGCTCGTATCGGGCATATCGAAGAAGCATCTCGCAGTGCTCGGGTTCATTGCGCTCGCGGTAGCCTCCATCCTCTGGTTTGAGGGGCTGAAGCCCTATCAGCGCACCCGCATCGTCTCTTTCGTGAATCCGGCCGCCGATATACACGGCTCCGGCTATAACGCCTATCAGGCCAAGATCGCCGTCGGCTCGGGGGAGCTCTTCGGCAAGGGTATCGGCTACGGAACGCAGTCGAAGCTTCGCTTCCTGCCTGAATACCAGACGGACTTCATTTTCGCCGCGTTCGCCGAGGAATGGGGATTTGCGGGGGTCACGCTCCTGCTCGCGCTGTATGCATTACTCTTCGCACGGCTCGCGCAGATCGCGCGTGCCGCCGCGACCAACTTCGACGCCTTCTTCACGCTCGGAGTACTGGTCCTCTTAGCCGCGCACCTTGCGATACATGTGGGCATCAATCTCGGGCTCCTGCCGGTGACCGGCACGACGATACCCTTTATGAGCTCCGGCGGCTCACACCTCGTACTCGAGTTCGCCGCGCTCGGCATCGTCACTTCGCTCGCGCGCGGAGGCCGCGGCGCCACACGCGACGTAAGCGCGAACGAATATCTCGGGGGTTAGCCGTACAGCGCGAGCGTCTTTTCTACCATACGGTCAAGAGTGAAATCGGTCATATCAAACGCATCAAGTACGTCAGGTATGCCGCCGATACGGTTCGTGCGGAGGGGAAGACCCGCCAGTCTTGCTTCTAGAAGAACGTAACCGAGCCCCTCTTTGAGGGAGGGGAGTGCGAATTCGTCAAAGCCTCGCAATACCTCCTGCGCTGGTACGAACCCAAATAACTTCACCCGGTCTTGCAGACCGTACTCCTTAATCTTCCCTTCGAGATAGGGGCGCATTTCTCCTTCTCCGACAATCGCGACATACTGTGCGGCATTTCCCCGCGCTTCCTCGATGAGTGCAATCTGATTCTTATTTTTATTCAATTCTCCTATCGTGCCGGTAATGCGAACACCTAGGGGGAACGCGCGTCGTATCTGTTCTCCTGGACCGAAGCGCATGCGCTGGTCAATGCCGTTGTGGATGAGATGCATTTTCTTCGCGCAAAAAGGCAGTTTCCTCCCGATATAGAGTTCGCTCGTCGATATCACAACAACGGTATGCGATAGAAGTGCAGTGGCCCACGAGCTGGCCCATGCGAACGCTCTCCATACACTGTTTCGCCGCTCCATAAAGGGCCATCCGTGAGCGGTAAAGAGTATCTTCCGCACCCCAAGGAGTCGTGCCGCGAGTGCTCCGAGTCCGCCCGCCTTAGAACTGTTGAGGTGTACGATATCCGGTCGTACTGCGCGCAGAGCGCTGTAGATTGAGAAGAATCCGCCGATATCGCTCGTGACTGAGATATCGCGCTGCACATGCATAAGTGTGATGACGCGAATCCCCGCATCGCGAAGCTTCTTGGACAGAACGCCGTCGTCGCCGACCGCGACCGTAACATCAAACTCGCCCTTCGGGAGGGATGTGGCGAGGTCGTAGACGTAGCGCTGGGCGCCGCCCCAATTTGCCTTGGTTATCACATAGAGTATTCGGGTGGCCATGAGAGAGATAACCTTTGATTGCCCCAAGAAGTTATATACTGTATAAGCCTAACACAATGATCACTGGCGGCAGACGAGCCTTTCTCCTTCTATTTGCAGGCGACCTAGTCGCCTTCGGCGTATCGCTGTACCTCACGCTCTGGCTGCGGTACGGGGCCGTGCCGGATTCCGTACTGCTTGCGCCGTACGTGATACCGTTCTCGCTCCTCTTCGTGCTCTGGATCCTCGTTTTCTATAGCGCCGGACTCTACTCTAAGCGTCTCGTTCTTTTCCCGAGCCGCTTGTCGGATGCACTCTTCAAGACACAGATGGCGAACATACTTTTTGCGGCACTCTTTTTCTTTTTCATTCCTACGTTCGGCATCGCGCCGAAGACGATCCTTGCCCTCTACCTCATCGTCTCGCTCGCGCTCATATTCGCCTGGCGTCTCGGAATGTATCCGCGCCTTTCTCTTCGTCAGAACCGCGAACAGGCGGTATTGCTCGCGCACGGTGCTGAGGCGGATGAACTCTTTGCCGAAGTGAATAGCAATCCTCGCTACGGCATCGAGTTCTGCTCTCGCGAGCTCGGGGATGAGCGCGCGACGACATTCGTTGTCGACGCGGCATCGAGCGATGCGGGAGCTATAAACAGTCTCGTTCGCGGAGGGAAACAGGTCGTCACGTTCGAGGATATGTATGAGGAAGTGTTCGATCGCATCCCCCTCTCGCACCTCGGGCACGCGTGGTTTCGCGAGAATGTCGCGGCGACGGACCCGCTGTTCTTCACGATCGCGAAGCGGTGCATCGACATCGTCGGCGGGCTCGTTATGGGGTTCATCACAATCATCGCGACCCCGTTCGTGGCGCTCGCACTCCAAATCGAATATCCGGGTTCGGTATTTCTCGCGCAGACGCGCATCGGCCAGCACGGCACGCGTATCCGCGCCTACAAGTTCCGCAGTATGCGCTTCGGGGATCGTGGTGCGTGGAAAGGGGAGGGTGCAAATAAGGTAACGCGCGTCGGGAGTTTCCTGCGCAGAGTCTCGCTCGACGAGTTCCCGCAGTTCATCAACGTGCTCAAGGGTGAACTCTCCCTCATCGGGCCGCGCAACGACATCGAGGCACTCGGCGAACGCCTGTCCGACGCGATACCGTACTACCTGTTCCGGTATTCTGTCCGTCCCGGCATCACCGGGTGGGCGCAGATCAATCAGCAGTACGAGCCGGGGAATGTAAGCCCGCAATCGATCGAGGAGACCAAGACGCGCCTCGCCTACGACTTCTACTATCTCAAGCATCGCTCGCTCGGGCTCGATATCATCATCGCGCTCAAGACGCTGAAGAGAATGTTCTTCCGTCTTAGCTCGTGGTGACGTATGCTGACACTATGACGGGGAAGCACACCATTTTGATAACGGGAGCGGCGGGCTATGTCGGCGCTATGCTGGTCGAGCAGTTCGCGAAGCGCTCCGACGTGGAGCGCGTCATCGGCATCGACAAAGAGCCGATGCCGGAAACCTTTCGCGATGCTCCTAAGCTCGTCTATCTCCACCTGAATACCGCTGAGGAGTGGGAAGGGCAGGCGCGCGCATATCATCCGACGATTGTCATCCACACGGCGTGGCAGATACGCGAGATGTACGGCGACCAGGCGACGGAATGGAAATGGAATATTGACGGCTCGGACAAGGTATTTAATTTCGCTTTTACTGAAAAATCGGTGGAGCGTCTCGTATATTTCTCAACAGTTTCTTCGTACGGTGCATTCCCCGAGAACACTCTCGAACACCGCTACACCGAGGACGAGCCTTTTCGGAAGACGCAGTACCTGTACGCAGAAGAGAAGCGTATTGCAGAAGAACATTTGAAAGAAAAATATGAGAAGAGTGACAAACACGTTTCTGTCGCCGTCGTGCGCCCTGCCGCCATTACAGGGCCCCGCGGGCGCTTTATGCGTATCCGTTTCGGTCTCCAATCGGCGCTCTCCGGGCAGTTAACGGGCTCGTTCGTGTACGGGCTGGTCTCCGCTCTTGTGTCGTTCGTGCCGACGACGCCGAAATGGTTGCGGCAATTCATTCACGAAGATGATGTCGTCGGCATCATTGAACGGCTCGCCTTTGGCGAAAAGGCCGGCGCATACGAGATATTCAATATCTGCCCGCCAGGAGCAGTCGTGTATGGAGCCGATATGGCGCGAGCAGTGGGGAAGCGACAACTACCGATCTATCCGTGGATGGTGCGCATCGCTTTTTTCGTCTTTTGGCATATCACGCGCGGGAAGATACCGACGGGCAAGGGCGCGTGGAAGAGCTATTCGTACCCGATAGCGGTCGACGGATCCAAAGTGACGCGTGTGCTCGGCTACCAGTACCGCTATGCGGGACCTGACGCATTCCGATACACCGACGGCGAGTACGAATCGTACGTGCCGGAGGCACAGCGTCGACACAAGAAATGATACTTGACGGCAGAACACTCGCGAAGGAGATGCTCGCGCGCGCGAAGGCGCGCGCGGCGAAGCTCGCGCGCCCGCCGCGCGTCCTCGCGATCGTCGCCTCTGAGACACTCGCGACGAAATCGTATCTCGCGATCAAGACGAAACGCGCGGCGGACGCGGGTTGTGTGCTCGACGTGAAGCAATTTTCGGAAACAGCTTCAACTGAGGAGCTGAAAACGGCTGTTCAAGAGTCTGATGCCGAAGCCGTCATTGTCCAGCTCCCGTTGCCGAACGGTGTTGATACAAAGGCAGTGTGCGATGCTCTCCCGATAGAAAAAGATGCAGATGTTCTCTCCTCTGCCGCGCGCGCTCTATTTGCACAAGCAGAAGGTGCCCTTCTGCCGCCGGTGGTCGGAGCGGTTCGCGAGATATTCATACAGAACGCTGTCGATCCAAAGGGGAAGAAGGCGGTCGTTATCGGTTCCGGGTTTCTTGTCGGCGCGCCGGTCGCGACGTGGCTTACCCGCCAGGGAGCAGAAGTTTCTGTCCTGACCTCAACGTCGAAAGATTTTGCCGCGACGCTTCGCGTCGCGGACATTGTCGTCTCGGGCGCCGGCTCGCCGCGTTTCATCAAGCCGGAAATGTTGAAAGAGAGCATCATACTTATTGACGCCGGAACGTCCGAATCTGACGGTACGCTCGCCGGCGACGCCGACCCCTCCTGTGCGGAAAAGTGCGCACTCTTCACCCCCGTCCCCGGCGGTGTCGGCCCCCTCGCGGTCGCCTGCCTCTTCGAGAACGTCGTCATGCTTGCGGAGCGGGCAATGAATATCTAAACCTCGCAAGACCTTCGCTTTTTATTTATTTCCGCTATACTCCCCGTATGACTCGCTATCGAGTGTCTGCAGTTATTGCCCTCATCGCGGGGCTTTTGCTTGCCTATTTCGTCTGGTCCACTCAGGCGGACCCGACGAGCCCCTACCGCTTCAAGCTCGGTCTCGACCTCGCGGGCGGCACTGAGCTCGTCTACAAAGCCGATATGAGCGCGACGGCGGAGAGCGAGCGCTCAGACGCTCTCTCGGCGCTCCAGGGCGTCATCGAACGTCGAGTGAACCTCTTCGGCGTCGCCGAGCCGCTCGTTCAGACGGAAGAGGCGAGCGCGCTTTCAGGTACCACCGAGGATCGCCTCATCGTCGACCTGCCGGGCGTGACCGACATCAAGGCGGCGGTCGCCGCCCTCGGCGAGACGCCGACCTTGGAGTTCCGGCTCGCCTCCGTGACCACGACCGGCACGACAACCCAGGCCTCCTATGCCCCGACCGGCCTCACCGGCCGCTATCTCTCAAGCGCGGCCCTGGGCTTCGGCTCGGGCGCGACCGCCGGTCTCTCCGCTCCGCAGGTCATCCTTAATTTCGATAGCGAAGGCGCACAACTCTTTGAAAAGATCACGAGCGAGCACATCGGCGATACGCTCGCTATCTTCCTCGACGGACAGCCGATCTCGACCCCGGTCATCCGAGAAGCGATTCCCGGCGGACAGGCGACCATCACGGGTCAATTTACGGCGGCCGAGGCGCGCGACCTGGTGCGCAATCTCAACTTCGGCGCACTCCCGGTGCCGATCATCCTGCAGAGCAGTTCGGCGGTCGGCCCGACCCTTGGCGCCGCGGCCATCAGCGCGGGCGTTGTCGCCGGCGCCATCGGCTTCGTCATCGTCGCGCTCTTTATGATCGCGTGGTACCGCCTTCCCGGTCTTATCGCCGCCGTCGCACTCACCGAGTATCTCGTCTTTATGCTCGCGGTCGTCAAGGTTATCCCGGTAACGCTCACGGCCTCCGGCATCGCGGCGCTCATCATCTCGGTCGGTATGGCGGTGGATGCGAACGTGCTTATTTTCGAACGCACCAAGGAGGAGCTTCGCGAGAGCAAGAGTCCGCGCGAAGCGGTGCACATCGGCTTCAGCCGCGCGTGGCCGGCTATCCGCGACGGCCATCTCACGATGCTCATCTCCGGCATCATCCTCTTCTGGCTCGGCACGTCGATCGTGCAGGGATTCGCGCTCGTCTTCGTACTCGGTGTGCTCGCGTCCTTTATCTCCGCCGTATCGCTCTCGCGCGTCTTCTTGCTCGCCATCGTTCCTGAAGAAGGGCAGGGCAACTGGAAATTCCTGCTTGGCTCGGGATTCCATAAAAATTAACTATGTTTATCATCACTCATCGCGGATTCTTCTTCTGGCTCACGGGGCTCATCCTGGCCGCCGCTATTGGCGCTATCGCATTCTGGGGCCTACCGCTCGGTCTCGACTTCACCGGCGGCTCGCTCCTGCAGGCGAATTATCAGGACGGACGCCCGGCACTCTCCGAAATCCAGGAACGCGTCGCCGCAGTGCCAATCGGGGCGGTCTCCGTGCGCGCGTTCGGCGAGGAGGGCGTCTCTGTCCGCACTCGTACGCTCTCGCCAGAGGAACACGACGCCCTGCTCGCCGCGCTCTCGGGCTCCGTTCCCGCGACCGAGCTTTCTTTTACCTCGATCGGTCCGGCGCTCGGGAGCCAATTCGCCACTAAGGCGCTCTGGGCAATCTTTGCGGTGATTCTTGTCATCGTCCTCTACATCGCTTTCGCCTTCCGTAAAGTGTCGCATCCGGTGCCGAGCTGGGGCTACGGTCTCACGGTCGTCGCGATGCTCGCGATAGACCTTATTGTGCCGGCGGGATTCTATGCCGCGTACGCGCACTTCACCGGCGCCGAAGTGGACTCACTTTTCATCGTCGCGCTCCTCGCCCTCCTGGGCTACTGTGTGAACGACGTCATCGTCATCTTCGACCGCATCCGCGAACACTTGAACCGGAACGAGAAGCTAGGGCTTCGGGAATCGTTCGAGGATACGATAGGGAAGTCCATCAACGAGACGATGACCCGCTCTATCAACACGGCGCTCACGGTCGTGCTCGCGCTCCTCGCGCTCATCTACTTCGGTGCGGAGGCGACGCGCAATTTCGCGCTTGTGATGCTCGTCGGCGTCGTCGCCGGTACATTCTCCTCCATCACCCGCTCCGCGCCGCTCCTCATCCCGCTCGCTAAGTGGTTTTCTAGAGAATGATTATCGGTATCGCGGGGTCATTTGGGGCGGGGAAAGGCGTGGTGGTCGATTATTTGGTCCAAACGAAAGGATTCAAACACTATTCGGCGAGCGGTTTCATAACGGAAGAAATAAAACGTCGCGGATTGCCGACAGACCGGGATGCAATGACGATTGTTGCAA
This sequence comes from Minisyncoccota bacterium, assembly GCA_041660025.1. Classification (GTDB taxonomy): domain Bacteria; phylum Patescibacteriota; class Minisyncoccia; order Phycocordibacterales; family Phycocordibacteraceae; genus C7867-001. Next base: position 1,528 of record JBAZXD010000005.1, on the reverse strand, counting down.
ATGATTTGCGAAAACAGTACGGCCCTTCGCACATCATTGAAACGCTGTATCAGCGCGCGAATGAAATGAGCGGGAATACCATCATCGAATCCCTGCGTGCGGTAGCAGAAGTACGAAAAATTAAAGAACTCGGAGGTAAGGTCATCGGCGTGGACGCGGATCCGAAACTTCGCTATGAGCGAGCACATCTCCGCGGAAGCGAGAAGGATAATGTCTCGTATGAGAGATTCCTCGCTCAGGAACTGGCCGAATCGAATCCCGACGACCCTACGAAACAAGATGTATTCAACGCGCTTAAAGAGTCGGATCGCATCATAACGAACAATGGCACGCTCGAAGAGCTCCACGCTCAGATTGATGCCGTGCTGGAAGAGATTACGAAATAACAGTGCCGATGAACGGTGTGCCGTCGAGATAGTGTGAAAATTCTTCGAGCTTTGCGCCGTTCATAATGGCGACCTCGAGACCGAGCGTCTCCGCTTCTTTTGCCGCGACGGGGTCGAAAGGGGAAGAGAGCCCCGGGTCCCAGTGGTCGGGGATGATCTTCCGGAATTCCGCCCAGCCTATTTTCTCTATCTTTTTCGCGTCCGGATTCTTCTTCGGGTCACTGTCGTAGACGTAGTCGATATTGGAAAGGTTCACGAGACGCGACGCGCCGATATTTTTCGCGATAAGTACGGCATCATGGTCGGTGGAGAATCCCGGTTGCCACCCCGCGGCGATAACGATCGGCTCGTCGAGCTCGACATCGATTGTCGGGTTCTTGATGACCTGCGGATGCGCGTAGCCGACAAATATGTTGCGCAGGAGTTGTGCGTTGAGGCGAGTCGAATGGATGCCAATCCAGTCGAGGTCGCTCGAAGAAAGGGGCGTGACCGCGCTCGCGGCGTCTTGATATCTGCGGGCGGTCGAGCCGCCGCCGGCGATGATGGAAAAAGTAAATCCTTTTTGTACTTTTTCAAGAACGAGCGTTTTGAAACGCTTTAAGAAGTCGGTGTCGATCTGATCGGGAACGATAAGGGAGCCTCCGACAGACACGACGACGCGCTCTTTAGTTGATGACATGACTTAAGCAAAGCATGACGGCTTCTCACAGTGTACGCTTCTCTCTTCCGTATGCAATGTTGACAGTACTTTTCTTCGCGTCTGCGGCTGGAGAGTGTCTGCCGCACCTCCGGATCCTGAACTATCAAACGGCTCATACGGGGTCTGAGCCGTTCAAACCGGCCTACAGAGTGGGGCTATTGACGCCCTTGGGGGGCTCATATACTATGTCTTGTAGCGTCCCGCGCTTGCGGGACGGGGTTTGTTTTTGACCTTTGACAATTTCATACGTGAACGCCCGCCATGGAGATGGCGGGCACATCCCTTATCACTTTTAAGAATGGTGATAAGGGAGGAAGAAAAGATGTGTGAATTCTTTTGTTCCGCCTATTCTTAATGAGAGTTTGATCCTAGCTCAGGGTGAATGCTGGCGGCGTGGATAAGTCATGCAAGTCAAGGGGGCCCGCAAGGGCAACCGGCAGAC
>JBAZXD010000004.1:0-19527 GCA_041660025.1 Minisyncoccota bacterium | reverse complement strand
GATTGCGCAAGCGCGGTTTCGAAGGTCATTGGCCCCCGGAATGCCGAGTCATAATTAGAGGGAGCATAGCAAGGAGAGGTGTTGTTGTACGTTTCTGAGGGTTTGCATGCGGTTGAAAACTGCGTTTGGACGTCAAAGATGACGGTATTGCGCGTGTAGCCGCGCGCGAGCGCGAGCGCATAGATGAACGGCTTCATAGCGGAGCCGGGCTGGCGCAGGGAGAGCGTCGCATTGTACTGCCCGTCGATCGTCGTATCGAAAAAGTCCCGCGAACCGACCATCGCGAGGATCTGCCCGGTCGCCGGATCGAGAGCGACGAGAGAGGCGTTCGAAGCCCTGAACTTTTTTTCATTCTCGAGCGCGTACCGGTTCACGATCGACTCGGTCTTCACCTGGAGGTCCGCGTCGAGCGTCGTCGTTACGCGCAGTCCAGAGACGAGCGCGCTGGCGCCATACATCGTTTCAAGCTGGTTGAGGATATAAAAAACGAAGTGCGGGGCGATGATCGAATTCTGGCCCGCCGGAGCGAACGAAACCGGCTCGGCAGAGGCCGCCGCGTAGGCGGCCTCGTCGATGAATCCGAGCGTGCGCATCCGCTTCAGGACGAGATCCTTGCGTGCATCGAGCTCGGCCCGATGCGCTCCGTAGGGGGAATAGTAGGACGGCGCCTGGATCATCGCCGCGAGATAGGCCGCCTGAGCGAGAGAGAGGTCCTTCGCGGGGATACCGAAGAACGCCTCGGAAGCGGCCTCGATACCATAGCGCGTGCCGCCGTACGGAATGTTGTTGAGGTATGCCTCGAGCACCTGTTCCTTCGAGTACGTCTGCTCGAGCTTTATCGCGAGCACCCATTCGTGTATCTTTCGGACAACGCTCTTTCTGCTGGTAAGGAGCGCATTCTTCACCACCTGCTGGGTGATGGTCGAGCCGCCTTGCGAGAGGGAACCTTCGACGATATCGGCAAGCATCGCGCGGAAGATGGAGGTAAGGCGAATTCCGCCATGCTCGTAAAAGCTGGAATCCTCAATCGCGATGGTCGCGTTGATAGAGTTCGGCGATATGTCGGTGATCGGCACGATCTCCCGCTTCGCGTCGCGGTTGTAGTCGTATAACAGGACTTGTCCGGTGCGGTCGTAGATCTTCGTCGATTGGTCTATCTGGCGTGAGGCGAAGGAGCTGATGTCGGGCACCGCCGTCAGAGCGACGGCGGCAAACACGCCGCCGACAATAAAGAAACCAAGCCCGAGGAGGGCGAGGAAAATTGCAAGAAGCGTGTGCCGCCCCGGGGCGTGCCGACGAGACTCCATTGCTCCTTATACTATCACGCGCGGCTCCATTTTTACGGAGCCGCGCGCGATGCGGATTTTCACTCAATAAGATTCTTCCTCCTCAACTTCCTCCTCGGGGAGCCCTTCGTCGTCCTCAACGATGCTCTCATCTCGAATATCATCATCCATACGGCTATATTAGAATTTAATCCCGAACACGGGACGGATACATTTGAGCAAAAATCCCTCGGAATGCAAGAGCTTTTCGCTCATCGGTGGGGATTAGCGTCGCGGGAGACCGGAAGCGAGCGCCGTGATGCCGATAGCGATCGCATCTAGCTCATCATCCAGCCGCTTCTTCGCCGGCAGAACGAGCAATTGCGGGATCATGCGCGCGACAGCGGCCTTGTCCGCCCCGCCGTGGCCGGTGACCGCAAGTTTCACCTGCTGCGGGGTGCATTCTATGACCGGCAGGGAAGCGAGGCCGGCGGCGGCGAGAATAGCGCCGCGCGCCTCGGCGACCCCGAGCGCCGTTTTCTTATTGGCGCTGAAAAAAAGGGTTTCGATGGCGAGCGCGTCGGGCGCGTATTCTCGTATGGCGCCGGACACGGCGCTCGACACCCGCGCGAGACGATTCTCCCGCGCGCCCTTATCCGGCGACACACAATCGCTCCAGAGGAGCGTCGGGCGCGACGGATTGCCCTCGAGAACAGCGATGCCGAGCCGGTCGTAGCCCGGATCAATCGCCAGTACTCTCATATTCTTTCGCGTTCGTGACTATACGCTGCACATCCTCGTGCTCGTCGAGCGCGTCGATGATTGCTTGAAGCCGTTCTTCGTCGGCCCCCGCGATTTCTATGAGAGGTTCGTTTGGCGTATAGGCGCCGCCGGTTTTAGTAAATGCCCAGCTCGCCGCGCCAGGGGAAGCGAGCTCCACCCCCTGCTGTACGAGCAGGTGTTTTATCTCCTGGGTCGTGCGGTTCTTATTATCGGTGAGAGCGTCGACGAGGAGCGCGACGCCACCTGGTCCGTAGGCTTCATACACCACCTGTTCGAGCGAACCAGAATCTTTCGATGCGCCCTTGGCGATCGCGCGCTCGATGTTTTCCTTCGGCATGTTGGCGGCCTTTGCACGCGCGATAGCGACGGAGAGGCCGGGTGCCGAGAGCAGACCGTTCGCCTTTTTCGATTCCATCGCGATGAGTCGCGCGTAGCGGGAGAAGACGCGACTCCGCGCCGCGTCGGTCACCGACTTCTGCCGCTTGATCTGTGACCATTTACTGTGTCCGGACATTATTGAAAAATAGCACCGGAGTTCTCGCCGTTCAAATAAGAACGGCCGGCGGGCGTGAGGATGCGGCCCCGCGAGGAGCGCTCGATGAAGCCGAGCCGGAGGAGGTACGGCTCATACACATGCTCGACCGTATCAACCTCTTCATGCAGCGCGGCCGCGAGCGCCTGAACGCCCGCCGGTCCGCCGCGGAAGCTCTTCAACAGCGTCTCGAGGTAGCGCCGGTCATCCTTGGTAAGACCGTAGAGGTCGATACCGAAGAGTTCGCACGCCTCGTCGCAGAGCTCTGCCGAGAGCGGACGCTCGTGCACCTGCGAGAAGTCGCGAACGCGCTTCAGGAGTCCATGCGGGACGCGCGGGGTCGCGCGGCTTCGCGCCGCGATGCGTTCGATAACTTCGTCGGGAGCCTGAAGGTCGAGCAGGTGTGCCGAACGGCGGATGATATCGCGCAGGTCGCTGGCGTTGTAGAAATCGAGCTGATACACGCCGCCGCCGAAACGAGAGCGGAGAGGACCCGAGAGCTCGGCGACGCGCGTCGTCGCGCCGACAAGAGTAAAGGGAGGGAGGGTGAGCTCGACCGTGCGCGCCGAGGGGCCCTTTCCGAGCACGATATCGAGATGCCCCGACTCGAGTGCGGGATAGAGAAGCTCTTCGATCTTGCGCGAGAGACGATGGATCTCGTCGATGAAGAGGACCGTGTTTGGTTCGAGGTTGGTGAGGATGGCGGCGAGATCGCCTGCGCGTTCAATGGCGACGCCAGAGGTGCTCTTCAGGGGCGACCCAAGTGTGTGGGCGACCAGGTGCGCGAGCGTCGTCTTCCCGACACCCGGGGGGCCGTAGAAGAGGATGTGTTCGGGCATACTTCCGCGCTTCTTCGCCGCATCAATGGAGATGCGCACATTCGCTTTTACCTGTTTTTGACCGACGTATTCGTCCCACCGGGAAGGACGGAGCGCAGAATCGAGCGGAGAGGGGGTCGCGGGATGTATGGTCGAGAGGCTTGACATAAAAATCGTATGATGCTAGCATTCTATCACAGTTTCTTGCGCCCAGCATTCGCCACAAGGGTGGCAAAAGCTGCCGCATAAGTGTTCCCTTATCCTGTTCATACTCCTCTAGGCAAGGCTTGACGGCTTCGGGCGTTTCCCCAAGGACTTTCTGGTCCGGTACTCCGGTACTGGCGCTGGGAATCTCCTCAGGTGTCTCGTCCACCCCGCGATTTATTGCGGGTTTTGCCTTGAGGAATATGAACAGGATTTGATCTTTTATTGGAGGAGTTCAGATGGAACAATCAGTGTACATCATCAAACCGGAAGGGATGCTTTTGCGCAATGCAATCCGGCAAATGATCCTATCAGCTGGACTGTCCGTTGCAGATTTCTACACAGTCATGATTCCGAGATGGGTTCCCGCAGTGCTCTACCCGAGTCTCTCGCGCGAGGACGGGGAAATATGGAGGATTACTTGCGAGCACCTGATCAACAAAAAGTGTGAGATCGGGATTGTGCGCGGGGAAAGGGCAATCGAACGGCTGGTTGCAGTGTGTGGGGCGGAAACGAACCCTATGCAATGCGATCCGCTGACTGTCCGCGGTCTCTTCGGCGAGAAGACACCAATCGAGCTTGCGGGCGGTGAGCGTTATTGGCTCAACGCAATTCATCGGTCAAAGAATCACGAAGAAGTTCTTCGTGACGCGAAGATTCACTTCGCGCTACGTTCATCCGGGTCCTGCTAGGACCCGGTTTTTATTTTTATAGCAGGAGTATACTCGAGGGATGGAAAAAGAGACGGAGGTTCGATTTTTGGAAATCGATAAAGACTCGCTCGTGGCGCGTCTTAGAGAGCTCGGCGCGGAAGATTCGGGCGAGACCATGCTCGAGGAAGTGATTATTTATGATACAGATCTCTCGTGGCTCGCAGAAAAACGTTTCATACGCCTGCGCAGGAGCGGAGGCGTGACGAAGATAACCTATAAACAACACGCGGCGGATCCAAAGGACGGTGCGCACGAGCTTGAATTCGAGATCTCAGATCTAGACGCGGCGATCGCTCTCTTTGAAAAAATCGGATTGTCGTTCCAGCGCCGACAACAGAAGAAGAGACATACGCTTCGCTTGGGTGAAGTCGTTTTTGATATAGACACCTGGCCGCGAATCCCGTCGTATGTGGAGATGGAAGGTCCCACGATGGAAGTGCTGAAAGAGGCTGCAGTAGCAGTCGGCTTCGATTGGGCGGAAGTCGTCTATGAAGACGCGAAGGACGTTATCGAGAAGCGGTACAACATTCCGGTCAGTACTATGCGCTGGTTCACCTTCGATCGGTTTGAGTAATTCTTGTCTCGAACGGCTCATACCCCGTCTGAGCCGTTTAAAAAGGCTTATATATTGCGTTTCTAGCGGGGGAGATCGACGGTGTCGGCGACTTCGGAGAGGGAGGTGAGACCGGCGAGCGCTTTGAGAATGCCGTCTTGCGCCATCGTGAGGTAGCCCTGTTTTGACGTCAGTTTTGCGATTTCGTTTTCAGGAGGATTGTCGCGGAGGAAGTGCGCAAGCTCATCATCCATAAATATCGCTTCGTAGAGGCCGACGCGGCCCTTGTAGCCGGTCTCATCCTCGCTTGTAGGAGCCGGTTCCCACACCGTTTCAATTTTTTCAGGTATCAAACTCTTGTCGGCAAGTGGTTCAAATACTTTCGCAATCATCTTTTTTTCCTCGTCCGTGAGCGGACGCTCTTTCTTCTTATCCGGATCGAGCGTGCGCACGAGCCGTTGCGCCATCGAGACGGAGACGGCCGAGCCGAAGGACTTCGGGTCCGCGCCGAGGTCAGCCAGCCGGGGGAAAGTGCCGGCCGCATTGTTGGTGTGGAGCGTCGAGAAGACGAAGTGGCCCGTGAGCGCCGCCTGAATGGCGATATTCGCGGTCTCGCCGTCGCGTATCTCGCCGACCATAATAATGTCGGGGTCCTGGCGCACGATCGACTTGAGGCCTTCGGCGAAGGTGTATTTCTCTGCAACGACCTGCGTCTGCACGATGCCGTCGAGGTGGTATTCGACCGGATCTTCAATGGTGATGATCTTAACTTCCGGCGAATAGATCTCGCGGAGGAAAGAGTAGAGCGTGGTCGTCTTACCGCTCCCGGTGGGCCCTGTAGTGAGGAGCATCCCGTTCGGACGCCGTATCTCCGTCTCGAGGCGGGCGAGAAGCTTCGGGTGGATGCCGAGCTCCCGGTAGGAGACCTTAGTCGTCTTCGGGTCGAGGATGCGCAGGACGATGGATTCGCCGTAGTTGCCGGGGATGAAGGATGCGCGCACCTCGACCTGTTCTGCGCCGCGCGCGATGCTGAAGCGTCCGTCCTGTGCGCGGTTGGCGATATTGAGCTTCGCGCCCGAGAGAAGCTTGATACGCGAGTTGAGCTGTTGGTAGGTCGCGGGATCGAACAGGTGGGCGTCGGAGAGGAGGCCGTCGATGCGCAGGCGAAGCAGGGTCGCTTCTTCTCTCGGTTCGAAGTGGACGTCGGAGGCGCGGAGGGCGAAGGCGCCCGCGAAGATGAGTTCGAGGATATGCGAGACGCGGTCGAGCGACTTCAGAGCTGCGGCGGCATCGAGCCCCTGGGAGAGCGCTTTCCGTGTCCCGCTCTCGGTCGCGAGTGTCTCGAGCGTTTCTGGCGCAACGATGAAGATGCCGGCCTTTGATTCAGACGCGTAGGAGAGGTCGCGGTAGTGCGCGAACGCGCGCTCGAAGCTCTTTTTCGAAATGAGGAATTCCTTGAGCGAGAACCCGCGCTGAGTGAGCTCCTCGCGGAGCTTCTCGAGCGCGGGATTATTCGGGTTATGGAGCCCGAGCGAGAGCGCTTTCGCCGTCTTCTCGAACGCGATGGTCTCAGCCGCCCGCGCCTCCTCCTCGGGGATGACGCGAAGCGCCTCGGCGTCTATCTCCTTAAGCGAGAGGTCGACATATGAGAGACCGTATTTCTCGGAGAGGATGCGCGCGAGATCCTCCTCTTCGCGCTCTCGTATGCCGGCAAGCTTCGCGTCGCTCTCGGTAGTATCGAACGGTAAATCCATAGGCGCATCATACCATCCGAGCCGCCGGCGGAAGTGGGGGACTTGACAAATAGCTATAATTGGTACTATAATAGTATGCAGATCCGTCTCGCTTCGACGGCCAACCATTCTATGGAGGAAGATTATGAGATTCGTCAGCGCTCTTTTTTTGATTGGGATGCTCGCCGGGTGTGCCAGCGGACACTACGTGCTGGTGTCGGATTATTCGGTGGTATCGAACAATCCTCCGCCGCTACCGCAAGCTCCGGGCGGGCCGTGTGAAAAGGGAGGCATCCCAACATGGGAGAATGGGAGATGGATATGTGTAATTCCATCCCCTCAGCCAGTCTTCGTAGTGCCGACCACGGTTGTCTACCCGATCTACTGGTATGGTTCCCCGCTGTATTATTACGGACCCCGTTATCGGCGGCACCACCGATAGTGAGCACTATAGCTCGTGCGCCCGTTCTGCTGAGGCAGGACGGGCGTATTCTCTTTTTCGGCGGTACAATTGCCGGAATGGAGAAGGTAATTCGGACACTCGCAGAGCTCGAAACAGAGGCAGCGCGTTTCGTCGATTCCCTCGCGCGGCGCGAAGGAGGGGCGACCCTCGTCACACTCTCGGGCGAGCTCGGCGCGGGGAAGACCGCCTTTACAAAGGCGGTCGCGAAGACGCTCGGCGTTGCAGAGGTCGTAACGAGCCCGACGTTCGTGCTCGAAAAGATTTATAAACTCGAGGCCGGAGCTTCCCAGTTTGAACGATTGATTCATATTGATGCGTATCGCCTAGAAAAGGGCGCTGACCTCAGCGCCCTGGGCTTCGACGAGCTTCTGCGGGATGCCGGCAATCTCATTTTGCTTGAGTGGCCGGAGAAGGTGGCAGACGTGCTCCCCGCGGCGGCGGTGCGTATAGCTCTCACCGCGAACCCTGACGGCGCACACACTATTTCATATGGCTAAGAAAGCATCTACGAAGAAACGCATCGTGCTCCTCGATACACACGCGATTATCCACCGCGCCTATCACGCGTTAGCGGCGGCGGAATTAACGGGCCCCACCGGCGCGCCCACCGGCGCGCTCTACGGTCTCGTCATGATGTTGCTCAAGATAATTACCGACTTGAAGCCGGACTATATCGCCGCCTGCTACGACCTGCCGAAGCCCACCATCCGCCACGAAGCCTACGCCGAGTACAAAGGAACACGTGCGAAGACCGATGATGCACTCGCGCTCCAGCTCGGGGAATCACACAAAGTGTTCGAGGCATTCTCCATCCCCATGTACTCGCGAGAAGGATTTGAGGCCGATGACCTGCTTGGCACCATCGCGCACAAGCTTGCAACGGAAAAACACATTGATGTCATCATCGCATCCGGGGACATGGACATGCTTCAGCTCGTCGATGACGAGCGCGTTCGTGTCTTCACGCTGAAGAAAGGTATCAATGACACGATTTTGTATGACGAGGAGAAGGTAGTAGAACGGTTCGGCTTCCCTCCACCTCTCATCCGGGACCTGAAAGGCATCATGGGCGATTCGTCCGACAATATAAAAGGAGTGCCCGGTGTGGGAGAAGGGAGTGCGCTCAAGCTAATCCAGAAGTACGGGAATCTCGAAAAAATCTATACGGCTTTCAAAAAGAAAGGCGTCGAGGCGGTCGCAAAAGAAGCGGGTATTCAAAAGCGCTACGCGCAGCTCGTCCTCGATCACGAAGAAGACGCGCGCTTCTCGAAAGCGCTCGCGACGATACGCCTCGACGCGCCGATCGCTTTCTCATTGCCGGAAAAGATGTGGTGCGAAACTATTGACGTGCAAAAAATGTTCGCGATGTGCGATGAATTCGGCTTCAGAACGCTCCGGGAGAGGATCAAAACATTGTTTAGAAGCGAGCCGGAAGCCGGAGAAACGTCCGAGCGTATACCCGAAGAAAAAGTGGATCCCGCCCGCTTCAAGGAGGCCGCGGTAATGCTCTGGCTCATTTCGTCGGAGTTCACGAACCCGTCGCTCGACGACATCCTCGCGTTCACCAAAGAACGAATGTTCGATGCGGCATATGCGGCGCTCGAGAAACAGCTCGCCGAGCTCGGGAAGGTGCGCGAGGTATACGAGAATATCGAGAAGCCGCTCATCCCGGTCATAGAGAAGATGGAAGAGCGGGGCGTCCTTATCGACCCCGAAGTTCTCAGCAGTCTTGCGGCGAAATATGGTGAGGAATTACTGCTGATAGAGAAGCGTATTTATGCGTCTGCCGGGCGCGAGTTCAATGTGAGTTCTCCAAAGCAGCTCGGCGAGGTGCTCTTCGACGAATTGAAGATCATCCCCGAGAAGCAGAAGAAGACAGCGGGCGGACAGCGCTCCACCCGCGAGAGCGAGCTCGAGAAGATACGCGATATGCACCCCATCGTCGCCGATATTCTTGAATACCGCGAATTGAAGAAACTGCTTTCAACCTATATCGAGAATCTCCCACCGCTTTTGGATGCCGGACACCGCCTGCACGCCGAATTCCTCCAGACCGGTACCACGACCGGCCGTATGTCCTCACAGAATCCGAATCTCCAGAACATCCCGCTTCACTCTAAGCGCGGGCAAATGATCCGACACGCCTTCGTCGCTCCCCGAGGATTCACCCTTCTCGCTCTCGATTATTCCCAGATAGAACTGCGGCTCGCGGCTATCCTCTCGGGCGACGAGAAACTCTGCGCGATATTTAAGAGCGGCCGCGACGTGCATCAGGAAGTCGCGGCACAGGTGTTCCACGTCGCTCACGAAAATGTCGATGGCGAGATGCGTCGGAGAGCGAAGGTCATCAACTTCGGCATCCTCTACGGGATGGGCGTGAATGCGCTCCGCGCTCAGCTCGGGAGCACTACCGCCGAAGCGCACCAGTATCTCGAAGAGTATTTCAGTACATTCAAGACGCTCGCGGAATATCTCGAGCGCACGAAAGGTTTTGCGCGAAAAAACGGCTACACCGAGACACTCTTCGGTCGCCGCCGCCAGTTCCCGGAGATGAAATCGTCGCTCCCGTATGTACGGGCGCAGGCCGAGCGTATGGCGATCAATGCGCCTATCCAGGGGACGCAGGCGGACATCATCAAACTCGCGATGGTGCGCGTAGACGAGATGCTCTCGAAAGAAGGCGCGCAGGAGGACGCCTATCTCCTCTTGCAGGTGCACGACGAACTGGTCTATGAGATACGTACCGCGCGCGCGGAAACGCTCGGCGCGAAGATACAAGAAATTATGGAATCAGTCCTTCCAAACGAAGAGACGCGCGGCGTGCCGGTCATCGCGACGATGAAGCGGGGAGCCGACTGGGGTAGTATGCACTCGATATGATCTATCTTTTCCACGGAACGGATGTCGAAAAAGCGCGCACGAAAGCGTTCGAGTGGGTCGCGAAGGCGCGCTTGAAGGAGCCGAATCTCGCGTATGTACGGCTCGCGCGCGAGGAGCTCGCAGACGCCGCGCTCGACGATGCTGCGCTATCGGGCGGACTCTTCGTCTCGCGCCTTCTCGTGCTCATCGACGATCCGTTCCCGAGCGCACGTGCGGCTGATGAGGAAGAAAACGAAGAAAAAGAAAACAAAGGAAGCGTGTTAGAAGAGCATCTCGACGCGCTCGTAGCATCGGACAATGCGATCATCATCCTCGCGCCGAAACTCGCAGCGGCAAAAGCGAAAAAAATATCTGCCAAAGCGAAGATGACGTACGCGTACGACAAAGCGGTCGCGCGCGAAATGGAGCGAGGATTCAATTCAAATTTGGTGAACGCACTCTCCGCCCGTTCGCGCGAGAAACTCTGGCTCGAGGTCAATCGCGCACTCTTTGCTGGCGATGCCCCCGAAATGCTCCACGGCCTTCTCCACTGGAAGGCGCGCGACCTTATGGAGAAGGGCAGTCGCGCATGGAAACCTCAGGAGGCGCGCTCGCTTTCGCTCGCGCTCATCGAACTCCTTCAATCCTCCCGCCGCGGTGGACTGGATCTTTCTCTTTCCCTCGAGCGCTTCGCGCTTTCGATTTAAAGTGATAGTGTTTTGTTACGCGCTCGTATGGATTACCATACTGTGCGCTCGCTCGGCGAGAAAGAAACCAAGCAAGCTCGTTTTTTTCTGCCTCGCTCGCGCCCGTAGCTCAGTTGGTAGAGCAGCTCCCTTTTAAGGAGAAGGTCGCAGGATCGTTCCCTGCCGGGCGCACAAAATTCAGTACGAGAACGCGTCCACCGTCTTGCCGTTCACATCGAGCAATTTCACGATTTCGTATTTAGCGCGCCACATCGGGGTCGTGCGGCCGAGATAGATGCGCCAGGTATCGCCCAGGAAATCGGCATCGTTTTTATGCGCGTTCACGCAGCCGTTGTAATTAAGATATGTCACCAGGAAATTCTGGCAGGAACCCGAAGAGCCGGCGGGGGGCGAGAGCGTGACCTGGCAACGGGAGAGCTTCTCCACGTAGCTCACACAAGCGGGGTCGCGGATATACCCGGAGCCGTAGTTGGCGGCGAGCTCGTCGGAAGGGGAGGGACAATTCTGAGGCAACGGCGGATAGAATTTTTGAAATGTGCTGAAGTAGCCGATGCACTTATTCTCACGGAAGGACGCGCCGATGGGCGATGGTCCAGAAGAGATGATCGCGCGGATGCCGGGAGAAAGCACGATATTTTCTGATGCGTTGATGGTGCCGGAGATAGGGATCTCGGTGCCCTTCGGGATAAGCGTCGAATTCCCGCTCGCGTCGCTCACCAGCCGCCATTCGGAGAGATTGACCGGCACACCGGAGCTCTGAGAGACGGTTAATTCGATGTATTCGTTCTTCGGGTCTGCAGAACCCCCGCCTGAGACGTAGTGATTTATCCGGACGAGATTTCGGTAGGGCGAGGGGACGCCGAACGCACTTCCTCCGATGAGCGTGGGGACCGACGTTTCAGTCCCCGATCCGCCCGCGACATTCCCGCCGCTTGACGAGCCGGGCAGGGAGACATTGGTGGTGCCGATGCCGTATGGCGCGCGCGGGAGCGAGAGATACGTCCCGCCGCCGAGCTCCTGCGGCGCCGCGAGCCGCGGACCAGTAAAGGAGATCGAATGCAGGGGCCCCCCGGTTGCAATCCAGATGAGGAATATGAAGACGAACACTCCTATGAAAAACCATGCATCATGCTCCATACGGGTATAGTATCAAAATTTTGAGAGAAGTCGTACCACAGGCACTTCTCATTTTCTAACTCACTCCGTTCCTAAGAAAATGAAGTCGCTCGAGCTCCTCGCGGACAACCTGCGCGTCGCTCCAGGGAGTCTTGGTGCCGCGAGGTCCCATAATGAAGGGGTCAGTGCCCTTACCGCTTATAAGCACGACGTCACCCGCGCGCGCCGCGGCGAGCGCGGCGCGGATGGCCTCGCGCCGGTCCAGTATGATCTCCGGCGCGCGTTTCATATCACGTGTCATCGCATCAATGATGACGCGAGGGTCTTCGTCATACGGATCCTCGTCGGTAAGGATGACCTTCTCGCACGCTTCATCCGCGATGCGTCCCATCAACGGGCGCTTCCACGTATCGCGCCCGCCGCCGGTATTCCCGAGGACGCAGATTTTTCTCTGCGTCGGGAACGCGCTGTAGAGTGCCATAAGCGAGTCCGGCGTGTGTGCATAATCGACGACGGCGAGGAAGTCCTGTCCGGCGTCAACGTGCTCGACGCGCCCGCGCACGATCGGTAGAGCAGAGAGCGCGGACGCGATGGTGGAGAGGGGAATGCCGAACGCTTCGCACAGCTTGATGGCGGCGAGCGCATTCATCGCGTTGAAGGTGCCCGGCAGAGGAAGCGAGAAATGCACATTCTCGTACTCGAAACTAACGCTTCGGTCGTCTCCAGAGAGATTACTGAGTTCGCGGGAGCTAAACCCGATCGCACGCGGCACAGGCGCACTTAGAAATGCGCGCGACTCGGGGATATCTTCGTTCGCGACGAGGGCGCGAGAACGTTTCGACGAGCGAACGAGCGCCTCGACGATGACCCGCTTTGCCGCGACATACTTCTCGAACGAGCCGTGGCTCTCGATATGCTCTTTCTGGATATTCGTCACGACGAGCCCGTCGAGATTTAAAAAGGTGTGCCGATACTGGAGCGCCGCTTCGCTCGTGATCTCGATAATGGCGTGCGTGCAGTTCTTCTTGAGCGCTTCGGCAAGGAATCTCTGGATAAAGCCGCGCCCGGGCAGGGTCATCTTGAAGAGGTTCGGTCGCGATTTCTCCCCAAAAGCGAAGCGGATGGTGCCGGCGAGCGCCGTCTCGTATCCGGCTGCGGTGAATATCGCGTGGAGCATTTCCGCGACGGACGACTTTCCCTTCGTACCGGTGACACCGATGACGGTGAGCCTTCGGGCGGGGAAGCGGTACCAGAGCGCTGCAAGAAGCGCCCAGGCGAAGTGATACGGCGCGAGCAGTGTGCGGCGCAGGCGCATCATGAACCGGAAGAGAGCGCCGCTTTGAGTCGCGCGTCTTTCCCGACGATGTTCTCGGGGATGGCTTGGAGCGCCCGGCGCGCCTCGCGCTCGGTGTAGCCGAGCGCAACGAGCGTATCGAAGACCTCATTGTCGGCATTGTCATGGATGCGCGGGCCGACCTTGTCAGCGAGCTCCACCAGCATCTTCTCCGCGCTTTTCTTCCCGAGTCCGACGACCTTGGTAAGGTACGCGAGGTCGCGCTTGCCGATCGCGCCCTCGAGCGCCTCGCGCGGGGAGCGGCGCAGGACCGAGAGCGCCGTCTTTGGGCCCACGCCCGGGACCGAGAGGATGAGCTCGAAGAAATCGCGATCGGCCTCGTCGAGAAAGCCGTAGAGCTCGAGACCGTCCTGCTTCAGCACCAGGTGCGTCGCAAGATTCGCTTCGCTCCCGACCGAGAGCGCGCCGGGCGCGCTCATACGCACTTCGACGCCGAAGCCCGCAACCTCGACAACGGCGCTTGTGAGCCCCACGTGGAGCACCTTCCCGCGGATGTGTCGGATCATGCCGCTATCGTACTACCATTTGCACGCGTTGGGGAGATAGCGTATATATAAAGGACATATGGCAATTACCAGTTCGGCAAAGAAAGCGATCCGCTCCTCGGCGAAGAAGCACGTCTTCAACCTGCGCCGCAAGGACGCGCTTCGCGATACCAGCAAGGCGCTCACGAAGGCGCTCGCCGCCAAGGATGTCGCCGGAGCCGAGAAACTCCTCCCCGCCGCCTACAAGGCGATCGATAAGGCAAAGAAGCGCGGCGTCATCAAAGGCAACACTGCCGATCGCAAGAAGGCCCGGCTTGCCGCGGCGATTAAGAGGGCGAAGGCGTAAACTACTGCACACCAAAAGAAAAACAGCGCGCAGGCGCTGTTTTTCTTTTGGTGTGCTCTCAGCAGGAATCGAACCTGCATCTGCTCCTTCGGAGGGAGCTGTCCTATCCATTGAACGATGAGAGCGAAGTGAGGAAATGCGACGACACGTCCTCGTGTAGGCGAATTCTCCGAACGAGCTCAAATATGCCTACATATGAGAGCGTGTGCGTACGATACTACGTTTTTGTCTTTTTGTGGTCACAGATAATTCAATTGCCGTCGCAATTGAATTTCCGCGACCCCGGCTCGCGGTTTCGCCAGCAGGCGAAACATCGCTGCGCCCGGCACAAAAGCACAAACACCTGCAGCAGAGCAGGTGTTTGTGTCTTTGGTGCCCCCGCGAGGAATCGAACCTCGATTACGAACTCCGCAAGCTCGCGTCCTATCCGTTGAACGACGGGGGCAATACTCTAGATGTATATCAGAATCCGAGCCACGCCGCCACCAAGTCGATGAAGGTATGGTGGTGTTCACCCTCGTCCACCCGTTGAAGAAAATAATTATAGACCATATCCGCATCGACACCTGCAAGCGGGATAATGAAGTGCGGCGAGAGCCAGCTCTCGGTCTTTATAGAGAGCATAGGCGGGAGCGTCCCCTCAACCTCTTCGAGAACAGAGAACGAGACCATACGCTCGAAGGGGTGCAGTTCGTCGCCGATGACGATGCCTTGTTCAGTAAGGCGGAAGCGATGCAGGGGAGGCTTCTTCGCCGCGTGGAGCGCGAGCGCGGTGGCCGCGATACCGATAAGAAGCGCGAGCAGATAATTCCCGAAGAGGATTGACGCAAGCGCGAGAGCGACCGCGATGATGCCGAGCGCCCAATACCAATCGGCGCTCTTCGGATTATGATCGTATTCTCTTCCTTCCCACTCGAGGAGTACGGTGCCGGACATACGTGAATGATACCAGAGTGTGCGCGCCGACTTCGCCACCGCACGCGTTCGTGTGTACAAGCGGGGGCTTGCGATTACGCAACCCCACTTGGATTTTTATAGTCGCTTCGCTCGTTAAAAATCTCGGCGGAAGGGGTGGGACTCGAACCCACAAGGGCTTTTGGCCCGCTAGTTTTTCCGCCGGAGGCGGACCCGCCTCCGGCGGGCAAGTTCGGTTCACTGCGGAGAGGGTGGGATTCGAACCCACGGTCCCGTTTCCGGGACTCTGGTTTTCAAGACCAGCGCGTTAGACCAACTCTGCCACCTCTCCGCACTAAACCGAACTTTTTAAAGATCCAAAATTTTCACCAATCCATTTTCTACCGGCACCAGACTTCAAGAAATTTTCTCGTCGTCTGGCATCGGTATACGTCGCATATCGTTCTTTCAGCACAAGCATCCATGGTATTCCTGATTTTGTCGAGCGCGTATGACCGGCATTATGTGCCAAAAGTCGACCTGTGGCGCCAGTTCGACTTGAGCCAGTATAGAACCTGTTTGTTTTCTGACTATAGAGAATATAAGTTACTGCCATTGTTTTTCCGCCGGAGGCGGACCCGCCTCCGGCGGGCAAGACCGGTGCATTAGACCGCTCTGCCACCCTTCCAGCACTACTACTACGCCTGCGCTGATGAATCGTGCGCAGGCGTCTGCGACATGCGCGAATTGAGTTTATTGGAACCCTTCGGAGTAAACCAGATGAGATACACGACTTCGAGGATGCCGAGCGTGTTGATGACGAGGAGAGCGACAAACCAGCCTTTGTGCCCATTGCGCGCCGCGTGCCAGAGCGCGTAACCCTTGATGACGACGGTCCAGAGCGCGGCCACGATGATGAGAGGGATGAACGCGGCCATCAGTCCGGGACCGAACGGAGAATAGAATGGCGAGTAGTGCATATCCGTGGATTATACCATACACTCCAGAGATGCGATATCTCGGTGTTGATTATGGAAGCAGAAAAACTGGCCTCGCCCTCTCGGACGAGGCCGGCACGATGGGGTTTCCCCACGCTATCGTCCCGACGTCGTCGAGGCTCGCCGATGAACTTTGCGCGCTTATCGAGGAGGAACGGATCGGTGCGGTCGTCATCGGCGAATCACGGACGCTTGCGGGCGGCGAGAATCCCATTATGAAAGACGCTCGCGCGCTCGGAGAGGAACTCGCACGCCGCGCAGGCGTCGCGGTATTCTATGAGTCGGAGGTGTTCACGAGCGCGGCAGCGCGCCGCGCGCCGGAGAAGGAGACGAAGTCGCGCGCGCCGAAGCGCCATCCGAACGTCGACGCCGCCGCCGCCGCGCTCATCCTTACCAGCTATCTCTCACGCACCACGCATGGACAAGCCCCGCATATCAATTGAGGAGTTCAGCAAGATAGAAGTAAAGGTCGGCACGGTGCGAAGCGCCGAGCGCGTACCCGAGACCGAC
This sequence comes from Minisyncoccota bacterium, assembly GCA_041660025.1. Taxonomy (GTDB): domain Bacteria; phylum Patescibacteriota; class Minisyncoccia; order Phycocordibacterales; family Phycocordibacteraceae; genus C7867-001. Next base: position 3,194 of record JBAZXD010000004.1, on the reverse strand, counting down.
AAGCTGCTCCGACTTACGGTCGATTTTAATGAAGATACTGGTCCGCGCCAGATCGTCTCCGGCATAGCCGCGTATGTTGCCGACCCCGAAACCCTGGTGGATCGCCAGCTCGCGTTCGTCACGAATCTTGCTCCACGGACCATTCGCGGACTGGAGAGCAACGGGATGTTGTTTGCGGTCGGGGTCGACGAGTCGTTCGCATTTCTTACGCCCGACAGAACAGTCCCTCCGGGCACGAGTGCACATTAGCCCCGCGTATCTCACGAAGCCCGGGCGAAGTAGGGTTATACTGCATCTATGTCTTCCGTTTTCGGTGAACGCATACGCGCCGCCTTCGCGCCGCCGCGCTACCTCGCCCCGCCACTCTCCGGCATCGATATCTCGACGAGCGGCGTCAAGGTCGCGCGTCTGACCCCCGGAGCCCACGGCCTCACGCTCGAACACTACGCCCAGGTGCGGCTGCCGCTCGGCGTATTTACCGACGGCGAGATCATTGACCGCGCCGCGATTACCGGAGCTCTCGTCACCGCGACACAAGGGGCGGGCATTTCCGCCGCCAACGTTGCATTGCCGGAGTCGAAAGCGTATCTCTTCGAAACCAGTGCGCCGGGCGCTACAAAAGAGCAGTGGCGCATCGCCGTTGAACAACGCCTCGAAGAGTTGGTGCCGCTGCCGCCGCCGGAGACGGCGTTCGATATTATCGGCGTTGGCCGAACGGAGAATACCGAGGAGTCCGTGGTGGGGGTCGGCTTTGCCCGGCGGATGGTCGACGATACGCTCTCGGTGTTCGACCATGCGGGTATTCTGGTGCACGCGCTCGAAGAGGAGACATTCGCGATGGCGCGCGCGCTTCTGCCGGCAGGGGACACGTCCACCGTGCTCATCATCGACGTAGGGAAAACCACGACCAAAATGGCGATAGTTACTAACCGCATACCTCATTTCGCCACCACGATCGGCATCGGCGGCCACGCGCTCACGCTCGCGGTGCAGAAACATTTCGGAGTGACCGAGGCCGAAGCGCGCAAGGTGAAGGCGGAGCGCGGGATCGTGTCGGCACCCGGGAACGAAGATTATCTCGCCGCGATGCTGTCGACCGTTTCTGCGATCCGCGACGAAGTCTCCCGCCGGCTCGCGTATTGGCAGGGGAAAGCGGCTGCCGATGGCGCGCATGCTCCGGTATCGCGCGTCGTGCTCGCCGGAGGCAATGCGTCGCTCCGGGGGCTCCCGGAATATCTCGAGGGCGTCTTGCAGATTCCCGTGACCGCCGGAGACGTTTTCACCAATCTCGCGTCCCGCGACAGCTGGATCCCCACGCTTGATTACACAGAGTCGCTTGCCTATGCGACCGCGGTCGGCCTCGCCTTGCGCGACCACGTCTCCTCCTATGAATAACGAACCGATCAACCTGCTTCCGCAAGAACGCCAGCGAACCCTCGCGCGCGAGTATCTCCTGCGCCTCGGTACGGTGGCGGCATTCATGATAACCGCGCTCACGTTCGTTGCCGGGCTCCTGCTCCTGCCGACGTACGTATTCCTCTCGCAGAGCGCCATCGCGAAGGAAGCGCATCTCGCGAATATAGAGTTCACGCTCTCTTCTGAGAATGAAGCGGCGCTCTCTGCGCATCTCGCGGCGCTCTCAAGCGACGCGGAACTCTTGATCGCGCTTGGTCGCTCCTCGTCGGCGAGCGCGACGATCCGCGACGCGCTCGGCGTCTCGCATCCCGGCATTGCGCTTTCCGGTTTTGCCTATACGCCCGCGGGGAAAGTGCCGGGGACGCTCGCGGTCTCCGGCGTCGCGGCAACCCGCGATGCGCTCCGCACCTATCAGCTCGCGCTTCAGAAGGCTCCGTTCGTGGCGAGCGCCGAACTACCGGTTTCCGCGTATGCGAAAGACACTCATATTGTTTTTACGATTATGCTGACCCTCGCCCTATGAAATCCTCTCTTTCGTCTCTGATAGTCATGATCATTATTTGTGTGGCCGCGCTCGCGGGTTACGGAGTGTGGTATTCCGCCATCGCGGCGAAGAGCGCTACGGTAGCGGCTCTGCAGGACGGTATCGATACGAAAACAGAGACCATAAATCGTATTGCCGCCACACGCGCGACGCTCGCCGACATCGCGAGTGATGAAGCGGTCGTGCAGAATTACTTCGTTCCGGAGCTGGGCGTCGTCACATTTATCGACGCGCTCGAAGCGCGCGGAAAAGAGCTAAAAGCCTCCATAAGCGTCCTTTCTGTTTCAACCAGCGGCACGAGCGCGCGGCCGACCCTCACCCTCACTCTCTCCGTGGAAGGAACATTCGATGCGGTTATGCGCACTCTCGGTTCGATCGAATATGCGCCCTACAGCCTTTCGCTCACGACGCTTTCGGTAATGCAGGACGACGGGGGCACTTGGCGTGCGGATGTGAAATTGGTCGTCGGCTCGGTGCCAGCAGTCCGTTCCGCCACCACGACGCAAGCGACTTCGCCGACGGCGCTCATCTCTTCTCCCTATGCATATTTCTGACCTCATCCGTTCTTTCTCGACGTCCGTGCGCTCCGGCGCACGCCTCGATGCTGTGCGCGACTGGCTCGTACTGCTGACGCTCTCGATACTGGCACTGGTCAGCATTGTCGTGTGGAACGTCTGGGCCTTCGACACGGTCGCGGGTGGCGGCACTATCGGTGCGCCGACAACAAGAGCTCCGGCGGTCTTCAGCCGCACCGCGCTTGAAGAAATTCGCGTCATTTTCGAGGAGCGCGCCCTTGAGCGGGCGAAGTATGAGACGGGAGTCTACCGCTTCGCCGACCCTTCGCAATGACGCTCGTATGCAATAAGCTTTGCGGACAAAGCTTCCTCCCTGCGCTCGTCTCGAACAAATGCGTAGGAACGCATTTGTTGCTCGGCTCGCTTGGTAGTAGGGTAGAGGAGTGCGCGCCCCGATATCTTCTCAGACTCGATATCGGGGCTCGCTCGGCGAATAAGAACTCGCAGATGCGTTCTTATTGCCTCACTTCGCCCCGATAGCACAATGGATAGTGCAGCGGACTTCTAAGCCGTTAATGTTGGTTCGATTCCAGCTCGGGGCACGGGCATGTGGCGGAACCTGGTATACGCGCACGTCTCAGAAGCGTGTCCCGCAAGGGTTGGGAGTTCGAGTCTCCCCATGCCCACGGGCGATTAGCTCAGTTGGTAGAGCAACCCCT
>JBAZXD010000003.1:0-42110 GCA_041660025.1 Minisyncoccota bacterium | reverse complement strand
GTACTGGTTCACTATCGGTCATAGGACGTATTTAGCCTTACCGGTTAGTTCCGGCAGATTCACTCGAGCTATTCGTGTCTCGAGCTACTCAAGAATATGGACAAGAGTCGTCATACATTTCGCATACGGGGCCATTACCCTCTAGGGCACTGCTTCCCAGCAGTTTCTGCTATATAGACGATTGATAACTCTTCTCGTACAAGTACGATGTCCACATCTTACAACCCCCCTTTCCGAAGAAAGAGGTTTGGGCTTTTCCCTTTTCGCTCGCCGCTACTTAGGGTATCACGAGAGTCGCGTTCCATCAGCACGAACATACGCGCCGACGGAACGCAACTCATATTGTTCTCTTTTCCTCCTGGTACTGAGATGTTTCACTTCCCAGGGTTCGCATCATGCAAGCGTTACCTCGCAGATTACAGTTCAAAACTGTAGGGTTTCCCCATTCGGATATCTCCGGATCAAAGGCTACAAACCGCCTCCCCGAAGCTTTTCGCAGGTTAGTCGCGTCCTTCATAGCCGTCCTAGGCCAAGGCATCCACCGTGCACTCTTATGTCTCTCGTACGGAGACCTACATAGCACCTTCATTCTCTGCACTCCCCGCGCGCGGAAACCACTCCCCCGCGCGGGGCTTTTTTACCTTTACATATTCGTATGTCAAAAATCGGTGTCCCGTCGAAACGAAAACCGCCCCAAGGGGCGGTTTTCGTGCGTTTTGCAACGCGCGGGCCTTACGGCCTATCCGCTCCTAAAAGTGAAGTTTTTCGGTTCGTAGACACGTAAAGGGAGTATAGACGAGGGTCGCGTAAAGCGCAAGGGCGTCCAAGGCTCAGTATAGAAAAACCGCTCCCGCCAAGGGCGGGAGCGGTTTTCCCAAGGAGTATTAGTCCCGTATCTCCGACTGGAGATGTTCGAGATAGCGAGCCGCTGAAGTCTGGCCGCCGAGCCCGAAGGCGAGGCCGACCGCGAGCGACACGGCGATGACGACACCCGTGAAGAGCGTCTGTACGAACGCCGTCGCCACATTCAGCTGTGCGAGCGCCGCGAGGAGTGCGAATATCCAGATCGCATACCGCGTCACCTTGCCGATGAAACCGGCCGCGCGGAGCGATGCGGCTTTCGCCGAACCAACTACGACGCGCTCCGCCGCCTCTGCGACGACCGCGGCGACCAAGAGGATCAGGACCGCGACGATCACCTGCGGAAGATAGCCGAGAACAACCTCGCTGATGAAGAGGTTCACGGTCGTCAGGTTGAGCACGTCGAGCGCCGCAACCAGGAAGACGATAATGAAGAACCACTCAACAAGGAATCCGAGAAACTTGCCGGAGGACAGTTCGAAGCCTGCGCGAGAGAGCAGACGTTCGATACCGGTCGAGCGGAGTGCCTGGTCGACGCGGAGTGCATTGACGATCTGCACGACCACGCGACCAAGGCCGACGCCGACGAGCCAGCCGACGATGAAGATAACGATTGCAACGACTAAGTTGGGGATGAACGCCACCAATCCGTAGAAAAGGTTCTGAAAAGACTGGCTAAGGACATCCGCCCATGTAGTAAACACCATAGTGAATAACTCTTTGTTTTATGCGGCTAATATGCGAGCACCTCCTGAAAGTGTAGCATTTTTATAGCCCGATTTTGTCGATAAGAAGACGGTGTGGATAGTCGAAAACGTCCCGCAGGAGGCGGTCATACACCCCTTTCCGGTAGCGGAAGTCTGCGGTCGCGAACGAAGCGTAGCGGATCTCGCGCCCGAGCTCGGCCTCGAGCGTATGCACCACGCGCGCGAGCGCGCGCTCATCGAGGTGGTCGCCCACGACCAAGAGGTCGATCTGCGGCTCAAGCACGCTCGTGAAGTGCCCCGAGAGCGCGACGAGTCGCAGTGTCCCCGTTCGCCTGAGCGCCGCGATGATTTCCTTCGGGCGCACGCTGGTCGTCTCCCGCACAAAGGCGTTGAGCGCGGTGAGGTGCTCGAAATTCGAGTCCACCCGATATTGCGCGGAGGTGCGCTCCCCTTTCTTGCGGAGGAGCCCGATAGCGAGAAGCTCGGCGGCCTCTTTCCGCACGGTCCCTTTTGGGAGCTTCGTCCGCTCGGTCATATCGGCAAGCGAGAAAGAGGCGTCCTGATTGAACATGAACAGGCGGAGCATTTTCAGCCGGGCGGGAGAACCGAAGAGTCGTGCGAGTCGTTCCATAGATGCCGCTAGTGTACGAGCTTGTGCCGCAAAACGCAAAACACGCCGACGTCATTGACGCCGGCGTGTTTTTACTGCGAGCTTTTTGCGTGCTTACTTCAAGGTCACCTTCGCACCCGCATCGGTCAGCTTCTTTGCGAGCTCTGCGGCGTCCTCCTTCTTCATACCCGTCTTGAGCATCGAGGGAGCACCGTCGACGAGGTCCTTGGCCTCCTTGAGGCCGAGCGCGAGCGCCTCCTTCACCGCCTTGATGACGGCGATCTTGGAGGCACCTACCTCGGTGAGCTCCACGTCTGCCGTGGATTTCCCTTCCTCCGCCGGAGCACCTGCGGAGGGACCCGCGACCGCGACAGCCGCGGCGCTCACACCGAACTTCTTTTCGAGTACCTTCACAAGCTCGGAGAGCTCGAGGACGGTCATCGCCTCGACTTCCTCCACGAGCTTCTTGAACTTGCTCGGCACTTCGACTGCGGTCTCTTCAACTGCGGCCGGTGCGACATTCATTTCATCTGCCATAGTAATTAAGTTAAAAGTGGATTGCTAAACCTTCTTTTCGCGGATCTTGTCGAGCGCGATGACGAGTCCCTGTATCGGGCTATTGATGACGTTTACGAACATACCGCGCAAGACGATCATAGGCGGTATCGTCGCTATCGCCGTCATCTTTTCCGCATTCAGGAACACGCCTTCGAACACGCCGCCGAGCAGAGCGAGCGCACCTTTCAGCTTCTTGCCGTAGGCGTGCACGCCGCTTGCGGGCGCGGTGATCTCCTCACCCGTGGTCCACGCGACTGCGACTTCGCCCGGCAACTCCGGCATCTCGCCTTGGTAGCCGCGCTCATCGAGCGCCCTTTTGATAAGCGTCTTCTTCGCGACGTAGTAGCGCACGCCCGCCTGTGAGAGCTCGGTGCGCAACTTCGACGCATCTTTCACTGTGAGCTTGGTGAAGCCGACGAACGCGATCGAAGACGCTTCTTTGAACGCGTCTGTGAGCTTCGCGATAATAGCGCGCTTCTTGTCTTTTGATATTGCCATACGATGTTGTTTCGTACGAACGAAATAAAGGAGAGTTCGACCGGTTTACCTCGAGAAACTCGAGAGGTCTCGCCTCGGCAGGATTTATTCCCTCGACAAAGCTTAGGATACCCACTGTCTTCGGTTCGTACAGAGAGCACTTTAGCAGAGCCAGGTATAAATGTATAGCTACCCCATCGCGGCGCCCGCGACCTGGAGCGTGAGGAGTCCGACCGCCACGATGGCCGCAAAGCCGGTCGCGAACTTCACGAATTCGACGAAGAACGGGAGCAGGCGGCGCTCAGTATCACGAATATTATTTTTTTGATTGTGCATAGGCGGTGATGGCGTTAAGAAAGTTCTGATCGGTCCCGAGCAGTGCCGGGGCGACCTCGCGAATTTTCTCGACGATCCGGAGCGCGGCGGCGGGGTCGCCCGCAAGATACGTCACCTTCGCGAGGTCGTAGAGCGTATCGTAGTTGGACGGATTTTCCTCAACAAGGTCAGCGAGGAAGCGGGCGGCGGGGCGCCAGTCCCCTGTCGCCAGATAATATTTTACCGCAGGGCCCGCGGCCGCAGTATCCGGAATCGTATAGAGCGGGTACGCTTCGTCCGCCCACCTTTTCGCCGTCGCCGCGTCGCCGAGCTTGTAATAGAGGGCTGCGAGAATGTAGCGCGGCACCGGAAGCGTCGGTTCCTTCAGTGCATACTCCTCGAGAACGGCGATCGCGTCCCGGAAATACGCCCTCTTCTTCGGGTCGCCGTCGGGGAGGCGGTCGGCCTGTCGCAGGGAGATATTCGCGGTCATATACCACGCCTGCGCACGGAGCGGCGAGAGTTCGATGGCGTGCGCGAGCACCTGTGCATCGAATGTGTCGTCTACCGCGACCTCCGGCGGTGCCGTATCCATAACGTGCCCGAGATACGTCGCCGTGCGTGCATCATACGGATACTTCTCTGCGTTCGCGGAGAGTACGGAGAGCGCATACGCATAGGCGGCGACGCGCTCCTTCCCCGAGAGCTGGACGACCTGATGGTTGGTGTACATCTCGTACGCCTGGTACCCGTATTCGAGGTCAGCATAGGTATCGAGCGCGAGTCCCCGCTCGAAATAAGCGTTTGCTCTATCCACATCAATCAGATGGTAGAGGTATCCCTTCGTGAGCATAACGTTCGCAGAGAACGGCAGGATGACCGTCGGTATGATAAGGAGTGCGACAAGCACGGAGGGTACCAGGGCGAATACGGGCGGCAAACGCCGAGACGAGAGCGGCGTCGCCGGCGCGTCCGAGAGCTCGACGAGGAGGAGCGCGAAGAGCGCATACAGGAGCCAGAGCGAGTGTGGTGTATCGAAGACGAAGAAATTTTGCGCCGCGTATACCACTATAAGGAGTAAAAAGAGAAGTCCGGGATTCATACGGCTCGCAGGCTCGCGACGGTAGAGCCGGAGCGCGGAGGCCGCGAATGCAATGATGAGCGCGAGATAGAGCGCGAGGCCGCTGATGCCGTACTGCGCGAAGTAATCGAGAAATGAATTGTGTGAACGGTCGAACCACTGTTCGACTATCGAGCTGGGGTCGTATACGCGATCGAAGAGCTGGGCAACATGCTCGGCACCGTAGCCGAGCCACGGGCGCTGGAGCGCCTCCGCGCCGATGTGTTGCCAGAGGAAGAGACGGCTCGCGACCGTACCGTCCGAGAGCGAGATCGCCGCGATGCGCCGAACGGGTTCGAACGAAACATTCGCGAGCTGACTGCGGAAACCGAAGAAGAGTGCGGCGAGGAGCATGAGTGCGGCGAGACTGTAGCGGCCGGTGCGGCGTACACGTCCTTCCCCTTTCAGCGCGACGTACACGAGTGCGGCGAGGAGTGCGGCGAGGAGCGCGAGAATAGTGCCGCGCGTTGCGGTAAACACTATCGCGAGCACCGAGAGAACCGCCGCACCTTTGTAGATGCGACGCCAGACGCCCGTCGCGTCCCGAAACGCAAAGAGGATGACGAAGAGAGCCATCCCGAGATATCCGGCGAGAAACGCCGCATTCCCGAAGGTGGCTCCGATGCGTCCCGAGACCGGTGGCAGAAACCACGCTTTCTCGCCGAAGAGTGTCGTCGCCCACTGTAGTACTGCGATGGTCGCAACAAGTCCCGCGACCACCGCGACAACTCTCACAAGACGTGCGAAAAACGCGCGGTCAGCAGAGAGGAGGATGAGATAAAAGAAAACGGTAATGACGGTGAGCGTCAGGAGGCCGTCGCCGCGGGCGAAGATGCCCCAGAAACTGCGATAGAAATCAATGCCGAACGCGGAGGTGCTGTACGCAACGATAAGGAGCGCGAGCGGAATCCAGCTCAGCCGATTTCGTAGGCGCTGATAAAAGAACGTATGCCCGGTAAGTGCGAGGAATATGAAACCGGCGAGCGCGAGGATGCCGAGCCCCTGGAGCAGAAAGAGTTTGGGGGCGATGTACGGATACAGAACTCCGCCCACGTATACGAGCGGCAGAACTGCGGGTGCTATAAGAAGGTACGGAAAGGATTTCGCCAGACGATCGATCATGGTTTCTGCCACTCGGTGCGGAGCTCAATGAGATACGGCGTTGTACCGATATTCTTCTCGGCAAATGCGAATGCCTTCTCGATGTGTGCCGTATCGTCTTTCGTGCGCGAGGTGAGGAATTCAATATACGCGTAGTGATAGAACTTCAGTTCCGGTTGCACGAACGTCGATTCTTCGTAGGCGACGCGCGCCGTCTTGAACGCCCCGAGCCGCTCCATAAGGACGCCGAGATTGTGCCACGGCAGACCATTCTCAGGGTTCCCCCGTATGGCGCGGTCCAAATATTCATACTCTTTTTTGCCGTCGCCGAGCAGGTCGTACTGGTTCGCGATGCCGACCGAGAGGATCATCGCGGAGGAAGTGGCGGTGCTCAGGAGGTCCGAGAGACGTTTGATCTCTGCCTGCGTCTTCGCTACGAGTTCCGGATTATTCGTGTAGGCGCTTTGGAAGTTCCAGGATGTAATGGTATCGCCATACGCCTGAGGGAGTGTCGACGGATATTTCGGAGTGGTGTCCACACCGATTGCGGGAGCGACCGCCGTCGTTTGGGTACTGCCATTTTGTTCAGTCGTGGAGGCCGTAGTGGACGTCGCCGGAGAGGTCGCCGGACGCGTCGAGAGGAACTGTGCGACTCCCATTACGCCGATAATCACCACTCCGCCAATAAGCGCCATCGCCTTATTCTTCATATGAGCGAAAGCATACCATAACAAAAACCGCCCCCGAAGGGGCGGTTTTTGTTTGCTAAGCCAATGTCCTAGCCGGAATCTCAAGCGCTTGCGCGCAAGAGACGAAGATTAGATAGAGATCGAACGGTTTCCGATCGTAATCGGAAGCGTCTTGACGAGGTAGTCGCCCATCCAGTCAGCGGCCGAAGCGCTTGTCGCGCCTGCGGCGTGATCGGTGAGGTCAGACCAGTCAGACCAGGCGAAGGATGCCGCCGTAGTCACGCCCTGCGTACCAGCCGCCGATGAGAAGACAGCAGTCGAAGACGCTGTCGTCTGTACGTTGGCGATAGATACGCTGACGTTGTTACTGCCGGAAGCAGTGCCGCCGACCGTACCGCGGAGCTCGTATGTCTTCGAGCCGCCCGCAGTAACGGTTTCAACCGTCGTCGGACGGAAGTGGAGCAACCCGCTTGTCAGGTTGTCCAGAGAGTCGAGACCGCCGAGGAGACTACCCGTGGTGGTCGCGAACGTACCAGCGATCTGGTTCGAACCGCTCCACACCGCGAGCGTCGTCGTGGCACCGAGGCTGATGGCCGCGGTCTTGTTGACCGTGAAGACCATAGAACCCCAGTCGATGTCACCTGCCGCGTCGGCGGTGACCTTCACGCGTCCGAGGACCTGATCAGATCCTTCAGAGAGCGCAGAAGAGTCAAGCGCGACCGCAGAGAGCGTCGGGATAGACTTCCTGACGTACATCGTGCCTTTGCCCGTCGTTACCGCTGAGTCGAGGTCTGAGCCTGCGAGTGCTGTCGCTACTACGCCTGCAGAGTTCGTCTCGCGATAACCTTCGTCAGCGTCAAGCACCACCGAGACCGCCGCGCCGGAAGTTGCTCCGGAAGCGATCGTGGTGAGATTGACGTAGACGTCGAGCTTCTTCGAGGTGTCCGCCGGGATGTAGAACGAGAGACCGGTGAAGGTCGCCGTTGCATACGTCTGGGCGCCCGAAGAGAGCGCGAGAACCGCAGTCGAGTCTGTCGAGACACCGCTTGCGTTCGGGTACCGAAGGGTAACCGAGGCAACCGAGGTAGCGGCATTTGCCGGAACCTTCACCGCGATCTTGTCGACTGTGTAGGCCGAGTACTGCGAAGTGAAGTTGAACGAGCCAACCTTCACCAAGCTTGAACCGGCGATAACGTTCGCAGTGTCAGGGGTTGTACCGACTGCCGCCGCGAGCGCAGACGCACCGATTGTAATCGTCTGGAGGTCAACTGCAGTGACCGTGACCGACTGCGCGGTTGTCGCTCCTGTACCGCCAGTCGTGGCGGCGAGGTTAGCTACCCACGCACCGATGCCGGCGCTGGACTTGATGTTACCCACCAGGTCAATCGTCTTGGTACCGTTTGCCGGTAGCGAGACGTTGACCGAGAAGGAGTTGCTCTCCGACGGAGAGACCTTTGTCGAACCAATCTGCGTGCCGGTAGCCGTATCCACGAGCCGAAGGTCCGTGATACTAGCCGCCTCTGTCGCAGAGAGGGTAACGGCGATGGTGTTCACATTTACCCCCTCGGTAGAACCCGCGGAGAGTGTGAACGAGCCGAGCCGAACATTGTTCGTACCCGCGACCATTGTCTGGCTACCGTAGCCGGAGTACTTAGACGCCGTCATAGTAGAAGACGAGATGGTGCGCGAGTTGCCTTCGACTTCTGTAATGGCAGTCACGGTATCACCCGAGCTCAATCCTTCAGTATCTGCGGCCGCAACCGAGACACCGATATCAGCTGTTGCTGCGTCTGCGAAGTCCGTGCCGGCTGCTGTCTTCGCATCGCCGTAGATTTCCAGGATTTCAACCTGGCCGTGACGGGCGATGAGGGACGAGCCGAGCGCGAATTCGGTGCCAGTCTCGCTACTTGCGCCACCAATATCCTTCGTAGGGCCAATCTGGACACCATTGAGGAATAGCTTGGCGTTATCCATACCGTTACCGGCAGTGGTGTCAACGTCGACTGTGAGGGTTTCAACCTTGACGTCCTCGCCAGCGGCGCGAATTTCGAAGGTTGCCCACTTGACGTTGGTAGACGAGAGCGCGACGTTCTCCGTCGGAGAATTCGTTGCCTTCGTGATCGAGAGCGAGCCGGACGCGATAGTGTTCGCGGCGGCGGCGGCGATTGCGATGGTCGCGTCGTTTTCGTCTGTCATAGCGACTGGTTGGCCGAGTTCGGCATCCACGAAGCGCGCATCTACGTTGCGACGAATCTGGATGTCGTAGGTCTCGCCCGAGCCGCCGATGACATCGGCGAGCACCTTAATGATGCGAGTGCCCGTCGCGAGGCGAAGCGGGTTTGCCGAGAGATCGAAGGTTACCTTGTCGGTAACCGCCTGCGCCACCGTAGAACCGACCTGAACGCCGTCCACATAGAGACGGAAGTTCTTAAGGTCGCCATCTGCGGAAGAGCCGCGGTTCTCGAACGTAATCGCCTGAAGATTAACCGCGTGTGTTGCGATGACCGTCGAGCCTTCGAAGACACGGATATCGGTGCCTGGATTCTCCGTCGTGCCTGTAGGACCGGTGTAGTTGATTTTCACCGTACCCATCGATGCGGACGAGATGGTCTGGAGACCACCTGTAACCGGGAACGATACCGAGGAGTCCAGCGTGCCGGTCGAGGTGACCGAGACGAGCTGGGCGCCTACCTGCTGGCCGTTCGTGCCAGTCAAGATGTTGGAGCGGACCGAGACCGTGTAGGTCTGGCCTGCCGACACCGTGAAGATACCAGTCGAATCGTTGAAGTTGAACGCGCTCGAGCTGATGCTTGCCGCATCAGTGAGGCGATTCGCCCCGCTGTAGAGATAGACAGCCGAGAGCGTCGAGTCACCTGACGACCCGATACGCTTGAAACCGAGGTTTGTGACCTTGATATCAGCGGACGTCGGGTTCGCGAAGGTGAACTTCGCGAGTTCGCCGATTGCCTGAGCCTGAACGAGCACCGTGCCGTTCGGAGAGTCAGATGCGAGCATGACCTTAAGGCCATTGCCCGTTACCGGAGTTCCCGGTGTGCCTGGTGTACCTGGTGTACCGCCGCCGCCGAGATTGAACGCCGCGCGCGAGATGGAACCGAAGTATCCAACTGCGGGAGCGATGTTCTTCGACGACTGCCACGAGGCTACCGCCGTGCGCGTCTGAGTACCGAAGTAGCCAGTCGCACCCGCCGTGATAGAGAAGCCGCCGCCGATAAGCGCCTGCTGGAGGCACGTTACGTCAGCGCCTTGTGAGCCGATCGTGAGGTTGCGTGAGAACGAGCAAGCCGTGCCCGGTGTTGCCGGAGTCGACGGTGTGCCGCCTGTAAGCGATGCCTGCACGTTCGCGATAGTCGCTGCGTCAGCACCGAACGAGGTGAGAAGCGAGAGGATAGACGAGACCTGCGCGCTGGTCAGAGCCGCCGCGTGCGCGATAGGCGCAAGCGAGAGCATTGACGTCGCCATCGCGAGTCCGGTCACTATCGCCGCTACTTTTACCGTAGCTTTTGTAGTTACCATTTGCATAACGATTGTTAAGGATTTAGGGAGCACATAATAAGCAAGTTGAGTGAGCACATTCACTTTCACACTACCCCACAGCGAGCGGTATCGACCAGCACGCCATGGGTTAGTTGGTAAGGGTTGACGCGACTTTTTAGGTCGCTATTCAGTTATCAAAGTACGCCCCTCCGGGAACAAATCTGTCCCCGCTAAGGACTAAGAACTAGTATATAGCGGGAGAAGCATTCCAGGGAGCCTATGTGTGGATAACTGCCGGGAATAGGCAAGCAAAAAGAGACCGAAATTCGGCCTTTTTTCGTTCCTATGCCCCGGTCGCTATCACAGGGAGATACTAGCAAATACCCTATTCTAAGTCAAAGGCCTGGCCCGGGTCGGGCCGCCTCGCTTATCGTGTCTATTTAAATGAGCGAATAGGTGCTCCAACGGCGTTCACCGCGCTTTTGTACCTTCCCCGACTCGATAAGCGCCGAGAGCTCGCGCTGGATCGTCTTCTCGGAGACGCCCCGCACCAGCGTCGAGATGTCCTTTATACTCGCCGACCCCTTCGCCCTTATAACGGACAAAACAGTATCGCGTCTGTCCTTTATATGACCTTCCGCCACTTTCTCTGTGTCCTTTATGTGTGGCGTATGTCCTTTAGAACTTGCGGCGGGGTGCTGAGGAACGGAGCGCCGCATTGCTACAGGATCAGAGTTATGCGAATTTTCTCGCGAGAGGGCGTTCTTGGCGATAGTGGAGAGCGTCGGCGTTTCGGCGAAGGAGAGGCGGGGCTCTTCGTAGGCGGCGATCTCGTGCAGGAGCAGATGCGCCTCGTTGATGATAAGCTCGGCGTTCATAGCGGAGAGGACGCCGCTCGTGCGCGCTATCGAAAGGATGCTCGAGAGGGCGAGGAGCTCGCGCGGGAGCGCCACTCGCGCCGCCCCGGGAGGAAGGATTGCCGCGTCGATGAGGCCGACGGCGATCGCGTCGATACGGTTCTTTAAGGACACTGATTCGGTAAAGGCGGGGGTGATGAGGTGGATGGCTTTCGCCAGCCGTTCTGCCTTCTTATAGATGAATACCCTGCGTATGTCTTTTTCAAATATGTTAGAGAATATGCTTTTTTCTAGGACAAAATCTTCTTGGTGCGCATGTTTTACTCCTGACTGAACCTTCCGGATTTCAGTGCTTTGTCCCATATCTGATCGGTCGTGTCTCATATCGTATCGGACAGTATACCCCGTGAGATACGCCCCGCAAGCCCTTATTGCTGTCCTAAATCCATTTTGAAGCACGCCAAGAAGAGCCGGCGAGATAAAAATGGGGGTTAGACTCGGCCTAGCGGCCCGGAGCGACCAATTTCCCTTGCCCGCAGGGCTTAGGGAAATGAAGTGCCCTTGTGGTGCGCACCCATTTTTATCTCACCGGCGAATCAGTGCTTCTAAATGGATTTTATTGCTCCCGCTATGTAATTGAGTAGTGCTACAATATGTGCATTATGAGTCGCAGAAACGGAAAGAACGGTACCAACGCTCGGCGGGGGCGAGTGCGCGAAGAAGAGGTAAAGGAATACGATACGCTTATCCGCTGGGCCTCAGCGATTGTCCTCTTGGCCGCAGGCGTCTTACTCACACTCGCAGTCTTCGGCGCGGCGGGGCCGGTCGGTACTGCGGTATTCACTGCGAGTTATGCGGTGGTCGGTATCGGCGCCTTCATCCTGCCGCTCGCGCTTATCGCGGTCGGCCTCTACGCGGGGTTCGGCCGCCCGACCATTGATGCCCTCACCGCTTCCGGCCTACTCCTCACGCTCGCGTCCGTCCTCGCCTTCGCCGGACTCTTCCCGGGTGCAGACTTCGGTGGAAGCGCGGGTGCCTGGGGAGGGACCGCGCTCGCCGGATTCTTCGGCTTCTGGGGGGCGTTCGTCCTGCTTGTCGCGACCGTCGCTATCGGCATCGCGATCGTGAGCGACATCGAAGCATTAGCCGCCCTTCTTGGCGAGAACGTGCGTTCGATCTGGGAGCGCATCCGGTCGTCGCGCGCTGCGCGCGAGGAGGCATTTGAAGAGGAAGAGTTCGACGACGTCGTCGGAGTACCGGAAACCGAGGAAGAAACAGAAGAGGATGACGTTCCAGATGATTCGCCGGAACACGAGCCGACAGTTACCGTCTTCAATCGCGCCGCCGGCGCCAGGGCGGGCACGGGTATCGCCAACTTCGACGCCGAGTACGAGGCTCCTCCACTCTCCATCCTCGGTGCCGACCGCGGACGCCCGGGCGTCGGCGACATCAAGGCAAATGCGAACATCATCAAGCGCACGTTCCAGAACTTCGGCATCAACCTCGAGATGGATGAGGTGTCGGTCGGCCCGACCGTCACGCGCTACGCGGTGAAGCCCGCCGAAGGCGTCCGACTCTCTAAGATAATCTCGCTCGCGAATAACCTGGAGCTCGCGCTCGCAGCGCACCCGGTGCGCATCGAAGCGCCCATCCCCGGCAAGTCCTTGGTGGGCATCGAGGTGCCGAACACGGTCAAAGCGATGGTCGGTCTCGGCGGCCTCCTCGGTGCGCCCGAGTGGAGCGACAGCGACAAACCGCTCCTCGCCGCGCTCGGCCGCGATATTACCGGCACGCCACACTACGTCAACATCGCGAAGATGCCGCACGGCCTCGTCGCGGGCGCGACCGGTTCTGGAAAGTCGGTCGCCATCCACGCGCTCATCACTTCCCTCCTCTACCGGAACGGTCCGAACCAACTTCGTTTTATAATGATCGACCCGAAACGCGTGGAGCTCACCGCCTACAACGGCATCCCGCACTTGCTTACGCCGGTCATCACCGACCCGAAGAAGGCTATATTCTCGCTCAAGTGGGCGGCTAAGGAGATGGAGCGCCGCTACAACATCCTCGAAGCGGAGCACGTGCGCGACGTCGACTCCTACCACGCCACCATCTTCGAACCGGCGAAAAAACGCGGCGGCGAAGACATCCCAGAGGCGCTCCCTTTCATCATCATCGTCATCGACGAGCTTGCGGATATTATGCACAGCTACCCGCGCGAGCTCGAGGCCTCTATCGTCCGTCTCGCGCAGATGTCGCGCGCGGTCGGCATCCACCTCGTGCTCTCGACCCAGCGCCCCTCGGTCAACGTCATCACCGGCCTCATCAAGGCGAACGTGCCGACGCGTATGGCGCTCCAGGTCGCCTCGCAGATAGACTCCCGCACTATCCTCGACGGCTCGGGTGCCGAGACGCTTCTTGGCGCGGGCGATATGCTCTATCTCAGCAGTGATATGCAGAAGCCGGTACGCATCCAGACAGCCTTCATCAGCGAAGGCGAGGTGAAGAAGGTGGTGAGCTATATCAAGAGCCACAACGCGGGCGACCTTTCGAGCATCGACTTCGGCGGGAGCGGCGCCTCAGCGACGGAAGCGAGTGACGTTATCGGGCTCGCAAACGGCAGTTTCGATGATGACGATATCGATGACGACCTCTACGAGGACGCGCGCACTGCGGTCGAGGAGGCCGGACGCGCCTCGACCTCGTATCTCCAGCGCAAGCTGAAGATCGGCTACTCGCGCGCCGCGCGGCTGATGGACGTGCTCGAGGAGCACGGCGTCATCGGCCCTGCAGACGGCAGTAAGCCGCGCGAGATCCTCACGCGCGGCGGGTCTGCCGCCATCGCCGGAGAAGGAAGCAGGGGCGACGATGATACGTTTTAGGTAGACGATGACCCGGCCGCTCATCCTTCTTGTCCTCCTCGTTCTCGTCGGCTACGGTACGGTCGAGGCATGGCCTCTTCTTGCGGGACCCTCTCTCTCCATCGACTCCCCGCAAAACGATGCCTCGTATCCGGGCGGGATCGTGTCGGTGCAGGGCACGGCGCCGCGTGCCGCGGCACTCACGCTGAGTGGCGCCCCCCTTCTCCACGACCCGGAAGGAGGGTTCTCGTCAACGCTGACCTTCCCTCGCGGAGGGTCTATACTTACCTTTGTAGCCACTGACCGCTTCGGTAGAACTGTGACTGCGACCCGTTCCATCTACGTTCCCTGATTTTTAGTAATTCAACAAGCGAAGCGACTATGAATTACTTAACCCTGTTAAATACATTTTCTCTGAAAATGTCCTGCTTCGCAGGATTTAACAGGGTGGAAGTTTTTCTAAATTCGCAGACTCACTAACAAAAACTAACCATGGCATTTGGAAAACCAAAAAAAGAAAAAGTATTGAAGACTGTCACCGCGACGACGGCTGATAAGAGCGAGCGGCAGAAATCCATTGACCAGGCGTTGAAAGAAATCCGCACCAAGTTCGGCGATGAATCCATCACCACCTACGGCGCGGGCGCGCCGCAGAAAATCCCCGTTATTCCGACCGGCTCCATCGGCCTTGATGCCGCGCTCGGCGTGGGCGGTCTCCCCCGCGGACGCATCATCGAGATATTCGGTCCCGAATCGAGCGGTAAGACAACCCTTGCGCTCCACGCAGTCGCCGAGGCGCAGAAGCTGGGCGGCATCGCGGCATTCGTCGACGCCGAGCACGCGCTTGACCCGGAATATGCGCGACGCATCGGCGTGAAGCTCCAAGAGCTCCTCATCTCCCAGCCGGACACGGGCGAACAAGCGCTCGATATCGTTGAATCATTAGTGCGAAGCGGCAACGTCGATATTATCGTCATCGACTCCGTCGCGGCACTCACGCCCAAAGACGAGATCGAGGGCGAGATGGGCCAGCAACACGTCGGCAAGCAAGCGCGCCTGATGAGCCAAGCGCTCCGCAAGCTGACTGCCATCGTCGCGCGCTCGAAGACCATCGTCATCTTCATCAACCAGATCCGTATGCAGATCGGGGTAATGTTCGGCAACCCAGAGACGACGCCGGGCGGCAAGGCGCTGAAGTTCTACACCTCGGTGCGCCTCGATATCCGCCGCATCGCCTCGATTAAAAAAGGCGAAGAAGTGGTCGGCGGGCGCGTGCGTGTGAAGGTGGTGAAGAATAAGGTCGCCGCGCCCTTCAAGACCACCGAATTCGACCTCCTCTACAACGAAGGCATCAGCCGCGAGGGCGAACTTATCGCGCTTGGCGAGAAATATGATCTCGTCGCGAAATCAGGAAATACCTATAAAATGGGAGAAACAAAACTCGGCGTCGGCTACGACGCCTCACGTAAGTTCCTCGCTGAGAACAAAGATGCCGCTAAGGAGCTTCTAAAACAGATAAAAGCGAAGCTCGCCGAGAGCTAGTCGCGCGGCGGGAAAAAGATCGACGAGAGCACCCGCAGGGTCTCGCGGGCGAGAAAGATAAATGATGCAAGTGTGAGGAGCGTGAGCACCTGAACGATGAAACCGGTGTGAAGGAATGCGGCGAAAAAGAAATTAGGGAGATGGGCGAAATCTGCCGGAGCGTTCTGGAACACGCGCGCGACCCACACTTCCCTGCCGATGCCCCACAACGCGACGGTGAAAGTCAGTACGGCGAAAACGGCCGTCGAAATGATGAGCCCGAGTATGCGAATGAGGCGCACGCGGCGCATCACGATGCGCTCGATGTTCGATTGTTTAGTCATAGTGTTGTGCATCATAGGCTTGTTTGAAAAGTTTTTTTGCGCGGTGGATGCGCGTCTTCACGGCCGGGATTGAGAGTTGCTCTTCTTTGGCGATCTCCTCTTGGCTCTTGCCCTCAATAAATTGCAACCGTAATATCTTCGCGGCGGTTTCAGGCAGCTTCGCGAGAGCCGAGATGACCTCGTTCCGTATCGAGAGGTCCTCGAGGAACTCCGCCCGAGCGTCCGGCAATGATTCATAGTGCTCGGGGAGGAGCTCGGCACGCTTCCCTCGCTCGACGCTCTTCACGCGATATTTCGTATACGCGACGCGGTTGAGGATCGTATACATCCACGAGGAGAAGCTTGCGCCCTCCTGCGGACGGTATTTGTCCGCATAGAGATACATCTTAGTGAAGGCATCCTGCACGACCTCCTCAGCGTCCTCGGGGCTCTTGAGGATCGTGCGTGCGCGGCGCAGGAGCGCCGCCTCATACCGATGCACAAGGACAGCGAAGAGCTCCGGCTCCTTCTGTGCGCGCGTGAGCACCTCCGCATCCGAAAGGGCGCTCGTATCCTCGCTGTGACTTGAAAAAGTCATTATATCTGCTAGCATACACGAATCCGCTTCAGGCGGTACTTTTTATAACAAAGAGTATTTATCCCTAGTTTCAGAATCATGGCCGTACTGTCATACAACGAAATACTCAAGGGGAGCATCATCAACTACAACAATGAGCCGTACGAGGTCCTCTCGGCGCATATTTTCCGTATGCAACAGAGGAAGCCGGTCAATCAAACCAAACTGCGCCAGCTGGTCGGCGGCAAGGTCGTTGAAATATCCTTTCATCAGAATGAAACGGTCACCGAGGCCGAGGTCGGCAAGATGCAAGCGCAGTATCTCTATACCAATAAAGGCGAGAGTTGGTTCGCCGAGGAAGGTAATGCAAAGAATCGCTTCTCCTTCCCCGAGGATTCAATTCACGACAAAGTGCAGTGGATTATGCCGAATACGTCGGTCGAGGTTATGACGTATGAAGAGAAGCCGATGACCATCAAGATACCGGTCAAGGTTGAATTAGAAGTAAAGGACGCGCCGCCGGCGGTGAAAGGCAATACGGTCTCGGGCGGGAATAAGCTCGTAGAGCTCTCCACGGGCGCGAAGGTAACGGTACCGCTCTTCATCAACACGGGCGACATCGTCCGTATCAATACCGACTCAGGCGAGTACACCGAGCGCGTCACGAAGTCGTAAGCCGGAACGGGAGGCAAAAACAAAAGCCGCTTTGAAAGCGGCTTTTGTTTTTGCTCTCTCTATTTATTATGCGGAAACGTAGGGGAGGAGCGCCATAAAGCGGGCGCGCTTGATGGCCTGCATAATATCGCGCTGTTTATTCGCGGGGATGCCGGTGCGCTTCTTCGAGAGCATCTTCGCGTGCGGGTTGGTGAACAGCTTCAAATACGCGACATCCTTGTAGTCGATAAACTTCTTGATCTCGATCTCTTCGCGTTCAGCTTGGTATGCCATAGTACTGGTTTAAAAAGGAATATCTTCCGGATTAATTTCTTCATCCGGATACTTTATCGCCTCGTCATCCTTCGGTGCCGGCTGTTCGTGTGAGGCCGCCTGCCCTGAGCCTGTTGAAGAACCCTTCCCGCCGTCAGCACCGAACTGGAAGTTCTCGACGATGATCTCAGTGCGGTACTGCTTCTTCCCGTCCTCTTTCCCCTCCCACGAGCGCGTCTGGATGCGGCCCTCGACGAATATCGGGCGGCCCTTCTTGCAGTACTGCGCGATGACCTCCGCGGTGCGGCCGAAGGCGACGATGTTGTGGAACTCCGTCGCTTCCTGCTTCGCGCCGCTCTTGTCCTTATAGGTGCGGTTCGTCGCGAGTCCGAAGTTCGCGACAGTGCCGCCAGACGGGAGCGCCTTCATCTCCGGGTCGCGGGTGAGATTGCCGTAGAGGAATACTTTGTTGAGGTACATGTTCGTATTATACAACCACGTTCTCGAGCGCGGCATCGAGCTCGGCGCCGGCGACTGCCTCTGGGTCAAGAGCGGGTTCCGGCGTCTTCGCCGAGAGCTCGCGCATCTCCACCGCGTGGCGCGCGGCATCCTTCGTCGTCAGAAGGTCGATGAAGCGTATGATGCGCTTATCGGCATTCGCCGCCGCGAGGATATCCGCGTGGCTTGCGGCGGGCGCTTCGTAGACGATCCAGGCGAAGTGCGCGGAATCGAAGTCGCGGCGGCCCGACGTCTCCTGGCGGGAGATAGTGTACGCAAGCTGTAGCTTCTGAGGCTCCCCCTCGGCGACGAGAGCGCCTTTACTCGTGATGAGCTCGCGCACCGCCTGATACGCCTTCTTCACCTCCTCACTCGGGAGTTCGGGGTCGAGATGAAAGCCGAGTTCGTACACGCGGGGCTCTCCCCCCTCGTCCTCGGGTAGCTCGTCGGAAAATACTTCCATCTCCTGGTCTTTCGCCATAATAACGGCATCCTAGCACGGGATTTTACCCCCCGCAAGGCGACTACGATGCCTCGCCGTTCGGCAGGGCGAACAGGCGTTTCGCGTTGGCGAGGAGCGCCGCACGGACGGTCTCGGGGTCTTCGCCCCTGACGTCCGCGATTTTTGCGACCACATCTATTGCGGCCAGAGGGTCGTTCCGGGTCCCCCGACGGGAGACCGGAGCGACGTAGGGGGCGTCGGTCTCTGAGAGGATACTGGTCAGAGGCGCTGACATAATTACCTCGTCGTAGTCGCGGGTAAAGGTAATAACGGCGGTAAAGGAAATGGTGAATCCAAGTGCGATGAACGCTTTGGCCTCCTTTATTCCGCCGACGAAGAAATGGATGTCGCCGCACAATGTTGGATACTCCGCTTTCGCCGCCGCGAGGATCTCTATCAGATCGGTATACGCGTCCATTGTTCCCTTCGAGGGTCGCGCGTGGATAATGAGCGGCTTCTCGAGCGCGGCGGCGAGCGCGATGTGTTTTTGTAGGATTTCTTTTTGTTTCCCCTTCACCTCATCGTTCACCTCGACCGGACGGAAGAAATCCAGCCCGCACTCCCCTATCGCGACGACCTTAGGGTGCTCCGCGAGCGTGCGGTACGCCGCTTCGTCAAACATTTCTTCGCCGACACGATTCGGATGCAGTCCGACGGCGGCGTAGAGATGCTCATATTTCTCCGCGAGCGCGATGGCCTTCTTCGAGGATTCTAGATCTACGCCGACGACGATACCGACGACGCCCTCCTCGTGCATCCGCCCGATGAGCTCTGCATCGTCCTCTGCATACTGCTCGAACTGGATATGGCAGTGCGCATCCACATACTTCATCTTCATAACCGCGGGAAAAGATTCTCGGGCTTTTTATTAGCGCGCACAGCCTCTTGTATCTTCCTGCTCGTATCGGGCATAAAGGGCTCAAGCACCAATCCTATGCCGTATAATTGGGCTGCCATATCAAGAATAACAGCCTTACCTTCTTCAGGATTTTCTTTCACTAATTTAAACGGTTCTCGTTTAGTTATAGCTTCATCCAACTCTTGAATTCGATTCCAAACCTCGTCCAATGCGCGATTGAATTCGAATTTTTCGATGTTCTCGTTGAGATGAATATTCGCAGCATGGATATATGCGTTTCTATCAACAAGATGCGCCGGACCTTCTTCAAGATACGTTTCGGCGAGCTTCATCACGCGCGCGACGAGATTACCGAGGCCGTTGGTGAGATTCGCCGTGTAGTGCTCGTGGATAGACTCTCGCGTAAGGTCCGAATCTTCAAATGAACTCGTGTGGCGCAAAAGAATATACCGCACAGCATCAGCTCCGTATTTTTCAACAAGCTCAAGCGGATTAATGACGTTCCCCAGTGATTTGCTCATTTTTTGTCCCCCGCTCATTACGAATCCCTGAATCACGATTTGTTTCGAATTTGGAAGCCCTGCTGACATAAGCATCGCCTGCCACATAGCCGACTGCTGACGCAGATTGTCTTTACCGCCAAACTGCAGTGCGTTTGGTTGCTTACGCGTACCCCAGAATTTATCAAAATTCTCCGTATTCTCGGGCCACCCGAGCGTGGAAATGTAATTGACGAGCGCATCAAACCAGACATACATAACATGCTCGGCATCACCGGGCACATCTACACCCCAAGGCATTTTTGCCTTAAGGCGCGAAATACTGAAATCCTGCAGTCCGCGTTCGACGAACAGACGCACTTCATTCTGCCGAAAGTCGGGTATTACGAAATCGGGTTGCGCCGCGTATAAATCGAGAAGCGGCTGTTGGTATTTTGAGAAACGGAAGAAATAATTTTCCTCGTCGATAATCTCGAGATCAGCGTTCGGATGGAGCGGGCAACGCCCATTCACAAGTTCGGAATCGGTCTTTTCGAGTTCGCACCCGACACAATACTTGATCTGATAGTTCTTTTTATAGATGTCGTCGTTCGCCGCACAGCGTTTCCAGAACTCTTGTGCGGCTTTCTTGTGATGCGGATCGGTTGTCCGGATAAAGTGCAGGTCGGAATACAAGTCGAGTTTTTCTTTAAGCAATTTGTATTTCGCGGAATACTCGTCTACGTAAATCTGCGGCTCTACTCCCCTCTTCACTGCCTCTTGCCAGACTTTTTGACCGTGCTCATCCGTGCCGGTGTTAAAAAAAACTTCGTCGTCTCGTAACGCATACATACGAGCGATGACATCGGCCTTAATAAGTTCGAGCGCAAACCCGATATGCGGGTCCGCGTTCACGTACGGCAGGGTGGTGGTGAGGTAGCGCGCACTCATATGAGCATCTAGGTGCGCGCCTCTCGGCGCTTCCGCTTATCGAAGTCCGTGATAAATTCGAGCAGAACCGCCGCGACCGGCACCGAGAGCAGGACGCCGAGGAATCCGGCGAGCGTGTAGCCCGCGATAAGCGCAACGATGACGAGGAGCGGCGGAATGCCGACGATCTTCTTCACGATGAGCGGATAGATGAGGTTCGATTCGAACTGGTTCACGACCACGTAGAGGCCAGCGACGATGGCGCCGAGCGCGACGCCGCCGTCAGAATACGCGACGATGACCGCCACCGCCCCCGCTATGAGAGAACCGAAAACGGGGATAATCTCCGCCATCGCGGTGAAGACAGAGAGAAGGAGCGCATAGGGAATGCCGATGATAAGAAGGCCGAGATAGACGAGTATCCCGACGATGACGGAGAGAAGTACTTGTCCCTGCATCCAGAGGCCTATCTTCTTCTGCGAACGCTTCCAGAGGTCGACGTAGTACTCCTCATATTTCATCGGCATCACCAAACGGATGAAGTCATCAACGCCCGTATCCTGGAGCGCGAAATAGAAGGAGAGCACGACGATCATCACGAGTGAGAAGATGCCCCCGAAGAACGTGACGAAGAGCTGCAGCACGCCGCCCGAGCTCGCTGAGAAGACCGACTGGAGCGAAAAGAGCGTTTGCACGAATGACTGTATCCCCTGCTGTTCGCCGATACGGCTCGCCGTGCCGGCGATATTCGAGAGCGAGACGGAGGAGTTGAGCGTGTCGAGGTAGCGCGGCATCGCGGAGAGGAAGTTCGCCGCGTCCGCGATGATCGGCGGGAAGAAGAAATAGAGGAGCGCCGAGAGCGAGCCGAAGACGACCACGTACACCAAAAGCGCACCGAGAAAACGCGGGATGCGATAGCGGATGAAGAACGCTATCCCCGGTTCGATAGCCGAGGCGATGACGATGGCGGTAAGCACGAGGAGCACGAGGTCGCGCAACAGCCAGAAGATATACGCCCCGACGATAATAAGCAGCGTGGCGAATACGGTGCCTGATGTAATAGAGACGCGTATATCCTTACCCATACGGGCATCGTAGCATATTTCCCCTTTCTGCTAGAACCGGCTTATTCGATGGCGGAGCGGATGCGCGCGACGACTTCGGAGATAGTGAGGCGCTCCTGTTCGCCCGAGTCGCGGTGGCGGAGCGTGACGGTATCCTTAAGGTCCGGCGTTTCGCCGAGCGTATCGAAATCAATAGTGATGCAGAAGGGCGTGCCTATCTCGTCCTGGCGGCGGTAGCGCTTGCCGATGTTGCCGTTATCGTCCCAGGCGATGGCCGGATGCACCTTCTTCAGTTCTGCGCGCACCTCACGCGCCTTCGCCACGAGCTCGGGCTTGTTCTTCAACAGCGGCGAGACCATCGCTTTGATCGGTGCGATCTTCGGCGAAAGCGCGAGGTACGTGCGCACTTCCCCACCCATATCGTCCTCGCGGTACGCGCTCGCGAGGATAGCGAGGATCGTGCGATCGACGCCCAAGGACGGTTCGATGACGTGCGGAACAAAAATGTTTTTACTGCCACCGTCGCCCAACTCTTCGTGGTAAGTAAGCGGGGTATTTGATGCCTCGGAGTGATTTTGTAAATCGAAATCTCCTCTATATGCGAGGCCCCAAAGCTCTTTGCGGCCGAACGGATAATCGAATTCAAAATCGATGGTGCGCTTAGAGTAATGCGCGCGGTCCTCAGCAGGCACCTCGAGCTCGTGTACCATCCCTTGCGGTAAGCCAACTGCCTCGGCGAAGAGATGCATCAGCTTGCGCCATTCTTCGAACGCCTGTTCCCAGTCGGAGGGATTCACGAAATATTCCACCTCCATTTGCGAGAGCTCGCGCAGGCGGAAGATGAAGTCGCGCGGCGCTATCTCGTTCCTAAAGGCTTTGCCTATCTGTGCAATGCCGAATGGCAACTTCGGGTGCATCGAATCCACGACACTCTTGAAATTCGTGAAGATGCCACCGGCGGTCTCGGGGCGCAGATACACCGTCGCTGACTCATCTTCGGTTGCACCCGCATGCGTTCTGAACATCATATTGAATTGGCGCACGCCACCCAGCGTTCCGCCACATTCTATGCACTCTTTCTTATCCTCAAGATGGTCGGCGCGAAAACGCTTCTTGCATTTCTCACATTCAACGAGAGGGTCGGAGAATCCGGATACATGGCCGGAAGCTTCCCAGACTTTTGGATTCATCAGTATCGTAGCGTCGACACCGTACATATCGTCGCGGTTATCGCGGAACATCGAGAGCCAGAGACGCTCGACGTTCTCTTTCAAAACAACCCCCATCGGACCGTAGTCGAACGTGCCGGCGAGACCACCGTAAATCTCGGAGCCCGGGAAGACGAACCCGCGGCGCTTGGCGAGCGAGACGATTTTTTCCATCAAATTTGCATCTGCCATACGGGCGTCATTATTGCACAACTCCGAATGCGGAGACATACCCCGGATCACCCTTCGTCTCGGTCGTGGCCGGCTCAGCCTCCGCAGTGACCTGCACGCCCGCGAAACGGTCAAATCCCGAGAAGGACACCGGACCGGTAAGCGCTGGCGCAGTGCCCTTCTGCGAAATCGAGGGGGTGAGGGAGACCTGGAAGGAGCCCTGAGCGCTCCCGCCCTGCGCGAGGTCCCCGGTATTCCACGAAACGGTGCGTGACGCGCTGTTATAGGAGAAGGTGCCCGTGCCGCTCGTGCGGTCAGTATAGGACACGTAGCTCGGTAGGATAGTCGTGGCGATGCCTCCGGCGACGGCGCTGCCCCTATTCTGCACGTTCAGCACGACCGTATAGGTCGTCGCCTGGTTCGCGCGCGGCGGGACGGGGCCGCTATTTGGCAGAGCTCCCGCGGTGTGAAGCGAGGTCGCCGAGAGCGCGACCACCGTCACGACCCTCGCCGTCTTTGTCGCGGAAGCGCTCACCTCTTCCGGCACATTGCTCTGTCCGATGCGCGTACCGGACACAGAGATGGTGAACGATACCGTCGGCGACGAAGAGAGTGTCCCCGCAGGGAGCGTTGAGAAGGTGAACGCGCCGATGCCGGAGGCGCCGGGCGCGAGCACGGCGAGAGAAGAGTCCGTGTCCCGACTGAAGACGATGGTGCGGTCAGCGGAGCGATAGAACCCGTTCGTGGTCTGAATACTGTTGTAGTCGATCGCCGAACCCGAGAGCGCAATGGCGATCGTCGCATTGGCAACATTCGTTGCGAGCGTGTTCGCGTAGGAGAGCGTGACGCTCTGGCGGCTCCCGGGCGTGATGACCGCGTTCGCCGAGGTGTCGCCGTTGAGCGCGAGCGTCGTATTGATGAAGGGCGCCGCGATCGTGACCGTAGCGTCCTGCGTCATATACGCGACCGCCGGTGTTTGTTCAGTTGGCGTGTTTGCCGTGCCGACCGTGAAGTGGAAGACGCGCTGTTCCTTGTCCTGTCCGAGAAGCGTTCCGACAAGCGTGATCTGCTTGCTCGCGCCGGGTGCGATGGTCCCGAGGTAGAAACTCGAATTATTCATCGGGAGCGATGAAGAGACCACCGAGAAGCCGAAAGGGAGGGTCCCCGCGAGCACGACGTGCTCCAGCGCGACCGTCGCGTTGGAGCGGACCGTGAGCACGAGCGTGAGCGGTTTGCCTGACACGGTCTCGGAGAGCGTATCGACGGATACCGAGAGCGGTGTAGAGGAGATCGCGAGCGCGAAGGAAGATTTCTTCACGAAGACCGCATTGGAGCCGGTCGTACCGTAGGAAAGGGATATCGGCAGGTCAAGCGTCTGCCCCGCTCCGCCGAACACTACCGCCTTTATAGACCGCGTTATCGTCGCGCCACTCGCGATTGTACCGAGATTCTCGGTATAGCGCGGATACGTCTGCAGCAGGTTGTCCGCGCTTCGCGTCCCGCTCGGGAAGGTGACCTCGACGGTCGCATTATCGATGGCAGCGGGATTCGTATTCGTTATGGTAAGCGAGAGCGGGACCGTATCGCCGCCGGCTATCGTCGTGGGGCCTTGTACGTCGATGAGCACCTTATCCACCGAGACGGTGTTGCCGCCGAAATAGAAGAAATAGCCGGCGGTACCGACCGAAACGAGAAAGAACAGGAACGCAACTATGAAAAATATCCCCGCGAGGCGGACGTGCCGCTCCCCTTTTTGAGAAACGGACTGGAGCGGACGTTCTTCCCACGCATGAGGCAAGGAGCGGCCGTTTGCGGCATCGAGCGGGACGCGCGCGCCTTGCGGAGCGGCGTTCGGCTGATAGAGCCGTTCGCGGGCGCGTTCGAGCGAGCCGGTATCGTTGTCGGGCAAAGGAGGCATTATACGTATCAGTATACAAGAGTTTAGAGCCCTGAAGCTTCAATACCGCGGTTAATGCGCGCGATATACGCCGGGCGTCTCTCCTGAACCGCCGCGAGGAGCGCAGGTGTGAATGCCGCAACATCGCCCGGCAGCTCGCCCGTATCGAGTCCGAGCGCGGCGAGAGTCCGGAGCGCGGCAAGTATTTCGGCGGCTTCATGCGCGTCCTCAGGAAGTGCGGCGAGCGCAGCGAAGAAGCCGCTCATAATTGGAAATAATTTCGGATCGTGCGCTTCGCCGGCGACCAGCCGGAGCAAGAGCCCCGAGATACGCGCCGCTCTCGTGCGCGAAGCGCCGCCCCGCATCCGATCGAACCAATTCTCTTCAAGGACCGCTCCGGCGACTCTCCACCCCTCCCGTCCGCGGACCAGCACGAGATCGCTCTCGGCGAAGGTCGCGAGCGCGGCGGCGAGCTTCGCTCCCTGGCGGCGAATCCCCTGGGCGCGAGCGCGTACCAGGCCGAGCTCGGGTGTAATGAGCGTAATGAGCGCATTCGCCTCTCCCGCGGGAGCCCGCGAGAGCACGATGCCGCGCATCTCGTACTTATGTCTCACGAATGAGATCGAAACGCACGGCGCCGGTCGATAGCGTTGCCGAATACTTCCCCTCCGGACGCATCTCGGTGCGCACGACGTCTCTCGGCGAGAATCCTTCCGACTTCCGCGCGTCGGCGACCGAGCGCGCGAGCTCCCGTTCGTCGCCTTCTCCGACGAGCTCGGGAGTGAGCGCCGTGTCGAGCGCGAGCTCCGCGCCGCTGACCACCTTTTTCACATTCACTTCTTCGGCGAGAATAGCGGCGAGCTCGCCGGAAAGCGTTTCCGGAATGCTTAGGGTAGCGAGCGGCTGGCGCACCTTGATACCCGCCTTCTGCCGCAACTGGAGCGCCTCTGATGCAAGTGCGCGCACGCGCGCCATATCTCCGATAAGCCGTTTCTCCTTGCCGCCGCCGAACAGGTGCCATCGTTTCCCCACTTCCGGCCACGCCGCGAGATGCACGCTTTCCGGGTCTCCACTATTCTTCAACTTCGCATACGCCTCCTCCGCGAGGAACGGCGCGAACGGCGCGAGAAGGAGCGCACACACACGAAGCGTCTCCTGAAGTGTCGCGAGCGCGGCGGCGTCGCCTTCGCGAACGCGGTCACGTATGCGGCGGACATACCACTGCGACAGGTCCTCGGTAAGGAGCGCTATCGCGCGCGTCGCGTCGTACGGTTTATACGCATCCATCGCTTCGGTCACTCCGCGCACGGTCTCGTCGGTACGCGCCCGCATCCAACGGTCCATTACAGTCGGCGTTCCCTCAACCCCAGGAACATCCTTGAAGAGTTCATAAAATTTCACGCTGTTCTCAAACCAGGAGAGCACCTTCGCGGCTTCTTTTACCGTTTTCTCGTCATAGTTCTTCGAGTCGCCCGGCTGGTTCACGTAATACATCCAGAACCGGAGCGTATCGACGCCCCATATCTCGATCTGTCCCCACGGCTCGACAACGTTCCCTTTCGACTTACTCATCTTCTGCCCCTCGGCGTCGAGGAGGTGTCCGAGCGAGATGACGTTTGTGAATGCGGCACCGTGGCCTGCAAGCGTCCCAACAGCAAGGAGTGTGTAGAACCATCCGCGCGTCTGGTCGATAGCCTCGCAGATGAAATCTGCCGGATAGGCAACTTTTTTAAGGAATGTTTCGAGTGATTCCTTTCCACGCTCCTTCGCCGCTTGAGCGAACGGCATCGCACCGGAATCAAACCACACATCCATCACCTCCGGCACTCGCCGCAACTCCGTTCCCTTTTCTGAAATCAAGACGACCTCGTCGATATACGGCCGGTGCAGGTCGAGCTCGTAGTCGTCGTTGTGCGGGAGCGGGACGAAATCAAGTTCACGCAAATCGGCGACTCGTATATCGCTCGTGTCGACAATTCGCTTCGATTCATCTGCGTCCGCGCCTCGCACGACGGCCTCAAGCACCTCGGCGGCGATCCCGTGCGAAACGATGAGGATCGTTTCGTTCTTGTATTTCTGTTCGAGCTCATATAGCACTGCACCGAAGCGTCGCTTTGCGTCGAGATAGCTCTCGCCACTTGGTACTGGGTCCGAGTAGGTATGCATATGCTCGTCCTCAAAAGCGAGAAAAGCATCGAAGGATTTCCCGCTGAGGGCGCCAAAATCAAACTCCCCAAGACGCGCATCCTCTTCCACTGAGAGATTGAGTGCCAATCCAATAATCCCTGCGGTTTCCTTCGTGCGCTTAAAGGGAGAGGCGATAATGCGCGTGATACCGGATTTCTTGAGCGCGGGAATGCGCGCCTCGATCTGCGTACGACCGTTATCTGTAAGTCCATAGGGCGCGTGCAGATCCGAACTCACAATCTTCTCTGCATTATTTTCCGCCTCGCCGTGCCGCATGACGAAATACTTGTTGTCGGACTTTTTCGTGTACGCTTTGAGCATCCCCACCGAATCAACAACGAGCTGTTCGCTCCCGTCGGCGCTCCGCCAGACCGGCAATGGCGTGCCCCAGTAGCGCTCGCGGCTTATCGCCCAGTCTTTCGCATTGGCGAGCCACTCGCCCATACGGCCCTCGCGGATGTAGGTCGGCTCCCAATGTATCTTCTTATTCTCCGCGACGAGCTTCGCGCGCAAGTCCTGCATACGGATGTACCACGAGTCGCGCGCGTAATAGATGAGCCGCGTCTTACAGCGCCAACAGAAGGGATAGGTGTGGGTATAGGATTCCTTTTTGAAAAGCAGTCCGCGCGCCTGCAAGTCTTTCAGTATCTCAACCGCCGTCTCTTCTTCGACAACCGAACGACCGGCGAGCATGCCGGTCCCGTCCACGAACTTCCCCTCCGGATTTACGAGATGCACCTTCGGCAGACCGATAGTCTGTCCAAGTTCGAAGTCCTCTTGACCGTACATTACTGCCGTGTGCACGATGCCAGTGCCGTCCTCCGTCGTGACGAAATCTGCCGCGTACACCTGAAATGCTTTATCGAACTTCGCCTTCTCTGATTCCGATGCGAGATTTTTTGCGAAATCGTAGAGCGGCTTGTACCGCTTCCCTACGAGCTCGCTCCCTTTGACGAGCCGCAGAGGTCGCGAAGAAAGAGTCTGGCCGAGCGGAGCGAGGAGATCCGAGGACTTTTCTGCAGCGACCCCTGCGGCGAGAATTACTTTCTGTTCACCAATTTCGTATACGCCATAGTCAATATCTTTTCCGACGGCGAGTGCGACATTGCCGGGTAAGGTCCAGGGCGTCGTCGTCCATGCAAGGAGATAGGTGCCTGGCTCGTCAACGAGCTCGAACTTTGCCGTAATCGTCAGGTCTTTGACGTCCTGATATCCCTGCGCGAGCTCATGCGAGGAGAGCGCGGTACCGCAGCGCGGACACCACGGCACGACCTTGTAATCCTTGTAGAGCCGTCCGTCTTTGGAGGTCTGCGCAAAAATATTCCAGAGCACTTCCATATACGCGCTATCAAACGTGAAATACGCTTTCGTCTCGTCGACCCAGTAGCCGATACGCTTCGTGAACCGCGCCCACTCGTCGATGTAGGTAAAGACGCTCTCGCGGCACTTTTTATTGAACGCGGCGATGCCGTATGCCTCGATATCCTTCTTCCCGCTGAAACCGAGCTCCTTTTCGACCTGCAGTTCCACCGGGAGGCCATGGGTATCCCAACCGGCGCGGCGGTCCACCCGATACCCGCGCATCGTCTTATAGCGCGGGATGGCGTCCTTGAAGGCGCGCGCCTCGAGGTGGTGGATGCCGGGCTTCCCGTTGGCTGTCGGCGGCCCCTCGTAGAAAATGAAATCGCCTTTGGGGGACTTCTTCGCGAGCGACTTCTCGAATATCTGCTCGCGCTCCCAGAACGCGAGGACCGCTTCTTCGCGTTTCGCCGTCTCCGACTTTTCGGACATATCCGCCATAATCCCCTTATCGTAGCGTTTATGCGCCAAAAATGAAACCGGCTGCAGGAAATCTGCAGCCGATCGAGTTGTGCGCTGTGCGCACTGATTTTTAGTTGAGTTTCTTGAACTTGGCGTGTACGTCCTTGGGGTCTTTGGTGTTTACCCAGTCGGCGAGCTGAATCACGGGTCGCGGCGGACGAGCTTTCCCTGCTTCGAAAACCGCTGCTGCTGCCGATGCATCAAAGCCATTCACCCCCGTAAAGATCTTGGCGTTAGCAAAAAGCACCTCCGCCGACCATCCGGTCCTCTTCATTGCGTTTGCAACGGACTCGTCTTCACTGTATCCGTTTCCCTTGTGTGCCATCCGCAATTCTCCTTTCGGTATCGCCGCACGGTGTACGGCATGCGAATGAATGTAGCTCGCAAAAAGATGTTTCGCAACTCACATTTTCTCCGGGGTGGGGATACCGAGAACGGTGAGGCCGTTCGTCATCGTCTGGACGAAGGCGCGGGCGACAAGTAGCTTGTGCGCCTCGTGGTCGCCGCCGATTATGCGTTCCTGCGCATAAAAAGAGTTCCACTCCCCCGCAAGCTCGATGAGATAGACGGTGAGAAGATTCGGAGCGAGCTCGCGCGCTGCGCGCGCGAGCACTTCGGGGAAATGCACCATCAGGCGCTCAAGCATATGCGGAACTTCTGGTGTCTCGTTCCGTGCTTCGTGCTTCGTTCCTCGTGCTTTCTCCAGCACGCTTCGTGCTCGAACGAGCGCGTACTGGAGATACGGCCCCGAGTCGCCTTCAAGCGAGAGCGACTTTTCTTCGTCGAAAATAATGTCCGAGCCCGGCGCCTGCCGCAGGATCATATATTTAATCGCGCCGATGGCGACCTGTTCGGCGATGAGCGGATCGGCATTCTTCTGACTCGCCTTTTCAATTACGTCTTTAATGAAATCGGAAGCGGTAATGACGTTCCCTTCGCGCGAGGACATCTTGCCCGACGCGAGCTTCAGGAAGCCGGTTGCGAGATGCTTCGTCTTCGCCGCGACAAGCGGCGCAACCTCGCTAAGCGCCGCAAGCACCGTCTTGAAACGCCCGGTCTGCTCGTTGCCGGTGACGATGACTACTTTGTCGGAGGGCCAGCGCTCCTCTTTGAGGAATGCGAGGCCGATATCCTTTGCCTCGTAGGTGGGCGTATCGTGCGACGTGATGAATACCATCGTATGTACGCCCTTCTTTTCTCCGTTATAGATGACGGCGCCGTCGCTTTTTTCAAATATTCCCTTCAAGAGGCCGTCGCGCACGACGCGCAGGCCGGTCTCGGTCGTGTCGCTGTCAAAAAATTCAAAATCAAAGTGCGTGTCGAGCAGTCTCCAGATACGGCGGAAATCCTCTACCGAGACGTCACGCCCTTTGCGCCAGAGCTCCATCAGCTCATGGTCGGCACCGGCGTATATCGCCTGACTGAGCGCGTCTATCTCCGCCTTCGCCACAGGATCGTTCTCATAGGCATTTGAACCCTCGGCATACGCCGCACCTATTTCCTGCGCCGATGTCGGATCCGTAATTCCGTTTTTTCGCAGGCCCCAGAGCGCCTTCGCCACGTTCGGGCCGATGTCGCCGCCGAAGGTGTCGCGCGCAAGCGTTGCGCCTGCGTTTTCAATAAGACGCGCCACCGCCTCGCCGACGACGGTACCGACCAAGTGCCCGATATGCATTTCCTTGAATGCGTTCGGATTGGAATATTCCACGATGACGCGCATGCCTTCCTCTGCTGCTCCTTCCCCCCACTCCGCGCCCTGCGCGTCCGCCCCTGCGACCACGAGCGCGACGGCCTCGCGCGCGAGCGTGATGTTCACGAAGCCCGGACCCGCGACCGCGACGTGACTCGCGATGTTCGCTCCGAGAGAATCGATGAGGGAGCGCGCGAGCGAGTCCGCGAGCTCGCGCGGATTCCTGCCGAGCGCCTTCGCCGCCGCAAGTGCGGCATTCGTCGCATAGTCTCCGTGCGACATATCGGACGGACGTTCGACCACGAACGCCACCCCGGGCGCCCCCGCCTGTGCGAGCGCCTCTTCGACCGCTCTCCGTATCCGTTCTTCCATCCAAGCAGTATAAAGCAAAGCCCCGCGACATGCGCGGGGCCTCAATCTCACCTCCTTCCGGGTAGTTACGTGGCAAGGTTCGGAGCGGCGTAGACGGTCTTGTTCAATTCTTTGTATCTTTCGTAACAAGATCGCGTCGCAAAAAATTTGCCGTCAGGCGTTTTCACATAGAAAGATTGGGGTCCGGCCATCTCCCCGCACTTTCCGCATGCGCATGCTTTGGTTTTATTGCTTTTGACGGGTTCCTGCAATTTGTTTTCAGCCATTTGATTCCCTTTTCAGAAAGAACCTTGTTGAAGAATAGGGCCAGCGTCCTATCCGCCGTTTATATACATACACCAATCGCGCGCGATTGTGAATATGCCTCCTTAAAAAGAGGTCTACGCGAATGACTCGGGAATGGGGTGCGCGAGGGCGAGTTTCTTGATTTCCTGCTTCGCGTGCAGGACCGTCTTGTTGTCGCGCTTTGTGAGCACCTCGATCATTATTTCCGCAACGCGCGCCGCCTCTTTCGCCTTGAACCCGCGCGTGGTCATCGCCGGCGTGCCGAAGCGGATGCCGGAAGGATCCATCGGCTTCCTCGTATCGTCGGCGATCGCGTTCTTGTTGAGCGTGATGCCCGCACGGTCGAGGAGCTTTTCGGCTTCGCCGCCCGAAATGCTAAACGATGTCCACACGTCGAGCAGGATGAGGTGATTGTCGGAACCGCCGGTGAGCATACGCGCTCCAGCTCTCTTGAACACTTTCTCCATCGCGTGAGTATTCACGATGATCTGCTTCGCATACTTCTTAAACGACGGCCGGAGCGCCTCGCCGAAGGCGATCGCCTTTGCCGCGATCTGGTGCATATGCGGACCGCCCTGGAACCCGGGGAACACGGCCTTGTCTATCTTCTTCGCCAACTCCTCATCGTTGCGCACGAGTATCATCCCGCCGCGCGGGCCGCGGAGCGTCTTGTGCGTGGTGGTCGTCATAACATCAAAGCCGTAATCGAAGGGATTTTTCGCCGCCTTCCCCGCAATGAGTCCGGCAATATGTGCAATGTCCATGACGGAAATAGCACCCACCTCGCGTGCGATACTCACAAACTTTTTATAATCGAGCTCGCGCGGATACGCCGAGAATCCCGCGAGCACGATCTTCGGCTTTATCTTCTTCGCGATGCGACGCATATCGTCGTAGTCGATCTCGCCAGTCTCGATGTTCTTCATCTTGTATCGCTGGAAATTGAATATCTTGGTGAGATAGGTCACCGAGTGGCCGTGGGTCAGATGCCCGCCGTGCGAGAGGTCCATACCGAGCACTGTGTCGCCCGGCTGGAGCAGGGCGAAATACATCGCGACGTTCGCGTTCGCGCCGCCAAGCGGCTGGACGTTCGCGTATTTGGCACCGAAGAGCTTCTTCGCCCGCTCGAGAGCGAGCGTCTCCACCTGATCGGTGAACTCCTGTCCGCCGTAGTAGCGTCTGCCCGGATACCCTTCCGAGTACTTATTGGTAAGCGACGAGGCCATCGCCTCCTTCACCGCGCGCGAGACGTAGTTTTCCGAAGGTATCAGCTCCAGCCCCTCCGCTTGCCTCACATCTTCCCCGCGAAGTATCGCCTCGATCTTTGGGTCCTGCTTTTTAATATATTTGTACATATTATTTTTTCTTTTTTATTGCCTTCCGATCCTTTTCGTTAAATCCTCCCACAACCGTGATGTCGCCCTTGATGGGCGGGTGCGGATTATAGTTTTCGAGAATAAAATCTTCATACACAAAACTATCTATCTCCTTTTTCTTCGGATTGATCTTCATTCGCGGGAATGGGCGCGGCTTCCGTTTCATCTGTTCTCGCGCCTGCTTGAAATGATTGCCGTAGAGATGCGTATCCCCGAGGAAATGTACGAATTCACCCGGTTTATACCCCGTCACTTGCGCAAGAATCATCGTGAGCAATGCATAGGATGCGATGTTGAACGGTACGCCAAGGAACGTGTCGGCGGAACGCTGGTAGAGCGCGAGAGAGAGCTTTCCGTCGGACACATTCAAGTTAAACATCGTGTGGCACGGCGGTATCGCCATCGAGGTGCCGGGCTTGGACATCTCATAGACGTATTCCGGATTCCACGCAGAAACGACGACGTGCTTGCGGTCGGGATAATTCTTCGTCTTCCAGACCGCCCAGGCGAGCTGGTCTATCCCGCGCCCTCCGGCGGCGGGCCACTTGCGCCACTGCCGGCCGTAGACCGGACCGAGCTCGCCCCATTCTTTTGCAAACTTCTTGTTCGCGACAATCTTTGCGATAAATTCCTCCTGCGTCATCTGGGGGACCTTCCCCGTCTCCATTTTCTTCTTGTATTCCTTATACGGCCAATCGTCCCAGATATGCACGCCCTGCTGTACGAGCGAGCGGATGTTCGTCTCCCCGCGCAAGAACCAGAGGAGCTCGTGGATGATGCCTTTGAGAAATACTTTCTTGGTCGTCAGAAGCGGAAATCCTTTTGAGAGGTCGTACCGCATCATCCGGCCGAACACGCTTCTGATGGGAATGCCCGTATTAAATTCTTTTTTCTCGACGCCGTTCTTCAAGATGTCCTGCAGGAGTTCGAGATATTGATATTCAGGGTGTCGAGATTTCATGGTAATAACATTACTTCTTTTTCTTCGCCGCTTTTTTCTTCGGGGCGAAGTGGTTCCAATTATCCTTCGCAAATCTTCCGGTAGTTTTGTAGGTGCGCGACGGCGGCGACGAGATCATCGAGAACAAGATCTGGGCTATTTCCATTCCTGGACGCAGGATGATGGGGATATTGTTCTGATTCGTAATCTCGAATGTGACACGCAAAAAATGACCGGGATTGATGATGCCGGCAGTGTTATGGATCATAAGGCCGATACGCGCGAGCGAGGACTTGCCGCCAAGCTGTATGAGATAGTTGTCCGAACCGAAGAATTCTTTTGAGGTGCCGAGGACTGATGTGCCTGGATGAAGCACAAATTCCTCCCCGTCTGCTATCTCTATTTCGCGGCTCGGTGCGAAAACCTTTCGCTCTGGGTCGACAAAGCGCGTTTTCGTATCTTCATTGAAAATGAACCTGTTCCCAAGTCGAATATCGTAACTGACGGGCTGAACTTTTGAGGAAACGAAAGGTTTAATGGTGATTTCACCTTTTTTGACTGCCTTTTTGATGTCAACGTCGGAGAGAAACATGGCTATACTTGGGTTTCCTCGCCGTGCGAGACGCGGCCGCCCTGGTGCTGTCCGCGATAGCCGATCACTTCTCCTTCGATAGAGTGGAAAACGATATTACAGATGCGCGCACCGAGCTGGAGCTTCACGGGGAACGGCCCGAGATTCGCGAGACCGAACGTGAGCTGACCTTTGTAGCCCGGATCGGTTTTTGTCGCGAGAAGCAGGAGACCTGCGCGAAACAGAGAGCTCCTCGGGTACACCATCGGCATCAGGTCGAGCGGCGTATTGATGGTCTCCGCAGTCTGCACGAGATAATAGTCGCCCGGATTCACGATAAGTTCGTCTTGGACATCTCCGTCTTTCAAACGATACAGTTCCTCCGTCTTCACACCGCTTCGCTTCCCGAGACCCGCGACGCCGTCGGCCTCAATGTATGCGCCCCCTTCAATGATCTTATGAACAGCGCCGAGTCGCAGATCAATGCCGGTCCCTTCAGGATTAGAAAAATCGCGCCCACCCAAACCGGTAATGAGACCTTCTTCTTTAATCCTTCGGACGACCTCGTTGATGCCGATAACTGACATCCTGCTAGTATACGGGAAATGACAAAAGGTACAGATATTGACACAGAACACGAATCGGGCCGTCTTTCTCTTATTGCCGCGCTGGGGAAAGGGCGGGAACTCGGCTTCGAAGGGAAGCTTTTGTGGCATCTGCCGGACGATATGAAGCGATTCAAGGAGCTTACTCTGGGCCATCCGGTCATTATGGGACGTAAGACCTGGGAATCACTGCCGGAAAAATTCCGTCCGCTCCCGGGGCGAACAAATATCGTCGTGACGCGTCAGGCTGGCTACGAAGCGGCGGGAGCAGTGGTAACCAACTCGCTGGAATCGGCGCGCGCCGTCTCGAAGCGCGCTGTTGGCGCCGATGAGATATTCATCATCGGCGGCGGCGAGCTCTATGCCGCCGCGCTTCCCTTCACGAACCGCCTGTACCTCACGCTCGTGGATGCCGCCCCAGAGGCCGACACATTCTTCCCTCCCTACGAGCAAGAATTCAAAATAATTAGAGACGAGGCCGGGATAGGAGAGCCGCCGCACCGATTCCAAATCTTTGAACGCAAATAAAAAACGCGCGGTATCTACCGCGCGTTTTTTCTAAAACTTAAAATTATTTAACGTCGATGCCCATGCTTCGGGCGGTGCCGGCGATGGTGCGAGCGGCCGCCTCGGCGGAACTGGCGTTCATATCCGGCATCTTCTCTTCGACGATAGCCGCGATCTGCGCCTTCGTGATGGTACCGACCTTCGTCTCCTTCGCCTTACCCGAGCCCTTCTCGAGACCGAGCGCCTTCAAGATAAGGCGGGAGGCCGGAGGATTCTTCATGATGAAGGTGAACGAACGGTCGTCGTAGACCGAGAGCTCGATCGGGATGATGGTCCCCCGCTTATCCTTCGTCGCCTCGTTGAACTGGGTCACGAACTGACCGATATTCACGCCGGCAGGGCCGAGCGCAGTGCCGACTGGAGGCGCAGGCGTCGCCGCCCCGCCGGGGATCTGCAATTTAATCTTTTTTACGACTGTTGCCATAGTGAATGTGACTCTACCTTAGAGTTTGCGTATTTGCAAAAAATCGAGCTCGACCGGCGTTTCGCGCCCGAACATCGAGACCATCACCTTCACCTTCCCGCGGTCTTCGTCTATCTCACCGACCTTACCTTCAAGGTCCTTGAATGGGCCGTCTGCGATAACAATTGGATCGTCTTTTACGAGATCGATGCGGTGCTTCGGCGCCTCTGCCGTCATACGCTTCATCAAGGTTGCGACTTCGGATTCCTCCATCGGAACCGGCGTGTTGCCGCTCCCGACGAAGCCGGTTACTCGCGGGGTGTTGCGCACGACGAACCAAGAGTCGTCGTCGACAATCATACGCACGAGGATGTAGCCCGGATAGATCTTCTCCTCCTCGACGATACGCTTGCCGCCCTTCACACGGATCTTCTTCTCAGTCGGGACGATGACGTCGAATATCTTCCCTTCCATTCCGAGGGATTCGATACGCTGCTTCAAATTGCGCTCGACGGCGTTCTCGTAGCCGGCGTACGTGTGGATGGTGTACCAGCGCGCGTCCTCCTCCTTCGGCAACGTTTCGTCGCGTATCTCCTTCGCTACCTGTGGCGCGATATCCGCCATACCGATCTCCTCGGGCAGTTCCATCTCGCCGCTGTGCAGGTGTTGGGTCTCGTCCATAGGAAAGATATTAGGCGCTCGCGAAGTAACTCACGACCAGGCCGAACGCGTAGTCGAGCAGTCCGACGAAGAGCGCGATAGCGACCGCGATGAGGATGACCACGAGCGTATGCGCGACCGCGGTCCTGTTCGTCGGCCAGACGATGTGGGTGAATTCTTCGCGCACGTGCTTCAAGTAGGTGAAGGGTGAGGTCATAGAATAAAATGATTTTTGTAAATTTATCCGGCACTAATTGTTAGTGCTGGATAAAAAAAAGCCCTGCGGGCTTTCAACGTTTCTATCATAGTATGACGCCTGGAATAAGTCAAACGCCGCATCCGCCGAGGCGGGTGCGGCGTTTGTGGATACTCGAATTTAACGGATCTCGTAGGTGATGGAGACGGACGCGCTATAGGTGTTCTCGCCGACCGGGACATCCGGCACGGATGAGACTTTTGCTTCTGCGCCGCCCATACCGAGCCCGTACATCGGATACGGGTACCCGCCAGAGGACTCGCTGAAGTTCACGATCTTGCCGAGCGAGACGCCGAGCTGTTCCTCGAGGAGGGCGGCCTGCGCCTTCGCCTTCTCAATCG
This sequence comes from Minisyncoccota bacterium, assembly GCA_041660025.1. Lineage (GTDB taxonomy): Bacteria > Patescibacteriota > Minisyncoccia > Phycocordibacterales > Phycocordibacteraceae > C7867-001. The sequence goes on along the minus strand of JBAZXD010000003.1, from coordinate 5,429 downwards.
CGTCGGCGCGCGCGGCGGCGTAGCCGGCGGTGGAGTCGTCGAGCGCGAAGGAGGGGCCGTTCACGTTCTGCACCTCCAGCTTGCCCAGCCCGCCGAGCAGAGCGCCGACGGCCGAGAGGTCGCGGAGTGTCACCTGGATCGTCTCGGAGACCTGATAGCCCGTTATCTTCGGCGTGCGGTTATAGTCCGGGCAGAACATCCCCGGTTGGCAGGGATTCGGATACGAGTACTGCGGGCTGATGTTATAGGAGAGCGTTTTTACATCCTTCTCGGCAATACCCTGTTGCTTGACGAAGTCGAGCGCGGCGTTCGCCTGCTTCGTGGTCGCGGCCTGCGCCTCGGCGACAGTCTTCGCGGTGTTCTGCACCGTGAAGGAAACGCGCGCGACGTCCGGCGGAAGCGTCGCCTGGCCGTTCCCCTGCACCGTGATGGTATCGGTCGCGGGCATATCCGGGCGACCGAAATTCGCGGCGATATTCATCGTCTCCGCGAGCAGGAAGAGAGCGAGGATAGAGAGCGCACCGATAAGCGCGATGCGCACGCCGCCATTGTCAAATATCTCGCACAAAGAATTGTTGTTCATATGAATGTGATTAGGGGGGTCCCGATATTATACACCTTTCAGCGTCGTCAAAAGTTTCTTAAGAGCGCGGTTCGCCGGGAGCGCCGAGGTATCCAGATTGGGGTCGGTCCAGTTCGTGACACCGCTGTCGATCGCGTCGAAGCGGAGCACGTCGGTGCCGCGCGCGAGGTAGTACGCCGTATCAACAATACCCTCGAAACGCTCGATGGAGACGACGGTGAAGCGGTGCGCGCCGAGCGCGGTCGAGGAATAGGATGTGGCGCTCACCGGGAGCCCTGAGGCGCCACCGATGGCCGTCTCCTGGATGGTCGCGAGCGCGGTCGAGGACGCGGTGATCGCGTAGCGCCGGATAATGATCCGCGCGCCGCCCGTCGAAGGGTCCGGCGACGTCTCATAGGCGGCGACGCTCGCCGCGTCGGGGAGCGCTCCCTCAATGAAGCCTTCCGGTATCGCGAACGCTATCCCGACGTCCGCGAGCGACACGTTCGGCGGCTGGCAGGTCTGGAAATTGCAGGAATTCCCGATGCGCGGCATCGAGGTGCCGTCCGGACAGATCATCGCGTCGAGCGGGCAGACGACCTGTTGGAGCGGGTGTTCGACGGCGTTGCGATATACGAGCCCGCCGAAGCCGAGCAGGATGATGGCCGCGATGCCGAGCAAGAGGCTCTTCATATGCAGATGATATCACGCGCGAGAATGGGGCGGCTATCGGGAATCGAACCCGAATTGAGAGCTCCACAAGCTCCAGTGTTAACCGTTACACCATAGCCGCCATGCACAATATTTTTATAACACGGAAACGGGAACCGCGCGAAGAAATCAGTAGCGCGGATTCTCTTCTTTCACCCCGGCGAGGTGGTTCGCGAGGCGCGCGAGCGCGAAGAGGAGCGAGGAGAGGCGGTTCATATACGCCATCGTCCCGCTCGGGAGCTCGCGCAGTTTCATCTCTTGGACCGCAACGACGCGACGCTCCGCCCTGCGCGAGAGTGTCCGCGCGACGTCGAGGAGGGCGGAGAGTTCCGTCCCGCCTGCGATAGAGAATCCTTTGATCGGGGGGATTTCTTTTTCTATGACGTTGACCATCTCTCCGATTTTCTCGGCACTTCCCTCCTCCAATTTTTTATCCGCGCCCGCCGTTTGCGCTTGAATGATGAACAGTGATTCCTGAATGTCGCGCAAGACACTCGCGATGCGCGGCTCCGAGACACTTCGCATTTTCACAAATCCGAGAAAGGCATTCAGCTCGTCGAGCGAGCCGAGCGCCTCCGGCAACTCAGACGACTTTGAGATCCGCTGTTGGTTACAGCCGAATGTCGTCGTCGTGCCGCCATCCCCCTTACCCGTGTACAGCGCCATATATCCCCAGTATACACCTCGCTTTCTGGGGGTATTGACTTTTTAATACAAGGGTGATATACTGGTTGAGGTAAATAACCTTTGGGAGGAAATGATGAATACCTCACTGTGGAAGAAGGTGGACGAACTGTCCGGCCGTTTTGGAAAAGCATTGTTCTGCGTCGCCGTGCTGTTAGCACTGCTGAATGCAGACACTGTGTACCCGCTCCTCAAGTTGGCTCTCACCCCCATCCTCCCTGAGTAACTTCAGGGAGCAAAAAGGCCGGAACGCATGCGTTCCGGCCTTTTTATATTTTGTGCCCAGGAGAGGCTCGGTCAGGAATAATTTGCTCGCCGTCGCTCGCAAATTTTCACGACCCTGCCTCGCGGTCTCGCCTGCTGGCTCGACATCGCTCCGACGTTCGAGTCCTCTCCCGCAACGTGCGCAGGCACGTTGCTTTGGGCACAAAATGAAAAAGCGCCTTTCGGCGTTTTCATTTTGTGCCCAGGAGAGGACTCGAACCTCCAAGCCCTTGCGGGCGCTACCACCTCAAGGTAGTACGTCTACCAATTTCGCCACCTGGGCAAGTGAGCACGACCTATTTATACCACAATTCTTTTTTTATACTGCAACCGTCTCTTCTGCCTTTTCTTCAACTGTTGGTTCGACAACTTCCTCTGCGGTAATTACCTCTTCAGGCGCGATAGACTCGTCGCTCTTTGTATTCATCATACGCGCATTCCGGAGCTGGCGGCGCACCGCCTTGGCCGCCTTCTCGCGGATGAAGTAGAGCTTCGCGCGGCGGACCTTCGAGCGCTTCACGATCTCGATGGAGTCGATGACCGGAGAGTACAGCGGGAATGTCTTCTCGACGCCGACACCCGAGAGGGTCGCACGCACGGTGAACATCCCGCCGGCCTCGGCGCCGTGCTTAGTCGAGATAACGAGACCTTCGAAGACCTGCTTGCGGGCATTCTTGACGGTCTTTTCCTTCTTGTCGGTGCCGCGGCCTTTCTTGAGTTCCACGATGTTCTGCACGACACGCACAGTGTCGCCCGCGCGGATACCGAGCGCCGCGCGTCCTTCAATATTGACCGGCGTGATGACCTTCTTCATGTGTCGCGACTGTAGCACGCGCTTTACCGAAGAGCAAATTTCAAAGCCGCTCCGGAAACTGCGCGAACGCGGGAGCGAGGTCGCTCGGCACGGGCGCAGTAATGGTCGCGCGCCCGCCCGCGGGGAGCGGGATATCGAGCGTGGCGGCATGGAGACCGAGACGGTTGATGCCGAGCGCCGGCTTGTGATTCGGTGCGTAGAGCGGGTCGCAGACGATCGGGTGGTGGATCGCCTTGAGATGCACGCGTATCTGGTGCGTCCTGCCGGTTTCCGGGCTCACCGAGAGGAGCGCGTATCCGGGCACCTCCCCGATAACCTCGAAACGCGTGAGCGACTCACGCAGACGCCCCTTCGCCTTCGGCTGGGCGCTCCGGAGGCGAAAGTCGCTCCGCGAGCGCCCGATATCGAAATCGATGACGCCCTTCTTCTCCTTCGGCACGCCATAGACGAACGCGAGGTAGGTCTTCTTCACCTCCCGATCGTGAAATGCTTTGCGTAGGAATTCGTACGCCGTCGCATTCTTCGCGAAGATGAGCACGCCCGAGGTGTCGCGATCGAGCCGGTGCACGTAACCGGCATCTGCGACGTTGTACTTTCCTTTAAACCAGTCTTCCGCGGTCGCCTCCTGCGTTCGGCCATCGGAGTGTGTGATAAGCCCCGCGGGCTTCGCGACCGCGACGATATCCGCATCTTCGTACAGTATCGGAAGTTCCATCACCAAACAGTACCACCCCCGGTCATTTCCCGCGTCGACGCTCGCGACTCGCGAATTCGGCGAGTATCGCGTCGAACTCTTCGCGCGCAAAGTCGGGCCAGAACGTATCGGTGAAAAAAAGTTCGCTGTAGACCGACTGCCAGGGGAGAAAACCTGAGAGACGTTTCTCTCCGCTCGTGCGGATGATGAGGTCGGGGTCGGGCATCCCTGCGGTCCACAAACGGTTCGAGAGCGACTCTTCGGTGATCTCCTCCCCCGCTCCCGCCACGGCGCGCGCCGCGGCGACTATCTCTGCGCGCCCGCCGTACGAGAGACAGACCCAAAGCGTGAGCGCATCATTCTGTGACGTTTCTTTCTCGATATCATGCATCGCCTGCTGCAGATCCGCCGAGAAGCGTTCGCGCTGGCCGACGAAACGGATGCGAACACCCTCTTCCCCTAATTTTCTCATCTGTTTTTGTATCGATTCATGGAAAAGGTCCATCAGATATGACACCTCATCTTTGTCGCGATTCCAATTCTCCGTTGAAAACGCGTAGACGATTAAGTGGGTGACGCCGCGCTCCCGCACGAAACGCGTGGCGTCCGCCAGCTTCTCCATCCCTGCGCGATGCCCTTCGAGCTTCGAGAGCCCGCGCGCCTTCGCCCAGCGGCGGTTGCCGTCCAGGATAATGCCGACGCACGCCGCGCGAGAGGTCTCGTTCATAGTTGTGTAAACCTTTGTAGCATTCTTTTTAGTTTCAAGTGGGCGATACAGGACTCGGTCACGCATAATTTCTTGCTAGAAATTTGCGCGACCCGCCTCGCGCCGTCGCGCTCCGGCTTTCTCGTCCTTGGATGTTGCTTCGCAACATGTGGGCGATACAGGACTCGAACCTGTGACCTTCCCCGTGTAAAGGGGTTGCTCTACCAACTGAGCTAATCGCCCGTGGGCATGGGGAGACTCGAACTCCCAACCCTTGCGGGACACGCTTCTGAGACGTGCGCGTATACCAGATTCCGCCACATGCCCTTCTCTCATTCGCTTGCGCCTGTGGTCAGGAATATTTCGCTCGCCGTCGCTCGCAAAATTTCACGACCCTGGCTCGCGGTTTTGCGTGCTCGCAAAACATCACTCCGCCCGGCACACGCAACGGAAAAGCAAAGCAGTTTGCTTTTCCGTTGCGTGTGCCCCCGCGAGGAATCGAACCTCGAATAGCGGCTTAGAAGTCCGCAGTTATATCCATTTAACTACAGGGGCGAAGTGAGGGCACAAGTAATGTGTCCTCTCGGATTCTTGTGCCCCGAACGAGCCCCTGTATCGAATCCGGAAGATACAGGGGCTCTATCACACCCTCCACCCTATCTTACATTTCTTTTATTGCGAAGGGTCGGTAAAACCATAAACGCCCGTCCTATATTTCGCCTCCTCGGCGGCGCGCTTCTCAAAAATGGCGCGGATCGCTTCAAGCGACGTGCGACCGAAGACCGCCGGAGCTCTCGTCGCGGGCGCGCCGATAGTGCCCCCGCTCGCGACCGTGTCAAAAGCCCACACATTCCAGACGATAATGCCGGCGAGCGTTATCGTCGACACTATGAGCAGCACGAGCCAGTCGCGCACCGGATCAAGGCGTGCGCCGGAACGCGCGTGTTTCAGAAGAGAATTGAAGAAGTTAGTAGGCATAGAGAGAGGGGGCAAA
>JBAZXD010000002.1:0-137109 GCA_041660025.1 Minisyncoccota bacterium | reverse complement strand
CATACATATCCAGATAAAAAGGGATTCTCCGAAACGGTTCGCGAAGGAGCAGTGGGTTGGCCCATATGGTGTCACTGCGCAATCCTTTTCTGAGAAGTATGGACTTGAGGAACATAGCGCCGGTCATTATATCTTGTCTTCAATAGTGCGGAAAGCGCGGGTGAAGTAAAAAATAGCTGAGGCGATTGCGGCGCCGATGAGCGCCCCGCCGATGATGTCGGAGGGATAGTGGATGCCCGCGATGACACGGCTCACCCCCATACCGAGCGCCGCGATAAAGAAGCCGATGCCCCACTTCTTGTTGTAGAGATAGATGGCCGTCGCCATTGCGAAGAAGAATGTCGCATGTCCAGACGGAAATGACCATTCATTGCTGGTAAGCAGTTGAGTAACGGGAAGGTCGGTGAACACACGCGGGCGATGATAGAAAAAACGAATGGTCTCGGTGATACCGAAATATGCAATGGTGCTGGAACCGAAGGTCACCAACAGCACTTGTAGTTTCTCTCGTTTTTGAAATTGAGAAAAGAATACGAGCGCAAGAAAGACGATGATGAGAATGTACGGCAGGTACGCGGCAAGAAACACGATGAGTTCGTCAAAGAAAGCCGACTGCCCTGCTAGATTGTTGAGGAGATAGAAAAGCTGTGTGTCTATTGCCATACCTTTCTTCTAGAGCGCCGGCATAAAGGTACCGACAGCGACGCCCATAACGATCGCGGCGCCGCCTAAGAGCGCCATCCGGGCACCGCGCCAGACGACGGGGAGACGGGAGAGGCGCGCGCTCAACACGCCGACGACGAAGAGCCCGATAATGGAGGCTGAGGCGGACACCAGAAGAGCGGTACCTCCCGCGAAGATGAGATACGGGATGAGTGGGATGAGCGCCGCGAGCGCGGAGGCAAGGAACATAAATAGCGCGGCGACCACGGAGGAGTGGTTGTTGACGCTGGACTTGCTTACGTACTCCTCTGCCGATTCTTCGGAGACGAAATCGCCCATCGCCATCGAGAACGCTTCGACGAGAGCGTAGATGATACCCGTGAGCGCGATGGTCGCGCGCGGCACACCCGCGACGCTGATGCCGGCGAGGAAGCCGACCGTGGAGACGAGGCTGTCATTCACACCGAAGATGATGGTCCTTAGATAGAGCGCGTGCGTTTTCACAAAAAAATAATAGCACAAAAAAAATCCCCGGCCGCGGCGGCCGGGGAAATTTGGACGGCAGACGTCCAACTTTCAGATGAGCCCCTGATCGGGGTCGAGAGTCCCGAAGGTGGGGCCCGGGTAGAACCGCCCATCGTCGGGGCAAATGAATACAGCTCGTTTCCCCCGGAGCAGTTCGACGACGTCGGGCGACTTCGCGAGATATTGCAATAACCCGGCGTAGGCGAGACCGGAAGACGGGCCCACCTGCGGCTGTACCTCGCTGATGAGCTTGCGGGTCATGATGAACGACTCCAGACGTCCTACTTCTGCAATAGCGTCTACTGCCGACTTGTACGGAAGTGTTACGACGGCCCCCATTTGATCAATGTCACGATTGCCGGGAACACGTTCGCCTTTTTTTGGTCGAACGCCGAGCACGACAATATCCTTCCGGACGCTCTTGAGATAGCGGGACACGCCGGTAACAGTGCCTCCCGAACCCATCCCTACGGCTACAAGACCGAGCGTACTGCCGGCCGCCCGAAATAATTGCGGACCGGTGCATTCCTGATGAATGCGCACATTCCCGAGGTGTCCATACTGATCGAGCAGGTGGGCACTCGGTTGACTGGCTTCTTCAAGCGCGACACTTTCGACGGTCTCCATTCCCGTCGGGAAAATCAGCCTGGCCCAGGGGATCATCGTGATAACGCTTTTCTTCGCTTCCGGCGCATCACTCGACATGATCACTTTCACGCGCGCAATACCGAATACCGGCGCGAGCAGAGCGACGCCGTGCGCGGTGTTGCCGCTCGACGGCACGACGAGCGTATCGACGTCGTCGTACACGCCATTTTCGTGATCCTCCATCATCATGCCGAATGCAGCGACAACTTTGATGTGCGGAATGCCCATGAAGGCGACCGCGGCGCCGATTTCGATGTTGTGCGTACTGTACGGATTCAGACGTGGCGAAAGCCAGCGCACTGCGATGAAGTCTTGCAGACGGGGATTCAGGGCTTGCACTATCGGATGTGCAAGAATTTCGACGAGCGTCGGTTTTTTCATGTACCTCTCCTTTGAGTGATGCGAAAAATACCCAAGCCCTCTCGTTACAAAGGGCTTCTGGCTACACAATACGCCTACCTTAAGCTGGACGCCAACACTTCTTGACCTCGGTCATTTTGTTCTTTTCGTCCACAAAAACAGTAGTGGGGTGCGTCATCTTCTTCGCCTCTTCTTCGCTCACGAGCACATAGGCCAAGATAATGACCATATCGCCTCTCTTGAAGTGGTGCGCCGGCGGGCCGTTCAGGATAATCTCGCCTTTTCCTTCCTCTCCTCGCACAATGTACGTCTTCCACGAGATCCCGTTCGCGAGGCTGTTGACCAGCACTGCTTGGCCCGGGAGAAGACCGGCGGCATCAATAAGCAGTCCATCTATCGTGATGGAACCCATATAGTCGAGGTCGGCGTCCGTTACCGTCGCTCGGTGTATCTTCGCTACACAAACGTCTAACAACATGTGTTGAATATATCACGCCGCACCACAGCGTGCGAGTGGTATTCTAAAGAGGATATATTTCTATGAATTTTCCTTTTTGGGTGAACATCATCGCATTACTTTTTTCCTTCTTCGTCGTAGGAGCGGTTCTGGGCGCCGCGTTCTCAAACCCTTTTCGCAAAAGACTTGTCGATACTCTGCATCTCAAACAGCTTCTGCTCGACGCACCTGCACCCACCGATCCCTTACTACTTCATGAGCCGCACGAGACGGATAGTCTCGAAGGAGTGGCGGCCGCGGAGAGAATGAAAAACGGGTGAGAGCTTATCGCCCTGCGTCGCGGAGAGCGCCTCGTGTATCTCGTCGAGCACGTCGAGCGGGATGAGGTGTGCGAAGTCGGCGCGGACGAGCTTCCCTATCTCCGCGAGCTCCTCCAGATGCTTCACGATGGTTGAAGCGACGAGCCCGCGCGACTTCGCCGCATCTTTTAGACTCTTTGCGTCCCGCACGGTCTGCAACGTCTCCGCCAGCCGTCCCGGCAACCCGTTCTCCTTCCCTTTTTTCAAACCCTTGGTCCGTGAGATGCCGTCTGCGGCTATCTCGCTGGACCAGGCTCCGCCCATCGCTTTCACAAATTTCTTCTGCATCCCGGTCGCCTCCGACTCAGGCATCGCGGCGAACGCCTCGCCCGCCGCCTCAGAGGCGGCGCGGAAGTCCCTATCCTTCTCCAGTATCTCCGGGTGCACCTCGAGCGCGCGCTGATTGAGGCCGGTGAGATACACGCCGGAGAGACGGCGCACCCGCGAGAGCGCGACGTACCCCTGCCCGTATTCAAACGCTTTTGAGAGATCCATTATCGCCGCGTCCATACTCATCCCCTGGCTCTTGTGCACCGTCATAGCGTAGGCGAGCCGGAGCGGTATCTGCGCGACACTCGCCTTTACCTTGCCCTGCTCCTCGAGTTGCCACTCCATTGGTTCGGTCGTTATCCGTAAACCGTCCTTCGTTTTAATGATCGGCATACCGTCTGCGCCCCAGCCGGCGACGACGCCGAGCGTTCCGTTCACGAACCGTCCCTGCGGCGAGTTCTTGGTGAACATTACCGCCGCCCCTTCCTTCAGCTCCAGCGTCTCGGGCGAGAGACAGCCGCGCTTGAGCCCCTCGACGAGGCTATCCTTCCCTTTGGAGCTCATACGGAATTTCTTCGCCGTGCCCGGGAGCTTCGCGAGCTCAGCGGCATTGATACGGTCGACATCCGCGTTGTGCGAGAAGAGCTTCGGCGCGTCCGCGGGGAGCGCCACCGGTTCGATGTGGCGCCGCATCAGCTCCTCGTAGTGGAGCTCCTCGACGCATCCCTGGCGTATCGCCGAGAGCACGCTCAGGAATTCGCTGTCGTCCTGTCGGTACTGCTCGGTGAGGTAGCAGGTAATGAGATTCAGGTCGCGCCAGACCTTCGACGCATACGCGAACTCGACCTTCGAATTGCGCGAGACCGGCGGCAGCTGGAAGAAGTCCCCGACGAGCACGACGGTAAGCCCGCCGAACGGCTTGTCGACGCGCCGCACCTCGCGGCAGATCGCATCCGCCATCTCGAACGTCGCGGAGGAGAGCATCGATATCTCCTCGATGATAAGCACCTTCGCCTTCTGCAGGCGCTTCGCGATATGCTCCTTGCTCGCGATGCGGTCGACGTCGGCACGCGAGAGCGATTCGGCTATGCCAATACCGCTCCAAGAGTGGAGCGTCATCCCGCTCACGTGCGTCGCGGCGATGCCGGTCGCGGCCGTGACTGAGGGCTCAATGCCCGAGGCGCGGAGCCAGCCGACGAACTCGTTTATCGTGTGCGTCTTCCCGCTCCCCGGCTCGCCGGTGAGGTAGACGTTCGCACCCGTCTTCAATATCGTGAGCGCTTCGCCTTGAGTCATAGGGCGATGATACCAGACCGTGTGCGATACTGTAGGGATGTTTGGCATCGTATTAACCGCCGGCGCGGCTTTCGTTGAAGAGATCAGCGTTTCGGTCGGCAAATGGGAGACCGCGCGCGGAAAAGAGAGCGTGCTGTCGCTTGGCTTTCTCAGTTATTTTTGGACAACCCTGTTCCTGCTCGCGTTCGCGTTCCTCATTCCGAAGGACTTTTTCGCGCCAGGCTTCCCAAGCGGATTTGTTTTCAGCACTGCTTCTCTTCCGACGTTCCTTCCCCGCGTCGGGCTCGAGATACTTCAGGCACTCGCGGGCGCGTACGCTATCGTGCGCGCCGACCGGAGCACATCCGGCTTTCTACACACCATTACTATTCCGCTCCTCCTTGCCACGGACGTCGCCCTCTCCTATTCCGTGAGCCTGCCGCAGATCGCCGGGATGTCGCTCATCATCGCGAGCCTGATCCTCATATTCATCAACCATGGTATCCGCCGCGAGGGCGCGTGGCTCGTCGTCTTCACCGCGGTAAACGCCGTTGCCACGATCTCGCTCTTCAAGTACGACGTTACCAACTTTAATTCGGTCGAAGCGGAACAGGGCATCGTCTGTTTCGTGCTCGTGATCTTCTTTTTCATCATGGCGCTCGCGCGGGCGAAAGAGAACCCTCTCCGACTCCTCGCGCATCCGATATTCTTCACGCAATCGTTCCTCATGGGCGTCGGCAGTTCCGTCATGGGCTTCGCCTACTTCTTCGGCACGGCGTCAGTCATCGCCGCGGCGAAGCGGGCGCTGAATATATTCTTCGCAATGATCTCAGGCAACCTTTACTTCCATGAGAAGAAACTGTGGGTCAAGGTCGTTTCCTTCCTGCTTATCCTCCTCGGACTCGCTCTTCTCGCCGGGTGATCAGACTTCCACGCGGTGCACGCGATTCCAGATGCGTGCGTAGAAATAACCGAGTACGCATCCGAATAGCGCGGTAATAACGACGAGCGTCGTCGCTGCGGAGAGATCAAACGCCGTCACGACGTACGGCAAGTTGATCATATGCATCCAGAGGACGAAGTCGACGAGCGCCTGTGCCCATCCGAACGCGACAAGAAGCGACCACACGAGATGTAACCCGCCGAGGAATGCTCCAACCGAGAGCCCGGTCTTCACAGGATCGATGTGATGATTCATACCAATAAGGTTATTCGGCTAATACCATAATGATACCGCCGCCAGGCAAAGCCCGGCGGCGGTAGGTGCACAACCCGACTAGCGCTTTGCAACCTCGAAGCTGAATACGTATTCGCTGTCTTGTATCTTGATTCCCGCTTTCGGCTGGGGGATGACTTGCGTGAGCGTGATACTCTCCGCCTCCGTCGTTATCGGCTGACCGAGCTTGAATTCCTGCATCGCGGTGCCGAGGCCGCTTATGAGGCGCGCTCGCACCCGCACCGTCCCCGCCTGAATGCACACCACGTCGAGGGGGCACCGACTGTCCTCGAGCACCGTAAGCGGCGTGACACGCACATCGAGGCCGCTGACCTCCTGCCCTATCTGTGCTTCAAGCGTGACGGGATCGCCGAAGGGACACTCGGCGAATTCGCAGTTCGGGCCGGTCCTCCCGACGGCGGAGCCGTCGGGACAGAGCTTCGCCTCCATCGTGCACGCCCGCCCACCGGGCGCCTGCGCAATACGCACATTTACCGCCCACAATCCCCCGACAATAACCAGCACCAGCACCCCGGCAATAAGTACATATTTCTTCATACTCAAAGTGTACCAGAATCTTGAGGATTCTACTGTGCGCCAAACGGCTCAGACGGGGTCTGAGCCGTTCGCTGAAGGGGGATAAAAACAACGGCTGGCAAATTCGCCAGCCGTACCCCGCTTGAGGTCGCGATCAACCGACCGCGTTCTTCAGAGCGATGAGCATACTTTCTCTTTTTTGCCGATACTCGTCTCCGATGGCGGAGATGAACTCTTCCGCCCGTCGTGGCGAGAGCCACTGGAAGTCGCAAACCTCGCTGAGCTGAAGAGCGACGTCGGGCACTCCTTCGCACAGCACGTGGAAGTAATAGTACCGCTTGCCCTTGGTAAATCCATCTCTCTCCCAGTTCGGAATATCTTGCTTGTCGAGGAGACAGAAGTTGCGCACTTCAGACACCGCAATGCCCGTCTCCTCATATAATTCCCGCACAAGACCCCGGATGAGGTCTTCGTCGCGTTCTACTCCTCCCTGCGGGAAACCCCAATTCCGACTTCTCGTTGACCGGATGAGGAGGATCTTTCCCTCCGAGTTTTCAGTGATGGCCACCGTCCCAGGTCTCCACAGTTTGAGCCGATGGTGGTTGACCTTGTCGGTTTCAAGCTTGACGAGAACGTTGAGCGGGACCTGTACTTGCACCGGCGGCAATTCTTGCGTTCCATGCATTTCGCACCTCTTTTTGGTTGATCAATCAGTCCAGTCCGTTTTCGAGATTACCACTTTGGATGTAAAAGGGAAATATAGGAGGCTAGAAGCTACTTTGCCGGAGTAATGAAAAGCCCGGCCTGTACGGCCGGGCTTTTGTAATCGCTACTTCCTTTTGAACGGGAGAACCCGCGTCTTTCCTGGAGGAGGGAGATTGTATCGTTCGAAAAAAGCAGTGTTCCATTCCAGGAAATGTATATGGGCGTTCAAGAATCCTCTTTCGGCGCAGATGGATTCCCACATCATCTGATTCAGGCGGACGCCAAAGACGAGCGGATTACGTGCTCGAGCACGCAATGTGTCGATGTGCCATTGCATCCGCCACAATCGTTTTTGAATTCTTTCAGAGGAACGGAATATGGCTTTCTCGACGGCTTTTTTCCTTTCAATTTCGAATTGTTCAGGATCTTTCGCCGCGAGCCCTGACCAATACTCGAAAAACTTCAGACCATCCGGTACATAGGTTGCGACGTGGCTATACATGATGCCTCCTTGTGAGTATCACGAAACAGAAGATGGGGTTCAATCCTTATTTCAATCTCATTCCAGGGTACTCTCGCCCCTATGAGTGTCAATAAGACGGTGAGTATTGCTCCTGCGAAATATATGTGCTATATTGGTTAGTAATAAACAAAGAGAGCGGCTCTCTGCGAGGGCCGCTCTCTTTATTGTTTGTTACAACCGAATGCTCTTTAAAGGAAATTGGAAGATGGACAGAGACACTTATGTATCGAAGGGCCATAAGTCCGGCCACTTCGCTCAGGAAGAACCTCTTGCGCGGGATTCAATAGACGGGGAGAGTCGCGATGAAAGGCAAGGCAATCTACGGATCGCAAACTTCATCGCGATTTCCGCGGAATACTTCTGCAGGACTGACTGAACGACTGAAGTGAGGCAAAAGCGACCATCCGGTCGCTTTTTTATAACCTCAACTCAATTCGCCGAGGCTTCAAAGAGAAATGATGCTGTATACTGCAAATATATGACCACTGACGAGCTGAAGAGCGCGCTCGCGAGCGCGATGCGGGGAGAAGTGTCGGACGATGTGGAAACGCTAAAAAAGTTGAGTCGCGACACTTCTCTTTTCGAGCGGATGCCGGAGCTGGTGGTGTATCCGGAAGACGCGAATGATGTGAGTACGATGGTAAGAGAGATAGGCCGCGCCCGCTTGGCTGGCGCGGAGGTTTCCTTAGCGGCACGCTCGGGCGGAACCGATATGTCCGGCGGCCCCTTGACCACCGGCGTCGTCGTCTCCTTCACGAAACATATGAACAAGGTGCTTGAAGTCGGCGAGGATTATGCCGTCACCGAGCCGGGCGTTTTTTATAGAGATTTTGAGAAGGCGACGCTCGAGAAGGGGTTGCTCCTTCCCTCCTACCCCGCGAGCCGCGAGATAGCCGCACTCGGCGGTATCGTGGCGAACAATGCCGGTGGTGAACGCACGCTCCAATACGGCCAGACGGAAAAATATGTGGAGGCAGTCGATGTTGTCCTCTCCGACGGCTCGCAGGTAACGTTTGGGCCACTCACGCCAACTGAATTAGAAGAAAAGAAGAAGCTCCAAACACTCGAAGGCGAGATATATCGCACGATGGACGCTCTTGTTACCAAACACGCCGCGCTCATCGAGGAGCACCGGCCGAAGGTGTCGAAGAACTCCGCCGGCTACGCGCTCTGGAGAATCCGCGATACGAAGACGAATACCTTTAATCTCGCGAAGCTTATCTGCGGCTCGCAAGGGACGCTCGCGCTCTGGACGAAAGCAAAATTGAACCTGGTGAAGCCGAAGGAACACCGTGCGATGGTCGTCATATTCCTCTACGACCTCGCGATACTGCCGGAGGTGGTGAAGCGTATGCTCCCCTTCAATCCCGAATCGTTCGAGAGCTTCGACGACCACACCTTCACGCTCGCCGTGAAGCTCATCCCGGGAATGCTCTCGCAGATGGGATTCCTCAAGGCGGCCCGCCTCGGTATCGACTTCATCCCCGAGGCGGCGATGGTCGCGACCGGCGGCGTGCCGAAGCTCCTCCTTATGGCGGAATTTGCCGAGGACACGATCGAAGTCGCCGACGCGAAAGCTCTGGCGGTCAAGGAAGCTCTTATGGACTTGCATCTGAAAATAAAGATAGAGAAGGATGAAAAAGAGTCTGAGAAGTACTGGATAGTCCGGCGCGAGAGCTTCAACCTTCTGCGCAAGAACGTCCACGGACTCCACACTGCACCTTTTATCGACGACTTCGTCGTGCCGCCCGCCTGCTACGCCGAATTCCTGCCGAAGTTGAATGCACTCCTCGACGAATACAAGTCGCACTTCATCTACACCATCGCCGGACACGTCGGCGACGGCAATTTCCATATCATCCCGCTTATGGATCTCTCGAAGGCGGATAACCGACAGGTCATCCTCGACCTCGCACCCAAGATCTACGAACTGGTCATCAAGGAAGGCGGCACGACGACCGGCGAGCACAACGACGGCATTATCCGCACCCCGTACCTCCCCTTGCTCTTTGGGAAGGAGATGGTCGCGCTCTTCGAGCAGACGAAGAAAGTCTTTGATCCGCTCAATATTCTTAATCCGGGTAAAAAAGTCGGTGGCACCTTTGCCGATATCAAACGGGATATGATCAAGACCATCTCTTGAACAATTTTTTGGACATTTGGTATACCCCGTGAGATACAACGCATCGAGTTTATCTTGCATAGCATAGCGTTATCTCATGGGGTATACTGGAGCGATATGAAACGCGCGTTCGCCATCATCATCGTCCTCCTCCTCGCCCTCGGGATGATAGGCACCCTTATTCCCGGTCTCGTCTTCGGCTTGTACTAGAGAGCGTTAGTTGTTGATAATCACTGGACCAGAGAGCACGACACTCAGGAGTATCGCTCCGGAAATAAGCAGAAGGAGGAACACTCCGCCGATAATCACGGTCGGGTGCTGGACTTTGCCGCGTATGAAAATAGAGACGGTAAACGAAACCGCGATAGCGCCGAGAAGGACGGTCAGAATGGCTACCAGCGTATTTAGAGGAGAGGCGAGCAGGCGCGTGAACCAGCCCGGCCCGACCGGAGCAGTCGCCGCGGCGACTGCGACCTCAGCGGCGTCAACTACTGCGGTTTGACTGCCGAGCACTTGAGTAGACGTCGCTAGTTGCTCTCCCGGCGGTGGCTCCACGACTACGACTTTCGTCTGTGCCGCCGGAGAAGCGGGCGCCGCGAAGAATTCAACAACAAAGGTCGTCTCCTTGTCTTCATAGATGCCGTTCGCCACGCCGATGCCGACTTTCGTATACTGCGGCTTCTCGATATTTGCGCGATGCGTCGGCGACGCCATCCACGCCGTCTCTACATTCTCCGAGTCGGTGAAGTTGACCGCGAGATTTTGTCCCGCATAACTGTAGCGGTACCCCGCCTGGTCGAGCCAATACCACGGCGTCTTGCCGTCGGGCGAGATGTGGGAGAAGTAACCCCTTGCCGCCATATCGTCGGCGGCCGCCTGCGCTGCCGAGCTCAGGAGCGAGTCTTCGGTGACGCCGAGAACGCCGATCATCGCGCGGTCTTGATTCGCGAGCGCGACGAGGGTACCCGGGAGGACGGACGCGAGGAAATCGGTTTTCAGGAAGACGAATTTCGTCTGCACCAGATAGCCGGCTTCGAAGATGATGACGGCGATAGCGAGTACCGCGATCGAAGCAACGCTGAAAAGATGCGGGCGGTAATTATTGCGCGGGTGCGGAAAAAAGTAGTCGTGGAGATGGTGCAAAAGCGGCTTCTTCATGTGCCGATAACGATACAACAAATACTAAAAACACACAACCCCCGCCTACGGCGGGGGTTGTGTATTACGTTGCGGAACTACTGTCCGAGAGCGGCCTTGACCTTCGCGATGACCGCCGCGTCGGCCCCGAAAGACTCGATAATCGAGATGATCGCGTTCGCCTGCTCTGTCGTGAGATTCGTCTTCCCTGCTACCGCCGAGATGATCGCGCCCTTATTGAGCTCTGCGCGGGTCAGGGGGCCTATAACGCCCGCCTGGGCGATGCCTCGAGCCTTCTGGAAGGCAATGACCGCCGCGCGTGTCTGCGCGCCGTAGTAGCCCGTCGCGCCGGCCGGCACCGAGAAGCCGTTATCAATGAGGAACTGCTGGAGCGCCGTCACATCAGCACCGCGCGAGCCGACCGCAAGCGCCTTGGTGAAGTTATACGTCGTGGCACCGAGCACCTGTCCCTGTGCGGGCGCGGCTGGCGTCGCCGGAGTCGCGGGCGTTGCCGCGGCCACGGTCGGCGTCGCCGGAGTCGCGGGTGTCGCTGGCGTTGCTGGCGAGTATCCGCCACCACCGCCTCCGTTACCACCTACACTGCCCGGTCCGGACAGATTCGCAATGAGCGAGCCGAATGTCGTGAAGTGGTAGGTGAGAATCTTGGTGTCAGTGCCGTTGCTTACCGCGCACTCGCTGTTAGCCGGCGGATCTGCCGGATTGTTGTAATCCGAACAAGTGTTAGTTATCTGTACCCACGTATCCGAGCCTGCCGGTCTATATCCTACCGGTCCCGTTACTCCTGCAAGCGTCAATGTAACTGGCTTGTTGAAGACAAGTACTACATCAGGCGAACCAACACTGATGACTGTCCCGCCGACAATGAAACCTGGCAGGGAGTCTCCTGAGCCGGTCGTGGAAGTGGGCGGCGCGATGGTACCGTCCCACTCGGCCGGGCCCGAGATCGTCGTTCCATCGGGAATGCTTGCACTAACATCCGCGAGGTTTGAGTTACTCAATACAATCGGTTCGTCCTGAACTCCGGATTGGAGAATAACCTCTTGCGTCAGGTCAACGGTGTTGCCACCGATTATGACATCCGGGAGTGCCGAAGTCGTTGTGGCGCTCGAGAGGTCGAGCGTAGTGTCATCAGACAAAGTGATGTCCGTGATGCCCTCCGGAATATCCGCCGTTCCAGAATTCGTACCTGGCACGTCAAAGTCAGCGGTGGTGGAATCTGCCGCTCCGTCAATAACAGTGCCCGACAATACACTCATGCTCGGATTGAGATACCACGTATCGTGATTCACGGAACCGATGATCTTAGCGGCAATTTCTGTCGAGCTCGCCGTGCCCCACCAATTATTGAGCGCATCAAGAATACCGACACCGTAGTTCCCCGTGCTTGTCGCATTGCTCGAGAACGAGCTGTTGTGGAGCGAGATGTTAGCCACATCCATGCCGGCGGTCACCTGAATGCCGGATGTGTTATTCGAGAATGCCGAACCAGTGACAGCGACGGTCGGTGACCCGACAGTACCGACACTTTGTATATCGATACCGACATCGTTCCCCTCGAACGAATTGCCAGAGCCGATGGTAACCACAGGATCGCTCGCCCCCGAAGCCATTGCGATGGCAATGCCTGCCGTATTATCTGTGAACGTGTTGCCATTTATCGTCGCCTGCGTGCCGGCATCGTCCCACACGGAGATTGCGGATGAGGTCGAACCGTCTACAGTAGCAACTCCCCTGTTATGCGAGACCTGGTTATTCGAGATCGTGATGTTCGCGCCATACTCGATATCGAATGCGTAATCGAGCCAATCTCCAGCCCCTTTTCCGGTGTATGTGTTATCGCTGAATGTACCGGTGCCGCCTTCGGCGAGCACTCCGACCCGTCCTATATTATCGAACGTGGAGTTCGTTATGTTTACATTGCCGGGAGAACCAATCCGTACACCGCCTCCCCTGTATGCCGGTCCGCTTTGTTCATACGCGATATTCGTAAACCTGACACGATTTACAACACCGTTGCCGTTGTAACGAATTGCCTGATAAATTTTATGTCCGGTTCCATCTAGCGTAACGTCAGAGATGTTGAACGTCTTTCCAGAATTCACAAGGAACCATCCTTTGGTATCGCCTGCGTTTCCCGTATCACCATCCGTCATTATTGTCACCGTTGTAGATGCAGCCCCGACAATCGAGAGGTTCTTATCAATAACAACTTGCCCGGTTGTCGTGTACGTACCTGCTTCGACATTCACAGTGTCGCCAGACGAGGCGGCGTCAACTGCGTCTTGAATGGTGTAGAAGGTATTGGCGGGAAGAATGCTGAAGATTGCCTGAATAATCTCACTATTTACTTCCGTGTACTCAAGAGTATCACTCTCCGTCCACCCTCCGTTGAGGTTTTGATTCCCCAAAAAGAAGTGTGCTGAAGTTGCAGCGTGCGGAGAATCGCCTGCAGCAGAAAGTCCTAACACGGAATATGCCGTCGCCTGATCAATACCGTCAACAGAGTTTGCTGCTATAGCCCCTGTGGCTCCGTCTTGCTCTGCTACTAACTTTGTATTGATGCTGGCGTTATCGAGAGAAAATAATGCGGTTGCCTTAAGGGCAGCGGCAAGTCCAAGCGCATAGTTTTTGTCTTGCGTGAGATGGAGGGCTGGATCATATGCGGAATCAAGAACATCCGTCTTTATGATGTTCGCTAGATCGGTGCCCCACGTCGTTTGCCCCGTTGCTTTCGCTGCCTCAACCCACAAAGAAAGCTGCCAATCGCCAACGCCTGAAGGAGCTGGATACCACCCATGATATGTATCGGCTATGTTCTGCGCCGTTGCACAACCGGCAGTGCAATAACGATTCGGTTGCGATATGAAGTGGGTCATCAAGGCAGTCGCCTTGTCTGAATAGGCAGTATTACCGGTCACCTGAGCCATCTTTGCCAGAAACGTGATGTCCGAGGAATAGAATTTGTTTCCTGCCGTTGCATCTGCCGTTGCATCTGCCGGAATCGGTTTAGCAACCAAGTGATCCGCGGTCGAAGTTGCTCCTGCAAGGTACGTTGCCTTGTGCGTCAGCTGGTATGCGTTCAACAGTCCCAAAGCGGTAACACCAAAAAGATTTTCGTCACTCGGGGTGGAAAGGGTTCCGTACCATTTCCAACCACCATCAGTATTTTGCTGTGACAGGAGGTGATCCGCCGCTTTTACCACGGCACTATAGTACGGCGCATTCCCCGCGTTCGACTGAACGGTTAGAGTCGCTGCAAACGCGAGGGGAGCAGAGGCTCCGAATGCGAGAACGGAAAAGAGAACAGGCAGGGACGCACGCAGTGCATTCTTCATACTTGTTTTATTTTTTACGAACTGCCCCTTGATAATAAGATCGGCAAAATCACCTCCAGACAACACGAACACAAATTGTCAATCTCGTAGGTAATTGTACTCCCTTACTACACACTGTCAACGCACTCAAGACCTTATCCACACCCTTGTTATATAGGGTTGCGCTTTGTTGACATTTCTGGCATACTTTTCCCACTCGCAGAGTATTCGAGCTTCGCTCGGCTTCACGGCCGCAAGTGTTCAGTTTCGGCGAGATTAACCAGTTATCTGTATTTCATGGATCAGCAATCAGCAGTACAGGGGAACAAGCTCTATGTGGGCGGTATCCCCTATCGCTCGACGGAAGACGATCTTAAGAAGGCCTTCGGTGAGGCCGGCAATGTCGTGTCCGCGAGCATTATCTCCGACCGTATGACGGGCCGCTCGCGCGGTTTCGGCTTCGTCGAGATGGCCACCGAGGCGGAAGCTCAGGCGGCTATTGACCGATGGGACGGTAAGGAGCTCGACGGGCGCACGCTCTCGGTCTCCTTCGCTCGCCCGCAGGGCGATCGCCCTCCGCGTCGCGAAGGCGGTTTCGGCGGCGGTGATCGCGGCGGATTCGGCGGCGGCAACGGCGGCGGATACGGTCGCGGCGGATACTAATTAGTCTCGCCAAGACAATACAAGAACGCCCGCGCGTAAGCGCGGGCGTTCTTGTTTTACATACTCCCCAATTTCGTCGTATTAAAAAAATTAAAGGAAAAGTCCCACGGTGTGGGGCTTCTCCTGCCCGTTCATTCTTCTAGTTGGGAATGAGCCTCGGTTACATAAGTGGTCCTAGGTAGCGACAATTGAATTCGCATATAACGGACCTGTAGTGTTGTTAAGGTTCTTCCCAAAAGAGAATGAACTACATATATTCTCTTTAACCTATTGCGTATGTCAAGTAAAATCTGCGGATAAAACAGTGCAAAAGCTGTGTATATCCCTGTATAACCCAAAAAGCGCACCCTCCGCGCAAAAATGTGCTAGCTTTCCCGTATGAATCGCGACGAGCAGTGGCTCTTGGAAGAAAAATATAATGGAATCGCGACAGCGACATATGCAGCGGACAGAGAGCGGCTCGCCGCAGGCGAGCCGCTCGGTTACGTCATCGGCTGGCAACCTTTTCTCGGATTGAAAATCTACCTTGATTCAAAACCGCTCATTCCCCGCCCCGAGACGGAGTGGTGGACGGAGCAGTTGCTCAATACGCTCACAAGCCGAGAGTCGGCAGAGCCCCTGCATCTCCTCGACCTCTGTTCCGGCTCGGGCGCCATCGGGTGCGCGGCGCTCGCCAGGCTCCCGAACACACGGGTCTCTTTCGGCGAGATCGACCCGGCACACGAAGCGACGATTCTGAAAAATATCCGCGAGAACGGGTTGGATGAATCGCGCGCAAGCGTGCGTATCGGCGACCTCTTCGAGCCATTCGATAATCTGAAATTCGATATTATCGCCGCAAATCCTCCCTACATACCCGCCGGGCGCGCGCTCCCTACGAGCGTTGCCGAACACGAGCCATCCCGCGCCCTCTTCGCCGGTGAGGATGGGCTCGCGGTTATCCGTCGCGTCGCCGAGGAGCTCCCAAAACGGCTCGCCGAAGGCGGCGAGGCCTGGATCGAATTCGATAGCGCGCACGCGGCCGCCGCGTGCGCGCTCTTTGCGGCACAAAACCTCTCCGCGAAGATACGCACCGACCAGTACGGCACTCCCCGCCTCCTCGTTGTATCATTCTCCTAATGCTCGACCAACCGCTCCAGCCATTTGCGCCACCCTCCTCTGCCCTGCTCTCGTACCTGCCGGACGGATTCTCGGCGAACTTCTCGACCGGCGGCACTGTGGTCTGGGTACTCTACGCGGTCTTCGCCTTCTGGGCCGTCTACACGCTGGTCGCCATCTATCATTGGCTGAAATATTCCCACGCTTCGCTGGTTGCTCTCCCCGCGATAGCTCTCCATCTATTCGTATCGCTCGCGCTTATGTCGTACGTCCTTTCCGGCCAGGGGTATTTCCTCTCCGCATACCTGCCATGAAAGAATTTGAACTCGAACCGGGCGAACACGTTGTGAAGCAGGTGCGCAAGCACTGGCTCCTCTTCCTCGCGGGGCTCCTGCCTTATGCCATTCTTATCATTGCTCCATTCGCGCTTCCGAAACTGCTCGTCCTTGCGCCGCCCTTCGCTTCCTACGCGGCATTCTTCGACTTCTCCACGCCGCTCGGGCGTGCGACGCTCGGCATCTGGCTGCTTCTCTCCTGGATGGGCGCGTGGGGCTCCTTCACCCGCTACTTCCTTAATGTCTGGGTGCTCACCAACCAGCGCATCGCCACCATCAAACAGCGTCGCTTCTTCGTCCGCGAAGTGTCGAGCCTGCTCTTGCCGCGCGTCCAGGATGTGACAACGAACATCTCCGGGGTCGTCTCCTCTCTGCTCGACATCGGCGATATTAAGGTCCAGAGCGCAGGTGCGGATGTGGAATTCACGATGCGCGGCATCTCACGTCCCGGGCAAATGCGCGACCTCATCCTCAAATACGTCTCCACCAAACCGGGTACGGGCGTATAGAAATACAAAACAAGACGGTTTTGATGCCGTCTTGTGTGAGCCCGCGAAATTCCTATCGTCGGGGGAAAACTTGTACCTCGCCGTTCGAACAATGAGCCGAAATCAGAACAAGGCTAACTTGGGCTTCGCGGCGATGAGATATAGTCACCTCACTTTTCGAGTTGGAGATAGGGTCCTGCGCTACCGCTGTACGGATGACGAGAATCCCATCTCGAAACAAGGCGCCTGAATTCCCGCTCCGCAGCCGTTTTCCTCCGTTGCTCGAAAAAAGCATTCCAAGCATCGAAAATGGCATCGAATATCTTCATACCCACCTCCCTTATCAAGGTTGATCGGAATCAAGGTGTACAACCGCCCATCCGTCATTAGTATAGACCTGCCGTACAGACCGGATGATGTTATCCCCTGTGGTCCGTGATAAAATCGCTCTATGTCCGAACCGCTTTCAACCGACCCTTACAAGGGCGTCCGCGATTTCTATCCCGCCGACTGGCGGAGGCTTGATGCGCTGTTCGCGCGCGTCCGCGAGACGCTTCGGCAGTGGGGGTATGAAGAGTACAACGCCTCTCCGCTCGAGCGTGCCGAGCTCTACGAAGCGAAGACCTCGGAAGAAATAGTCGGCGAACAAACCTACACCTTCACCGACCGCGGCGACCGCCGCGTGACGCTCCGCCCCGAGATGACGCCGACGCTTGCGCGGATGGTCGCCGGCAAACGGCGCGAGCTCGCCTTCCCGCTTCGTTGGTTCTCTATCGGCGACCGCTTCCGCTACGAGCGGCCGCAGAAAGGTCGTCTGCGCGAGTTCTATCAGGCGGATATCGACCTGGTTGGACTCCCCGAGGGCGAAGCGGATATGGAGATTGTGCAGATTGCCTCCGCGATACTCAAGGCATTTGGAGCCGCCGAGAACTCCTTCATCATCCGCATCAACTCGCGCACCCTACTCTCTGCCGCATGCGCGGCGGCAGGGCTCACGGGCGACGATGTCCGGCAATACCTGCGCCTCCTCGATAAGAAGTCGAAGATGGCACCCGAGGCCTTCGCCGCGGCGAGTGCGACGATCTCTGCGAAGGACCCGCTCGCGCTCATCGAGAATTCGAGCGAAGATTCGACTGTTGCGGGCGAGAAGCGCCGACTGCTCGACTTCATCGAATCGCTCAAGGCGCGCGGCGTCGGCAACGTCGTCTTCGATTCGGGCATCACGCGCGGATTCGACTACTACACCGGTATGATCTTCGAAGTGTACGACACGAACCCCGCGAACCCGCGTGCGCTCTTCGGCGGCGGCCGCTACGACGGCCTGGTCGCTCTCTGGGGCGGCGACCCTATCCCGGCAGTCGGCTTCGCGCTCGGCGACGTCACACTCTCTGACTTCCTCGAGACACATTCGCTCGTACCAAGTGCAAGCAACGGCAGGCCGCAACTCTATCTCGGTACGCCGAACGAGAGCGACATTCCTGCCGCACAGGCGTTCGCGAACACGCTCCGCGCACAGGGCTGTCGCATCTTCGTCAACCTGAGCGGCCGCGCGCTCGGCGACCAGATCAAGGACGCGGTGAAACGCAGCATCCCGCTCTTTGCCGCCTACGGCGCGGACGAGAACACGAATAATACGATCCGTATGAAGATACTCGCGACCGGCGAGGAAGTCGGACTTCCCCTCTCCGAGCTCTCCGCGCGCTTGCGCGCGGAGAGCTAATCCTATGCGCGCCATCACCTTCGATATTGAATCCATTTCCGATTCCGTGGTGCGCGGCCATATCGACGTGAATCAGCAGGAACTCACTGTTGTCGGCATCCACGACTCGGAGACCGGCGAATATTCCTCATACTTCAGAGAAGAGCTCCCTCGGCTCTGGCCAATACTCGAACGCGCAGATCAGCTCATCGGATTCAATTCCGACACGTTCGACATCCCGCTTTTGAATCGCTACTACCCAGGCAATCTCTCCCACATCCGCTCGCTCGACCTGCTCTCCGAGGTGCAGAAGGTGCTCGGCCGCCGTATCCGGCTCCAGTCGCTCGCTGAAGCCACGCTCGGTCGCGGGAAGAAAGGCGACGGACTCAAGGCCGGCGAGTGGTGGAAGGAGGGTAAGCGAGACAAGGTCGCCGAATACTGTATCGAGGACGTCCGCCTCACGCGCGAGCTCTACGACTATGCGCTCAATCATGGCGTGCTGAAATACAAAGACCTGCGCGACATCCGCG
Organism: Minisyncoccota bacterium; assembly: GCA_041660025.1. Lineage (GTDB taxonomy): Bacteria > Patescibacteriota > Minisyncoccia > Phycocordibacterales > Phycocordibacteraceae > C7867-001. The sequence continues at coordinate 118,164 of JBAZXD010000002.1, read as the reverse complement.
ATATCAAGCTCGACACTTCCCACTGGATTGTTCCTACCAGCGCTTCTCTCGCGCCGGCAATGACCCACGCCTTCCCGCTCTAGAAAAGCTCCGGCGCCGTACGTTGACGACACGAAATTTTTACCTATACTGCCTTTAGATTGATTGTTTAGCGAATCTTTCGCTCACCGGCTCTGCGGGACAGAGATTTCTCGGAGGAGAATTATATGTTGACGTTTGGGGAAGCTGGATTCTTAGCAATGCTCATTTCCGTGCTGGTAATGGGAAGCGCCTTTCGTTCCCAGTACAACAGCAATGAACCGGATAAGGATCTCCCGATGATGCTGGGGGCAACTTTCGGTCTGTACTGGGTAGGGGCGGTACTGTTTGGGTTTACGATGACTGAGAGGTATCCTGGTCTGTCATTGTGGATGTACTATACCGTCTCCGCACTTGTCGAGATTGCGATGACGATAGCTTCGTTTTACTTCTGGGGCATCGTCTTCAAGCTGCTCGGTCTTAAACAACGCTCGGCTTTACAGAGCGGCAAGTAGCCGACAACAGCTTGGAAAAACGCGCGGGGCATCCCTCCGCGCGTTTTTGTTTTTTAATTGACAAAGAAATCTTTATCTATATAATGCAATCCGGCTTGTAGTTCCGGCGGATTCCCCGCCACCCGCACTCTGCGGATTAAGATGGACATAGGAAAGGAGGGGTGAAGATGCTACAGAACATCGGGTTATCCGCCATCTGGTTGGCGATAGTGACATTCGGCTTCATGCACGGCTGTATGGGCGCCGACGCGACTCAAAACAGGCGGCGGCTTGTCCTTGTGTGGGATGGTCGCACCATCCTGTACACAGCCGCGATACTGGCTTTCGGCGTAGTACTTTATACGCCGCACCTTGTCCCCCAGGGCCACGCCTATCCGTGGGCATTCTGGATACTGCTGTGTGCTAGCTACTCGCTCGCCAGTGCTCTGGTCGGCGTGATGATAGCGGTCGGCGTGAGCTACTTCCTGGTCTCACCGATCGGAAAGTTTCTGTCGAATTAAAAAGAATGAAGCTCTAGGAAAGGTTATGCGCGTGGGTAAGTTACCCGCGCGCTTTTTTTTGATACTCTATAGGGACATGCGGTCGTCCTACACCATCCCTCTGGCAATTATCCTCGGGGGCGTCATCGTCGCCGGGGCGCTCTACGCCTCGGTGCCGAAGACGCCGACGAACATCGGCAACCCTTCGCTTGTACGGCCAGTCGGCGCCGCCGACCATATCCTCGGAAATCCCGCCGCGAAGGTTATGATCATTGAGTACTCGGACTTCGACTGCGAATTCTGCAAAGATTTCCACGATACTCTGCATCAAGTCATCGCGAACGAAGGCGCGGACGGCGACGTCGCGTGGGTCTTCCGTCAATTCCCGCTCATCGAGATACACCCGAACGCGCTTACCCACGCGCGCGCCGCCGAGTGTGCCGCCTCCGTCGCAGGCAATGATGTCTTCTGGAAGTTCAGTGATGCGCTCTTCGCGAACCAACCGGCTGATACCGGAAGCTACGGCACGCTCGCCGCTTCAGTGGGTATCTCGGGCGACGCGTTCGCGACCTGCTTCGCAAGCGCCTCCACCACTGTTGAGGCGCGCATTCTGGCGGACCGCCAGAATGCGCTCGATATGGACGCCCGGGGTACCCCTTATTCGCTCATCCTCGTTGACGGCAAGCCGCCGATCGAGATGGCAGGCGCCTACCCCTACGACGCGGTAAAGAAACTTATCGACGAAGCGCTTGCAAATTAATCGTCCACCAATTCAAGCCGATAAATATCAAACGAGTTGTCGCCCTCGAACATATCGGACGGGTTCGGGAGGTACACGCGTTGTCGAGATATCTCTGCCGTCGCATCGTTGATGAGCCGATGGAAGACCTTGAAGTCCTGTGCGTGCTTCGCGAAATCTATTTCATACCGCTTCATCTGCGAACTCCCGTCAGCGTTCCGCGTCTTCTTGCATTCGTAGACGATAAAGCGCCGCACCGGCTTCCCGAACATCACGCTCACGGTGTAGTAATTGAAAATCGCTTGCACGATGAAAAGGGACTTCGCGGCGCCTCCCTTGCTAAACGATGCGACGAACTTATGGTCCACGATGTCCACCGCGCCCTTCTCTACGCGCGACTCAACGACCAGGTCTGAAATCGCTTTGATGGGGAGCGGGACCCCCTCTATCTCCACAACACCTCGTACCTCGACCCCGAGCACCTTGTGCCGCGGCGGCCGCGCGAGGTAATACCCGATGGCACGCAGATACTCTTCTTCCATGTGCTTACGCTTTTCCTTCTTCGCACGTTTGCTCTTCGCTTTGCCGAGATTAATCTCGAAGTCGGCAACGTTGCGTACGTATTCGAGACCTTTTTGTATCGCGATATCCTTCGGCGCGCCCTTATAACACTTCTCCAAGGAAGTGTTGCCTCCGGCGTTCGCTCGGCCAGAAGAGCGCTCTGAAGCGTTCTTCTGGCACTCACTCACTTGGAGGTAGAAATGCTCCAGCGCGAGGTGCCCCGCGCTCCCGATGACGGCCGCGGGCGTCGTGGGCGCGTCATATATCTCCTCCACGTAGCGCTTGTACCAAGCCAAGGGATTCCTCAAAAACGCCATCAAGCTCGAATGGCTCCAGTGCTTGATGGGCAAGAGCTTCTTCCCCTTTTTTACCGTTTTCTTCTTTCTCCTCATGGGAGGAGTATACCCTCTAGTACGATTTCAGGTGGCGGGCTTTGTCGTGGGTACGGATCTTCTCGAGCGCCTTCGCTTCTATCTGGCGGATGCGCTCGCGGGTCACGCCGAACTCGCGCCCCACTTCCTCCAGCGTGTGATAAATGCCGTCCATGAGCCCATGGCGCATTTCCAAAATCTTGCGTTCCTTCGGCGAGAGGTCGCTCAGTATCGCCTTCACCTGCTCAGAGAGGATGCGCTCCGAGGATTCCTGTACCGGCGAGGGGATCTTATCGTCGGGGATGAAGTCGCCGAGTGTCGATTTATCGTCGTCGTCGCTCCCGACCGGATTCTCGAGAGAGAGCGTGTCCTGATTAATCTTCTCTATCTGATATATCTTCTCCGGCTCGACACCCATCTCCACTGCAATCTCCTCCGGCTGAGGGTCGCGGCCGAGCGCCTGCGCGAGGCGGCGCGATATCTGCTTATATTTAGCGATGGTCTCCACCATATGCACGGGGATGCGGATGGTGCGCGACTGGTCGGCTAGGGCGCGCGTAATCGCCTGGCGGATCCACCACGTCGCGTAGGTCGAGAACTTGTACCCCTTCTTCCAATCGAACTTGTCTACGGCGCGGAACAGGCCGAGATTCCCTTCTTGAATAAGATCAAGCAGGGTGAGGTCGGGCGAGCGGCCGACATACTTCTTCGCGATAGAGACCACGAGGCGCAGGTTCGAGCGCGCGAGGATGTTGCGCGCCTCCGCGTCGCTCTTCTCGATGCGCTTCGCGAGCTCGCGCTCCTCGGCGGCGGTGAGAAGCGGGTATTGGCCTATCTCGCGGAGATATATCTGAATGGAATCATAGCCGGTGGAGTGACGGTCCTTGATGTTGCGCGTGGCGAGATACTCGTCGGCGGCGTCCTCGAGCATCCCACCCTCGAGCACGTCGACGCCCGCGATAGCGAACCGTTCGTAGAGCGATTCGAGGAAGCTGACATCGTCCTCGACGTGCGGGAACGATTTCAGGATTTCGCTGTAGGTGACGTAGCCGCGCTCCTTTCCCTTCTCGATAAGTGTCTCCGCCGAGAGCGCCTTCTGCGTATTCGCCTTTGCCTTCGCACCGCGCACTGCGGTGCGGATAATCTTCTTCGCGGCGTGTTTCGCCTTATTATGACTCGACTTCACCGGCTTTTTCTTCTTGGCAGGCGCGCGCTTAGCAACTCGCTTCTTTGCGGGCTTCTTTGCGGCTTTCTTCTTTTTTGCAACAGATTTCGCCATGCTAAAAAATACAATGAAATAAAATGAAAATGGTTTGATTAGCCCCCGAGCGACGCGAGACGTGCAGAGAGCTTGGTGCACACCGCTTGTGCAACTGCAACCGCGGCCGCGTCCCCTGCAGCCTCGGCTCTTCGTAGGTTTGTTACTGCTCCCTGATACGCCTCGCGGATAACCGCTTCTTCAAAGGCGTGGAGAAGCTCGTTTGCCGCATCACTGTCCGAACCTTCGCCGAATGTCTGTTCCGCATAGAACAGGGCCGATTCCGGAGGCGTAGCGAGCGGCAACTCCTGAGCTTCAGTAATTCGACAATACTCAATTTTGATGCGTTTGGCAAGGGGCGTATCAGGGTAAGCGTGGACAACGGCGAGGAGTTGCTCTTCTCGTGCCTTTCGCGCTGAGAGCACGGAATATGCCATTGGCTTCTGTATGGTAGTACTACCGCCGGCTTCCTGAAGTTTCGGTAGGCGCTTAAGCGACTCACGGACAGCTTCACCCGAAAGCGAGAGAGAGCGCGCAGTCGCCTGTATGAAATGTTCACGCTCCATCGGGCTCGGCATCGCCGCGATGAGCGGGAGCACGATATGCTCTGCCACGCGCAAGAGCCGGTGCGGATCGCTCTCCTTTTCTGCGAGCTCCGCAAGAAAAAAATCTACAATCGGTTTCGCCTCGGTAACACGCTTCGCAAAATCTTTTGCGTCTTCGCTGATGAGCTCTGCCGGATCTTTCCCCGCCGGGAGCCGTGCCGCCTTCACACGTAACCCCTCGCGAAGCGCGAGCGCGGACGACCGCGCGGTCGCGGTAAGGCCGGCGGCATCGGCGTCGAGAACGAGCATCAAATTCTCGCTGTACCGCTTCATCAGAGATAGATGCTTTTCTGAAAGCGCCGTACCCGAGAGCGCAATTGCATTCTGAAATCCGGCCTGGTGTGCGAGGAGTACATCTATCTGTCCTTCGACGAGCATCGTGAACTTACGCACCCGTATCGCATCCTTCGCGAAGTCCATGCCGAAGAGAATCTCGGATTTGTGGTAGAGCTCGGTCTCTGGAGAATTGAGATACTTCGCGAGGTCATCCGCCGCGAGCGCGCGTCCGGTGAAAGCGACGACACGGCCGGCGGCATCACGTATCGGGAACATCAGCCGATTGCGGAATCGGTCGTAGTAGGTGCCCGGCTTCCCATCCGCCTCCTTGATAAGCCCTGCGGCGAGAAGCTCATCTACCGAGAATCCCTCGGCCGTGAACGCTTCAAGCAGGGCGCGCCACGCCTCGGGCGCATAGCCGAGGCGCCACGTGGCAATAGTCTCGGGGGTCAAGCCGCGCTGTTTCGCATACGCTTCAGCGGGACTGCCCGCGAGCTTACCCGCGTACCACTCGCTCGCGCGACTCATCAAGGCGCGCAGGCGTTCTTTCTTCGTCGCGTCTTCTTTATTGCCACCACCAGAATATTCGATAGTGACGCCCGCCTTCTCGGCGAGCATCTTCAGCGCGCCCTTGAAATCTACCCCCTCTATCTTCTCAATAAAAGAAAAACCATCGCCACCCTCCCCGCAGCCGAAGCAGTGCCAGCTCCCGCGCTCGAGACTGACGTGGAAGCTACCGGTCTTCTCCTTATGGAACGGGCACAGGCCGACCATCGACCTCCCCGCCCGCCGCAACTTCACATACGGACTGATGATGTCCTGAATGCTCAATCGCTCCTTAATCTCCGCCACCGTATCCTTCGCCATGATTTCTCAATTCTACCGCGTTTTGCGCGTGCTTGACAAAACTGCTTGACTATGCTATCCTATCCCTTAGATTGCATGCCGTTTGTGAGTCGAATATTTCGGTCACAGTCCGGCCACCAGAGAAGGAGCGAACATGAATAAAGGCCTGATTTTCATCGTGGTTGCAGTCATCGGTGCTGTCGTAGGTTCTCTGCTCGATAGCGCTATCGGTACTCAACTTGGAGGTTCGGAAACAGCCTTCTTGGCTGGGATAGTCCACAAGCTCTATTACATGGCGTGGGGTTCTCTTCTTTTCGTTACCTTTCGTTGTTAAGCCAAAACGGCGCGGAAACCTGAAAAGGTCCGCGCCGTTAAACTTTTTTATACTTTCAAACTAGAGACCGCGAGGGGTGCGAGGGGCGAACGAAGTCGTCCGCGACTCATACGACGCCGGTGCCGGACGCTCTGCCTGGAGCTTCGCGATGTGAGCGAATTTCTTGCTTCCCTTGAAGCCGGTGCCCGAAGGGATGAGGCGGCCGAGGATGACGTTCTCCTTCAATCCGCGCAGGCGGTCCACACTGCCCTTAAGCGCGGCGTTGATGAGGATCTTCGTCGTCTGTTCGAAGGACGCCGCAGAGAGGAACGAACGGCGAGAGAGCGCGCTCTCCTTGATGCCGAGCACGATCTCCCGCGACTGGGGAATTATCTTGCCTGCTTCCTCCATCTCCTTGACCGACTTCACAATTTCCCAATCCTCGACCACGTCGCCGACCGAGTAGTCGGTGTCGCCCGCCTCCGTAATCTTCACCCGCGAGAACATCTGCTTCACCACGACTTCGAGGTGCTTCCTTGAAACCGGCGCGCCCTGGAGCTCATAGATCTTCGACGCTTCGGTAATGATGTACTCCTGTACCATCGCGCGTCCGGCGTACTCGAAGAGGTCGTCGAGGTCAGCGGAACCGTCGGTAAGGATCTGTCCGCGAGCGACCGTGTCGCCCTCCTTCACGAGCGGGACGCGCGGATACGGCGCGAGGTATTCGTAGGCCGAACCGTCCTTCTTCCCCTGCCCCGCTGACGGGGCAACGACGATGATCTTCTCACGGCCTTCCTCCTTGATCTCGGCAACGATGCCGTCGGACTTGCTGATGACCGCCGGATTCTTCGGCGAACGCTTCTCGAACACTTCTTCGACGCGCGGGAGACCGCTCGTGATGTCGCCGCCCACGCTCGCCACGCCGCCGGCGTGGAAGGTGCGCATCGTGAGCTGGGTGCCCGGTTCGCCGATGGCCTGTGCGGCAACGGTGCCGACCGCTTCGCCGAGGTCGACGATCTCCTGTGTGGTGAGGTCCATACCGTAGCAGGTCTGGCAGACGCCGTAGCGTGTCTCGCAGGACATCGGGGAGCGCGCGACGATCGTGGCGATCGGTGAGGCATCAAGCGCAGACGCATCTCCGGCGGAGAGATAGTGATTTTTCTTGAAGAGGACGGTACCGTCGTGGTCCTTCGCATCTTCCGCGAGCACGCGGCCGCGGAGCGCTTCGGCATAATTAATCTGAATACCGGAGGCGCTGACGCGATTGATCTTCACCCCGCGGCTCGTGCCGCAATTCGCTTCTGTAACGATAGAGTCCTGCGCGACGTCGAAGAGACGGCGCGTGAGGTAGCCTGCCTTCGCGGTGCCGAGCGCGGTGTCGGTGAGGCCTTTGCGCGCGCCGTGCGTACTCATGAAGTACTCGATCGGATTCAATCCCTCGATCATCGAGGAGATGATTGGCACTTCGATAGTGATGCCGGCCGTGTTCTGGATAAGACCTTTCATACCCGCCATCTGGGTCAGGTTGCCCATCGTTCCGCGAGCGCCGGAACGCACCATATCGGCGACCGAGCCCATCGGGTCGAGCTCAAGCGCAACCTGCTCCTCCACTGCCTGTTTCGCGCCCTGCCAGATCTCGATAGCCATACGGCGCTTCTCTTCCTCGGCCAAGAGACCGTTGTGGTAATCCTTCTCGATGACGGCGACCTTGGTGGCCGCTTCGTTGATGATGCGCGTCTTCTCCTTCGGTACCGAGACGTCATTGATCGCCCAGGAGATGCCGGAACGCGTTGCGTAGTCGAAGCCGAAACGCTTCACCTTGTTCACGATGCCCGGTACGGCGTCGAGACCGTAACGCACAATGCAGTCGTTCACGATACGACCGAGCACCTTCTTGGTGATGGTTTCGTTGATGAACGGATAGTCGGCAGGAAGGACGGTATTGAAGAGGAGCCGACCGACGGTCGTCTCGAACGGATGGTTCTCGAACGCCGCATACTTCTCCTTGCCGGTGACCGGCAGGACCCTGATCTTGGCGCGCAGGTCGATAGCGCCGTATTCCGATGCGAGAATAGCGGCGTTCGGCGAGGCGAAGTGGTCGCCCTCGCCCTTCACGTTGTCCACCGCCTTGGTGAGCCAGTAGACGCCGAGGATGATGTCGAGCGGCTTCCCGGTAAGCACGATCATATCGCCCGAACCTGGCTTCAGGATGTTCTTGTTGGCGCTCATAATATTCGCCGCCTCCCACTGCGCTTCTTCAGAGAGCGGAACGTGCACGGCCATCTGGTCGCCGTCGAAGTCCGCGTTGAACGCGTTACAAACGAGCGGGTGCAGCTGGATAGCGTCGCCCTCGATGAGTCGCGGACGAAAGGCCTGGATGCCCTGGCGGTGGAGGGTCGGTGCGCGGTTGAGGAGCACGTACTTGCCCTTGATGGCCTCTTCGAGAATCTCCCACACTTCAGCGACACCGTCTTCGATGAGACGGCCGGCGCCGCGGATGTTGAACGCGAGCTCGCGTTCAAGAAGTCCCGCAATAACGAACGGGCGGAAGAGCTCCAAGGCCATATGCTTGGGCAGACCGCATTCGTCGAGCTCGAGGTCCGGACCGACGACGATGACCGAGCGACCGGAGTAGTCGACACGCTTACCGAGCAGGTTCTGGCGGAAGTAGCCCTGCTTGCCCTTCAGATAGTCGGCGAGCGACTTCAGCGGACGGCGCTGAGCCATCGTCATCGCACCTGCGGAGGCGCCGCTCTTGCGGATGGAATTATCAAGGAGCGCATCAACGGCTTCCTGGAGGATGCGCTTTTCATTGCGCAAGATGACTTCTGGCGCGTGGATGTCGATAAGCTTCTTGAGGCGGTTGTTGCGGTTGATGACGCGGCGATAGAGGTCGTTCACGTCGCTGGTCGCGTGGCGGCCGCCCTCGAGCGCGACCATCGGGCGAAGCGCCGGCGGAATGACCGGAATGCGCGTGAGGAAGAGCCACTCCGGGCGAATATTCGAAGCGATGAGTCCAGCGATGAGCGAGAGGCGCTTCGCGAGCTTCTCGCGCTCGGCGGCACCGGCCTTCTCGTAACGCGCGGAGAGTGTCTTGCTCAGCTCCTTCAGATCGAGCGCACGGAAAATATCATAAATGGCTTCGGCGCCGATACGCGCCTCGAAGAGACCGCCGTACTTCACCGAGAAACGATGGTACTCGAGTTCGTCGAGCACCTTGCCGACGATGATGCCCTCGATCTCGGCCTTCGCGAGCGTCATCTTCTCCTTCAGCGCGTCGCGCTCCTTGTCGCTTCCGAGCGACTTGTACTTCGACTTATACTCGCTCTCGAGTTCAGAGAGGAGGCGCTTCTTCTCCGGCTCAGCGATCTTCGTGATGATGTACCCCGCGAAGTAGACGACCTTCTCGATGTCGGTGGCAGAAGCTCCGAGGAGAAGCGCCATACGGGACGGGACCGAACGGAGGAACCAGATGTGCGCGACCGGCGTGCAGAGCTCGATGTGGCCCATACGCTCGCGGCGGACGATACTGCGCGTGATCTCGACGCCGCACTTATCGCAGACAATGCCCTTGTACCGGATGCCTTTGTACTTGCCGCAGTAGCATTCGTAGTCCTTCTCGGGACCGAATATCTTCTCGTCGAAGAGCCCGTGCTTCTCGGAGCGCTGGGTGCGGTAGTTGATGGTCTCCGGCTTGGTGACTTCGCCGCTCGACCACGCGAGGATACGCTCGGGTGAAGCGAGGGCGAGGCGGAGCCCATTCCAGGTGTCCTTCGGAGGGAGTTTGCGGGGAGTGAATGCCATAAAGGTAGAAGAATTAATAAAGTTACGCCTCCGGTTCGGGCGGCAGATTCAGCGGCTCGACGTCGAGCGCAAGACCGCGGATCTGGTTGGTAAGGACTGCGAAGGATGCCGGAGTGCCCGTGTGGCTGATCGGTTCTCCCTTCACGATGGCGTCGAAGGCGGCAGAGCGGCCCTGGATGTCGTCTGACTTGATAGTGAGCATCTCGCGGAGCGTGTACGCGGCGCCGTAGCCGAGGAGAGCCCACACTTCCATCTCGCCGAAGCGCTGACCGCCGTTCTGCGCCTTGCCGCCGAGCGGCTGCTGCGTGATGAGGCTGTAAGGACCGATGCTTCGCATATGGATCTTGTCCTCCACCATATGGTGCAGTTTGAGAATATACATATAGCCGACCGCGATGGTCTGGGCGAAGGCGTCGCCCGAGCGGCCGTCGTAGAGCTGCATCTTGCCGCTCTTGTCGAACCCTGCGAGGACGAGTTCGTCGCGGATCTCGTCAGCAGTCGCGCCTGCGAACGGCGGGACGATGGCCTGGTAGCCGAGTGTGTGTGCCGCGAGTCCGAGGTGCATCTCGAGGATCTGTCCGAGGTTCATACGGGACGGAACGCCGAGCGGCGTGAGGATGAGGTCGATCGGATTGCCGTCCTTGTCGTACGGCATATCCTCGACCGGCAGTACGCGGCTGATGACGCCCTTGTTGCCGTGGCGTCCGGCGAGCTTATCGCCGACCGAGACGTTACGAACCTGCGCGACCGTCACGACCATCTTCTTGATGATACCGGTCTCGAGCTGGTCTCCCTTCTCGCGAGAGAAGACGCGTACGCCGATGACGCGCCCCTGCTTGCCTCCCTCCATACGAAGGCTTGTATCCTTCACGTCCTTTGCCTTATCGCCAAAGATACTGCGCAGGAGGCGTTCCTCCGGTGTGAGCTGGGTCTCGCCCTTCGGCGTTACCTTACCGACGAGGATGTCGCCCGGGCGCACCTCCGCACCGATGCGGATAACACCCTCTTCGTCGAGATTCTTGAGCCGGAGCTCGCCGACGTTCGGGATGTCGTGCGTTGTGGTCTCGGGACCGAGCTTCGTGTCGCGCACGACGCAATCGAAGTCCTCGATATGCACGGTGGTGAACTTCGCCTCTTCGACAAGCCGTTCGGAGATGATGATGGCGTCTTCGTAGTTGGCGCCGTTCCAGCTCATGAAGGCGACCCGCACATTCTGTCCGAGCGCGAGCTGGCCCTTCTCGGTCGAGGAGTTATCCGCGAGCACGTCGCCCTTCTTTACTGTGTCGCCGAGCACGACCGACGGCCTCTGCATAAATGCCGAGTTCTGGTTGGTCTGGGTAAGCCCCTGGAGACGGTATTCCTTTGACTTCCCTTCCTTATTCTTCACGATGACTTTGCGGGCGTCGACCTGCGTGACCTCGCCTGATTCGGTGGCGAGCACGAGGCGGCCGGTGCTCATCGCGGCGTGGGTCTCGATGCCGGTGGCGACGAGCGGGGCCTCGGGGATGAGGACCGGCGTCGCCTGCTTCTGCATGTTCGAACCCATCAAGGCGCGGTTCGCGTCGTCGTGGTCGACGAACGGGATCATCGACGTGGCGATGGAGAACATCTGATACGTCGAGGCGTCCATAAGCGTGATCAGGTCGCGCGTGACGATGATTGGGTCGCCCTTGTGGCGTGCTTCGACTGAGTCGGTGACAATGCGGCCGTTCTCGTCGAGCTTGGTCGCGCCGTGGGCGATGTACTCGAGCTCTTCATCGAGCGCGTTGAGGTACACTATCTCGCTTGTCGCCTTCCCGTTCTTTACGCGGACGTAGGGAGTCTCGATAACGCCGAAGTCGTTCGTGCGCGCGTGGGTCGCAAGCCGGAGGATAAGACCGATGTTCTGGCCTTCCGGTGTGTGGATAGGACAGAGGCGTCCGTAGTGGGAGGGGTGTACGTCGCGCACCTCGAAGCCCGCCCGCTCTCTAGTTAGGCCACCGGGACCGAGCGCCGAGAGCGTGCGCATATTCTCGAGCTCCGCGAGGATATTCTGCTGATCCATAAACTGGGAGAGCTGGTTGGCGGTGAAGAATTCGTGCACCGACGCGTGGAAGGGGCGCGGATTCACGAGCGCCGTCGGGAGCGTAGTCTCGCTCTCAATGGTCGACATACGGTCCTGGATGTTGCGCTTCATACGGCTCATACCGACGCGCATACGCGCCTGGAGAAGCTCGCCGACGAACCGCACGCGGCGGAAGCCGAGGTGGTCGATATCGTCGGGACGCGCTGAAGGGTCGGCGTTCAGCTTCGTAATTTCTGAAATGATGCGGACGAAGTCCGCGAGCGTGAGGACACGCTTCTCGAGCGCCTTCTCGCTAAGAGGGAGACCGAAGCGCGAGTTGAGGCGATGGCGACCGACGCGGCCGACGTCGTAGCGCTCGACCGAGAAGAGCGACTGCACGAAATTCTTGGCGTTCTCGGGCGTGGCGAGATCACCGTCACGCATACGGCGGTGTATCTCGATATAGGCCTCTTCGATCGACTTCGCTTCGTCGTGCTCGAGGGTCGCCTTGATAGCCGAGAGGGCGAGTGGGTCCTTGGCGAAATGTTTAGCCACGGCCTCGCCAAGCCCTCCGCCGAAGACGGTAAGAAGCTGGGTGATGGGGAACTTTCGCTTCCGGTCGATCTTCACGAAAATGGCGCCGTCCGCCTCTGAATCGATCTCGATCCACACGCCGCGGAGCGGGATTATCTTCGCGCCGAAGAACGGCTTGCCGCGCAGAAGCTCGGAGACGAAGAACGCGCCGAAGGAGCGGGCGAGCTGGGGGACGATGGCGCGCTCGACGCCGGAGACGATGAATGAGCCGTGCGGCGTCATCATCGGCATATCGGTGAGAAATATCTCCTGCGACTTCTCCGAGCCGAAGGTCTTATTCACGAGCTTGACGGTAATCTTTATCGGCGACTCGTAGGTGCGCATATTCTCGCGCGCGAACTGCTCGTCGTACTTCGGTTCGCCAATTTCGAAATCTTCGAACTTCAGCTCGAACTTCTTCCCCGAGTAATCGGTGATCGGCGAGAACTCCTTGAAGAGCTCGGTGAGTCCGTCTTTGAGGAGCCAGTCAAACGAAGACCGCTGGTGGCCGACGAGATCCGGGAACGGAACCGAGGGAGCCTGGTACGCACCGAAGGTCTTCTGGACGAGTTTCTTTTGCATGAGTCGTGGCGTGAGGTTGTTAATTAAAAAGCAAAATATAGAAATGCGAACGCACGGAAATAAATCCGCTTGCGCTTATGCGTTTTTCTTCGGTTCCCGTATGAATCTGTCGCCCCGCCCTCCGCTACTCAGTCGTATCTTGTTCCCCCAACCTACCACCCCCCACCTTTTCCCGCAAGCCCATGTGTGGACAACAAAAAACCACCCATATACCGGAGTGGCGCGGTTTCTAGTTGATTAGCGGGTAGGCGAGAATCCGAAACTGATCTCACCGAGATACGTCGACATGGCAACCAGCGTATAGTTGCATTCGTCGCCTTCGTCTTTCTGAATGCCAAGTATCAGTTGCCCAAAGTTTCCTCGGGCAAATTCGTACTCGAGAAGCTTGGTCAGAAGTACTTGTGCTTCTTTCGTCATTTCGCCAAGACCGAGATGCAAATCCTTGGAGGTGGTGACGAATGCGTATTTCTTGTCGCCGTCGTTCACATAAGTTTGGTACACCCGGGCCTTACGTTGTATCCGCATCCTTCTCACTTCGTTCACAAAACCACTCATATGCGGATTCACTTCATCAGCCCGTGTCATAGTTAGAGGGATAGTGACAGTATGGAACTTCATTTATTTCTCCTTGGACCCGCAGTAACGTCGCGAACCTGCTTGCCAAGATGGGAAAAGAACAAGCGACGTTGAAGTTATGCTACCTCTTTTCTCTCCACTTGTCAATGTTTGCGTGGTGGCCGGTTTGGAGGACTTTTGGATAAAGGAAAGCCCCGTTTTGGACGGGGCGAATGTGGCCGTGAGGTGGTGGAAATCAGATTGGGTTGATTTGTGCCCAATTTTCTCGCAGGTCCGTTGGTGTAGATCGCGCGAAGAAATCGCTGGGCGAGTTCAGGTCGATTTTGAGCACTTCCCCGTCAGACAAGCGGCGGAGTTTGGCGTAGTGCATCTTGACCCACAGAACGCGCCGATTAACGATTTCGGTGATCTCGTAGAGCGGCGTGCCAATCATGCCGAACAACCGTATGTCTGTTAGTGCCGATGGCCCGGCGACGAGACTTCCGACTTTCAACGCCGCGGGGTTCGTAAAGAACTCTATCTTCACAATTATCTCCTTATCAAATTTGCACGTATCAAGCGTATCACTGTTTCTCCCTCCATGCATCTATCTTGGCGTGATGGCCGGTTTGGAGAACCTTCGGGACGCGATACTTCTTCTTTTTATACAAAATGGTTTCGGGGCGGGTATAGACGGCAGAAGAGGCGATGCGGCGCTCCTCTATGGAAGCGTCCTTGCCGAGGACGCCGGGCAGACGGCGCGTGACGGCGTCTACTATCGCGAGCGCCGGGACTTCCCCGCCCGTGTACACGGCTTCGCCCACGGCAAACTCTTTCACCGACGCGAGCGTCTTTAATATCTTCTTCGCGCGTTCGTCTATGCCCTCGTACCGACCGCACACGAGCACCACGTCGCTGTATTTCGCGAGCGCGTCGGCGTCTTTATTCGTAAACTGCTTCCCTCCCGGGCTGAACCAGATGATGACGGGTTTCGCCTTCTTCCCTTTCAGCGCTTTCTCCACGGCTTTGATGACAGGCATGGCTGACATCACCATTCCCGGGCCACCGCCGTACGGGCGCTCGTCCACCTTCTTATAGCTCCCCGCCGGTCCCGCGACGAAGTCGCGGGGGTTCTGGTATTTTATTGTAATCTTTTTTTCCTTCCGCGCGCGCCCGATGATAGACGCGCTTAAATACGCGTCGCACGCGTCTTGAAACAATGTAATGAGATGGAATTTCATGAGCGAGAGGTTTGTGATTTCGGATAGTTGAAATGCCTAGTGCAGCGAAGCGTAACGCTATCCGAAATTACGAACCTCCGAGCGATTACAATTCTTCCACGACTTGGTCGACGGTTTTTATTTCCGGATCGCGCTTGCCGCCGACGGGCTCGTTTATCTTGAGGTTCACGCGCGCGTTCCCTTTCATACCAGCGACGCGCAGGAGGATGCGGAGCGCCTCGGCGGTCTTACCGCTCTTGCCGATGATCTTGCCCATATCCTCGGGATGGACGGTGAGAGTAAGCAGAACGCCCATCTGGTCGATGGTGCGCGTCGTCTCGACTGCTTCAGGATGGTCAACAATCGCCTTTACCGCGTATTCGAGTAGTGCTTGGTCTGGTTCCATAGGGATATGTTAGCACCGCCACCAGGGCGATGAGTTAGGCTGCCGGAGTTTCGGCGGGAGTCTCTTCGACTACCGGAACTTCTGCGGGCGCTTCCTCAACAGCCGGCTCGGCTTCCGCGGCGACTTCTGCCTCGGTCGGAGCTTCTACTTCTGCCGGAACCTCTGCTTCCGCCTTCGCCGCTGCTGCGGCCACTTTCGCTGCCTCGGCTGCTGCCGCTTCGGCCGCTATTTTCGCCTCATTCTTCTGCGGCGTCCTCTTCGGGAGCGCGTTCACTTTCTTCCCTTCGATGACTTTCTTATTGATAAGGAGGTTGCGAATGGAGTCCGTCGGCTGGGCACCCTTGGCCATCCAGCCCTTTACGCTCTCCTCGTTCAGCGTGAGCGCCTTGCTCCGCGGGTTGTAGGTGCCGAGGAGTTCGACGATATTACCGGCCTTCGCCGCGCGCTCCTTCTCGAGGACGACAATGCGAAACGCCGGATCATTGGTCCGGCCGATGCGCTGGAAACGAATCATCAACATGTAGGCAGAACTGTACCAGAACGGTACCGAAATCGCAAATAGCCTGATAATTTGCTACAGTGACGGAAATGTCAGGAGATACCATCTACGAAGGTCCTATCACGATGACCCGGAAAGGTTTCGGCTTTTTCTCCGTGGGTGAGGACAAAGAAGACCTGCTCATCCCGCCCGAATGGACGAACCACGCGCTCTCGGGCGACATAGTGAAAGTCGCCCCGGCGGGCTCCTATCGCGACCCGCGCGGGACGATGCCTCCACGGGAGGCGGGTAAGGTCGTCGAGATCATCTCTCGCGCCCGCGAGACCTTCGTCGGTACACTCGTCGAAGAGAACGGGCTCACCCTGCTTGCACCGGACTACAAGAAGATGTACGTGCCTCTCGTCATACTGGACAGAGGAGGTGCGCAGTTAGGCGAGAAAGTGCTTGTGCGTCTCGGCGAGTGGGCCGCCGACAAAGATTATCCGCTTGGCAGCGTCGTCGAGGTCATCGGCAAGGCGGGTGTGCACGAGACCGAGATGCGCGCGCTCGCTCTGGGCCAAGGATTCTCGAGCGACTTCCCTCCCGGCGTCGTCGCAGATGCGAAACGACTTGAGGCCGAAGGCGTCGCGCTTCTCGCCGAAGAAGCGAAGAATCTCAAACGCCGCGACTTTACCAAAGTGCCGACCTGTACAATCGACCCCTTCGATGCAAAGGACTTTGACGACGCGCTTTCAGTACAAAAACTTCCCGGCGGGAAAATCGAGGTTGGCGTACATATCGCCGATGTCTCATACTTTGTTTCGCCCGGCACCGACCTCGACAAGGAGGCCATCGCACGCGCAACGAGCGTATACCTCGTCGACCGCACCATCCCGATGCTCCCCGAGGTACTCAGCAACGACCTCTGTTCGCTGAAGCCGGATGAGGATCGCCTCGCGGTCTCGGCGGTCTTCACGCTCGATAGCGAGGCGAACATCCAGAACGTATGGTTCGGCGAGACGGTCATCCACTCCGACAAACGCTTTACGTACGAGAACGCCCAGGAAGTGTTGGATGCGGGCTCCGGCACGATGCACGAAGAGCTCTCGACGCTTCTCGAGCTCTCGAAGAAGATCCGCGCACGCCGACAGGCCAAGGGCGCCATCGAATTCGACACCGCCGAAGTGAAGGTCGAGCTTGATAAGGAGGGCAAACCCATCGCTATCCGCCTGAAAGAGCGTAAGGCGACCAACCTCCTCATCGAGGACTTTATGTTGCTCGCGAACGAGGCAGTCGCCAAGCATCTTTCTAAGCTGACCAAGAACGGCGGCCCGCATTTCTATTCGCTCTACCGCGTTCACGATGCGCCGGACACCGACCGCATCGAGAATCTCGCGAACCTGCTTCGCGTGATGGGCTATCACCTACAGACCTCGGGCGCGGGCACCGTCACCGGCGCGGAACTGAACAAACTTCTCGAGTCGGTGAAGGGCAAACCCGAGGAATACCTCGTGAAGATGGCGACCCTCCGCTCAATGAGCAAGGCTGTCTACACCACGCGCAACATCGGCCACTTCGGCCTTGCCTTCGACTTCTATACGCACTTCACCTCGCCGATACGCCGTTACCCCGACCTCGTCATCCACCGGCTCATCAAGGCGCACGCGGGCGGCACGCCGATAACGCCAGCTGAAATGCAGGCGTTCGACAAGCTCGCTCTGCACAGTTCCGAGCGCGAGGTCGCTGCCTCCGACGCCGAGCGCGATTCTATCAAGATGAAGCAGGTGGAGTTCCTCTCGACATGCATCGGCGAAGAATTTGACGCCGTCATCTCAGGCGTGACCGAGCGCGGTCTCTACGTCGAGGAACAGACGACGCACGCCGACGGTATGATACGCGTGAAGGACGTCGGTGATGATTATTTTGAATACGATGAGAAAAATTATCAGCTCCTCGGCCGCCGCACGAAGAAGTCATATCGCCTCGGCGACCCCATCAAGGTGAAGCTCACCGCCGCACGTCTCGCCGAAAAAGAGCTCGATTTCGTACCGATTTGAACGGCTCAGACGGGGTCTGAGCCGTTCGATTTAGACGCCCAGCTTTCAAGCGGACCTACTTCGCAACTGCCACCGCTTCGTCGAACTTCACCGAGAGGAGCTTACTGATACCATCAGCGCCCATCGTGACGCCGTAGAGGATGCTCGTGCGGCTCATCGTCTCGCGGTTGTGGGTGATGACGATGAGCTGGGACTTCTTCGCGAGGTTCTCTATCATATCGCCGTAGCGGCGACTGTTGGCTTCATCGAGAGCGGCGTCGGTCTCGTCCAGTATCAAAAACGGCGGCGGGTTCACCTGACTCATCGCGAAGATGAGCGCGATACTCGTGAGCGCGCGCTCGCCGCCCGAGAGCTGCATCAGCGAACGCACTTTCTTCTTCGGCAGGTTGACGGCGATCTCGATGCCCGGACGCTCCTTCTCCCTTGGTTCATCATTAAATTCTTCTTGCTCTTCTCCGTCTAGTTCCTCAGGCTCTTCAGGTTCTTCGAGCGTGAGTCGGGCACCGCCGCCGCCGAACATAAGCGCGAAGTATTCGCCGAATGACGCATTGACCGAAGCAAGCCCCTCGGAGAAATGCTTCTGCAATTCCGTATCGAGGTCGTCGATGAGTGCTTTTAATCCCGCGGCTGACTTCGCGAGGTCGTCGAGCTCAGTCGCGAGGAACGCTTCGCGCTCGGACACCTCCTTGTGCTCCTGTCGTATCTCCTCGCCCGTGCCTCCCGCTTCTTCGAGGCGAATTTTCGTACGTTCGAGAGACCGTTTGCGTTCTTCCTGCGTCTTACGGTCTTCGTCGGGCAGATGCGTTACCGGGGCGTAGGAGACGGTCGCGGCGCCACCTATCGCGAGCACCTCTCCCTTCTCGCGTTCGAGCGCTTCAGCGAGGAGCGAGAGCTCGTACTCCCTTGCAGTGGCCTTTGCGACAGTGCCCTCCTCGTGTGCCTTGGCCTGAGCGGAATCGAGAATGCGACGCCGAACCTCGCGGTCGGTCTCTTCGAGTGCGACCATCGCTTCGCGGGAACGCGCGCGTGCCGTTTCTGCCCGTTCGAGACCGGCGGAAATCGTTGCATATTTCTCGGCGAGCGCGGCGCGTTCCGCCTCAAGTCTGAACGCTGAGTCCTCCTCTTCAGAGAATCGGTCGTCGCCCGGCGCGCCGTGCCGGCTGAAGAAGAACTTCACCGCCGCGCGGATGGCGTCGAGCGCGGCGCGCAGGGATTCGATATTGCTTCCGACGTTCTCCGCCTGCCGCTCCACTTCGGTATGCAGGGCCTCGAGCTCCTCGCGCGGCACCTTCGCATACGGCTCGCGCGCAACCAGGGTGGCGCGGCGCTTCACCTCGGCGAGCGCGCCCTCGATACGACCCATCTCGCGCGAGAGCGTCGCACGTTCTCCGGAAAGCTCGGAGACTTCGCGCTCCGCCTTTCGCAATGCTTCGGTGCGCGTAATCGTCCCCTGGTCAGCCGACTTCGGGTCGGCGACCCGGTCGAGCTCGGCACTTACCACCGCGAGCCGTTCCGTCGCATCGCGTTTCTCTCCCGCAACTTTCGATTTCTCCTGTGCGATATAGACGTCCTCGATGGCGAAATAGGTCTGGGCGAGGCCGACGAGCTCGATGCGCAGAGCGTCGGCACGCTCGAGCTTCTTCACCTGATTCTCGAGGAAGCGCAGATGCGGCGCGAGCTCTCGGCGGAGCGAATTCACCTGCGAGATATTCTCCTCGGTTTTCCCGAGCTTCTTCGTCGCCTCCTGCTTCTTGAATTCATAGATTTTAAGCCCGAGCGCGTCCTCGAGCATCGCGCGCCGGTCGCGAGGGCTGGCGAGCAGTATCCGATCGGCCTCGCCCTGGGAGATGATGTGGTGCCCCGTCTCGCCGATATTCGCACCGGCAAGCAGCTCCTCGATGTCGCGGAGCCGGACACGCGAGCCGTTGATAGAATATTCGCTCGTCCCGTCGCGGAAGACCGCCCGCTCGAGGGACACTTCGTCGAAATCTATCTTGAACTGCCGGCGCGAGTTGTCGAAGATGATGGCGACCGAAGCGCGGTTCGCCCGCGGCGCGGTGTGCGAACCGCCCCAGATGAGATCCTCGGCGCGCTTGCCGCGCATACTCTTCATCGACTGCTCGCCGAGCGCGAAGCGAAACGCCTCAGCGACATTTGATTTGCCCGAGCCGTTCGGCCCCACTATCGCCGTGGTCGCATTCGAAAAGTCCAAGACCGTCTTCTTGGCGAATGATTTAAATCCGACTATCTCCAGTCGCTTCAACATTCATTTTATTATAACCCATAAAAACAAAACGCCCTCTCGGTGGAGGGCGTGTCGGTGTGACTGTCCATCATATTCCACATACCGTAATCACAAATGCGGTAAGGAAGGCAATCATGGTCGTGGCTGGGATGTTTCCTTTAGTTGCCACATAAACGGCACCACCAAAAGCTACAGGCAGTACAGTCTTCCACGTTCTGAATTTAAACATATTCAATTACCTCGCAAAGGTTCTGCCGACGAGGAATTCATCAGCTCCTGTTCTGGTTAAATTATGAACCTACCACCCAGTTTTGTCAAGGCCTGCTTGAGCCGCAGCCTGTTCCGCCTCCTGTTTCGACTGCCCTTCTCCGCGGGCGATCTCCTCGGAACCGATGAAGACGCCGACGGTAAAGCGCTTATTATGATCGGGACCGATTTCAGAGAGCGTTTCGTATGACGGCGTGGTGCCCCGCTTCTCCTGTGCGATTTCCTGGAAGCGACTCTTCGCGTCCTGGTACGAACGATTTGCGATGACCTTATCGATTTTATTAAAAATGTTTTTCGCGATGAACGCTTCGGCGGCCGCGAACCCTTGGTCGAGATACACCGCGCCGATGATGGCCTCGAACGCGTCCGCGAGGATTACGTCGCGCGCGCGTCCAGTATCCTTCGATTCACCCTTCGAGAGCAGTAAATAATCGTTGACGCCAAGCAGTTGTGCGCTCTCGGCCAAGGAGACGGTGTTCACGAGCGCGGCGCGGTACGCGGTAAGCTCGCCCTCGGGCTTCGTCGGAAATTTCTTAAAAAGGAAATCAGTAGCGGCGAGTTCGAGCACTGCATCTCCGAGAAATTCGAGCCGTTCGTTGTGGGAGCCGGTGTACTCGCGGTGCTCGTTCAGGTACGAGCGGTGCGTCAAAGCCTCGATAAGGAGATCGAGAGTGTTAAAGGAAAGGCCGAGTTTTTCTGCAAATGTGTGGAAATCAGGCATGTGCTGGTGCACTGCGGCTTCTCTCACTCCCCGCCTTATCGAGGAGCTTTTGAACGGCCACCGTAACGATGGGGAGCATATCATCGTAGAAGTTGAGGTCAATGATGTCCTGGAGGCGGAACCATTTCGCGTCGTCGAGCCCGCCGCTCTTCTTCAGTATCAAGGGCTCGAACTGGCTCGAAGCGAGGAAGAACCAGACGTGCTTCCTAACCTTCCCCTTCTCCGGATGCGAAGCGATGTACTCGTTCTCGCCAACGCGATTCTCCACTACGGCAGTGAGCCCGAGCTCTTCCTTAATGACGCGCGCCACGCCCGCCTCGGGCGTGGCGTCCTCCTCAATGTGCCCCTTTGAGAGCGTCCAGCGGCCGAACACGTCGTGCACAAGCGCGAGATAATACTGCCCATCGTGCTTGGCGTAGACGATAGCGCCGCCCATCTTCTCGAGCGGGAGTTCCTCGCGCTTCACCTTCTTCGCTCCCTGCTCATCCTTGCCCGGCTCGCCGAGCTCCTTATAGACCGCGCCCAAGACACCGTTGACGAACCGGCCGGATGAATCCCCGCCGAAGGTCTTGGCGAGCTCGATAGCTTCATTAATAGCGACCTTCGCCGGCACCTGCGTGCGGTCAGCAAAGAGGAGCTCGTAGAGCCCGAGCCGGAGGATATTGCGGTCGACTGGGGCGATACGCTCTAGGGGCCACTCAGGCGCCGCCTTGCCGATGACAAGGTCGATATCATCCTTCTTTGCGAGCACACCCTTGAGGAGGCTGTCCATGAACGGCTGATCAACATCATCGCCGCCAAATTCCGCGACGTTACGGGCGAGGATGGCAAACGTGTCCTTCTCGCTCGCGCGGGTGGTGTCCCACTCGAAGAGCGTCTGGAGAACAACTGAGCGCGCTAAATGTCGGTTCGCCATGGAAAGATCTGTGCGAGTAGTATAGCAAACAAAACGGCCGCGCAAGCGCGGCCGTTTTTCTCCTGTTGAAAATTACACTCCACCGCCGAAACCGCTCCGCGCCTTCGGCCGACCGCCGGTAGCGACCTTGCCGGAGATACCCTTCGAACTCTTCGCTTCGGCGTTCGCGTGTACCTCTGCCGCATGCTCGTGAATGTGCACAGGCGTCGGTTCGGTCGATAGACCTCTTACCTTCTTCTCGCCCTTCGCGGCCTTCACGCGCGGTGCCGCGATCTGCTTGCCACGGTACATACCCGTCGCCTCGTCGAGGTGGTGAGGGAGGCGGAGATTCCCGCTCTCTTTATCCGTCACCGTCTTGGTGGCGGAGAGCGCGTGATGCGACCGGCGGTTGCCGGTGTGGCCTCTTGTATGGCGCATTCGGATTGACATAGGTGCTACCTTATCACAGCGAGTATAAAAATACAAAGCGCGCTCCCGAGGGAGACGCGCTGGTTATGGCCGAAGCCGAGATGTCACAGTTGATGATGTCTGTGACGTGGAAATATAGGACTTGGCTTATGGTGCGCTTGGAGTATTTCGTCCTTGCTGGACGACAGAGGATTTTTGCCATCACATCTCTTGGCTTGATCCTCGGTTATCAACTTAACCTTCCCGTAGACCCTTGAGCAATCCATAAGCTTCTTGCCCCTCTCTTCTCCCACGATTCCCGATGCGATTCTTCCTGTGGCTCCGGGACACTGGATACATTTTACAAATCCGGTTCCCTTAAGCCTTTTTTTATGACTGTCTACTTCTAACCAATGCTTCCCTTTTTCTTTTGCCACTTTCTCTTCTCCGAAATCAAAGGTTCTTGTTCTATGTGCCCATCCCCCATGGTGATTACCATAGCTGGACACAAGCGGACAATATAGTCCTATTTGTCTCTAAAATCAAGGTGTATGAAGGAGCGGCGGTGGATAGCGCAGAGGCCGTGTTTCTCGAGCATTTCGTAGTGCGCCCGAGTACCGTAGCCTTTATGCTGTTCGAAACCGTAGAGCGGATACTCTTTCGCGACCTCCACCATCAGCCGGTCGCGCGCCACCTTCGCCGCGATGGAGGCGAGCGAGATGAGCGGGACGAGTTCGTCGCCGTTGATGATGGTTTCTTGGGAATATTCAGGCGGCGCGTGAAGCGCGCCGTCGAGCTGGACACGCACGAGCGCCGCATCTGGAGCGAGCGCATTCACGCCGCGCGCGAGCGCGCGGCGCACCGCCACCGCGATGCCTTCCTTATCAATAACCTCGGCACTTTCGAATTCGACTGCGAAGCGCGCATCGCCCGCCGCGACGCGCGTGGTAAGCAGTGTAAAAATCTTCTCGCGATTCTTTTCCGAGAGCTTTTTCGAGTCTGCAACTCCCGGGAACTCCCGCGCCACATCGAATCCCTCCGGTACGGCGACCACGCCGACCGCTACCGGCCCCGCAAGAGGCCCCCGCCCCGCCTCATCCACCCCGAGCATAAATCGCATACAGAAAGTATACTGGAGCGCATGGTAAGTCGCTTCATCCACCTGCATACGCACAGCCACTATTCGTTTCTCCAGGCGCTCCCGAAGGTGGACGAGCTTGTGGAGAAAGCGAAAAAGGAGGGGATGGATGCGCTCGCACTCACTGACGCCGGCAATATGCACGGCGCAATCGAGTTCTATAAGGCGGCGACCAGTGCGGGCATCAAGCCGATTCTCGGCGTCGACGCCTATCTCGCCCCGCGCTCGCGCCACGACCGAGACCAGAACATCGACGCGAAGCGCTCGCGCATCGTCCTCTTAGCGGAAAATAATGAGGGCTACACCAATCTTCTCGCGCTTGTGACGAAGTCGTGGACGGAAGGGTTCTATGAGCGGCCGCGTATGGATAAAGAGTTGCTACGCGAACATGCTCGCGGTCTCATCGCGCTCATTCCCTCTTTTGCCGGCGACGTCGCCCAGCTCCTGCGCGCGGGCGACGAGAACGGCGCGGCGGCCGCGCTTTCGGAATTCAAGGGCATCTTTGGTACTGAAAATGTATTCCTCGAGATTACGCAC
This sequence comes from Minisyncoccota bacterium, assembly GCA_041660025.1. Taxonomy (GTDB): domain Bacteria; phylum Patescibacteriota; class Minisyncoccia; order Phycocordibacterales; family Phycocordibacteraceae; genus C7867-001. Next base: position 94,253 of record JBAZXD010000002.1, on the reverse strand, counting down.
CATCCGAAAGTCGAGGGGCACGAAGCATTGATGAAAAAAATCGTCGCACTCGCTCGCGCGAGCGCAACGCCGCTTGTCGCCCAGAACGACGTCTATTACCTCGCGCCCGACGACCGCGAGGCGACCGAGATCATGCGCCGCATCCAGCACGGCGCGCACGGAAAGAACGAGGACGAGGATTTCTCGTTCATCGGCGAGAAGCGCGCACTCTCGTTCTTCAACGATATCCCCGAGGCGGTAGACAACTCACGGAAGATCGCCGACCGCTGTTCCCTCTCCTTCGACCTCGGGAAATGGACCTTCCCCGCAGTTCCCGTCTCACCCGGCTTCAAAAATCACGATGAAGAACTGCGTGCAAAGGCCTATGCCGGTATTGCCACGCGAAAGCTCGAAGAAACGAAAGAGGTCACCGACCGCATCGAATACGAATTGAACATCATCATCGGCAAAGGCTTCGCCGTGTACTACCTCATCGTCGCCGACCTGCTCGCCTTCGCACGAGGAGCTGGCATCCTCACCACCACGCGCGGAAGCGCAGCCGGAAGTCTCGTCGCATATCTCATCGGCATCACGAACGTGAACCCGCTTTTCTATAAACTGCCGTTCGAACGGTTCCTTAACCCGGAGCGCCCGAAAGCGCCGGATATTGATATGGACATCGCCGATAATCGACGCGACGAGATGATCGCGTATACGAAGAAAAAATATGGGGAGGACCACGTGGCACAGATCGGCACCTTCGGCACGATGATGGCGCGCGCGGCGGTGCGCGACGTCGCGCGAGCGCTCGGACACTCCTACACCACCGGAGACCGAATCGCGAAACTTATCCCGATGGGCTCCCAGGGATTCCCGATGACCATTGACCATGCGCTCGAGCTGGAACCGGACCTGAAAGCGCTCTACGATGAGGACGATGAGTCCCGGGAAATCCTCGACCTCGCGAAACGCATCGAGGGATGTGTGCGACACGTCGGCGTCCACGCAGCGGGCGTCGTGGTCGCACCGACCCCGCTCATTGAATGGACTCCTATTCAGCCCGACCCGAAAGGCACCGGAAAGATCATCACGCAGTACGATATGTATTCCATCACCGACGAGTACGGCGGCGTCGGGCTCCTGAAATTCGATTTTCTCGGTATCAAGAACCTCGCCATTCTCGCTGATGCGGTCGCGCGAGTGAAGGAATCGCGCTCAATTGCGGTCGATATCGAGAACGTACCGATCGACGACGCAAAGACCTATCAGATGCTCGCGCGCGGCGAAACCGAAGGAACGTTTCAGCTGAATGGCTCCGGCATGACTCGCTGGCTCAAAGAGCTGAAGCCGTCCACCATCCACGACATCAACGCAATGGTCGCCCTGTACCGCCCGGGGCCGATGGAAACGATTCCCAGCTACATTGAACGCAAACATAACCCGAAGCTCATCCATTATCTCGACCCGCGGATGAAAGAGTATCTTGATTTCTCCTACGGCATTCTCGTCTATCAGGACGATGTGCTTCTCACCGCCATCAAGCTCGGCGGTTATTCGTGGCTCGAAGCGGACGCGCTCCGCAAAGCGATGGGCAAGAAAATCCCGAAGGTCATGCAGGCGGAGAAGCAGAAATTGATGAAAGGTTTTATGGAATACGGCAAACTCTCCAAACAGCTCTCCGAAAAACTGTGGGAGCTGATAGAGCCGTTCGCCGCCTACGGCTTCAATAAGGCGCACGCCGCATCTTACGGAAAGGTCGCCTATCAGACCGCCTATATGAAAGCGAATTATCCGGTGGAATATCTCGCGGCAGTCCTCACCGCCGACTCGGGCGACACTGAGCAGATCTCCATCTTCGTCGCCGAGGCGAAGCGCATGGGAATCCCCGTGCTCCCGCCAGATGTGAACGAGAGCGGAACGGTATTTACGGTAGTTTCAAACGGCGAAGCAATTCGATTTGGACTTTCTTCAATAAAAAATTTCGGCGACGGAATTTCGGAAGCCATCATCGCCGAACGAAAAACGCACGGTCCCTTCAAGACGCTATCCGACTTCCTCTCGCGCGTCGGTTCGAAGAATCTGAACCGAAAATCACTGGAATCATTGATTAAGTGCGGCGCGCTAGATTCTCTCAACACGTCGGAGCACAAGCGCGGCTCGATGCTCGAAAATATTGAAACCATGCTTGCATTCCACCGTGAAGCGACGGCGGCGGCACCGCAAGATTCCCTCTTCGGCGCGTTCGCCGCTCCTTCCCTTATCCTTCCCGAAGGAAAAGCGACGTCTCTCCTCGACAAGCTTGCGTGGGAAAAAGAACTGCTCGGTATCTATGTGAGCGGTCATCCGCTCGACGCGCACGAGGCTATCACCAAGAAAGCTCACCTCTCCATCAAGAAAGTGAAGGAGGAGCCGCAACCGGGAATGCTGCTCATCCTGCCGGTCCTCGTTACCATCGTGCGTAACATCCTTACCAAGAGCGGAGAGAAGATGGCGTTCATCACCGTTGAGGACACGACCGACTCGATAGAGGCGGTTATCTTCCCGAAGCTCTTAAAGGAACACGCGACTCTTATCGCACCCGGTACGTGCCTCCTGGTGAAGGGCAAGGTCTCGGTCAGGAACGGCGAGCCTTCGCTCGCTATCGAGGAGCTGAAGCCGCTCTGATTTCGGTATGCTATTCTCTTCTCTATATGGATACAGAAGCTGGTAAAGAGCGCGACCACAAGAAGCTCGGCAAAGAGCTCGATTTGTTTACCTTCTCTGAGCTCGTAGGCTCCGGCCTCCCGCTCTGGACGCCAAAGGGCACAGTTGTTCGCCAGGAGTTGGACCAGTTCGTCTGGGAGCTCCGCTCGAAATACGACTATCAGCGAGTCACCATCCCGCACATCACGAAGCGCAGTCTGTACGAGACTTCCGGCCATTGGGAAAAATTTGCCGAAGACCTCTTCAAAATGACCTCGCGCGACGAGCGCGAGTACGCTATCAAACCGATGAATTGTCCGCATCACACGCAAATCTTCGCCCGCCGGCCGCACTCTTATCGCGAGATGCCTCAACGGTATGCCGAGACGACGATGGTGTATCGCGACGAACAATCGGGAGAACTGAACGGACTCACGCGTGTACTCTCTATCACGCAGGACGACAGCCACGTTTTTTGCCGCACAACGCAAATCAAAGAAGAATTCCTTAAGATTTGGGATATCATCGATACCTTTTATACACAATTCGGATTCACCGACCTCAAAGTGCGGCTCTCGTTCCACGACCCGAAAGCGCCTGAGAAATATCTCGGCACGCCGGAGATCTGGAAAAGCGCGGAAGATTCTTTGCGAGAGATAGCGCGCGAGCGCGGTGCCGATTCTTTTGAAGCACCGGGCGAGGCCGCGCTCTACGGACCCAAACTCGACTTCATCGCAAGCGATTCTCTTGGCCGTCAGCATCAGGTAGCGACTATTCAGCTCGACATGAACCTCCCCGAGCGCTTTGACCTCTCCTGCGTCAATGAGAAAGGCGAGCACGAGCGCATTGTGATGATCCACTCCGCCATTATGGGCTCCATTGAGCGCTTCACGGCTGTTCTGCTTGAGCACACGGCTGGCATACTTCCGCTCTGGCTTAGTCCGGTGCAGGCGCGCGTGCTCCCGGTCTCTGAGAAGCACACTGCGTACGCAAAAGAAGTTTTGAATGCATTGAAAGCGACAAATATCCGCGCAGATGCGGATGAGGCGAACGAATCGCTCGGTAAGAAAATACGAAATGCAAAGACGGAAAAAATCCCCTATCTGCTCATCGTCGGCGATAAGGAAGTAGAGGCGAAAACCATTTCAGTCGACAGTCGCGACCAGGGGAAACTGGATATAGCTTCCCTCTCGGATTTCATACCGAAAGCGAGCGAAGAGATCCGCTCGCGGAAGTAACTAAGCGCCGATGACGGCGAGAGCGCGGGTAAGCGCGAGTTTCGCGCCGATGACTCCTTCTGAATAGCTTGAATCGACCGCTGTGGCGAGCGAAGCGATAAGCTTCTCCAGAGTCGGCGTGTTGAGGCGCGCGGTCAGCCGCGCGATATTTTCGTCGCAGAGGGTTCCGTCAACACGCGCACGGTAGGCATCATCGAGGAGACAAATCGCGGACGAGATGAGTTGTTCCGGCGCACCGGCACCGCGCACGTGCTGGCGCAATCCGGCAAAGACCGCCGTGCGGTCGCCCTCAACAAGCGCGCTGATGAAGCCGCGGATGTGCGGCGGCACTACTCTTACCTCGGCAGCGGCGATTGGCTCGACATTTTCATACACCGGCTCAGTGTGTTCGTAGATCGGCTCGACATTTTCATACACCGGCTCGACTGCCGGACGCGATTGCGAGCCGTATTCGGTGGCCGTTTCGTGGCGCTCCCGCGAAAGAGCCTTCACGATATCCTCGATCGAGAGAGCGCCGCCGTGTGCATACGACTTGAATCCTTCATACGAAGAGTGCCCGCGCGACGGTTCGGGGAATGTATGCTCCGTACGCGGTTTCTCATCCGTGTGCGCGACAGCAGGAACCGCCTGCCTCTCCTCGGGCAGGAGTTCACGCGCGTTGAGCGCGGTCTTGATGCGAGATGCGAAGTCGCGCACGCGGCGGTTCGCCAGCGGCGCGGCGCCGAAGAGGATGAGGTAGGCGAGCGCAAGCGACCAACCGATAAGCGCAAGCCAATAGAGCACGGTGCCGATCGGTCCGAGGTCGAGGCCGGTATACGGGATCTGTGAGAGATAGAGATACGCGAGCGGCTGAGAAAGCACGTGCGGGAGCACTGCGAGCGTGATGGTCGGCGAGGGCGAGCCTCCGCCGCCGCCACCCCCTCCGCCGCCACCGCTACTACCACCACCGCCAGAAGGAGGTGGGAGTGGGGGTTCGGGAGGAGGAGGTAGAGGAGGTTCGGGAGTTGGAGGCGGCGGAGACGGGGGTTCGGGGGTTGGCGTTGGCGTTGGCGTTGGTGTGGGAGTTGGAGTAGGCGCGGGAGGGAGTTCAGGGGTCGGTGTGGGAGTTGGTTCCGGAACGAGCGTGGGAGCAGGCGTCGGCGTCGGAGCCGGCGTTATGGGAGTCGGTGCGAGAAGCGGAGGAGGAGGCAGGGGTGGCGGCGGAGGTGGCGGCAGGGGTGGCGGAGGAGGTGGCGGAATGACACAACACGGAGGAAGTACTGGGGCAGGCGGAGGGGGCGGAGGTATGACGCAACAAGGCGGCAGTACCTGAGCCAAGACTTTTGCCGGCGTAGTGAAGCCTGTTGCAAACGCGATTGACATGCCGATAGCGACCGTAAATAGCACGGTAAAGAGACCGATAAGAATCGGTCGACCATAATACGTAAGTGCTGTTTTTGTTTTTATCACGATTTGTGAAATACTCCTCTGCCGCTTGCGCGGCGTATAAAAAGGGAGTGGATGCGAGAGCGTTTATTCAACGCCCCCGCATTCTCCCTGTCGTCCGACAAGCTAACGCGCTTGCATCCGGGCCCATTCGCCCCAATGCCAATACAGCTCGGACTGAGACACGGACAGACCCGGTGGAACATCGGCCTTGGTGTAAAACACCCTTGCTTCCCTTCTCCCGGATTGCGTTACCCGATAGTCATGCCACCGGACACCTATGGTGTCGGAGTGTCCGGCAATCCATTCAGCGATTTGTTCCCGAGAAGCCGACTGGTTCGGAAGCTCCGGCCACGTCATCTTCGTATTTTCGATGCAGAGAAGAGTCACGAACAGCGACCCTTTTTCTGCAAAGTACTTCGGAAGACGCAGGATGTGCTCGCCTGGTTTCGGTTCATAACTACCGATGACCAGGATTCTCTGTCCGACCACTGCGGCGGGAGCAGAGAAATCGCAGTACACCGAAGCACATTTGTCGGCCCACCACCTCTCGAACTCCGTATCGCCTGCCGCTTTCACCGCGAGGCAATCATCGTCCTTCCGGATGTCAGCGGGACCGACAGCTGCGAATCGCACGACTGTGTTGACGGATTTCGTGATGAACGGAATGTACACACATTCCTCTTTCACCGGCTTTTCCACCGGATTCGTGCAATCCGAGGCGAACACGATTTTATTCGTCTTCGGATCAACCCACGCCTTCTCGCCTTTCTTGAATGAGCGAGAGAGACAGTGAAGTACTGCCCGATAGGTGCCGCGGCCCGAAGGCTTCAAACACGAGATCCAGTATTCGCCAACGGGCGCGTCAATCACTTGAAGCGTCCGGAGGAAGCCGGGAACCTGCGCCACACTGGTAAGGTGTGCGCCTGGATCCACCTGCTTCAGCGCCTCTAAATAATTCAGAGGCGTGGCACACGATCCGTCGCGCTTACAACGCTCCGGGTCGAGCATACTGGTACCCTTCGGGTTCTTCGCGAGTGAGGCTTCTATCTTGCCCTCGAGTTCCGCAGGGTTGTTAATCCCACGGAAGAACGGTTTCCAAGTCGCCGCAACAGATGCGACTGGGACAGCCAGCGTCGCGATTGCGAGCGCCAGCACTGCGATGATTTTACTCATCGATATCTCCTTTTTGCTGTGCCGCTACTGCGGCGTTAATCGGATTGAGTAGAAAGAACAACGTTCCTGCTCTCCTTGCGGAGAGTCGTTCGATTTCCGGCGTTAGCCGGAAATCGAACGACTTTCAACAAAGTCCGCGGTAACGACGAAACGGTCTGCCTTCGTGGCGAAAGAATTGCAGGTCACGAGCGTAAGCGCCTTCCCGGAAACAGAGAGCGGGATCGCCGTATTATTATCCGCGCTCTCTTTCGCGACGGTCCGTACCCGATACGTATATGCCGTATCAAGGGAATATACGGTAATGACTTCTCCTGCCGCGAGCTTCTGAATGCCGTTGAATGTCTTGTACGCTTGGTTGCCCACGACCGGCAGATAGCTCGAGTGGCCGAAAAGGACGACATTGCCCGTCTCGCCAAGCTTGGCCGACGTCGGGTAACGCACCGCACCGCGCAACAGCCCCTGGTCGAGTAGTGCGGCATCGGTCGCCGTCGGATTCTCAATGGTCGCGAGGAGATCGATGGTCTTGATCTCAATGCTCGTCGGTAGCTCGACGATCGCGACCGGTTCCTGTCCGCGCGCGTGTTGAGGAACGGTCGGATTCGTCGCCGCCAGTACGGCGGTGAGCGGAACCTGCGGCAACAGATCGAGTGTGGCGAGCATATTCACACTGCCGAGGAATGCTATGACGAAAATGCCGAAGAAGCTCCACTTCCTCGTATACGCCTGCTTGCCGACCCGGATGAGTCGGACGATGAAGTTGATGATTTTCCCCATATAGTCTTAATCCATTAATACGCCATTGTAGCATCCTTGTCAAGACGTGGTGTCGCCGCCAGACACTTGACATAGAAAGTACAGTATGGTATGTATTTATCTATGAACGAATCGCAGTCTCTTGCCTCAAATCGCCACCTCTTCATAAACACGCTCGCCGTGGTTGGATTCGTTGCGCTTATCGGCGCGAGTATGTGGCTCGCGGTCTATTCGACACGCTATGTCCCGGACGTCGCCGGTCGTATCGGCAGTGCCGCCGTCTACCTCGGCTCGGTCTTCACTCCGGCGGACGAGCCTACCCTCTCGGTTGTCCCGACGCCCGTCGCATCGACGACAATCCCCTTCGGCGAAGAGGGTTCTTCGACAGAGGTAAGTACGACCTCACCGACCGCTCCAGCCGAGACGAAAACCGCTCCTACGGCGGGAAAAAAGACGGGCGGCACGTATCAGATCGGTGGCGCCCTTGCGACCGGTGTGCTCTCAGGCCTTCCCGACTTCGTCGTGACCATCAATGCAGTCGGCTACCTCGCCTCGAATTCAGCAGAATCATTTGTCGCAACTTCGACGGTCCCTGCCGACAGCCGCCCCGCAGTCAAATTCACTATTAAAAATATCGGTACGAACGTAAGCGGTCCGTGGCGCTGGAGCGCATCCATCCCGACGCAAACCGCGTATCTCTACCAATCCCAGACCCAGCAAACGCTCGGCCCAGGCGACAGTATCGACTACACGCTCGGCTTCGACCAATCGAACAAAGGGGTCGATCAGATGATCTCGATTACCGCGAACTTCGACCGCACGGTCGCAGAATCGAGTACGGACAACAACAGTGCTTCCGCGAAGGTAACGGTTCTCGGATCTTAGACGTCCAGATTCGCGAGTTTCGCGTTCGACTGGATGAACGACTTGCGCGAAGCGACGTCAGTGCCCATAAGGATATCGAAGATGCGATCAGCCGCTTCAGCATCCCCGACGTTCACTCGCTTCAACACGCGCCGCGCGGGGTCCATCGTCGTCTCCCAAAGCTCGCTCGGGTTCATTTCTCCGAGACCTTTGTAGCGCTGGATATTCACCTTCGCTGGCTTCTTCGCGCTCGCGATTTCCGCTTCCGCTTCCGCTTCTTCTCCGACGGTTTCCTCATCGCCTTCCAGAGGATTCTCAGAGACCTCCGAAGGGGCAACGCCGAACTCTTTCAGTACGACTTCTTTTTCTTTATCCGAATACGCATACGCGATTGACTTCCCTTTCGTGATTTTATAGAGCGGCGGTTGGGCAATATAGACGAAGCCGCCTTCAATAATCGGCCGGAAGTGGCGATAGAGGAGCGTGAGGAGAAGTGTGCGAATGTGCGCACCGTCGACGTCAGCATCGGTCGCGATGATTATTTTATGATAACGGAGTTTCGATATATCAAAGACGTCCCCGATGGCGGTGCCCATCGCGATAACGAGCGCGCGAATCTCAACCGACGCGAGCATACGGTCAATGCGCGCGCGTTCAACGTTGAGGATCTTGCCGCGCAAAGGGAGGATGGCTTGCGTGCGGCGGTCCCTACCCTGCTTGCTCGAGCCGCCGGCCGAATCCCCCTCGACGATGAACAGCTCGCCCTCTTCTGCACTCTTGGTCTGGCAGTCCGCGAGCTTACCCGGGAGCGTCATACCCTCGAGCGCGCCCTTGCGCAGGACCGAGTCCTTCGCCGCTTTCGCCGCCTTACGCGCCTTGAGCGCGAGAAGGACTTTGTTGATGATGGCGCGCGCGTCATCCGGATTCTCTTCGAGGAAGGAGCCGAGCGCCTCGCCGAAGACCGTAGCGACCGCGCCCTGCGCCTCGACCGAGCCGAGCTTCGCCTTCGTCTGTCCCTCGAACTGGATCTCGGGAAGCTTCACTGAGACCACCGCCGTGATACCCTCGAGCACATCGTCGCCAGTGAAGTTTTCATCCTTCTCCTTGAGAATGTTCGCGTTCCGCCCATACGTGTTGAGCGAGCGCGTGAGCGCCGTCTTGAAGCCGGTAATGTGCGTGCCGCCCTCGCTGTTGTAGGTGTTGTTCGCGAACGCGGTGATCCGCGGCGTGAGGTCGTCGACATACTGGAGCGCGACTTCAACCGCGACATTCTCGTGTTCGCGGTCGATATAAAAGATGTTCTTGTGCACCGGCGTCTGATGCTTGTTATGGAAAGCGACGAGCGACTTCAGCCCACCCTCGAAGTAGAAGGTGAGCGATGGTGCTGCGAATCCCTTCAATTCGCGCAGATAGAAACAGTCTTCATCGGCGACACGCGCGCAAGCGCGCGCGTCGATGACACTGATGCGAACCCCTTTCACCAAGTAGGCTTGCTGGCGCAGGTGCGCGACGATCTTTTCCCAATCCCACTCGACACCCTCTTTGAATATCTCCGCATCCGGCTTGAACTTCACGATGGTACCGACGAGCTTCGTCGTGCCGACTTTCTTCACCTTCGCGAGCGGTTTCCCGATCTTATATTCCTGCAGGTGTATGCCGCCCTCCTTGTGCACGATGACCGAGGTGTGCACCGAAAGCGCGTTCACCACTGACGCACCGACGCCGTGAAGGCCGCCCGAGACCTTGTAGCCCGACTCTTCTCCGCCGAACTTACCGCCGGCGTGAAGCGTGGTCATAATGGTCTCGAGCGCGGAGACTTTCGTCTTCGGGTGGATGCCGACCGGAATGCCGCGACCGTTGTCCGCCACGCGCACATAGCCGTCGGGGAGAAGCGCGACCTCTATGTCGTTCGCATATCCGCCCATCGCCTCGTCGCGCGCATTGTCGAATATTTCCCAGATGAGATGGTGGAGTCCCTCGGGACCGGTCGTCCCGATATACATACCCGGTCGCTTCCGCACCGGCTCGAGCCCCTCAAGGACGGTAATAGACGAGGCGTCGTACGCCTTCTTTTTAGGCTCTGTGTCGGTCGTTTTAGCCATACGTTTGTTGCCTATATTCTAGCACAAAATGTGATATTCTAAAATATCTATGGATATCAGAATATCGAGGGCCGAGGAGGAGCTGCTCCGAGCCGAACTGGAGCAACGGACCGACGTGGACGCGGAGCGTATGAAGCGGTATCTGGCGATGCCGGACCTCTCCCGCACGCCCGGAAGCCCGCTCCGTGAGATTGTTGAGCGCGTGAAAGCGCTCCCTGTCTTCAAAGACTTCGATGATATCGAGATACCGGAAATCGTGCCCGCAAGCATCAGCTTCGACCTCTTCGACTTCCCTGCCGACCACCCCGCGCGCTCTTCTTCAGACACGTACTACGTGGATACCGAGAATATCCTGCGCACGCACGACACTGTCTTTTGGTACTACTACCTCAACCAGCCCGAGATCAAGGAGCGTATCCTGCGCGGAGAATCGATGGGCGCGCTCTGCTACGGCAAGGTCTATCGTAAGGATGAGATCGACCGTCGCCATATGAACATCTTCCATCAGATGGGCGGCTGGTTCCTTACTCCAGAGTCAGAGCCGCTCGATATCGAGGACCTTAAGAGCGCGCTCTCGCAGGTGGTGAAAAGCGTCTTCGGCGAAGATACGAAATTCCGTTTCAATCCCGACACCTTCCCGTACACCGACCCATCGCTTGAGGTGGAGGTCGGGGTCTCGGGCGCGGCGGCACAAGCAGCGGGGAGCGAGTGGATCGAAATACTCGGTGGAGGTATGCCGAAGGCGAGCGTACTCAAAAAGATGGGCGTTGTCGGATACCACGGCTGGGCATTCGGCTTCGGGCTCGAACGGCTCGCGATAATCGGCACCGAGGTTCCCGATATCCGCCTTTTCTGGAGCGAGGATGAACGCGTAAAGAAACAACTCCGATTGGGACACGCGTTCGTCGAGGTCAGTAAATATCCGCCGGTCGTGCGCGATATCTCCTTTGTCGTCGGCAAGGATTTCGTCCCGAACAATTATTTCGACCTCGTACGCGATGTGGTCGGTGATATGGCCGAACAGATGACGCTCGTGGATACGTATGAGAATGAGGAAAAATTGGGTGCCGGCAGGGTCAGCTACGCGTACCGAATCACCTACCGAAGCATCGACAAGACACTTACGAATGACGAGGTGAATGCCCTCCACTCCAAGCTCGAAGCCGCCACCGTTAAGAACTTCGGCGCGACGATTCGTTAGCGGGAGATTTTGTGCTACAGTGGCGCTATATATGAGTCTGGAGGCGCTTGCCTATCCGTTCCTCTTCATCGCGATATTCTTCGAGTCTTTCGTCCTTGTGACGCTTCTCTCGAAGCCCGCGCGCGCGGCGCGCGCGCGAACCCCCGGTACCGCGACGCCTTCCGTCGCCATTATCGTCCCCTGCTGGAATGAAGCGGCGACCGTCGCCGCGACGTGCGAATCACTACTCGCGCTCGATTATCCGAAGGAGAAACTCGAGATCATCCTCGTCGATGACGGCTCGACCGATGCAACGCCCGCCGCTATGGCGCGTTTCGCGAGCGAAGCGCAAGTGCGCATCATCCGCAAAGAGAACGGCGGCAAACACACCGCGCTAAATGCTGGCGTCGCCGCGACAAATGCCGAGTTTGTCGCCTGTCTTGATGCAGACTCGTTCGTCGAGCCGGACGCGCTCCTCGAGATCCTCCCGTGCTTTGAGGACCCGAACGTCGCGGCCGCGACCGGTGCGATGTCGATCCACAAGCCGGGGAACATCCTCCAGCATATGCAAAATGCCGAATATATCTTCGGCATCACATTCCGACACGCCATCGCCTCGATAAACGGCCTCTACGTCACACCGGGACCCTTCTCGTTCTACCGGCGCGCCATCATTGAGAAGCTCGGCGGATTCCGTTACGGACACCAGACTGAGGATATGGAAATGGCGCTCCGCATCCAACAGGCGGGGTACGGTATCGAGAACGCACCGCGCGCGCGCGTCTATACGAAAGCGCCGAGTACCATCATGAAGCTCTTGAAGCAGCGCACGCGCTGGACGTCCGGCTTCCTGCGGAACATCTTCGGCGAATACCGCGGACTCATCGCGAACCGCCGCCACGGCGCACTCGGTATGCTTATGCTCCCAAGCGCGCTTCTCGCTATCGGGAGCGGTATGGTGCTGTTCTTTTTTATGCTCTTTGAGATTGCGCGGAACGCCTTTGCCGCCTTCGAAGTCCGCGCCGGCGTTCCGCTTTCTTATGCGCTCGTACCGCACGGCTCATTCGAGTGGCTGTTCTTCTCCGCTAACTTCTACCTCGTTCTTGGTGCGGTAACGCTCCTCGCCTCGCTCTCCCTCATTCTCATCGGGAAACGCATCTCGAAGACGCCGGGAGATATTACGTTCGGACTCGTTTCCTACACCCTGCTCTACGGGCTTGTCGTGCCGCTGTGGCTTCTGCGTGCCACGGCTGATGTCACCACCGGCAAACGCCGCGATTGGCGGAATTGATATATGTCACTCGTTGCCCGGAACGCGCTCATAGCTCTCGGTATCACCGTCCTGCTTGCGGGCACGGTCGCGTACGCCATCAGCTACCTGAACCGCGTACGCATCAACGAACTCTCGACCATCGAGGACCAGCTCTCCATCGACATCCTGTCGCTCGACACACAGTTCTCCCTGCTCGAGGCGGCGCCCTGCGACAGCGCCGCCTCTTCTATCGCGCTGACCGGCGAACTCGCAGATATGGGCAATCGCCTTGCCTACGCCGAGAATCAGCTCGGGAGCGACACGGCGCAAGTGATACGGCTGAAGGAGCAATACTCCCTGCTCGAGATACGCGACTATCTCATCACAAAGAAGCTCGCGGAGGCCTGCGGTACGAAGCCGGTGACGGTTCTCTATTTCTATAGCAATGCCGGCGATTGCGCCGACTGCGACAAGGCAGGCTACGCGCTCTCCTACCTGCGCGACACGTATCCGACCTTGCGCGTGTATTCGTTCGACTACAATCTCGACCTCGGCGCCCTGAAAACGTTCATCGCCGTTACGAAGGTGAAGAGCACTTTCCCCGCATTCGTCATCAACGGCAAGCAGTATTACGGCTTCACCACGCTCGAGGACCTCGAGAAACAGTTCCCCAAGGGCGCGCTGGTCTCAACGACCTCTCAAACGACTACTAACCTTTGAGCCGCCTCTCGGATTCGAACCGAGGACATCCACTTTACAAAAGTGGCGCTCTAGCCAACTGAGCTAAGGCGGCCTCTCCTAGTGTTGTATATCAGAAATCTCCGGATGCGTCGCCTTCAGGCGACCCTTGAAATCGGAGAGTGTCTTCACGAACGCCCGGGTGCTCTCGCGCGGCGCGCTCTCGACCTCGTGCCGGGAACGCAGGTGCCGGACGAGGCGCGTGAGCAGTCGTTCAGCGTTCCGCACGGTTTGGAGCGAGAGATGCGCGATGTCGTGGCCGACACGTCCGGCGAGGCGCCGCACTTCGTCCCGTAGGAATGCAGCGAGATCAATGTGTCGGAGGACAAACTCAATGCGCTCGACGTTGCGGTCGAGGTGTGCGCGTTCGCGCGCGAATACGCGCGCGCCGCGCCGCGCCTCGTACTCGGTGAGCGCAACGAAGCCGCCGAGGAGCGCGAGCGTGATGAGAAGGAAGATGAGATTCCCCATAGCGATCAGCGGACGGAAAGACGTGTGAAGCGGCTTATCTCGACGCGTTCACCGAACTTCTGCGTCGCTTCGTCGAGGAGGTTGCGCACCGTCTTATTCTCGTCCTTGATGAATAGCTGTTCGAGGAGCACCTGGTCGCGGAAGTAGCTTGCGAGCTTCCCCTCGAGTATCTTCGCCTGCATCTCTTTCGGTTTATCGGCAACTTCCTTCAGGAATACGGCGGTCGCCGCCTGCTTCGCGTCCTCGGAAATCTCTGAAGATGCTGTATACGCCGGGTTCGTCGCGGCGACCTGCATCGCGAGCGAACGCGCGAGCTCGCCGAATTCGGGATTCTTGGCGACGAAATCGGTCTCGCACGAGAGCGCCACCATCGCGCCGATGCTTCCATCGTGGATGTAGCTCCCGATGACGCCGGCCGCGAGCGTCCGTTCTGCCTTCTTCTCGGCCGAGGCGGCCGAGTGTTTCTTGAGGATGACCGCGGCTTTTGCGAGGTCGCCGCCCGCCTCCTCGAGCGCCTTCTTGCACTGCATAACGGATACGCCCGTCATCTCGCGCAACTCTTTTATAACATCGGTCGTGATTTCCATAATGATTCAAAAATAATAACACGCGGAATTTACTACCAAGCGAGTGAGCGGAAAAGAAATTCCTATTTCATTTTTCCGAACGAGCGCAGGGAGAAAGCTTTGTCCGCAAAGCTTACACTGTTTGCCCCTTCTGGAAAGCTCCTGCGAGTTCAGAGAGGATAAGCCCGACCGTCTCGCGCGAGGTATCGTTCGCGACGATCGGGTACGCCGCGTCGCGGAGATCGCAGTCCGAACTCATAATGGCGAGAATGGGGATGCCCGCATCGTTCGCCTCCTTCACCGCGTGCTTCTCGTGCTTGGTGTCGACAACGAGGAGCGCGTCCGGACGCTTTGTGAGCGTCGTGATGCCGTCGAGCCGCTCTTCGAGACGTTTCTTTTCGCGTTCGAGCTTCACGAGTTCGAGCTTCGTGTGCTGTTTGGCGAGCGCGCCGGTAGCGGCCATTTCCTTAAGCTCTGCGAGGCGGTCGACCCGCTTCTTAATCTCGCTCCAGTTGGAGATGGTGCCGCCGAGCCAGCGCGCCGCTACGTAGGGCGCGCTGATCTCCTGCGCCGCCGACTTGACGAGCGCGGCAATTTCGACTTTCCCGCCAACGAAGAGGACTGTCTTCCCTTCCTTCGCGAGCGCGCTCATCGCGGCCTTCGCCGCTTCGAGCTGTTCGGTCGTCTTCACGAGGTCGATGATCTCCTGCCGCCCCTTGGTACCCACCAGGTAAGGCTTCATCGAGGGGTGCCGGCGGCTCTTTACCTGCGCGAAATGCGCCCCTGTGTCGAAGAGGCGCTTCAGTTCTGCCGTATCAGTTCCCGTATTCATTATCCCGCTACTGTACCCGAATCTTGGCCGCTATGCAAGCGGAGCGCCTCGACGATATCGCCGATATCGCCTGCCATCTTCTTCGGCAGATTGTGCCACGACTCATTGATGCGGTGGTCGGTAATGCGGTCCTGAAGGTAGTTATAGGTGCGTATCTTCTCTGAGCGGTCGCCCGTGCCTATCTGTTCCTTGCGCTCCGCGGCATGCTCCCGCGCCTCCTTCTCGTCATGCATCTGCTCGAGCTTGGCCGAGAGGATCTGTAGGGCCTTCTCGCGGTTGGCGAGCTGACTGCGTTCTGACGAAGAGCGCACATCGATGCCGGTGGGCGTATGGATGAGCCGCACGGCCGTTTCGACCTTGTTCACGTTCTGCCCGCCTGCTCCGCCGCTTCTCGAGAATTCCATCTCGATATCGGCCGGACTTATCTCAAACTTCGGCTTCAGGCGTATCGGCAGTACGGCGACCGAGGCGGTCGAGGTGTGGATGCGGCCCGATTTCTCGGTCAAGGGGACGCGCTGGACCCGATGCACGCCAGTCTCGTAACGTAGTGCGTCATACGCATCGGCGCCGGATATCTCGAGCGTGAGGTCGTCGATAGAACGTGCCTTCCATCCGCGGCCCTCGGCATATGTCCTATACATATCTTTAAGCTCGTGCGCGAAGAGAGACGCCTCGTCGCCGCCGGCGGCGGCTCGCAATTCCATCACGACCGAGATCGGCTTCGCAACCTCCTCCTTCTCCTTGGCGAGTATCTGTTCTATCTCGGCGAGGATGGCCGCCTGTCGAATACGCACACGAGTTTCATCCTCTTCCGCCATCTGCAGAAGTTCCGCGTCGGTCCCGGCCGAAGCGCGCGCGTCCGCCGCCTCTTTCAGAAGGCGTTCGTATTCCTCCGCGAGGTATGCGGTTGCGAAATTTTTCTTAAAGTCCGGAGAATACTCCATTGAATCAAGATACCAGAAAAGTGATAGAACCGCCTCGGATGCAAGGCGCGGGCGGGCGATTTTCGGAGACGTACCTGAGGTACGGCGGAGAAAATCGCCGGGGCCCGCAACGATGCAGGCGGGATGGTTCTATCGCTTTTTCGCTGCGCGCTGTTTGAAGCGTTCAACTCGGCCGGCCTTGTCGAGCGTGCGGTCCTCACCGGTATAAAATGGGTGCGATTTGCTCGAGATCTCGACCGTCACTTTCGGGTACTCTTTTCCCTCAAATTTCGTCGTTTCGGTCGTCGCGATGGTCGAGCCGATAAGGAATGCGGCGCCCGAGGAGAGATCCTCGAACACGACCTGCCGGTATTCTGCGGGATGGATATCTTTCTTCATTCCGCCGAGCTTACCATAGGACTGGAATTCTTGGAAGCCCGGTAGCTCGCTCGCCTCCTCTTAGGAACCGCCGAGCAGGTCGATGTCGCGCTGGAACTTCGCCGCGAATTCCATCACGCCGTCGCCATAGAACGCGTAGGCGGGTTTATTGGCGCCCGCCCAGCCGGCGAAATAGCGCATCGCCGCGAGCCGCTCTGCGGCGAGCGTCTGCTTCCCTGCGCCGTTATCGGCCATCAGCATCGCGGTTGCCATAATGGCCGTCTGCGCGTCCCACGGATTGCTCGGCGAGCTGCCGCTCAGGAGCTTCCGAACACGGTCCTTGCTCGCGACATATTGCCATGGGCCTTGCCAGAACGAGCTATTCGCGCCCGACGGTGGCGAGCAGGTATTCGTTTTGGTATTCACGAATCCGCCGTAGCAGACCCAGGTCGAGGGGATGAACTGCCCCGGGCCCATCGCCCCGCCCCAGCCGTACCAGGGCTTCTTTGAGACCGGCATCTTGTCCGGGTCGAAGCCGAGCGTCTGCGTGATATAAACGAAGACCGGCTGGTCGCGCAGAGGCGCCATATCGACCCGCCACGTGCCGGTGCCGAGATTCTCGCCGAGATTCGTTTCCTGCTTCAGCACCCCGAGCGTAACCGCCGCGCGCGTCCCGGTCGCCCGCTCGGCGGCGAGCGCATAGGTCAGCGCCGTACCGAACGGTATCGCCGCGCTATCGCGGAGCGAGAAGAGTTCACTGCGGATCTGCGCGGCGGTCCGCTGGCTCGTCGCGATGAGCTTCTGATAATTCGCCTCGATGCCCTTGGTCTGGGTGAGCAGTTTTTGTTTCTCCTGCTCTTGCGCCTGTACCGCCTGCTTAGCGAGCTGTGCGACGGTGCGCAACTGTTCCTGTTCCGCGAGCCGTGCCTGGAGCGCCTCCTTCTCCGCCTCGGTCGAGATGCTCGTCCGTTCGATCTGGTCGAACGACTTCGCGAGCGAGCTCTTAATAGAGGCGAAGGCGTCCAGGTCGCTGAAGAAACCCGAGACGCTCTTCGAGCCGAGCGCGACACTGACGACCGAGTAATCGTCGAGCACCTGCGTCTGCCGCAATATCTGCGCGAGCGACTCCTTCTCCGCGGTGAGCCGCGCCGAGAGTTGTGAGAGTGTTTTGTTGCGTACGCCGATGTCGCCATTCAACTGCGTTATCGTAAGGTTGATCGTTTGGATCCGGAGTTGTGTCTTCTTGATCTCCGCGTTAAAGGCGTCTATCTGGGTCTGGAGCGTTTGACGCTGGCCCTGCGCCTTGTCCAGGAGCTGTTGTTGCGCGGCGATCTGCCGTTCGATCTCGTCCAGCTGATTCTGCAGTTCCTGCTGGCGGTTCGTGACCGCTTGTGCAATATCCTGCGCGAACACCGCAGAGGGCGTAAGAAAGAACGCGCATCCGAGAACAAAAAAGAAAAACCGGCGCATTGTCCGGTCATTCTAGCATGATGTTTTCGGGAGACCTTAAGCGTTTTCCGCCGGCGCTTCTCCTTCCGCCGCTTCTTCCTTACCCTTCTTCTCAACCTCGATGGAGGCGATATCGGCGGGTGCGACCTCCTCCTTCTCCTCGACGACTTCCTGCACGAGCGCGATGACCTCTTCCGGCGGCGTGACCAGCTCAATACCGGACGGGAGAACGAGGTCGCTTGCGTGAATCTTATCGCCGAGAGCCGCGAGCAGAGAAATATCAACACTGATGTTGTGCGGGAGGCTCATCGGGTCGGCCTCCACCTCGAGTTCGTGGAGCACCTTCACGAGATTCGCGCCCGCCTCAACAGCCGCAGAAACTCCTTCAAAGGAGAGCGGAATGGCGACCTCGACTTTCTCGCCCTTGGTCACTGCATAGAAATCGACGTGGCGCGGGCGATTCGTGAGCGGGTCGAGGTCGACTTCGTGGATAAGCGTCGGGAGCGCAGCGCCGAGACCCGAAAGCGACACAATGGTCGCTTCGCCAGCTTCGCGCAAAATCTTTTCGAACGCGCCCGCCGAGACGGTGATTGGCGTCGACGCGTGATGCGCGCCATACACGACCGCGGGGATGGACCCCGCGCGTCGGAGCGCCGGAGCGCTCGCGCCGGTTTTCTCGCGCTTCTCTACCGTGAGCGTAAGCATAATGCCTGAATATAACTGAAAAGAGCCTGGAACGCAATCTTTTCAGCCGAGGGCGGCGGAGACGCGGGCGAGACGCGCGAGGAACGCCGAGCGCGCGGCGGGAACATTTTCTTCCTTCCCCTTCCACAGGGCGAGTGCTTCTTCCTGGAGCGCGCGGGCGAAGCTGAAGGTGAGCGGCCACGGAGCGTTCATATTCTTCGCTTGTTTCATTATCGCAGAGAGATTCGCGGTTGCCACCGAGGGCGTTTGTCCCCCCGAAAGAAACACGATGCCCGCCACCTGGGGCGGCACGCTCTTGATAAGCGCCGCGAGCGTGTCGGCGGCGACCTCGTCGGGCGTATCCTTCTTTCCGCTCGTGCTCCCCGAGAGCGCCATGGACGTCTTCACGATGACGCTCGCACGGTCAACCGAATGCTCGGCAAGTACTGAAAAAAGTGTCTGCAGGGTTTCTTCGATAACCGCACGTGCCCGTATGCGGCTATGTTTCCCTTCGAGCAATACTTCTGGCTCGAGTATCGGCACGAGGCCGGCCGACTGTACCTCCTTCGCGTAGCTCGCCAGACGCTTCGCGTTCTCGTGGGTGGCGAGCGCCGTCGGGAGTCCGTCGCCGTCGATACGGATGACTGCGCGCCACTTAGTGAAGACCGCACCCTGTTTCTTATATTCGACGAGCCGTTCGGGGAGATCGAGAAGGCCGTGCGTGATGAGCTCCCGCGGACTCTCGCTGATCGGCTCGGTCCCGAGATCCACCTTCACCCCCGGGAGGATACCGCGCGCCGCGAGCGATTTCGGAAATAATTTCTTGTCGTTCCCCTTCTGAGCGAGCGTCTCGGAGAAAAGGATGATGCCCGAGAGATAGTGTTCGATACCCTCCGCACCGAGGAAGAGGTCGCGATACTGCCGGCGCGTCTCCGCACTTGCGGGAATGCCGTACTCGGCGAGACGCGCGGTCGCCGTATGCTCGCTTTCATCCGCGGCGAGGATGCCTTTGCCGGGTGCGAAGAGCGAACGGGCGGTCGCAACAAGGTCGGTCATAGATTTATGGTACCACGTGCTAGAATATTTCTATGGATTTTGTGGCTATCGGCGACACTACTGTTGACGAGTTCATCAAGCTTAAGGACGCGCGCGTCACCTGCGACATCAACAACCAGAATTGCACCATCTCGATGCGGTGGGGCGATAAGATACCCTACGATGCCTCCATCCTCGTGCCGGGTGTAGGCAATGCGGCGAACGCCGCAGTCGCCGCCGCGCGCCTCGGCCTCTCCTCTGGATTCATCTCAAACGTCGGGAAGGACCGGTATGGAGAAGAGATCCTTGCGACTTTCTCCCGAGAAGGTATCGATACGACGTATGTTGCCGTGAACGACGGCATTCCGACAAATCATCATTACGTACTCTGGTACGAAGCCGAGCGCACCATCCTCATCCGGCACGAAGCATATCCGTACCTCATTCCGAGCGGCTTTAAAGCACCGAAGTGGCTCTATCTCTCCTCGACCGGCGAGGGTGCCGAAGCGCTCCACAGCGAGCTGGTCGCGTGGCTTAACGAGCATCCCGAGACGAAGCTTGCCTTCCAGCCCGGCACGTTCCAGATACAGATGGGCAAAGAGAAGCTCGCTGCGCTCTACGCCGCGACAGAGGTCGTCGCCGTAAATAAAGAGGAGGCACAGCGCATCTTGGAGCTCGGCGAGACGGATATACGAACATTGCTGGAAAAGATGCGCGCGCTCGGCCCGAAGATCGTGCTCATTACCGACGGACGAAACGGCGCATACGCCTCCGACGGCACAGAAACGCTCAAGGTACCGATGTATCCGGATGCTTCGCCGCCGATCGACCGCACGGGCGCGGGCGACGCGACAACTTCAACGTTCGTCGCCGCACTTGCACTCGGAAAGTCGCTTGCTGAAGCGCTTCTCTGGGGGCCGGTAAATGCTATGTCGGTCGTGCAGGAAGTCGGCGCGCAGAAAAGCCTGCTCACGCGTAATGCACTGGAACAATATCTCGACGACGCACCCTCTTCGTACGCCGTTCGTACGCTCTAACTAAGAAGAACCGTTACGGTTTCAGTATGGACTGCTGAAGCTGCGCGTAGGTCGCTTCTGAGCCGCTGAAGGTGGTGATGAGGGAAACGGAATTTGCCATATGTACGATGAGCCAAGCGGCGCTCGCGCCTGCGATGGTGATGATGAGCACTGCAAAATAGGAGTTTATCGTATTTTTCATACCCCCATCATATATGAATGCACGCATGGGCAGCCTCTGTGATGTGGAGAGCGTCGAGCTCGTAGTGTTTTAAAAGTTCTTCGGGAGTACCCGACTGGCCGAACTGGTCCTGCACGCCGAGCCGTCGCACGGGCACCGGGTGGTGCTCGGAAAGGAATTCCACCACGGCGCTCCCGAAGCCGCCGGCGGCCTGGTGTTCTTCGACGGTAATGACGCGGCCCGCGCGCTTCGCCACCTCGAGTACTGCCGCCTCGTCGAGTGGCTTTATGGTCGGCACGTGGAGTACGATGCTCTCGATACCGCTTTCGGCGAGCGCGCGGGCCGCGACAAGCGCGGCATAGCTTAGAGAACCGGTCGAGAGTATCGCGACTTGCGGCTTTTCCGATTCCCAGAGCACGAGCGCCTTCCCTATCTGAAACGGCGTCTCGCTCGTCGTGAAGACCGGCGTCGCCGCACGGCCGAAGCGAAGATACACCGGCCCGTCCGTTTTCGCGGCGGCGACGACCGCTTTGCGTGCCTCCTCGCTGTCTCCAGGAGCGATGACCGTCATCCCCGGGAGCATACGCATCATCCCGATATCCTCGAGCATCTGGTGTGTCGCGCCGTCAGGGCCGACGGAGACGCCGGCGTGCATCCCGCACACCTTGACCGGCTGTCGGTTGAGCGCAATGCTTGTGCGGATCTGCTCGTAATTGCGGCCCGGCGAGAATGCCGCGTAGCTTGCGATGAACGGTATCTTCCCCGCCTCTGCCATACCGGCGGCGACGGCTGCCATATTTTGCTCGGCGACGCCCATCTCGACGTAGCGCTCGGGAAATTCTTTCTGGAACCACTCGGCGCGCGTGCTCTCGGCGAGGTCGGCGCAGAGCACCACCACGCGCGTATCGGCCTTCCCCGCCTCCACCGTTCCTTTCCCGAAGCCGTCGCGCGTCGGCGCCTGCGGTACGTCGTCCGCAAATATGTTTTCGGCCAATTTTGCGTCTTGATTAAGCATATTCGTGAGGGACCTTGCCGCCCATCGTGCGGATATCTTTTAGAAAGTGCTTCGCTTCTTCCGCGGTCGGCGGCTTACCGTGCCAGTGATAGTCGAATTCAATCTCGGGGACGCCCCTGCCGGGAATAGTGTGCGCGATGATGAGCGTTGGCTTCTCGTAGATGGTTTTCGCTTCTTCGACCGCACTGATGAACGCGGGGATATCGTGTCCGTTCACTTCGAGCACATGCCAGTTGAACGCACGATACTTGTCTGCGATCGGCTCAAGCGGCATCACATCCTCGGTCATTCCGTCTATCTGAATATTGTTCCGGTCCATTACCGCCGTGAGGTTGTGGAGCTTATTCTTGCCTGCGAACAGTGCCGCTTCCCAAGTGTTCCCTGCTTCCTGCTCGCCGTCGCTCATCAGGCAATACACGCGCTGTTTCGCGCCGTCCATACGGAAGGAGTACGCCATACCCGCCGCTTGCGAGAGCCCTTCGCCCAAGGGGCCGGAGGTAGTCTCGAGCCCGGGCAGGCGCAGGCGCTCCGGGTGCCCCTGGAGCCGACTGTCGAACGCACGCAGAGTGAGGCATTCTTCGACCGGGAAGTAGCCCGCATGCGCCATCGCTGCGTACCGGACCGGTACGATATGGCCATTGGAGAGGATGAGGCGGTCTCGATCCGCCCGATCCGGATCCTTTGGATCGTGATTGAGGATGTGGAAATAGAATGCGGTAAAGATGTCCGCCATACCCAGAGGGCCAGCGGTATGTCCGCTCTTCGCCGCGACGAGCATCTGGATGATCGTCTCGCGGATGGATTCCGCCTTCTTCTCGAGCGCGCGCGTTTGTTCGTCGGTAAGTGCCATACGTCTAGTATAACTCAGATGCCGTACAGGTTCCGCAGTTCTTCGAACGCCGCAAGCGCGGCAGCGGGGTCGCTCGCACGCA
This sequence comes from Minisyncoccota bacterium, assembly GCA_041660025.1. GTDB lineage: Bacteria > Patescibacteriota > Minisyncoccia > Phycocordibacterales > Phycocordibacteraceae > C7867-001. The sequence continues at coordinate 71,382 of JBAZXD010000002.1, read as the reverse complement.
GGATGCCGGAACCGACGATCAGGTTGGAGACGCCGAGCGCGACGAGCTCCCGCGCACTTTCGAGCGAAACGCCGCCGTCAATCTGGAGCGGAATCTCCGGGTGGCGATTGTGAAATGCGCGCACCTTCTCGAGAACACGTCGGTCGAAGGGTTGCCCCTGCCGTCCTATCCGCGCGATACCCATAAATTGCACATACTCTATCTCGTCGAGACAGGGTTCGATGAGCACGAGGTCGCTCGCGATGTTAAGCGCGAGACCGAAGGAGACGAGCCCGGGGGCGAATCCGGCGCCGTAACGTTGGCGCGCGGAGACGAGCATTCGCGGCAGGTCGGTCGCGGTCTCAGCGTGGAAGGTGAGCCGTGTCGCGCCAAGCGCGAGCCACTTCGCAGCGGCGAGCTCGGCGTCGAGACACATAAGGTCGATCTCATACGCGATGCGGTCGAGATGCGGCAACAGCTCGTGCCGGCCGGCCATACGGTTGAGCTCGTGGGGAGCGTTGTACGGCCAGGATGCGGGCGAGGCGAAGCGTCCGTCAACCACGTCGATCTGTACGCGGCTCACTGAAGGGATGCTTGCAAAGAGCGCGAGCTTCTCTTCGAGGTCTTTTTGCGAAGAAGGGAGCACAGCCGGGACGACAATGCTCATATATATATAGTGTATCTCTAAAATTTAGCGAGGCGGCGCGCGTGCCTCGGAGAACCGGAGAACGGCGTGTCGAGAAATACACGGACCGCCTTATCAGCCTCTTCACCGCTGACGAAGCGCGCGCCGATAGAGAGCACGTTCGCATCATTGTGCCGTCGCGGGAGGCGCACCGCGTCATAGCCGTCCTCGGAATGACCGCCCTCGATATCGAGCGCGGCGGTCACGCGCATCGGCCCGTAGAATACCGCGGCGCGGACGCCGCGGATGCGGTTCGCGCACATCGCTTCCCCTTGTCCGCTCCCGCCGATGATGACGCCGCAACTGTCCGGCTCGTTCGAGACGCGCTCTGCAAGCGGCGTCATAAAATCCGGATAATCATCCTCCGGAGCGAGCGCGAACGCGCCGAGGTCCTCGACCTCGTATCCGCGCGTCCGGACATGCTCGATGAGCGCATTCTTGAGCGCGAATCCCGCGTGGTCAGCGGCGAAATAGACCTTGGTCATGGAGCTTTGGACGCGGCGATCACATGGCGGACGAGGCTCTCCGTATACCCCATCTCGTTGTCGTACCAAGCGAGAACCTTTACCAAGGTACCGTCGACCACGCGTGTCATTCCGAGATCGGCGATAGAAGCATACGGTTCGCCGACGATGTCGCTCGAGACCAATTCTTCGTCCGTCGTCGTGAAGATGCCCTCCCAGCGGGCTGCCTTCGCGCCACTGCGCAACAGCTCGTTCACCTCCTCGGCAGTCGTCGGACGCTTGGCAACGAAAGTGATATCCGCGATGGAGCCCGCGACTACCGGCACGCGAAGCGATATACCGTCGAACTTTCCTGTGAGTTGCGGATACGCCTCCGTAACCGCTATCGCGGCGCCGGTGGTCGTCGGTACGATGTTCTGCGCCGCCGCTCTGCCCTCCTTCTTATCCTTTCTCGACGGACCGTCGACGAGGGATTGCGAAGCGGTGTAGGCGTGCGTCGTGGAGAGAACAGCCTTCTCGATACCGATCACCTCGTCGAGAATAGCGATGACCGGGCTCGCCGAGTTCGTGGTGCAGGACGCGTTGCTGGATATCGAACAGGTCGCGAGCTTTTCCTCATTGAGACCCACAAGCACCGTCGCACCGAGGTTCGACTCCTCCTTCACCGGCGCGGTAATGACCACGCGCCGCGCGCCCGCCGTGATGTGCACCTGCGCCTTTTCATAGTTCGTAAAAAATCCGGTGCTCTCCACGACGACGTCTACCGCTAAGTCCTTCCAGGGCAGAGCGCCCGGATCCTTCTCCGAAAAGAATTTCACTTCCTTCCCATCAATGATGAGTGCGCCGTCTCTTGTCTCGACCGTAAACGGCGCTCGGCCGTACACCGTGTCGTACTTGAGCAGGTACGCGAGATTGTCGAGCGAACCGAGGTCATTTACCGCAACGATCTCAATATCGCGTCCGTGTGAACGGCGCGCGAACGCCCTGCCGATCCTCCCGAAACCGTTAATAGCGACGCGGATAGCCATAGAATTAGTATTTAGTATATAGAAGATAGTAGGTGCTGTCCTATTATAGCGCACGTTCGATTCTGGTAGATTTTGCAAGTCCGGTTATTATTTTACCCACCTGCTCTATTTTCCCCTCGATATCCGCGAATTCTTGACCGGAGACATAGCCAAGATCGCGCGAAATCAAGTACTGACTCTCAAGCTCTGTCAAAGAACCTTTGGAAATGGCGTAGAATTGTGTCTTTTCTTTGCTCGATTTCCTACTGAATCCTTCGGCAAGGTTGGATGGGACTGAAACCGCCGCGCGGCGCATTTGATTAGTAATACCAAAGAGTTCTTCTTTCGGAAATTTCTTCGTAAGCAAATAAGTTTGTATGGCGAGGTCGTGCGCTCGCTGCCAAGCCCGCAGATCCTTGAAACTTCGTATTTTCTCCGTCTTTGTATCGCGTATATCCATATACTACATTCTATATTCTCTCCTAGGGGGTGGTGGAGGTCGCGACTGTCGTAGAGGCAACAACGGAGACGAGGCGGGAAGCGGAGCCGATGTTGCCGGCGGCGTCGGTGGCGGCGTAGGTCAGCGAGTAAGAACCCTCCGTCGCAGTATCGACCGCACCGGAAACAACGATGCTTGCGGTCAGGTCACCATCGACGTCGTCAAGGGCGGTCGCGCCCAGGTCGGTGAAAGTGTCGCCGACCGTGAGTTGTGTCGCCGCTTCCCCGACGAGTGTCACGACGGGCGCGGTGGTATCAGAGGAAGCGGTGGACGAAGTCGAACCAACGATGACCGAGCGAGTCACGGTGGAGAAATTGCCTCGCTGGTCGGTCGCCTTGTAGGTGATGATGTAGGTCGTCTGGCTCGAGGTGTCGATAACGGAAGCGACGTCCGGCTGTTCGACGCCGTTGACGTAAGCGACGTATACGCTAATGGCGCCATCGACGTCATCGGTGATGGTGATGCCCGGCTCGACGAAGGTGCCGCCGACGGAGAGGTGCATCGGGTTATCGCCAAGCAGGGTGATGACGGGCGGTGTGACGTCGGTGCCGCCCGATTGAGAGATGGTGCCTGATACGCTCGGCGTGCTCGTCGCGATTTGGCCCTCAGTCTGGACGAGGAAGTAGTCGAAGGAGACGTCGCTTGTCTGCGCCTCGGAGAGCACGACGCGGAAGGAGCCTGCGAGCTTGTCCGAGACCCACCAGCTACCGGTGATTTGCGAATTGAAGGTGACGAAGACCTTGGTCGAAGGGAGAACGAGAGAATTATTGACCTGAGCGACGGTGTTGCCAACAAGTATCGTCACGCTACCGGCACTACTCGTGCCGTCGGCGTCCTTGCTCGCGACGAGCTGGCGGAATACCAAAGTATTGAATTGGGCGATGCCGTTCTTGATGAGAACGCCGAGACCCTCGAACGCACTCGCGAGCGTCGAGGAGGAGAGCGCGAGCGGCGAGCCGCTCGCGCTACTGACTGCCCCGCTCTCGAGAGCAGAGATGCGATCTTCGAGCGAGGTAACACGGGTGTCCATCTGGTCGAACTTGGCGGCGAGCGCCTGGGTAGCGGCGAGGTTGAAGGTGGCGAGCTTGTAGAGGTCAACTCCCTTCCCGTCGGGCGAGAGGATTTCGGGGGCGATGGTTTGTGCGTCCTCTGCGATGAAGCCGAGGCGGAGCGGGTCGTCCTGATTCTCGATGGTATAGCGATAGGTGGCGACTTTGAGGTTGGTGAGCTGGTTCAGCATATCGTCGGTGGTGCTGGCGGAGACGTATGAGATGTCGGTCTTGGCACTTCGGGTGGAGGTGTTGATGAAGCCGGTGGCGCCGATGTCGCCGGCGACCGTCAACGTATGATTCGACGTACTTGTACCGATGCCGACATTCCCCGCAACATCCACCGTCAGAACGGTGGATGTTGCGGCGCTTTGGATGAAGGAGGTGCGGGACTCGAAATTCGCATTCAAGTCCTGCACGGATTTGACGATGAGCGGGGTAATGCGGCCATAGTCCACTTGCCAGGGGATGGATGATGGGTCGAGTGGGACAGTACCGTCGTCGCCGTTGATTGAGACCGCTTCCGGATAGATGTTGTACAGATCCTGCGCGATGAAACCCTGCACGCGCGTATTCGGATCCTTGACGAAGTTGAAGTCGTCAACGGAAATCTGCATCAGTGTCGAGAGTCCGAGCGTCGTCGTCGCAATGTTCTCCTTGATGCGGCGGTCTGAAGAGGTGTTGAAGGCTGTGGCGGAACCGTTCGTTTGTATGCTCCCAATAGCTCCGTTCCCGTTGTAGAAAACCGCATGATTGGCGAGCGTGGTCGGCGAGCGGCTGCTCTTTATATAGTCGTTTGAATTATCATACGTCCACACATCGTTTGTCCCGTCGCCGACGGTAGTCCCTCCCATTATCCAGTCACCATTACTAAGTATCCGCCCGCGATCTGCATTCCCCGTAGCAAATATAAGAGCTTTTGCAGCGTAGGTGCCGATTACCAGGTTGTTCGTTAATTCGCGGATTACAGTGTCGCCGACACCAGTTGGTCCCAGAAATGTCCCAGCACTACCGACTGCGGCTATATCAAATTGCGATGAGTTCGTTGTTCCACGTAAGGTGAAGCCAGCCCCAGACGTAAGACTTACTGTGAGTTTCGCGTATGAAGCGGGAGAGGTCTCACCGATGCCGACGTTGCCAGAGGTGTCAATAATCATGTGCGCGGTAGAGCCGGAGTCGGTGCTAAACATGATTTTTCGCGATAGGGTCATGAGTCCCAAATCTCCCGCAACGCTCCCAGTGATGAGACTATTTGTCGTACCGGCGAGACCGATGCGCGAATATTCTGTACTTCCCAATTTATAGCTCACAATGAGTTGATTCGTACCCGTTGAGCGATCGAGGCTCAAAACACTACCCGTGCCGCTCAAAGAAAGTAAATTGGTTGGACTCGTCGTCCCGATGCCGACGTTCCCGCCGTTCGTCACGATGAAATTCGTGGCAGTGCTGGATCCGACGACAAACGCCGGGCCCGTGATGCCGTTCGGGTTCACGCTCAACTGCCCCCACGGACTCGTCGTCCCGATGCCGATGTTGCCAGTTGATACGGTTGAACCGGTGCCGGTAATGCCGGTACCGAAGATGATGTTGCCGATGTTGAGCTGACCCGAGGCAGTGGCTGAAGGGAGCGAGATATTATTGCCGATGAGGATGTTCTGACTGCCGGTGGTGAGGTTGGCGATGGCGGTGGAGGAGGTGGCGGTACCAATCCAGATATTGTTAGAGCCGGTAGTGATGCCGTAGCCTGATTGGTAGCCGACGAGGGTGTTGTAGTCGGAGTCAGTGGCCGCACTAAAGCCTGACCTGTAGCCGACATACACCCCACCTTGATTGTAGTAATTGCTCGGACCTTGAGCGGCGCTGACGCCAATTGCTGTGGTGGTGGTAGCAGAAATATTGGAGGAAAGGGCAAACTGACCGATGGCAGTATTGTTAGCTCCGGTGGTGTTGGAGTAGAGAGCACTCACTCCATTAGCGGTATTGCCCCCTCCAGTAGTGTTGGAGTATAGAGCGTTCACACCACTAGCGGTATTGTTGCTGCCGGTGTTTGAATAAAGAGCCTTCATGCCATTGGCGGTATTGCTGTTGCCAGTGTTTGAGTAAAGGGCTTGCATGCCATTAGCGGTATTGTAGAAACCAGTAGCATTTGAATAGAGGGCCTGGTAGCCGCTCGCTGTATTGTAATAACCAGTTGTGTCGGCCTGCCCGACTCCAACGCCAACGAAAGTATTGTTAAGAGTGGAGGTCCCGGCACGCAATTCCAGTGATATTCCTCCGAGCGGATCGCTCAAAGAAATTATAGGGGAGCTGGTAGCTGAGTTTTGAATGGAGAGCTTGGCGGAGGGCGAGGTCGTCCCGATGCCGACGTTGCCGCCGATGAGATTAATATTCCTCAATGTCCCCGTCCCTGCCGCCTGCGTTCCGATAGAGAGGACGTTCGCCGTAGTGCTCCAATCGAATACGCCGCGCTCATAGTTGGAGGTGTCGGTGAACGTGTTGTATACGCGGAATGTTGCCGCGTTCGTGGCGGTGGTATTCTTTATATTCACCACTCCCGTACTCCCTGAGTCGATAACGCCACTTCCACCGGGATAGAAGGCATTCGCGTACAGGTTTGCGTAGTTGCCGTCGTTAGCCAGCTTTACCTCAATGTTGGCTCCTTCTCGCTTGAATGCGGGAAAGGCGGAAGTGAGACCTCCGAAGTATACCCAAGGATTAGTTTGTCCGCTCCCAAGCAAGACATTTCCGGCTACATCAAATTTCGCCTGCGGGCTCACCGTTCCGATCCCCACATTGCCCCCGTTCGTGACGATGAAGTTGGTGGCCGTGCTGGAGCCGACGACAAATGCCGGGCCCGTGATACCGTTTGGATTTACTGAAAGCTGACCCCACGGCGTCGTCGTCCCGATGCCGACGTTGCCGTTGTAAAGAGCTGTCAATACTCGTACTCCGTTGCCAGAATTAACGAGGGTGTAATCATATGTTCCGTCGCCAGTAACGCGGTGGATCCAAGTGTTGCTCTTATTTCCGAACTCTACGTCTGCGTTTGCTCCAGTCTGATTTCTGAATAAGCGCGCGATAGTCGCGGCTGAGTCATTGTTCACCTCCAGTTTATAGGACGGCGTCGTCGTCCCGATGCCGACGTTGCCGGTGCTGTTGATCACCATAGACTGAGTTGAGCCGTTGGTCGAAAAATTCAAACTATTCGTACCACCATACCCTGCGGTTGTATCACCGCCGGTATACGTAATGCCCCCAATCCCTCGCAAGCTATTGCTGAATATAATGCCGCTCCGGTTGGCGGTCGGAGAGATCATGTTGATGTAGTTGATGTTGTTGTTTTCTACCGATAGGGTGTCGTATGAGCTCACGGAGACAGATCCGCCACCCTGACCGTTGTACACATGCAGACGCGACCCGGGCGTCGTCGTGCCGATGCCGACGTTGCCGTCGCTTAAGAATGTCATTGCCGACACGGTATTGTTGACTGCAATCGTCAGCGGGTCACTCGTTACCATACGGATAACACCACCACGAGAGAAGTTGCCAGAAGCGACATCATAAAATCCAGTGAGCATCCCGTAACCGCCGGCCTTATTGACCCCGTACCATGCTTGGCCCCCCGAAGCGGCGTTAATCTGCACGGGAACTACCGCATCCGCCAGACTGCCACTGCCAACAGATAATTGCGCCAATGGGCTCGCGGTTCCAATCCCCACATTTCCCCCGTTCGTCACGATGAAGTTGGTGGCGGTGGAGGAGCCCACGACGAATGCAGGACCGGTTATCCCATTCGGGTTCACGGAGAGCTGGCCCCACGGCGTCGTCGTCCCGATGCCGACGTTGCCTTCTATTATCATTCCGCTTGTTGGACCTGCGATGTTTAATGCTGCATATGTCGCTCCGACCCTGACATTGCCGCCAATGTAAGTATTTCTCCATTGTCTATTGTAAAATCCCAAATCTTGGGAAACGTCGGTAATAGGACCAAATACTCCCGCGGCAACCAAAACGGTTGCAGAACTTCCACCGAGATATAAAACGCCGCTATTGGTTCCAATAACTGCGGATGATGCATAAATTGTGGTGCCGCTGATGGACCCTGTAGCCACGACATTGCCGGAACTATCGACCGTAAACTGATTATTGTTCCCAACCGTCAACAACTGGCCCGGACTCGTCGTCCCGATGCCGACGTTGCCGGTTGAGCTTATCGTGACGTCTGGTGTCCCATCCTGTCCGTTTTGAGGGACACTCGTAGAATAAAAACGAATCGCTCCCGCTCGCGACCATAGGTCAAGATTGCCAACTGCGCTTCCATCGGTAGCATTTGCCTTGAACGCACGGATACCGCCAAACATCGCTAATGCCCCGGCGGAAGTATATTTACCCTGGAACAAAAGTTGCCCTCCTTCGCCAAGCCCGTAGGCGCTGGTATCAGTGATTGCGGCCACTCCGCCCGTTGCATCCCAGGGATTCCCCGCCTTGGAACCGACGCCTGCGACTTCCAGTTGCCATCCTGGACTCGTCGTCCCGATGCCGACGTTGCCGCCCGTCGATTGCAATACTATGGGCCATGAACTGCTGTTGAAGGTGGTGTAACCGGCAAGATTCGGGGTAATCGACGCGCTTACGGAGCTCGGAGAAGTGTCGAAAATCATCGAGCCTTGAACCCGTGTCTGCCCTTTAATGGTGACGACGTCCCCGCTCAAAAGGGTCGCTCCAGCGCCAAACAATCCGGAACCATATACTTGTAGCGTCGCACCCGGCGTCGTCGTCCCGATGCCGACGTTGCCTCCCGCAACGAAACGCGCCACTTCTGCCGCCGAACCGGTACCTGTTTTAATGATGACGCCAGTACCAGCACTACCAAATGAATGTTGAAGTATTGTATTGCCGCTCGAATCCATCCCGAGTCCGTTCCCACTCGACCCGGCGAATGAATATTGGGGGGAAGATCCTGTTGAACCGGGAGCAATAAAAGCGTTGCCTCCAATGTATGTGCTGGTAATGGTACCTGTCGCCGTAATGTTGGCAGCTGCAAGGTTCCCCGAGAACAGTCCGTTGCCCTGGACCGAGAGCGCTTGCGATGGACTCGTCGTCCCGATGCCGACGTTGCCTTCAACTATCATTCCCGAAGTAGGAGCTGCGATAATCCCATAGGTTGCTCCGACAGAGAGATTCCCAGTAACACCTAGTCTAGACAACGGAGCTGAATTCCCGATGCCAACGAGATTTCCATTTGTAAGGGTGACCGTGTCGTATGTATTCGTTCCATTAGTTATGCCGATTCTTAAATTTGAAGAGGAGCCTGGAGTGTAGATAATATGATCATAGGAACCGGAATTGCCCTGGAAACGAATTATTTTGTTAGTAGTGCTCATAGCATCTTTAAGAAGAACGCCGACACCCGTTGTGCTGTTCGTATTAGAATTATTAGAGGTAACCTGGAAATTAGCCGTTGGACTATTCGTCCCAATCCCCACATTCCCCGCGCCGGTCACGGTGAAGAAGTTGGTTGCCGAAGAAGATGAGGAGATACGGAAGACGTCGCCGGTCTGACCGGCGACGCTCTGAATGGAAAGAGTAGTGTTGGTGGTGGAGGCGGAGGCGTCGAGGACGAAGAGCGGCTGGTTGAACTCGAAGCGCTTTGAGGAGGTGGCGGCGTTCCAGGTGAGGAGCGCATTCGGGGAGACGGTGCCGCGGTGGAAGGACAGGTAGGAGTTCTCCTGGTCGGAAGAGACATTGTCGGAGTTGATGGAGAATGTCTCGGCGGTGAGGTTGCCTCCCGTGAGGGTGCCGACGATGGTGGAGGCGTTCACTTCGTTCGCATAGATCTTGTCGAAGCGGACAGCCGGGGTGCCGATGTCCACCGTGCTGTCCAAGGCCTGGATGTTGCCGATGATGGTGTTTGAACCAATGCGCAGCGTACCGGCGGAGGCGGTGATGTCGTGGTTCCCGGTGCCGGTGAAGGTGATGCCGGAGTCGGTGCCGGTCACCGTGGTGGTGCCGGTAAGGAGGAAGTTGCCGGCAACGGAGAGAGCGGATGCGGGCGAGGAGGTGCCGATGCCGAGGTTCCCGGTGGTGCTGTCGATATAGAGCAAGGGGGAGGAGGTGCCGACCGTGAGGAGGCCGGCGCCATAGGGGGTGGTGGTGCCGATGGCGAGCATACCGGCGAAGGTGGAGGTTGCGGCTGTGTCGGTCGCGACGAAATACGGGGCGACGGCTTTCGTGTTTGCCGTGAGGATGCCGGAGAGCGTGAGGTCGCCCGTGACGGTGGTGGTGGCGAGAGAGGTTGCGCCGAGGGTTGTCGCTCCGGCAGTGAGAGTGGTGAAGGTGCCGTTCGTTGCGGTGACGCTGAGGCCGTTTGAGAGTGTGCCGCTGTCGAAGGTGCCGCCCCGGAAGTCGCCGTTCCTGACGATGAGGTCAGAGAGGTCCTGGATCATATTGACCTGCTGGATGGTGGTGACGTTGGTGGCCACCTGGCTCGCGACGGGCTGGATGAGGCTCGAGACCCGCGCGAGGAGCTCGGTGCGGAGCGAGGTGAGGGATTGGTTGACGAAGTCTTCGGAGACGCCACGGACGATGGTGGTGTACGTGGGGTATGAAGTTGAATTAACGATTGAAGGTTGCGAACTGCGGGAGGGAGATGGCGGAATGACTGGGGTGGAGGTGGCGACGGGGGCTGGCGTTTTCGGTGTGTTGTTCACCAGAACAATGATCGGGGCGGGGGTGAGGAGATCGGCGAGCGCACGGCCGGCCGAGCTGAAGAAGTCGTGGATGGTTTCGTACGTGGTGAGGGCAATCTGTTCGGTGGTGGTGAGGGTGGGTTGTACCGCAGCGAGCGCGAGCGCACCTGTGCCGAGGGTGCCGAGATACGCGTTGTGGACCGTTGCGGGTGCGGTAGCGAGGAGAGTTCCCGTGGTGCGAAGAGTGTCCTGGGTTCCTTTTGTGATGGTATATGTGAGCTCGCCGGCGTTGGTGATCGAGGCGAGAGAGGCGTCGGAGACGGCGCGGGTGAACGCGACGAAGCGTGTTGCGGCAGTGTATTCAGCGTCGAAGACCGCCTGGGCGAGGGCGGGTGCGAGCTGGGCCGGGGCTGACGTTGCGCGCAGGAAGAGTGCGGAGGCGAGTCGCGGGAGCTCGGCTGTGGCGTCTGCGAGTGTGGCGCCCGCGCCGCCGACGAGCGCGACGGTGGCGCGGGCGCTTGCGGGAGCGGCGGTGGCGAGGGTGTATGCGGCCGCCACGTCGGCTTCTACCGCCGTATGCGCGGCTTTGATAACCGCCCCGCCGAGCGCGAGATTCATCTGCGCGACGAGCTGTGGTGCCGCCGCCAGCGTGTCGCGCGTCGTGGCGGCGAGCGCGAGCGCTCTCGTTCCCGACTTCTCGATGAGCGAATCGTAGGCAGAGAATGCCGCCGCGATCGCGTCATACGCGTCTTCGCCGAGCGCGACATATGCGTTCACGAGCGCGCGGGCGGCACGCGACGGCGAAGCGACCACCCCGTACACGTCGAGCACAAACATTTGTACATCATCAGCAGTAATCATCGGTACATCGAGCGCTTGTCCCGTTAGAGACGTCGACTGCAAGTCGGCCAGGACATTTTTGGTCCTTGTCTCTAATGGGGCCATCTGCAGTGAAGAAAGATCCGGCTCCGCAAGAAACGGCGACGCGATACGCGCGGTCGTGATCGCGTTCGCCGCCACGATGCGCGAAGAAATTCTCCTCACATCATTTTCTGCGGCATCGATCCTCGACACGATGCGCGCAGGAATGTCGCCGAACAAATCATCGAATCCGAGCGCGGCCTCGCGCACGAGCATTGCGGTCTTTCCCGCGAACTGCGGGATCGCCGAGGCTTGTGCCGCGAGAGCGCTCCCTCCGACGACCAGAAGTGCCGTGGCGATGGCGATGGCCTGCGAACGCAATGAACCGCGAATGATCTCTGACAGCGGCATCGCGGGTGGCTTTTTTTGAAAATTGAAGGTTGAAGGTTGAAGGTTCGCGCCGCTCGGTGTCTTCGGGACGCGGTGCGCTCGATACTCCATCTCGCGCGCGCGCGCGAGCTCGCGCGCGCGCGCTTCTTTACGTTCCGCCTGCCCCTTGATAAAGCTCTCAAGTGATGCGATATCGACAGACCATTCGTTATGAGAATACTTCCCAACTATTTTTCCCGTTCGACAAAGATTGGAAAGATATCCTGTGCTATATCCAGAACGATTCGTAGCCTCACGGATCGAGATATTTTTTTGCTTATTTTCGTTAAAAGAAGGATCCATGAAAATCGCTGTAATATCTAATATATTACTTGATATATCAGCGAAATCAGATGGATTTTTGGACCCCTGTGGATAAGAGCTAAATTATTATCCCCACCCACGATTATCCTAAGTGGAGCCAAGGTAAATATCGACACGATTATGGGCCGATTATTGTCGACTCGAAATCAACAGCTTATGCACTTTTGTGTCGAAATGACCCCTACATAAGCTCGTCTTGGCGAGACGAGATTTGGCTTATTTACTGCGGTTTATTTTATATGGTCGACTGTGTGGTCGTTGCGGTATCGGTTGATTGAATCGTTGCATCCGTGGTCGTCGTGGCGGTCGACGAGACTGGAGTTGTCGACTCTATACTTATGGAACTTGTGGTCGCAGTCTGTTCAGTCGAGGGCGGTGTCGTGCTGTCGAGATCTTTAACAATGACCGATCGGTAAGCGGTCGCCGTCTCCCCCGCCCCATCCGCCGCGTGATAGGTAAGGATGTAGGTTGTCGGCAATGAAGTATCGAGTGCGGGCGACGTGGTATCAGACACGTAGCCATTCACATATACCTGATATGGGATATTCCCCCCGCTACCGCCAGCTACGACAATTCCAGGCTCGACATACGTCCCGCCGACCGGCACGTACGTCGGCGTCGCTCCATTAAGTGTAATCGTGAGCGGAGCGGATGTCGTTCCTGTATCCCCTATCGATATTCCATTATCTATTATCTGCGTCGAGGTAGCGAACGGATTCGTACTCTCGGTTGACTCCGCGCAGATGCCGGGCGTCGTTGTCGGTGCGCCGTTCGCAATACTGAAGCAGTACGGCTGTTTGGTCACGGAGTCATAGAATGTCACGCCCGAAGGCACTGTTGCCGAACCGATAGTCGCATTCGCGGCCGTGAGATGGTCGATGAACCCTTGGGCCGCATAGAAGGTATCGGAGATGAGCTTCCCAATGTTGAGCGCGCTGCTGATGCTCTGTATCGCGCTCGCAAGCGACGTTGTACCACCTACCGAGGACACTGCCCCGCTCTCGAGAGCAGAGATGCGGTCTTCGAGCGAGGTGACACGGGTGTCCATCTGGTCGAACTTCGCGGCGAGCGCCTGGGTAGCGGCGAGGTTGAAGGTGGCGAGCTTGTAGAGGTCCACGCCCTTTCCGTCGGGAGAGAGGATTTCGGGGGCGATAGTCTGGGCGTCCTCTGCGATGAAGCCGAGGCGGAGCGGATCTGACTGGTCTTCTATCGTATAGCGATAGGTGGCGACTTTGAGATTGGTGAGCTGGTTCAGCATATCGTCAGAGGAGGAGGCGGTGATATAGCTGATGTCGGTCTTGGCCGAGCGGGTGGAGGTGTTGATGAAGCCGGTGGCGCCGATGTCGCCTGCGACCGTCAACGTATGATTCGGCGTACTCGTACCGATGCCGATGTTGCCCGCAACATCCACCGTCAGAACGGTGGATGTTGCGGCGCTCGCGATGAAGCCCGTGCGGATATCAAGTTCTTGTACCGCCTTCACTAGTGGTACAACGAGCTTCTGGTAGTTAATGGAGAGTGTATTAGGAATTTGTTGCTTAGAACCATCGACGAGAGTAATGGTGGTCGTCCCGCTATCGTTAAGCACTAGCTCGGGAAGAATCGATTGCATCTCTTGGGCGATGAAGCCCAGTTGGGTCCCTTGGCTTGCGGCCATCGCTGCATCCTTCCACACAAAGCTGACAGGACGCAGAGCAGCGATGGCGGCGAGCCCCTCCGAGTTTTGGAGGTCGGCAATGTTGGTTTTAAGACGCTCGTCTGAGCCCGAACAGGTGCCGGCGCTACTTGCGGCGACTTCACCAGTGCTGGTGTCATAACAGAATGTTCCTCCTGTCGATCCTCCGGGGACATTATAAAATCGCAATGAACCATTCACGGTTAATTTAGAAGGCGGATTTGCGTCCCCGATGCCGACGTTGCCAGTGGTGACTTGAATGCGCATCTTCTCAGCGTCTCCCACTCCCAAGACAAGGTTGCCCGCGCTGGCATCAACGGCAAGATCGCTTGCAGAACCTCCGCCGAAAACTGCATTGGCCGTAGCAATATAAGCCTTATGCACGCCGGCGGCTTTAAAATCTTGAGCGGCGTATGTTGCGCCGTCAAAATTAGCAATTCCGTAAAAACGAGAACTGCCGTTCACATCCAGGGAAACTGAAGGATTTGTAATCCCGATGCCGATGTTGCCGGCGGAGGTGACGGTGAGAGCTTGGGTGCCGCCGCCGGAGGCGGCGGTGTAGAAGCCGAGGTTGCTTGCGGAGTCGCTCTTGATGGAGAAGGTGGAGGTGCCGATGTTGAGTGCGCCTGCCCAGACAGCATTCCACCGGGAGCCGGTCGCGCCGAGGTCGTAGCTCGCGAGGTTGGTGGTGTACGGGCCGTTCGGGATGATGGCGTTGGCTGATGCCGTGCCTGTGTTGGAGATAGAGAAGAGCGTGGTGGTCGCCGAGGCGGTAGAGGAAGCGACGGCAAAGAGAGTGGAGAGGCTTCCTGTCGCGCCGTTCGGCGTGGCGACGGAGAGCTGGGCGTAGGGAGAGGTCGTCCCGATGCCGACGTTGCCGCTCGTATCAATTCTCATTTTTTCAGTATTGCCCCCTGATTGGAAAATTTGTGCGCCGGTTGTGTAGGTAACGGCGTTAGTTGCGTCCGAATACCATTGCGCCTTTAATGTTCCACTTACTTTTGCCATAAACCCCGGATAGCTTCCGCCTGTGCTATCAGCGATGATTGTTGCATTCGTTCCGGAAACAGTCAGGTTATTCTGGCTGACATTCTGGAAGCGCATTTCACCCGTCCCATCCACTACCGCGAATTTCGTATACGGACTCGTCGTCCCGATGCCGACGTTGCCGGAACTCAAAATCGTCATTGCGTTCGTTGTGTTGTTGACCGCAAAAGTCAGCGGATCGGTCGTCACCATGCGAATCACTCCGCCACGCTGGAAGTTCCCTGCCGGCACGTCATAGAAGCCCATCAGCAATCCATAACCACCGGCTTTGTTTACTCCGTACCAGGCCTGCCCCCCGGAAGCAGAATTTATTTGTACTGGAACGGTAGCGTCTACGAGGCTTCCGCTACCGACAGAAAGTTGAGCCAACGGCACCCCCGTCCCGATGCCGACATTCCCCCCGTTCGTCACGATGAAGTTGGTGGCGGTTGAGGAGCCGACGACAAAGGCGGGGCCGGTGATGCCGTTCGGGTTCACCGAGAGCTGTCCCCATGGCGTCGTCGTCCCGATGCCGACAGAGCCCGCGGATGTAATGCGTAATCTTTCTGTATGATTCTCTCCGTTCGGTTGAGTACTTACAGCAAAATATCCGGCAAAATTCCCGCTGATGTTATTCTCTTTTCCGCCAAAAATAACTGCGTGGGAGCGGTTATTGCTACCATCCCATCCGCCGAGTCCGATTGTTCCTCCTGAATTATCCGCGCTCGAGTTGGTGGAGAAGATATTAACATTGCCGCCATTGGCCACCGGCCACGCGACAGAAGTGAGATTTGTAATGGTAAGTGCCGCAGTTTGGTTGTCCCCTGCAGTGAGCGTCATCCGTGCAGTGCCATTCGTCGCCCAACCCAGCGTATTCGCCGCTGGCAGATATTCTCCATTCGAAGGAACGGTAGCGGCTGAAGGGACAAACGCAGTACCGACAACTTGACCCGCAACAGAAAGCGTTGAGTACGGCGTCGTCGTCCCGATGCCGACGTTGCCGAGGTAATCAATCCGCATTGTTTCCGCATACGCAGACCCATTGTATTGATTCCAAACAAAATCAGCATATGGCAGTCCGGTGCTGTGTTGAACGATTCCAAAATTACCAACCGCTGAACCAACATCGTCAAAATCAATAAGTACGTTGCGCCCAGTGAGACTACCGCCAGTTCTTGAAAGACTAATGATGCTGTTGAACGTAGCAGAATTGGTTGGGTCGTATACAAGCGTATTGCTTCTCGTTGCTCCCACATTCCCCGTAATGTCCAAGGTTCTCGATGCGCCATTCATCCCAATTCCTACCTTCCCCTCCACAATGAGTCCGTTCGTTGGCGCGGCGACGTTGTAGTTGGCGCCGATTGACGCGCCTCCTGATACTGCAAGTTTGCTTGCCGGACTCGTCGTTCCGATGCCGACGTTGCCGCTTCCTAAAATCGTGACCAAATCCGTGCCCCAATTCTCAATTTTTAGAACCGTCTCAAGAGCACTAAGAGCTTGGGCAGTTGGCCCGCTCTTTTTACCTGCCGCCAATGTTATAGCTGCTACAGTATCGGTTGGGTCAACATCGCCTAAAATACCAAGATTCACTAATGCTCTCTGACCCACCGTATCACCGAATCCCCAGACCCTTAGCCCTCCGGCTGTTGCGCTATCTATTTCCATAAGTCCATAGGTTTCGGTAGTAGCCCAAGATGTCATTCCGTGGGCAACGTCTGCGTCAGTTAATGCAAACTTTCCGTCTCTTACATCCAACTTTTGTCCCGGACTCGCCGTCCCGATGCCGACGTTGCCACCGGTTGCGATGAACATTTGGTCCACGTTGTTCTCACGGAAAGACAAGAAACCGCCTGTCGGACGACTTATATAGGTGTTCGTTCCATCTCCTAAAATGGAGTAGTTGGAAGTTGAGACGGCGGACGAGACGTTTTGAGTGAATGCAATACCACTGAAATTCGTAAAACCGGAAAGTTGCCCAATATTAACAACACTAGCAGTTCCACCCGCCTGCACGACGAGACTTGTTGCCGGACTCGTCGTCCCGATGCCGACGTTGCCGGTCTCATCGATTGTCATTCTTACTAAAGAAGCCGTTGCGGCTAGCGGTCCAGGGTTAGTAAAAAACTGCAGACTACCTCCATAAGCAGCCGTTACCGTATTCATCCTTATTTTTGAATACACATGACTACTGGAATCAGACGTGAAATCTAAATCTGAATATTGATTCGCCGCATTGAATCCGGTTCCTCGTATATCCAAAAATGTTTTGCTATTGGGACTTTGTATCTGCAGGGGTGAACTAGGCTCATTTGTCCCTATACCGACATTGCCTTGACCATTAACTACAAATAAATCGCTACCGTTAATATTTAACGATAATGCTTTATTAGTGCTTGCTGCGCCGGAAATTTTTACAAGCAAACCGTTTGCGTTTGCCCCAGAAGATATTTGGGAAAGTGCCTGTAGATACCCGCTTGCAGAAGCTGTCCAAGATATTCCGCTTCCTAGTGTAGTTCCTACCGAGTTCTCATCAATAATATTAGAAGATGTGTTTGAAAACTTATCAGCGGGACTCGCCGTCCCGATCCCCACATTCCCCCCGTTCGTCACGATGAAGTTCGTGGCGGTGGAGGAGCCGACGACGAAGGCGGGGCCCGTGATGCCGTTCGGGTTGACCGAGAGCTGTCCCCACGGCGTCGTCGTCCCGATGCCGACGTTATTACCGAAAATAACCATCTTCGTACTAACCGAAGTACCATCATGAACAATGAATTCCATTAGTCCTCTGTCTCCGCTCGGGTTATTTGTATAGGTTTCTTTAATAGTCCCGATTGTTGTCCCAGCTCCTTTAAAATTCAAAGCGCCGCCATTGCCATACCCGGCCGACACGGTACCGAGGTACGCATTAACAACAGTGCTTGCAGACGAAGAAATATCCAATGTGCCGGATGGGTTATTCGTCCCCACCCCCACATTCCCATTTGCTCCGACATTGAAGAGGCTCGCGCCGGTTGAGGAAGTCACACGAATAAGGTCGGCGGTCTGGCTCGTCACTCCCTTCACATCAAGGGTGGTGAGGGTGGTGGAGGCGTCGGCGCTCTCGATGTAGAGGGGCTGGTTGAACTCAAAGCGCTTGGCACTCTCGGCCGCGTTCCAGGTGAGGAGGGCGTTTGGGATGATGCTGCCCCGTTCGAATGAGAGATAACCATTCTCGGTGTCGGCAGTGGCGTTGTCGGAATTGATGTTGAAAGTCTCGGCGGTGAGGTTGCCGCCGGTGAGGGTACCGACGATGGTGGAGGCGTTCACTTCGTTCGCATAGATATTGTCGAAGCGGACAGCCGGGGTGCCGATGTCCACCGTGTCGTCGAGAGCCTGGATGTTGCCGATGATGGTGTTTGAACCGATGCGCAGCGTGCCGGCGGAGGCGGTGATGTCGTGGTTGCCTGTGCCGGAGAAGGTGATGCCGGAGCCGTTTCCGGTGAGGTACGCTCCGGTGCTTCCTCCTACCGAGAAGTTCCCGGAGAAGGAGGAGGTGGCTGAGGAGTCGGTCGCCATGAAGTTCTGCCCCACGACCTGTCCGGCAATGGAGAGGAGCGAGTACGGACTTGTGGTGCCGATGCCGATGTACCCGGTTGTGGAGTCGACGACGAGCTTGTCGGTGCCGACTGTGAGCCCGCCGGCGAAGGTGCTGGTGGCGGTGGTGGAGGTGGCAACGAAGTGTGGTGCGGTGGCGCTCTGGTATGAGGTGAGGGCGCCGGTGGCGATGAGAGAGCCGGAGGTGAAGTCGTCGGCAGTGAGGGTATCGAAGGCGCCGGTCGTGGCGGCAACGCTGATGCCGTTAGTGAGCGCGCCGCTGTCGAAGGTACCGCCCCGGAAGTCGCCGTTTCGGACGATGAGGTCGGAGAGGTCCTGGATCATATTGACCTGCTGGATGGTGGTGACGTTGGTGGCCACCTGACTCGCGACGGGCTGGATGAGGCTCGAGACCCGCGCGAGGAGCTCGGTGCGGAGCGAGGTGAGGGACTGGTTGACGAAGTCTTCGGAGACACCACGGACGATGGTGGTGTACGTGGGATACGAAACTGAATTAGGAATTACGAATTGTGAATTAGGGGAGGAGGCAGGAGGAGCGGCGGGGCTTGCCCCGTTGGATGCGGAGCTATCCAATGGGGTGGAGGTGGCGACGGGGACCGGAGCGATCGGTGTGTTGTTCACCAGGACAATGATCGGGGCGGGGGTGAGGAGGTCGGCGAGCGCGCGGCCGGCCGAGGTGAAGAAGTCGTGGATGGTTTCGTACGTGGAGAGGGCGATCTGTTCGGTGGTGGTGAGGGTGGGTTGTACCGCAGCGAGCGCGAGCGCGCCTGTGCCGAGTGCGCCGAGATACGCGTTGTGGACCGCTGCGGGTGCGGTAGCGAGGAGAGTTCCTGTGGTGCGGAGAGTGTCCTGGGTTCCTTTTGTGATGGTATATGCGAGCTCGCCGGCGCTGGTGATCGAGGCGAGAGAGGCGTCGGAGATTGTGCGGGTGAACGCGACGAAGCGTGTTGCGGCAGTGTATTCAGCGTCGAAGACCGCCTGGGCGAGGGCGGGTGCGAGATGGGCCGGAGCTGACGTTGTGCGCAGGAAGAGTGCGGAGGCGAGTCGCGGGAGCTCGGCTGTGGCGTCTGCGAGTACTGCGCCCGCGCCGCCGACGAGCGCGACGGTGGCGCGGGCGCTTGCGGGAGCGGCGGTGGCGAGGGTGTATGCGAGCGATACATCCGCACGAATTATGGCGCCAGAAATTCCGGCCAACGCATCCATAATCTCTGGTGGCGATGAGATAAATGCGAGAGCATCGGAAGCATCAGAGCGCCATCGGCGCATATTTGCTTTCCCATCAGCAACGAGCGCGGGCGGCGCACTCCGTAGCGAACGCGGCTCGACGGTAAGTGCAAGCGGCGCGGCTCGAAGATCCAAGTGAGTAAGCTCCGGCGCTGTAAGCGACGCCGAGAGGTGCGCGAGACGCGCCGCCCCCTGTACAGAACGTGCGTGCATATCTGCGCGAGAATTATCCAGGCGCGCTACAAAACGCGATGGGATATCGCCAAAGGCAGCATCGAAACCGACCGCGATGCCGTGTATGACCGATGTGGTCCCCGCCGCGAGCTTGGCGACCGGTCCGGCCTGTGCCACGAGCGACCCGAACACGACGACGAGGAATGCGGTAGCGAGCGCCCGTGCTGACGTCTTATAAAAAAAGACGAACGAGTTTGTGCCCGGCACGACAGGTTCCTGCTCCTGCGGAACAAGATGAACCGCGCGATGCATCGGCGTCTGGCGGCGAGCGCGGTACTCGCGCTCTCGCGCTCGCGCAAGCTCGCGCGCGCGCGCTTCTCTACGTTCCTCTTGGAGCTTGAGAAATGAATCGAGTGACGATTGGTCTACGAGCCAGGTCCGGCCCACCTGAGAACCCCTGACTTCGCCGGAGCGGGCGAGGCGGGCGAGGTAGTCGGCGCTGTAGCCATATTTCTTCGAGGCTTCTTTCGCCGAGATCAGTCCTGGAAATTCTTTCGCCCGTCGACCCTGCTTTTTTAAAAAGGTTATCAGCGATTCGCGTTCAATGTACCACGTACGTCCGACACGTATCGCGTCAATTTCTCCAGACCGAGAGAGACGAGAGAGATGATCGGGATTGTACCCAGACAGTTCAGATGCTTCCTTTGTTCCTATAAACTTTTCTGAGTGAGGAGCATTCATGTCGGATAACCGGATTAACTAAATAGTACCTCGTATTTTGACGCACCATTATATTCATATGTGGATAAATTCCGCACGAACGGAAGCTATGAACTACCAGTAAGTACGTCGAAATGAATTGCCACAGGATATGGTAAAAGACGCTTCTATAGCGTCGCGTAAGGCCGTCGACGCCGGACCGGTATATTTGCCCTTAAGGAAAGAGTGGTGGCTTAGATCAGTTTTTGTGCTGAACACAAAGGAATGCGCCCTACACGTCGATTAGAGGGCTTAGGATCATTTCAATAAAATAGAGGCGCCAAAGGGCGCCTCTATTTTTGTACAACTTAAATAGTTAAATAAATAGTCAGTATATTTTAATTTTATTCGGGATTATAAACAAACACTTCTTGCCGAGACGAGAAATCCTGTAAATAAGCTATCTGTTGTAGAGTGCGACTCCTGCAATTGCCCTGACTTGGCTATTCGAGATTGCGTATGAGTCCAAATATCCGCTACCGAGCACCGCCGCAGATGCTGAAAGTACCGCAACAATGGCTCCGGCTAACTGCATTGTTCTTAGCAGTCCTCTTCCCGTTCCCACCCTTCGCGATTCTCGCACGATGCTCATCGGCTGGACATCCACCTCGCGCGGCAACGGTTCTTCTGGGGAGGATTGGTAGTGTGGCTGGTAGACCGTGCGAATAGGTATCTGCACGCTCTGTTCTTGTTCTGGTTCTGGTTCCTGCTCAACTTCAATCTCTTTCGGCTCTTGTGTCGGTTCCTCGGTTGCTACTGGCTCGTGAGCGGGAGTGTCCGCCACCTGATCAAAACGATTGAACCATGACTGCCAGGCGTCTTGCAGATGTTGTGCGGTGTCGGGGTTCCCAGTTTTTTCTTCGACAAGAGCTTGATGTTCTTTGTCCTGAGAACGGCTCACGGAGGGGAGCACTTCTGTTTTTGATGCTTCATACCGCGGAGCTTCCCACGTCGAGTGGAGCGAGGACGTCGACTTTCCTTCTTTGGCTGGTTCAGGGTTGCCGAAGCGATGGTCGTGAATGGCCGATTCAAGCACATACCAACTGCGTCCGACGAGCCTCGCCGGCACCCGCCCCTCGCGACAAAGCTGGCCTATATAATCCTTCGCGTAGCCGGTTACCTTGGCGGCTTGTTTCGACGATACGTATTTCTTCTCGCCTATGAGAATCTCGTCCATACCCCCAGTATAGCCGTATCTCGGCTGGGATGGAAGGGTTTGTGCACAAAAGCTATCCGAGCCTCTCGATGATGATCTTCTGTAGCTCTGACGGGTTCCCTGCCCCCTTACTTTCCTGCATCGCCTTACCGACGAGATACTGGAGCGTCGAGAGCTTACCGCTCTTGTACTCCTCCACCGCTTTCCCTTCCCGGGCGAGCACCGCATCTGCGACCACGCCGAGCGCTGTTGCATCATGTATCTGGATAAGACCGTATTCCTTCGCGATGGTCTCCGGGTCGCCACCCTTCTCTACCAGGATTGCCAGGGTGTCCTTGGCGCCGCGCGAGGAGAGCTCGTTTGCAGCGACGAGGCGGATGAGCTTTGCAAATACTACCGGGTCGAGTGATGCAAAATTTTCATTCCCGTTTTTTGCATAGATACCCGCGAGATCGGACACGATGTAATTCGCGGCGAGCTTCACGAGGTTCGCATCGTTCTCAAATGTCGAAGCAACCGTATCAAAAAACGCCGCGCGTTCGGTGGTCGCGCAGAGGTATGCGGCGTCGGTATCTTTGAGCGCATACGTCTTCGCATAGCGCTCGCGACGTTCCCACGGAAGCTCCGGTAAAGACGCGCGTATCGCCTCCGGAGAAAATTCGGGCATATCCCCGATGAAGAGCTTCGGCAGATCTGGTTCCGGGAAGTAGCGGTAATCGGCGCTCCCCTCCTTAAAGCGCTGGTGGAAGGTCTCCTGCTTCGCTTCGTCCCAGCCGCGTGTCGCCTTCACCACCCGTTCCCCTTTTTCAAGCAGAGCTGTCTGGCGCATAATTTCGTATGCGATTGCCCGTTCGACAGAACGAAAAGAGTTTATATTCTTCACCTCGACATAGTCTGTCGAGGGTACATTTGTTTTCGACACCGATACGTTCGCTTCGATGCGCATCTCGCCCTTCTCGAGATTCGCCTCCCCGGCACCGAGTGTGCGCAGGAGGAGCTGGAGCTCACGCGCGAAGCGCCCCGCAGTCTCTGCGTCGGGAATGACCGGCTCGGTAACGAGCTCCATAAGCGGGATGCCCGCACGATTAAAGTCGACAAGACTCTTCCCGCTCGAATGAGTCGAACGCGCAGTATCCTCTTCAAGGTGCACGCGCGTGATCGCGATGTCCGCGAGCGTGCCGCCGGTGATGAGTGGATGTTCGTATTGACTGATCTGATACCCCTTCGGGATATCGGGATAGAAATAGCTCTTACGATCGAACTCACTAAAATCGGCAATCGTGCCGCCGACCGCGGTACCGATACGCAACATATGCCGCACCGCTTCGCGATTGATGACCGGCAGGGTGCCAGGGTGCGCGAGACAGACCGGACAGACGTTCACGTTTGGTCGTGTCTCGTCGGGATCGTTCGCAGAGTCGCAGAACATCTTGGTCCGCGTCTTGAGCTCGGCGTGGACCTCGAGACCGATAGTGGGGCGATACATAGTATCCAGTATGCAGTAAACAGTAGGTAGTAGGCAAATGCCCTCTTACTGCTTTCTGAGTATTTTCGTGAGCGTATCGGCGAACGCCTTAAGCGCCTTGGGGTCCTCGACCGAGACGGTGAGCACTTCCCTGCCCGTCTCTCGAGCGAGAAGCTGCGCCCTTGTTTCGCACTCCGACGCCGAAATGAGGTCTGTTTTCGAAAGGACGATGATCTCGCGCTTCTTCGAGAGCTCGTGCCCGAACGCCTCCAGCTCGGTATGCACTTCCCCATACGCCGCGAGAGGGTCGTCTTGGTCTGCCGAGACAAGATGCAGGAGGATACCGGTCCTCTCCACATGCTTTAAAAATTTTATACCGAGACCTCGTCCGGACGAGGCTCCCTCGATGAGCCCGGGAATGTCCGCGAGTATGTAGCCGTAGAATTCTCCGAGGCTGGGAGAGAGCGTCGTGAACGGGTACGCACCGACCTTCGACTTCGAGCGAGTGAGGGCGTTCAAAAGCGAAGACTTCCCCGCATTCGGCAGGCCGACAAACCCCGCATCCGCGATGATCTTAAGCGTCAGCTCGATATCCCCACCCTTTCCCGCCTTGCCGAGCGTCTGTTGGAAAGGGTTCTGGTTCGTGGAGCTCTTGAAGCGCGCATTACCCAACCCTCCTTTCCCGCCGCGGAACAGGACGACCTGCTCGCCCTCTTTGGTTATCTCATACTCGTCGCCGGTCTCTACGACGCGCACGAGCGTACCGACGGGCACCTTGATAAGGACCGGTTCGCCGTTCTTACCGTGTTTCAACTCGCCCTTGCCCGCTTCGCCGTTCTCGCCGTGAAATTTCTTCTCGTAGCGGTAGTGCGCGAGTGCGGCGAGATCGCGCACGCCTACCAAGATAACGTCGCCGCCGCGCCCGCCGTCGCCGCCCGAGGGCCCGCCCCGGGCGGACTCCTTGGTGCGCAACCAGCGGATGACACCGTCGCCGCCCTTGCCCGATTCTACGTATATTCTCGCTTCATCAACAAATGCCATATTATTTCGGGTTTACGAGTTCCCAACCATCGGCGAGGAACGGTTCGGCTTTTTTATATTTCAACTGCTTCGTCTCATCTCCTTTCTTGATAGTAACGATATCGTTGCGGCCATATCCGACCGCCTTTTTGATCGGCATCGGCGCGGCGCCTTCTTCTCGCCCCGCGGCGACGAGCGCCGCGTGCGTCTTCTCCTCTTCTGCCCGCACGCGCGCCTCGTCGGAGGACAGGAGGCGCGGTACGGCGCCGACGA
The DNA here is from genome assembly GCA_041660025.1 of Minisyncoccota bacterium. Taxonomy (GTDB): domain Bacteria; phylum Patescibacteriota; class Minisyncoccia; order Phycocordibacterales; family Phycocordibacteraceae; genus C7867-001. Next base: position 47,030 of record JBAZXD010000002.1, on the reverse strand, counting down.
CCGCGGCCCTGATATTCTCTTCGAGCTGGCGGAAGCGCTGGAGCCCTTCGCGCCGGTACTCGATGAGCGGGTCGCGCTGTCCGTATGCGCGGAGCGATACCGAGCGGCGTAGATAATCCATCGTCTCGAGATGTTCGAGCCAGAACATATCGATGACCTGCAGGAGGAGCCGGCGCAGATTCGGCACGAACGAATCGCCGAGCTCGGTCTTCTTTGCTTCAAATGCGGAGAGCGCTATCGTGTCGTCCCCGAGGAGTGCGCGGATGAGCGCCTCCATCTCCGCGTCGGTCCCGAGGAGCGCAGCGCGACGGCGCGCGTAGATAGCGAGGCGCTGAGTGTTCATCACGTCGTCGTAGGCGAGCACCTGTTTGCGTGAGTCGAAGTTGAATCCCTCGATGCGGCCCTGTGCGGTCTCGAGCGATTTGGTTATCATCGCGCTCTCGATGGGCTCGTCCTCGGGGATGCCGAAGCGGCCCATCACCTTCTTCAGGGTATCAGAGGCGAACACGCGCATCAGCTTATCCTCGAGCGAGACATAGAAGCGCGTCTCGCCGGGGTCGCCCTGGCGGCCGGAACGGCCGCGGAGCTGGTTGTCGATGCGGCGCGCGTCGTGCCGTTCGGTGCCGACGACCATCAGGCCGCCCTTCTCGAGCACCGATGCGCGTTCCTCGGCGGTGGCGAGCGCGCCGCCGAGCTTGATGTCAACGCCGCGGCCGGCGAGGTTCGTCGCGACGGTCACACGCCCTACCGAACCAGCCTCGGCGATTATCTCGCCTTCGCGTTCGTGATTCTTTGCATTCAGGACCTCGTGCGGAACGCCGGCATCGGCGAGATAGGTGCTGACCGTCTCGTTGTCTTCGATAGAGACCGTACCGACGAGGACCGGTTGACCCTTCTCGTGGCGCTCCTTCACTGCGCGCGCGACCGCGCGATACTTCCCCGCCGCCGTCTGGAAGATGAGGTCGTCATAATCCTTGCGCGCGGTCGGCTTATTAGTCGGCACAACGACAACCTCGAGCCCGTACACGGTATAAAATTCCTCCTCCGAAGAGAGCGCCGTGCCCGTCATTCCGGCGAGACGTTCGTACATACGGAACAAGTTCTGGAACGTCACGCTGGCATACGTGCGCGTCTCCTCCTGGATTTTCACTCCCTCCTTCGCCTCGATAGCCTGATGGAGCCCCTCCGACCAGCGTCGGCCAGGCTGCATCCTCCCCGTGAATTCGTCCACGATGATAATCTCGTTGTCGCGCACGACGTACTCCTTATCAATATGGAACAGCGCTTTCGCGCGCACCGCCGTCTCGAGATGATGCGCATACTTCATCCCGCCCTCGGTGTAGAGGTTCTCGAGGCCGAGCGCCACTTCAGCCTTATGCATTCCTGCCTCGGTGATCTGGATCGCCTTTTGCTTCTCATCAATAGTATAGTCTTCGCCCTCGTTGAAGGCGCTCGCGATGCCGGCGAAGCGCTCATAGAGCATCTGCGAGTCGCCGGCGGGCCCGCTGATGATGAGCGGCGTGCGCGCCTCGTCGATAAGGATGGAGTCCACTTCGTCGATGACCGCGTAGTGATGGCCGCGCTGGACGATCTGCGACGCATCGTACGCAGTGTTGTCGCGCAGATAGTCGAAGCCAAGTTCGTTATTGGTCACGTAGGTGATGTCCGCCGCATACGCCTCGCGCTTCTCCACAGGGCGCAGGTACTCGTAGACGACCTTGAACGAGCCGACGGCATCGCGCTCGCTGTCGAGCTCCTTTGCCTCCTTCTTCTCGATATGCGACGGGTCGTAGCGATAGGAGCCGGTCGACGAGACGACGCCCACCGAGAGGCCGAGGTACTGATAGACCTGTCCCATCCACGCGGCGTCGCGACGGGCGAGATAGTCGTTCACCGTGACGACCTGCACGCCCTTCCCGGAGAGCGAATGAAAGGTCGCGGGCAATGTGGCGACGAGCGTCTTACCCTCGCCGGTGCGCATCTCGGCTATCTTGCCGCGTAGGAGCGCGAGCCCACCGATGAGCTGTACGTCGAAGTGGGGCTGGCGGAGCGTCCGGCGCGACGCCTCGCGCACGAGCGCGAACACCTGCGGGAGGTCGGCCTCCGGCGTCGCGCCGAACGTTACCGCGCGGGCGCGTACCTCTTGAAGCTTGGCGCGCACCGCCTCGTCGGAGAGCCCCTTGAGCTCATCAGAGGCCTTGTTTATGGCCGCCACGACAGGCGCCGCGGCCTTGAGAAAGGACGCGGATTGGTTCTTCGAGAAGAAACGGGAGAGCCCGAGCATTACGAAACACTATAGCAAAATTCGTACTTCTAAGCACGGAGCGCCGAATCAGGGCATCGGATGTCCTAATGTACGCGGCGAGTGGAGAAATATTTCCAAATGATGAGAATAAGGCTCGCGACGGCGAACACACTGCCCGCGAGGCGGGCGGCGTCGTCTCGATTGGTTGAAAGAAAGGAACTAACTACTGGTTGTGTCGCAATAAGTATGAACATGAGCGGTAGTGCCCAGACAGCGAACTTACACCATGAATTGAATATGTTACGCGAAACAAAGATGAGAATGAGAGATATTGGTAGAAAGAAGAGCGAGAAGAGATAAAGTGGTTTAGTAATTGCGAGAGAAATATCACTGACGATTGTGCCATAACAGGCACTATTCGTAAAAATACACCAATTGCTAAAATAGCGAAGCCCAATGACCAATAGGGTCAGAAGAGCCGGAATAAATTGGACGATTTTTGTTTTCATTTTTGGATTAAGAAAATTACTTTCAATCCCCTCCAGAGCCTGTGCAGACTATTATAGACCGTCTCGCCCAACTTCTTCAGGGCCGGCTGTTGAGAAGCATTGTGCACCGAGGCAGTCTGAGAGACATTTATATTCGCTTTTTGAGGTGACTCGAAAGTGGGTACCGGCGGCCTCCGTCTTGTCTGAGGAGATTTCGTAGAAACTGCTATCGCGGGAGTATTTGTAGCGGCCAGCTCTATGAGCGGGGTTGCTGTCGCGGGCGTCTCCGTTGTGGTTGCGACCACCACCGGTATAGGAAGGGAGAAGATCGCTTCTCCACCTCCACTGCCCGATGAACTTACTGTCGGTTCCGGCGCAGGTGGCTCATAAATAACCGTTTCTCCGATGTGAGGAGTGATGGTGAGTATGTCCGTACCATCGCCGTTCTGATCTACCGTGAGCGCCGAGACGGTGTCGAGCCCGCCCGAGATGGTCAGGCTCGCGAGCGTGCTCGCCGTTGTCGGGACATTCGCGATAATGCTTGAGGTGGTAATGACGCCACCCGAGGATTCCTGCATATCGAGCGAGAAGGTACCGCTCGCCTGCCCGTTCATACTGAGCGTGTAATCCCCTTCCGGAACGGTGATGTACTTAACCTCGCCGAACTCGCCGTAGGTAGAGTCGGGAATATCTTGCGTCATCGAATCATCCTCGGCGAGTCCAGTGACGTTGCCGGAGGAGTCTGTGAGCTGGAGCGTGAGCGGCGAGTGGAGGAAGAAGGTGAGTTTCTTATTCCCAGTTAGTGGCGCTGGCTGGCTCGTGGAGATATATGCCGGCAATGTACTGGTGCTGTTCTTAATGATGTTTTTTATAAAGTCTCGAAGCGATGGGATTTCAAATAAATCTTTGTGTTCCCTATCTAATTCTGTTTCGTTATTGTAAGCAAAAAGATTCAGCCAATACCTTTTCACATTCGTGTTTGAGGCCATCAGGAGCGCACTCGGGACGGGGACGGTGCCGTCGCCGTCCTCGGTAAAGAGGGGGTTATATTTACGCATCGGCTCGAGAGCAGTGAGCGCGTTTATGGGTTGTGGCGTATAGAAATCTATCCCGGCGACAGTGTCGATACCCCAGCCGGCTATCTGGCTCACCTCGATACCCGCCGGTGGCGTCCAAGAATCGAGTATGTCGTGCTGGCCGTTCGCATAATCCAGGAGACTCGAATTGAGAATTTCTGCGGAATCCACATTACTCGCCACGGGCTTCTCGCGCCCGCCCTCCGTGGCGAGGAGGAAGCCGTCTAGCTCGGTTCGGTTGTCGATAGTGGAGCCATAGGCACTGATCTCTTTCGCATAGGCGTCGCCCGCGAAGCGGGCGACGGGATGTGCCAGGTCACTCGCAATACTCTCCAGATAATTCCCTGACGGGAGCAGATGATACGCCATCGGCGAGTTCTGGGCGAGCTCGCGTGCCACCGCATTCGAGAGTATCGGGAAACCGTATTTATAGATGCCGGCGTTGTGGCCGACGAGCGCCGCGCCAAGCGCCTCAGGCGCGCCGCTCTGTGGCGCGCCGACCAGAAGCACTTTATCAATCAGCGCAGCGGCCTCGGCATTACCGAGCTCGTTAAGGAGCGCTTTAGCGACGAGACCGCCGTTGCTGTGCGCGACGATGGTTACCTTTCCGCTCTTCGAGCTACCCGCGAGCGCCCGGAGCGTCTGTTCGATATACGGCGTGCTCGTCGCGCTTTCATTTCCTCCTGCATAAAATATCTTACCGTCCCGCTCCGCCCCCTTGTGTAAGAGGTCCAGAAGCGAGAGCCGCCAGTCGTAGGCGACCGGCTTCCAATCGTTAATAGTGCCGTCGGCCTCGAGTCCGTTCATCTCGTCGATGAACGATCGGTAGATATTGTTCCCGCGAACTGCATCGACAATATCGCCTACCTTCGCATAGATGTCGCTACAGACGCTCGCACCGGATTGAGTAAGGAAAAGATCTCTTGCTTTATCATTGCCCGCGCCGCGCAGGATTTGCAGAAGCGAATCGGCGATAGGCTCCCAGAGCTTCTCTTCAGCCGCCTTCCCGCATCCAACTCCTTCATACAAGCGACTTCCCTCGATGCCGGGTAGGAACAGCACGTTGGAGACTTTTGGCGGCTTCGGAACGGGTACTGTTAATGTGGTTATGCTGAAATTCCCTGCCTCATCGTAGACAAGAAGCTCAATGCTAAAGTTATCGGCCCGCGCGATCCATCCTATATCGCCGAATTCGATGAGCTGGACCGGCACGTCCGAGAAAGAACCATCGGTCGAGATTGCAAGAGCGGCATTGAGGGTCACTGGATTGTAAATGAGCGTCGATCCTCCGATGATAGTGCTCACCACCGGATTGCCCACGGTGTCAGAAAGACGCATCGTAATTTGTGCCACCTTCGCCGTGCTCCCCGTTCCGTCCATCGAACCGGAGAGATACATAAAATCACCTTGTCGCGGCGAAGTAGTGGAAAAAGTGATGTTTGATAGTAAGGCCGTTGGTAGGACGTTATCGACTACGATCTGTGCAGTGGTAGTGGCGGTGTTACCGTTCACATCAACGGCCGTCACGAAAACGGTCTTGAGTCCGTCGGAAATATCTGCACCGATGGTGAGCGGCCCAAAATTGTAAGAGGAATTCGAATCGGAATTAGGACTGCCCGGCAAGGCGGGTGTCGTGGTCGGACTTGAAACGCCGAGCTGTGATAGGTCAGCCGACACGGTCGGCGAATAGCCAGATGGGCTATGTACGCCTATTTGAAATGTGGAGGTATTGCCAGTCCTGATTGCGGACTGTGGAATATTGAGTGTGTGGGGAATCAGCGGCAAGCCGACAAATGAAGTCCTATATATGAGCGGCGCCGCCGCTCTAACAACAACGGGCGACACGCCCCACGCGAGTGTGCCGAAGATGAAAAAGAACGCGAAATACCGGATGCGCATCGATAGTATTTTATACTACGTCTGCGCGTCTGATACTTGTGCGGTGCACAAAGAAAAATCCCTCCGCGAACGGAGGGATTTTTCTTTTTACTACCAAGCGAGCGAGAGAAAAGAAAGATTCTGATTTTTCTTTTTCGAGCGAGCGCTGGGAGCAAACTTTGTTTACGAAACTATTTGCGCTTCTTTGCAGCCTTGCGCTTCGTTGTCTTGCGCTTTGCTGTCTTCTTCGCGGCCTTACGCTTTTTTGCCATGGTGGTTTGCGAATTATGGGTGAGGGCTGGTATGTCGACCCGTCTGCGCGAGAAAATATTTCACTCGCAAACGTTTCTATACGTTATTATCGCGCGTAAAAAACTTTTTGTGTGAGAAAAAAAAGCGGAGTGTGGATAACTTATGCGAAACCGACATACTCCACTTCGCGCTCAAGTTGAATGCCAAAAATTTTCTCAACCGCGTTTTGCATATCGCGCGCGAGCTCCGCGATATCGCGCGACTGCGCGCCGCCGACATTGATGATCGACAGTGTGTGCCGCGGTGATATGCCGACATTCCCGCGTACATACCCCCGCTGGAACTCCGTGTACTCGAGCAAGAAGCCGGGGGCGATCTTGTAGGTTCCGTCCGGCTGTTTCCACGCCCAGGGGCGCAGCCGCTCCTCCTTCACCGCGTCGAGCGCGCACGCCTGGGCCCTGATTCGCGCATACTGCTCCGGCGAGACGAACGGCATATGGAAGAACGACCCGGCGCTCTTATAGGAACTGCCGAGGACGCCCTTTTCCTCGCGCATACCGAGCACTGCGGCGCGGACATCCGCCGGCGTCGGCTCGCGGCCGTTCTTTGCGGCGAGTGCGTTCAGATCGAAACGGTTGTCCCGATAGGAGAGATGTGAGGTGCCGGTGGTCGCGAGCGAGAAGGTCGCGCGCAGTACGATATATCGCCCGGGCTCGTGACTGAATCTGCTGTCGTGATATGAAAAATTACATTCTTCATTCTTGAAAACCTGGACTGAGTCCTGTCCATCGCCGCGTACGAGCACGTCCGCGCGTATGAGCGTGTCGCTACATTGCGCTCCGTACGCGCCGACATTCGCGACCACCGCGCCGCCGACCAACCCTGGAATGCCGGAGAGGCATTCGATGCCGATGAATCCCCGCTCGATTGCATATGCGACGAAGTCGTCCCACACGACGCCGGCACCGACCGTCAGTATCGCGCGGCCGTTCTGTTCGCTCTCGGCAATGTCCGGTATCTGGAGCGCGAGCACGAGCCCGTCCCAGCCGTCGTCACCGATGACGATGTTCGAGCCGCCGCCGAGCACAAAGAGCGGGAGCGCGCGGCTTCGCGCGAACTCGAGCGCCTCCTGTACCTCCTCGACTGACTGTGCAGAAACGAAAAATCGCGCCTCCCCGCCCACGCCGAGTGTGGTAAGGGGCGCGAGCGGGACGTGTTCCTGGAGGTTCATTGCGCGGCGGCGGCCTCTATCTGCTTGATGGCAGAGGCGCCCGCCGCCGCGGAGGCCGGATAAAGCGCGACCGCCTTGTTGATCGTCTTGACGGCATTCGCCCGGTCGCCCGAGGTGTAATAAGCGGCGGCGAGCGAGAACCAGGTCTCGGCGGTCGCGCCCGGCTGTTCCGCCCGCATCCTCCAGAGGCTGATGAGTCGCGGCCAATTCTTGGTGCGGTAATAGGCGACCGCGAGAATATCGCTGTCGACAGCCGTCGTGCCGTAGGCCTCGCGCAGGACCTTGTCGGCGGCCGCAAGGTCGCCGACAAGGATGTCGCCAGCGGCGGCATACGCGGCGAGTCCGGAGAACTGCTTCCCGAGCTCATACGCGGTATAAAAACTTTTCCGCGCCGCAGCAACATCGCCGAGGTCCCATTCAACTGCGCCCGCCTCGATCCAGAAGCCCTCCTTCTGCGGTGAGAGCGCGATGGCGGCCTTGATCTCCTTCAGCGCGCTCGCGCTATCGCCGGCGGTGCGATATACGTAGGAGAGCTGGAGCCGCGCGCGCGCGTCGCGCGGATACGCGGCGACCTGTTTCTGCATCTCGCTCGCCGCGAGCGAGACCGCCCGCTGTTTCTCTTCATTCGTCGCCTGCTGGCTCCGTGCGACCGCCGCTGAGAACGAGACGAGCTGTTCGCGGATCTCCTGCGCGGCGAACGCCGGATGAGCGGCAAGGTCTTCAAAGACGGTGATGCTCGCGCCGATACCACCAGAAGAGCCTGACAGCGCCGTGATGAGTTTCGTCGCAACCTGCATACCGGAGACGTTTACCGACCAGATGAGCGCGAGCGCCACGACGGTAGCGATCGGGAGCGCATACGCCATCCCCGCTTCAGCAGGAAGCTCCGGCGCGTTCTCGCATCGAGCGACAGGGCGGCCCACCTGTGAGTCGACGAGCGCGAGTATCGCGAAGAAATATATATAGGAATAGAGGTTGTCGAAGACGAAGAGATTGTGGACGGCGTAGCCGGCGAGTGCGGCGGTAAGCAGAGTACGCTCCGGACGCGAGAGCTCGGAACTTCGCCACAGCAGTACGATGGTCGTACCGAAGAGCGAGAGATAGAGCAGGAATGCGGGCATGCCTCCCGCTGAGAGCCAATCGATGAATGCGTTGTGCGCCCGGTCGAACCACGGCTCCTGCGCATAGAGCGAGGGGTCATACTGCTTGTTGAAAACGTAATTGAATCCTTCCTGCCCCCAGCCGGTGAGCGGGCGCTCGAGCGCGCCTCGAAACGCCATTTGCCAGATGGTAAAGCGCGTCGCACCGTCGGTAAGCGAGATAGAGGCGACACGCTGAAGTACGTGATTCCCCTGCACGAACGCTGAATCGCGCGCGAGATAGAAGCCGCCCGCGAGAAACAGGATGAGGATGAGCACGCCCGCCGCTCCGCGGCGGGCGTGCTTCCCGGCGGAGAGCGCGGTCAGGAACGCCGCGAGCGCGAGCGCGCCGACAAGCCCTAAGATAGCGCCGCGTGTTTCGGTAAAGAAAATAAGAACGGCCTCCACCGCCGCAAGCGCGATAAGGGACCATTTGAGCCACGCGAGCCTCTCGGTCAGTGCGAGCCAAAGCGCGATGAACACGTTGAAGAGGAGATAGATCGCGAGGTAGGCGGAGTTGCCCATCGAGGCGTCGATGCGGGTAGAGCCCTGATGAATCGCGAATGTTCCGTTCAATTGAAGCAGAGCGTACCCGACGACGGCGGCGGAGACCCCGAGCGAGGTAAGAAACCATGCGCGCCACTTCTCCTGCACCCTCAGCACCGCACTCGCGGCGAAGAAGAATCCGAGGAGGTGTACGAGGAGCACCCAGCCCTCCATACGCTCGAAGTTGCTCCAGAACGCTTTTGCCGCGTTCGGCGCGAAGGCGTCGGCGATGAACATCCACAGGGTGAAGGCGACAACCGCCGCGCCAACGAGCGAGAAGCGCGGACGGTATTCCTTATCGAGAAGTGCGAGCACCACCCACGCGGAGACGGCGATCTCGATCAGGATACGGAAGAAGAACGCCTTGCCGGTGATAAAGGGGAAGAAGTATCCCCCCGCGACGATGAGCGGCGTAAACGGGATAAGGAAGAGCGCGCCGAGCGCTACCCATCGTGCGATGTTCTTTGCGATACCGTCCCCCTCCATAATGGGGCAACTATACCACGAAGCGCGGCCGCCCCCTCTGGGGCGGCCGCTCTTTTCCCTAATCTTCTACTACCAAGCGAGCAAGCGAAGAAGAAATTCTCATTTCATTCTTCCGAGCGAGCGCCGGGAGGAAGCTCGGCTTTGCGAGCTTAGAACCTCCAACTGAAGATGCCCCACGTCCTTTGCTCCTTCTCTGCGAGCGCCTGGAAACGGGCCTGCGCCTCCTTGAGCGCAGTTACCTGCGCTTCAAGCGCCGCCTGGATATCCACCGAGAGATTCGCCTCGTTCAGGAGCTCGGTGAGCTTCGCGATGCTCTCCTGATTGCGCTTCGCCTCCTTGCTGATGGCTTCAGCGGCCCGCTTGTCGCCGCCGAAGAAGATCTTCGAGAGGAAGCCGCGCGACTCGATCTGCGCTTCGGCGTTCGTCGTCGTCGCGACCGAGTCGTTCATCTGCTTCGCGATCTCCGACACTTGCTGTCCGATGCCGCCCAAGAGATCCTTCGAGGCGAGGAGCGTGTGTACCGCGAGACGCACTTCGTTCGCGTTCTTCATCACATCCTTGAACCGAGGTGTCGTGCTCGCCTCTTCATCGTCGAGTTCTTGCCTGCGTTCCTCTATCTTCTGCTTCAGCTCTGCAATCGAGGACGCTCGGTCCTCGTCATCCTCGAGCTCGAAGCGAATACTCTCCTTCAGCGTTTCGAGTGCGAGCTTCACTTCTTCCCTGCGCGCTTCGCGCAACTTCTTCTCTTCTTCGCTTCTCTGCTTGCCCGATATTGCCGAGACGTCGGTGCTCGTCGCATCCGAGTCGTCGCTGTCATTATCAATTTGCGCGGTTACGGACACTGTCTTGTCCCCATCGTCCGTATCATCGTCCGTCGCGTCATCAGAGACACGCACTGCTGTGACCGCAGTTACCTGTACGTTCGCGTCATCGCTTCCCCGCTCCGCATGCACGAGAGCCACTGGGAACCCGCCAAGCGCGAGTGCCAGAGCCCCTGCTGTCGCTATAAATTTTTTCATACTGGCTTAATAGTTAGTTACGGGATAATGATCCTTCTCCTCCAGGGAGGATACGGTAATGATATCACGCCCTCTGCATCTTGGAATAAGAGGAGTGGTGGTCTAGTATCAAGCCGTCTTTCCAAAGAACCCCTGCTCTTTAAGTTTTTTGTATTTATATTCCGCCAAGACCCAATCGTATTCGGTATCGATATCAATCGAACGTTCGGCAGGCACGATGTGACCCACTATGAAGTCACCGAATAGTTTATTTTCTTTCATCAAAATATCGCGCCCCGTGACATATACCGCACCTGAACGCTTATACGCTTTCGGGAAATCCTGCCGATGGGTGCCGATCATTTCTTCCATACAATACGGCAGTACTGTATCTCCTTCCATTTTTTTCACCTTGATTGGATGCTGGCTGGGCTCTACTGCACACATGGAAAAGGCGCTGTCCGCATTGTGCTCGATTATTTTTTCAATTGTCTTGTCTATGTCATCCACCGTACGGAACGGAGAGGTGGGTTGGAATATCACGACATAATCATAGGCAGTGCTTTTCTGCTCTTCCATGAACTTCGTCGCGTATTGCATAACCTCAAGATGTCCTGAGGTGTCGGTCGCCAATTCCGCCGGCTGGATGAAGGGAACCTCTGCCCCGTGCTCGCGACAGATTCCGGCTATCTCCTCGCTGTCCGTCGAGACGATGAGATCGGTAATCAGTCTGCTTTCTCGAGCGGCTTCTATCGTATACACGATGAGCGGTTTCCCGTTGAGCAGTTTTATGTTCTTCCCTGGCAGCCCTTTCGACCCGCCACGCGCGGTGATGACTCCTAGGATTTTTTTCTCAAAAATCATATTTAATCAATAAATCGTTTCTGCACATATAGATTGATTGTCGCCATAACTTCCGCCATTTTCTTTGCGGTGTTATCGGCTTTGTATAGATCCGAAGAGGGGTATCGTTTCTTCCTCATCTGTGTTCGGATTCCCTCTCGTATCGAAGCTTCACTGTGAGTGACGTTTATGACGTTCTTCGCGTGCAATCGGCCGTTCTGCCTAGTGCCGATATTCACGGCAGGTACGCCAAAATATGAACATTCTTTCATACCTGCCGAAGAATTTCCCACCAAGCAACGGCTGTTTTTAAGAAGTGTTAAGAATTCTCTGGAAGGGATATCTCGCAGGAAGCGTATCTTATGATTCCTGGTTCTATCGTTGAATATGCGCAACTGATGGGCGATCTCTTCGGAACCGACATCGGCATTAGGCCAGAACCATAGTGTCTGTACATTGAGTTCATGAACGACCTTGATGAGCTTTTGTATGTTCGAAACGCTGTCCTTCAATTCAGTCGTCACCGGATGATACATCACGATGATGTAATCCTTGCTGAGAGAAATGTCCGCTCCGCTACCTGTCTTGGCGATATCAATTTTATAATTCTTTTTTTTCATCTTCGAAACAACCTCCACCTCTGGGGAGCCTAGATTGAAAATGTATTTTGGATCCTCGCCCATTCGGATGATACGGTCCTTCGATTCGGTATTAGTAGGAAAATGAATGTGCGAGAATTTCGTAATTGCGTGTCGGACGCTTTCATCTATCGTGCCGGAGACATCCCCGCCTTCTATATGGGCAATCGGAATATTTGAGTACGCAGCAGCGATTACGGCTGCTAAAACTTCGAATCTATCACCCCTGATTACCACCAGGTCCGGCTTGAGGTTGTTGAACAGTGTCGAGAACTCTATTATCCCCAAGCCCGTTGTCTTGCCTTTGATGATAGGAAGATCTCCTTCAAGATTGAAGTGAATTTCATGAATATGCTCGAAATGATCATTAATAAGAATCTGGCTGATCGTCGCAGACCTCGAGGCATATCGAGAGATCAATGCCGCACCGCCAATCACGACATGGAGTTCGACATCAGGCCTTTTCTTCAGTTCCTCCAGGACAAGCATATTCCTGCTGTAGTGGATGAAACTGGTTATGACAAAACAGATCTTCCTCTTTTTCATGGTATCAGTCATACATTAGTCATTCCGGCCCAACCGGCCAGTATATTTTTCTCTTGTCAATCTCTCCTCAGGTAGAAGCTCCAGGCTACCATTACCCAAGGCTATTTCATATTTATCGCGCCACTCACAAATCTGTCTGAATGTTTCCGGTTCGCTGGCAATCGAATGCGTAGTGATTGGAGGTATCCCCTTACCGACCGCATGTGGTGTTTGCAGAGTGTGTTTATCAAGAGTGAAATGTTTTTCTATGTATTTTACCCCCATGCCCATGGCAAAAATTGGTGCTTCGATCCCTTCAGTATGGTCGGAATAACCGACATGCGGCGTCAATCTCTGCAGCCAGAGTAACTTTCCCATATTGGCTTTTTCAAGCGGGCAGGGGTAGACCGAAACGCAGTGCATCATCGTGAATTCTCCGCTCTTTAATATTTCTACCGCTTGTTCTATCTCTTCTTTGGTCGACATTCCTGTAGAAACGATTACCTCTTTGAAGTTATCGCGGAGTTTCTTCAGAAAGTGTGACGCCTTCAGATCGGTGCTTGCTACTTTGATTTTTTCCAGACCGAGTTCTTTCAGGAACGGTATCCGATCGCTGTTATAGCAGGTAGTCAGGAACTCAACGCCGTTTTTCTCACATTCCTCTTTCAGCTCATAGTGAGCATCGTCAGATAACTCAAGGGAAGCGTAGCGCGCCTTATCCGGATCGCTCTCATCGACATTTCTGCTCTGCCAGGACTGGAACTTAACGATATCAACGCCGGCAGATGCAGCAATCTGTATCATTCTTTTGCCGAGACCAACGTCGCCATTATGCGAAGATGCGATTTCAGCTATTATTTTCAATTTAGAATCTTTTGCCATAGCATTCGCAAATGAGGTAGAGGCTGTCTCCAGCCTTTTCGTGAGGATAGAGCGGATAAAAAGTAACTTTTTTAAAGAAGGACATCAAAAAAAGATTGAGACTGACCTGACTAAAGAAATTCCTATGATCAAACCAGCGCCAGCGGCTTCTTCCTTGTTTTTCATACTTGGAGTCCGGAAAACGATTGGGTACACTTATGAAAAATTTCCCTTTCGGTTTTATGAACTTATATATATGTTCGAAGACCGGCATCATGTCCCATGGGGCAAGGTGCTCAAAGACTTCATAGGCGCAGACGCTGTCGAACGTGCCGTACCGTCCCGGTAGATCTTGAATCGCATATTTCTTAAGACTTATTTTCTGGGCAACTGAAGCGGAAATCTCCCCGTCCTTGACTAAATCCCGAACGAGCTTCTTCCCGTCACTGATGGCTGATTGGCGTATATCGATTGCTAGGATTTCTCTTACTTTTTTTTGCGCCGCAATCTTAACGCTCACTGAGCCGTCACTTGACCCGACTTCCAAGATTCTGGAGCCGTAGTCAAGTTTCTGAACCAAGTTCAAACGTGCCACATCGTCCTGTAGCATTACTTTCACCGCATCATCCACTCCCTCCTGATAAAACACGCGTTTTATCTGATCCTTATACTGTTCAGCGCTTTTTGCCTGCTTATCCAAATCCCAATCATAATACTCAACGACAATGGGGAATGCCACGGAAGAATTTATTACTTTCTTGGTCTGCTTTTCTGGCGTCCCGACAATCTCCCCCCGACGATCTAGAAAAAAGACTTGTTTTATGTTCATAAAATCCGCAAAAATAATCTTAGTGGGCAGGATATAGCGTTATATTACATAAACCTATGATTTGGACAATACGTTACCGATTGGGTAATTCTAGCACAGCCGATATCACAACCTTGTAAGAAATGACGTGTAATCATATACTTATAAGTCTAAGAGGCATGGAAACTCCTGTTGAAAAGAAAAAAGTGAATCTCGGTGGCGGGCCGAACCGGAAAGAAGGTTTCATCAACATAGACCGGCTCCCATATCCTGAGGTCGATATCGTTGCAGACTTGAACAAGGGTATCCCGCTCGCGGATGATTCCGTAGATGAATTGACCGCATTCAGCATCTTGGAGCACGTGGATGATACGGTTTTTATCATGGAAGAAATCTACCGGGTCTGCAGAAAAGATGCCAAAGTGACGATTATTGTCCCCTATCTTAAATCAACAGCGGCATTCAAAGATCCCACTCATAAAAGATTTTTCTCCGAGAGAACATTCGAATACTTCGATAAAAGCTTCGCGGATCATGGCCTCTTGCCGGATTATGATCTGAAATGCAATCTGAAAATAGAGAAGATCTCCTACAAATATTATAATCCTTCTGGGGCACGGGCCCTACTCTTCAATAATCGATTTTTCATCAGATTTTTTTGGGACATAATAAAAACCTTTACCATAGAGCTCCGCGCCATCAAGTAGCTGCGCGACCTAAAAAGCTGCAGAGATACCCGGCAATCCTGTCTGCAGATTTACCATCGGTGTATTCGCACTGTCTTTCTACAAGCCTCTTCCTTCCGTCCCTATCCACGGAAGGGTCTTCCAGGTATCTTCTAATCCATTCTATGAGTTCGCTTTCGTTGTTCACTAACCGTATGCCGCCTGCATGTAGCGCTTTCTCATAGTGAGTCATCTTATAAAAGGCAGTCGGTGATTTTGATAAACTTTCATTGTCTTTTATCTCGAAATTTATGTTTATAATCGGCTTATCGAAGATTGCTGCGTCGATGGAAAGACTTGATGCATAGCACAGTACGATGGATGCATGGAAGAGAAGATTCTTAAGATCTTCGAGTTCTTCTCCTTTTATATCCCAGTCTGTCGACCTGACGCTGGAAAATCTCGTTCCAATATACTGATAAGGAAGCCAAGGTCTCTTTCTCAACTCCTCTTCTTTTATGAAATCGTTCGGCGGAAAACTGACGAATATTTTTACCTTTTCGCCGAATTTTCCTTCGCTATTCATGCTATACAGAAGGTCTATCATCTCCCAATCAGAATTGCTGAACATGCCGCCGATGGGAGAATAAAAGACTATCCTTTCGTCATCCTCGAGACCCAATTTCCTTAAGAAATCTTTCCGTGCAACACGAATCGGAGAGAAGTAGTAATCGTACTGGGGCAATCCGGAAATGAAAATATCCGCCGGTTCCACGTAATTCGTTTCGATGACTTCTTTCTTTACCGTACTATTGAAAACGATTAACTTGTCCGGCAGGACTCTCAGTACGCACCGTGCGGTTACTCTATCCCAGCTATTGATAAGTCCCACGCTAAACACACTATATTTCTTTGCGGCACG
The DNA here is from genome assembly GCA_041660025.1 of Minisyncoccota bacterium. GTDB lineage: Bacteria > Patescibacteriota > Minisyncoccia > Phycocordibacterales > Phycocordibacteraceae > C7867-001. The sequence goes on along the minus strand of JBAZXD010000002.1, from coordinate 31,429 downwards.
CAGAAAGTTAGTCTCATGGTCTTCAAAAAGATTGGCGAGCAGTATCAAGGTTGGATTATATCTTTCGAAATAGCTATCAAAAGAAATATTCCGGACCAATATAAGATCGAGCCATCTAAATAACGATACGAAAAACGACCTGGCGAGAATCCGGTGGAGCACGAGGGAGTAGTAATAATACACGACTCCTCGTTCTTCTCTTATCATCTTCGCACGCAAATCTGTCGTCTCAGTCTGCAAGAATTTGAACTTAAGAAAACTGAAGATCCTGTCAGCGAATCCGAGATTGCCCGCATCTATCACCTCATAGATGATTCTCGGATCCGAGAATTCCTTCGCATAGTATTCGGCACGCTCTTTATTCTTCATGAAAAGGACAGCGCGAGTGCTCGAATCAGATGCCAATACTTTTTTCACGATGCCCGTTCTCAGAATGTTCTTCGACTCTACTCCTTCAAACATCGCGAAAAAGACATTCTTCACTCTTCCGCGTTGATAGAAATTATCAAGGATTTCTGAAAGACGTCTCGTCTCCCCGGAATGGTCTTTCGTCGTACCGTCTTTATTCGCTCCCTGCAGATGAAAACCGAACGGCTCACCTTTCCATATAAATTCGTCCCAGCCTTCGCCAAAAACGTCTTCAAAACCGGATTCCTTAAAACCTCTCTCCGAATAGTAGCCATGGTCTTTCGGCAGGTAGCACAAATTTTCCGGCAAGAATCTCTCTATCGCAGCATTTGCTACCGAACCTATCCAGGATGGCTTTATGCTGGAACTATGGGGCTTAAATACAGGCGTGGCGCACTCGCTTCTTATATTCTCTGCAGTGTGGAACCTTTCGAAAAGTCCGTATCCCGTATCTCTCGATGATCCTATTATTGAGCTTCTTTTCAGCGCAATTCTCACATGACGCTTCAGAGTATTAAAAAAATTCCTGGCCACTCCCCCATCTTTCGGCATAACAGCTCTATTGCTAACGTCAGGCGATGATTGTTTGTAACTAGGATTAAAGTCAATTTCTTCCTTATTAACTTTATCCAAGTCAATAAACATGCAATGTATGCAAGGAAACCCTCTGTATTTCATGTACCTCTTCGGGTTGTAGGGGACTCCAAAGAAAGCCAGCTTATATCGTTCCATATGACTCATGATATCTTTCGCCCAATTTTTCCTGAGTATGAAGAAATCAGGGTCCAGCACTAACGCATATCTAGTCGTCACTTCTCCCATGACTCTATTTAAGCCGGAGGCGTGATGATAGCTGGCGGAACCTACTCCTTTGAAATCGTTCTGTATCCCTTTTATGACCTTGATGTTCCCTCTTTCCCCCAAAGTAAACGTACCGCTTTTATCATCCGGGGTGTTTTCAACGATAATCCATCGTATGTCCCGTCCCGGATTCATTTTACCGGTCAATTCGATATTGGCCTCTATAAGATCCTTGTGCCCAAAGGAAACGGTGCAAATCGTTAATTCTTCGTTTTTCAGGGACTCAGTCATTGGTGGATTATGCAGTCTAGAGAGACGGTATTTTACCGCTGTATAGTATCCGCTTTTCACTTCAATGACAAACGACGCGAGAAGTATGGCGATCTACAAATAAAGACTCTGGTATGCTACATTAAACGACAACTGGCTACGGGACGCACAAAAGGAAGTAAGAACGACCAATTTTATGATTTTGATACAAAAAATTAAGGATCTCATACCGCCGAGTATCAAAGTTATGCTCAGAAGCATGGCAAATTTTCTGATACCGAGCGAGACGCTTCGAGCGAGCAAAAATAAATGGGACAGACTGGCATTGCAGAATGCACGGTATTTTGTTTTGACCGATTTCGGTGAAAAGATAACCGAAGAAGAATTCGAGGAATCGGGTGAAAAAGATTTCACCGAATTGATAGCTGGCGACGAGATACTCGCACACAGACTGGTCGATTTTAAAGACAAGACAGTGCTGGAAATCGGCTGCGGAATCGGGAGGATAACCAAATTCCTTTCTCTGCGTTTCAAAAAAGTCTTTGCTGTAGATATATCGGCGGAGATGATAAAAGCCGGGAGTGAGAGGCTCCAGAACCTCGCCAACATCACATTCATAGCGAATGATGGAGAACGATATCCTTCCATAGAGGATTCGACAGTTGATTTTGTCTTCTCGTATATCGTCTTTCAGCACATGCCAGATAAAAAGATCATCCTAGAAAACCTCAAAGAGATACGGAGGGTCCTTGCGCCGCACGGCGTCGCGAAAATACAATTACGGGGTCTGCCCACCAGCAAATACAACTGGTTTTATGGGCCGTCATTTAGCAAGGATGAAATAGAGAACATCCTCGGTTCCCTAGGGCTGAAACTTATAAAAACTGAGGGCGAGAAGCAGAGATATTTTTGGATTTGGTTTTCAAAATAAAATAACCGAAAATGGAACAAACCAAAAGTATCCCGAGCTTGATGATCAGCACCCATTACGCGGCGACTCTCGTACAGAGCCGTTTCTCGACAGAGACCAGAGTCCTGGACATAGGGTGCGGAGGGGGCGAATTCCTCATGCAATTGAAAGAAGCCGGTTTCTCGGACTTATCTGGGGCTGACATCGAACGCTATACCGATTTGTCGAAAAATAATATCGATTTTCAGAGCGTAGATTTCTGTTATGAAAAACTCCCTTGGGAAGACAGCACTTTCGACCTCATAACGTCGTGGGAAGTCTTTGAGCACTTAGAAAATCCTCATTTCGTGATACGCGAGATCGTGCGGGTGCTGAAGCCGGGCGGAACAGTTGTCATTTCCATGCCCAACGTATTCCATATCATAAGCAGGCTGATCTTCTTAAAGACCGGTGATTTCCCCAGATGGAATTGGAAAAATAATCACATCACTGTCTATTCCAAGAGCATATTCAACAAAGTTTTCCTGAAAGACCTCACCCTGAAGGAGACGAGGTACTTCTTACCTGAATTCGCATACGGAATATTCAACAAGATGAAACGCTTCTGGAAATATCTCCCGGAAAATATATGGACTTCCCATTTCATCGTCTATGTCATGGAAAAGCCGTCCCTATAATACGTAGGAAACGGCGCGAATACTGCACAGATGCTACAAACGCAAGAACTTGCGGAATAGGCGCATTCGAGCTTCACTGAAGGCATTCAGTAAAAATATCCGGTCTCCTTCCCCAAAGCGAATCAGGTCATACCATTTGACGAACAGTTTCGGTTTCGTCCTTTCCAGATACAGATAGAGTGAGATGGTCATTACGCTGAGCGTGATGAAATTTTGTATAACGAGGCCCCACAGACCGAATGCCGGCAGGAGCAGAAGATAGAGCGGAACTGCCACGATACTCTTCAGGAGTTTCTGGAAGAAGAGGAATTTTTGGCGCCGAAGCGTGATGAGGAAGACGGTGGAAACGGCAGTCACCGAGAGGATAGGAAGAGTAAGCAACAGTGTATTGAAATATGGCAGAGATACTATGTACTTATTGAAAAACATGTCGATGATAATCGGCACAGCTACGAAGGCGGCTATGCCCATAAAGACAGAGAGGAGCGACAGATACTTCGTCCCGTAAGTATAGATCTTTCTCAGCTTTTCTTCATTTCCAGCCTCTAGTGGCACAAGAGTCGTAAGCGTATTTACTGGGAAGAATCCAGCCACGGTGTTCAGTAGTATCTGAGCTATCGAGAATATAGCTACCGCCTCTGTGCTTATGAAAACCTTGATAGCCCATACCTCGAACAATGACGTGAACTTCCCGGCAATCGGCTGCAAGATCTCCCACTTGCCGTATGATCTCAGAATCTTCAACAGAAAAAAATCAGAAGATCCCTTAATCCTCCTCCATGGAGCCGACAACTCAAAAAAGGATGGAAGAAGGAAGACCAGCGTCGCGAACATTGAAACCACGAGCGATATCACGACCACACGAAGATTCACGTGTTGAAAGAAAAAGAAATAGGAGAGGAGAGAGAGCTGTACCGCTTTAGCGATAAACATCCGACTTGCGATAGCGTTGAATTTCTTCCGCATCTCTATGATGGTCATGACACCGGCAATCAAAGCATCATGCAGGAACAGGAACGACAGTATCCTCACCAGCGAGATATAATCGGGTCCGTATTTGAAAGAGAGGAGTGGAGCGCCCCAAAATACGAGTGCCCATAAGACAACGCCGGTAGCGATTCTGACAGAGAGAAGTTCATAGAAGAGCTTCTTCGCCTCGGAGCTCCTTCCCTTCGCTTCGAACCGCAAAATATCGTTTCTCACGACGCCACCCCCTACCGACAAGAGTACTGCGGCCCCGGCATACGAGGCCAAGAGGAGCTGGAAAGAGCCATATTCATAGATGGTCAGAGAGAAGATCACTAAAAACGTGTTCAGGGCAGCGACCAGTTTCGTCGCGACGTTCCAGAAACCATATGAAAATTCGCCTCTTAAATAGTCCCAGGAGAAAGAAGTACTACTCATTGAAGTAACGTAAATATATCAGCGGCCTGCTGTATTCACAATAATAAAGATAACCATCATCATCTGAGAAAAGTGGCTAAATATCGCTAATCGAGTATTATTTCCAGACAAGCAGCTATGAACGTATATCGGAAGATGAGGAAAACACTCCGGCCGGCGAGAATTTGGCTATACGATGTGTGTGCCAATCTTACCTATAGGGCAATACGTTTTTTCAAACCGCCGCACATTCCAGAAAATGCTGACGGCAAGGTACTCATCCACCTTGGGTGCGGAGAACAAGACGACCCGCGATACATAAATGTCGATGGTGTTGCTTTCCCCCACGTCAACTTCGTGAGCAGGGTCGAGAAACTTCCCATGTTTCCGGACGAGTACGCCGACCTTGTCTATGCTTGTCACGTGCTTGAACACATCTCCCACCAGAAGATTCCCGAGGTCCTACGCGAATGGCAGCGCGTACTGAAAAAAGGAGGTGTGCTACGACTCTCTGTTCCCGATTTTGACAAGGTGATAGCTATGTACGAAACAGAAGGCAGGAGCGTACCACGCACCCTTCCTCCGCTCATGGGTACGCACGAAAATGGCGAATTCGATTTCCATCGAGCCATCTTTAATAAAGAATATCTCAGCACACTTCTTAAGGAAGCTGGCTTCCGGGAAACGAGAGAATGGAGCCCGGAAACTGCACCTTATTATTCGTTCAGCGATTGGGCTGGCCCTCGTAAGATTCATGGGATGTATCCAATAAGTCTGAACCTCGAAGGCGTCAAATAATCTCACCTATGGCAATAACAATAAGTATAGTCACGCCCACATACAAACAACCACAATTTGTCGCGCAAGCCATCGAAAGCGTTCTCAAGCAGGAAGGAAATTTCTATGTAGAATATATAGTCATCAATGACGGCTCACCGGACAATACGAAAGAGATAATCGAAGAATACGACACCCTGCTGAAAGAAGGCCGCTGGCCAATTAAATGTCTGGGGCTCTCGTACACATGCATCAGCCGCGAGAATAAGGGTCAGACAAAAACCATAAATGAAGGTTTTCATATGGCGAAAGGAGAGATCCTCGCTTGGATGAATTCAGATGATTACTACTTACCGGGCGCATTCCAGGCCGTCGTCGACGCCTATGAGAAAGATCCGAGTGTAGATTTGCTCTATGGCGACACCCTCAAGGTATATGAGGACGGCAGCCGACCTAACACGATAGAACCGCGCCCGCGCCCGAATGAGACGTTCGAGAGCCTCAGGACGCGCGGAAGCTCTCTCCTGCTCAATTTCTTTACGAAACGCATCATTGATAAAGTGGGGTTGCCTGACGAATCCTATAGCTACTGCATGGACCTCGAGCTCTGGTTCAGGATACTTGCTGTTGGCAAGTCCGTATATATCCCTGTCACGCTCGGAGCATTCCGCCTTTGGAGCGGCTCGAACACCATGACGAAACAGAAACTTTTCAATGAAGAACGTCGTCGCATCGCCAAGATATACGGCGGGAACATGATTTCTAATAAGAAGATATATCGACTGCGCGACAGGATTCCAGGTATAAACGTATTACAAAGAAAATCACCTAAGATGTACGCTGCAATGAAAGATTTTTTCTATTCTTTGATTGATCTTGCCAAATATACTCCTAAATAGAAAACATTTCATTTCTCTACCCTACGATTTCTTCCCTTACTTGAAGAAAGTATGAAGAGACTTAAATATGCGCTTACTGACTTTGTCATCCCAGAGAGGTATCGGCCGCGCAGGATACGATCTGCTGAAATGTAAAAGTATTTCTTTTGGACTGATTGACCGTATGTCAAAAAGTCTATTTGATCCAGCCTCGACAGTTATGGGGCGTTCCGTATTATCGCGTAGCGTTGCACAAGGGACTCCTAGATGGGTCGTCTCCTCCTGTATCCCGCCCGAGTCGGTTATTACTCCAGAGCTCTCCTGAACGAGTTTTATGAAATCAAAATAACCCAAAGGTTCTATAACGCTTAAATTGGAGAGAAGTTCGCTTAGTCCGTACCCCTCTATTTTCTTTCTGGTACCTGGATGTAATGGAAAAATTACAGGTTTCTTTCTTGAAATCCGATCGAGAAGGAAGAGTACCCTTTCAAGCGAAGTCCGATCATCGGTATTTTCCTGGCGGTGAATCGTCGCTATGAAATAATCTTTATGATTTACGGTGTCAAGAACTCGAGAAGAATCTATATCGTCTCTATAGCGTTCAAGGCTTTCTATCATTAAGTTTCCCACGTGATGAATTCTACTTGGATCAATCCCTTCTCTTTTCAGATTTTCATCCGCAGAAGGTTCGGTGGTAAAAAGCACATCTGAAAGATGATCAACAATAACTCTATTTATCTCTTCCGGCATACGCCTATCGTGGCTTCGTAAACCGGCTTCGACGTGTATGAGCGGAATACGATTCTTTGCGGAAGCCAAAGCTCCGGCAAGAGTTGAGTTAACGTCGCCAAATACTAGAACACCATCAGGAGAAAGTTCTGAAAGCGTGGCCTGCAAAGAATTAAACATCCTACCGATCTTTTCCGAATGCCTGTCTGCCATAATATTCAATGTCACCTGGGGGCGCGGAATCCGCATTTCTTCAAAGAAAATATCGGACATATTTTTATCGAAATGCTGTCCGGTATGTATGAGAGTGAGCTTGAATTCTGGATGATTCTTGACTTCTGCACAAAGAGACGCGGCCTTGATGAAATTCGGCCGCGCTCCCATTATCATCGCAAGGTGCCTGATTTCCTTATTATTTGATTCCATAATAGGCTCTCATCCAGTCGACGGTCTTCTTCACGCCGTCTTCGAGACCTACTGTAAGCTTATGGTCAAGATCATTTACCGCCTTACTTATATCTACCTTCTTATATTTTGTGGTCAGTTTCTCAGACCCCGCGTACTGTATAAGCTTCCGATCGGCTCCTGTATAATCCCAAATGATATCTGCAAGGGTCTCGATGTCGTGATATTCCAGTCCGCCTATGTTATATATCTCGCCAGCTTTGAAATTAGCTATGATATTCGAAAGCGTTCGGCAGGTATCCTCAAGATACGTGGAGGTGCGATAGTGGCCCTTATACACGGTAATCGGTGTGCTGTGCAAAGCGCTGTAGCAGAACTTGGCATTAACGCTTCTGTAGGGGTGGTACCACTCTCCCGGACCGAATGTATTGAAAAGACGTACGACAACCGTTTGTGTCCCATGTTGGATAATTGAATTCCTTATCTGTTGCTCGTTTACCCATTTAGAAAGAGCATAGTCGTTCAGTTGTTTTATCTCGACAAGATCCATCACATCCTCTTTCATCACGTCTTCAAAATCTCCATATACTTCGGACGAAGAAAAATGGATGAGCTTGAAACCAAGCTTTTCCTGAAGGCGGATTATATTCTTTGTCCCGATGGCATTGGTGCGCCAGACCTGTTCATAGTAATCTTCTCCATTCCAGCGGCCGAATTCTGCGGCTGTGTGATATACGAAATCAAAAGGGCCAGCGTCATCGAAAACACGTTCCAGCTGCCGGAAATCAGCAACATCACAGCGCGCGTACGTGAAGTCAGTCTTTGCCATTTCCTGCGCCCAGCCTATCTCTCCAACAGAATGACTTAGGTCAATGCCGAAGACTCGATGACCTTTAGCGGCCAACATGGACGTCAGGTAACTTCCTACAACGCCCTTACTTCCTGTTACTAAAATGGTGGACATACTTTATTATATATTACTTATTTTTAGCCTTTATACAACGGCCCGCGGGGTTCGTGGTATCTGGGTCTGTTTTACAAGACAATCAAAAGCATCCAGAACCTTGGCGACCGTTATTGAATCCATGGATTTCTTGGTCAACTCACGATCTAATGCTTCCTGAAAAGCAAATATCGTTGGCGGGATATCCGAAGGCGACTTGACGATAATGGCCGCGTTTCCTCTGGGCGTCAGCTCTATATCATTCACCGGCCCGAGTATATCGATGATCGGGATATCGAGAGCGTGCGCAATATGCACGGGCCCCGTGTCCACGGCGATGAAGTATGAAAATCTCTTCATCAGGTCCGGCAACTCCTCGATGGAGAATCCGACAGCACTTATGAACGCAGTCGGATCGCCAAGCTTCCCGAGGAGTGCATCGATACGCTGTTTCTCATACAGAGACCCTATGATGACAATCTTCATCCCATAATCTTTACGTATCTCCCGGCACAACGCCTCAAACTTATCGTCGCCCCATTCCTTTATTTTATTGCCAGCGCTCAGACTGACGCCCACAATCGTGTCCTCTGGAGCTACCCGCTTGCTTCTGAAGAAAGCTTCGACCCGCTCTCCCGATTCTAGCCGACAGAAGACTTCTTTCCTGTCATCTGAAGAGTGTATCCCGAGATGTCGAAGCATCTTCAGATAGAAAATCGGTAAGTAGGAAAGCGCGCCATATTCCTCCCTAAGGGTGCACATCCAATCAGAATAGATCTCCGCGAAAGGTCGTGCGCTCCTCGTTATCTTCAGTCTGTTCGGAATCAGCCCGTAAAAGAATAGAACCGAGCTCAATGCCGAACCGGAAAGAGATATCCCCCAGTCGAAGCGATCATCCCGTATCTTCCGAAGCAATCCGAGGAAGTTATCCTGCCAATCTTCGATGACTATGATCTCATCTATTCTCGGATTGTTCTTCAGTATCCCGCACGCATTCAGGGAAGATAGGACTGCGAGATGGCCGTCTGGGTATGCTTCTTTCAGAGCCCTGAAGACCGGCGTGGAGCAAACGACGTCCCCTATCCTCGTCAATTGGGGCAGTATCAAGATACGCATCTTCTCTAGATTCACTCTCCTATTCCGACTCTTCCTGACCCAGATTAAGAGAAGGATGAAAGGAAAGAGCACGAAGGAAAACAGGATGAGCACTCTCGTATAGAAGACCGTTATCTTATGCATACTTTTCAAAATACGCTCCGATCCTTTGCGTACGGCCATCCCAGGTATATTCCCGGGAATCGATCTTGGCATTCCTAGAGATCTTTTCCGCCGTCGCCGCATCATCCAGGACCGATCGGATACCCGCCGCCAGAGCTTCTGGGTTATCAGGCTCGACCAGCACCGCATTCCTATCGTTCAATATCTCCTGCAGAGACGGGATGGCGCTCGCTACAATCGGCCTGCCCGAAGCCATATATTCAAACAATTTCATTGGCGAGGTGTAATACAAAGAAACTTTCTGCTTTCCAGTATTCGGGAGCACTAAAACATCTGCAGAATTGAGCCATACGGGAATCTTTTCATGCGACTGGAACGGGATGAAGACGATTCGTGCATCATTGGCTTCTGGTATCTCTTTCTTACACCGGACGACATCACTGTCCGCACCGCCCACTATATAGAGTACGGCATCCGAAGGGAGCATCGTGATCGACCGCAGTAGTGAATCCACACCTTTCCATTCAAAAAGCTGTCCGGTATACATGATGATCTTCTTGTCGGTAGGCAACGAAAGCTCTTTCCGTGTCGTGTTCTTCGTTGGTAAATCGTCGAACGCTCGTATATCGGTCCCATTCGGCCAATAAACGATTCTTTCTGGAGCGATCCCGAATTTATCCGAAAGCTCGTTGACTTTCCATTTTGTCTGAACGGCAAAACCGAACGCTCTCTTTACCACCCTCCGATACATGAAATTATTCCCTGGGAAATGATGCACGTCATAGAAGATACTGACCGGCAAGAACGTCATGAAATATAACGGTATGTAGTCGTGAGAAAAGAATATACACTTTTTCATCTTGGCTCTGTAGACGCTGGCTACATACAGGAGCGCGAGGAGAGAAAAAGAGATTGACTGTAGGAGAAACGCGAGTGTATCAATGACCCGAAGCGGGATAAGGTCTATGCAGGGGATCTTCACGATGCGGAAAGTATTTTTTACGTCATAGTAGTCGAAGACATCGCCTCCGTCCCTTCTCCACAGACGCGGCGCAAGGACATCCACGGCGTATCCGCGCCTTGCAAAAGCTTCGCACAACTTCACAGTAGCGAGGCCGTGAGCTTTTTCCGTGGGGAACCTCGTACTGGTCACATACACCAGTGTGCCGTGTCGCGGTGTGTTATTTAACTGCATAAATATAATAGCCAGAGGTGGTGCTTCTTTTTTCTGTTCGAAGCAAGGAATCCATACATCCGGCTAGGGGATCTATGATGAATCGTAGGCGATGCTGCAGTGGTAGAAAGAAAAACAGTGCCTTAAAATACCCGCCTCTCTTCACGAACTCGACCTTACCGAAATCTCGGAACAATATGTCTATCGTATCGTCGAAAAACCTCCAGTAGTCGGGATAGTGCCCTTTCCGCGCATGATAGGGATAAATAGAAGGTATGGAGACAAACAGCTTTCCTCCGTCTTTCAGTATCCTATGAATTTCATGTACTGCAAGAATCGGATTTTCGACATGCTCGAGCACGGAACTGCAAATGACCGCATCAACACTACCATCTATGAGCGGAATTTTATGGATATCACCTACCACATCGGCACCCGTCGAGTGATCGAAATCCATCGTCTTATAATCGCAATCATCGAACAGGTCGCGATATTCCGAAAGCCATTTCGTGAACCGTTCTCCTCCGCCTACGTCTAAAATAATCTTCTCTTTGGCGATTGCGGCCATTTTTTCATCTATGAATTTTTTGTATTCTCCTCTTTCCATATTGTGTATTTCCAAGAAAGTCATCTGTTGATCTCTCTAGACTATAGACTCTCGTGATAAGGCCGTGATTCCCCGTGCGATATGTATTCTACCGCCGGAATAATATCGCCAGTAACAGAGATTCTTTTCATATCGTTTCTCCGTAGACACCCTTCAGAAGGTCGAGATCCTTTCCGCTCTCTTTCAAGAGCGCAATGTTCTTGTTCTCAAGCGCAGAAAGCACCGCCACGCCCTCAACATCTCCGACCTGGTCTTCATACAATCCGCGCAATGCGGCAAAGTCTTTAATGAAGCAATGCCCGCCCGCACCGCGACCGGTTTTATGCACCGGTGAAAGATATTTGCTCGAAACGTACGGGTCGGCAGCAAGCGCCTTCTGCACCACCCCCCAGTTGCTTCCACTTTTTGTCGCCAGATCATAAAACGTGTTCCAGAGCACGACCTGTACGAAGCCATTTACATTGTGCGCGTATTTTATGAGCTCCGCTTCGGTACTGTCACAGGTGAGCGAAAAAGGTGCGGAGGGGAGGAGTTTGTGCACCTGTTCTGCTGCGACTTGATGCATCTCATCATCCACCGCGAAACCGAGGATATTCGCGAATGGATGAGCGGCGTCGTACGTAGCAGTCGCTTCGGAGAGGAACTCGGGAGAATAGAAAAGTATACGGTCTGGATATTGCGCTTGAAGCGATTTTGCCGTACCCGGTACGATGGTTGACTTAACGATAATAACGCTTCCCTTCTCCACGAACTCAATCGCGCCGCGTACGATCGAATCATCAAAGCCTCGCGGTGTCGTCGGAGTAGGTACTGCAATGAAAACAATAGCGCACTCTTTTATCTTCTCCTTGTTGTCTCTATAAGGCTCTTCAAGCGCATACCGCACGGTCGAGAAGCCACGCTTCTCGAAGTCATCAGCATAATTTTTGCCGATGTATCCCTGACCTATGAAGCCGATTAACGGCTTATTTCCTTTCTTTACCGCCATTGTGAGACTCTAACACAAGCGATATGCTGATACCATCATATGGACTCTATAACGACAAAATAAACGGAGTGGTTTCCTACATTCAGTGTTTCTTATGCGCCCAAAATTGATTGGCTTCAAACAAGCTTCTGAACGTTCCTGCGTCGGTCCAGAAACCATTCAACTTTAGCCAGGAGAGTTCATCATCTGCAATATAAGAATTATTTAAGTCTGTTATTTCAAGTTCCCCTCTCGCCGATGGTATAAGTGTCCGTATTCTGTCAAACACAGTATTGTCGTATAAATAGAGTCCCGTAATGGCGTAATTTGATTTGGGCCGTTTTGGTTTTTCCTCAATAGTAATGATTTTTCTTTTTTCTTTTTTATCAAATATCGGCACACCATATCGATTTGGATCCGATACTTTCTTAAGAAATACCGTCGCCCCATTCTGAAAATTTCTCACAGGGACAGAGATATCCGCATCGGTAGTATTGTCTCCTAAGATAACCGCTATTGGAGAGCGCTGCGCAAAGTCCTCGCACAACGATAATGCATGAGAGATTCCTCCCTCAATCTTTAGGCCGTCACGGAGTATGCTCTCTTGGTACGCAAACTCCAAATGGCGGATACCTAGTTCTTTGCCGTTTTTCAAAACCGAAATAAAACTCCCTGAGTGCGGTCCGCCAACCACAATCATAATGTCCCGTATGCCCGCCCTTAGGAGAGTCTGGATTGGATAAAAAATCATCGGCTGATCAAATACGGGGAGCAGGTGTTTGTTCGTCGCGTAAGTAAGCGGATAGAGTCTGGAACCTAAACCTCCAGCTAAAATGATGCCTTTCATAGGTTAGTGATATTTTATTGTACTCATTAGATCAGCGACGATGCGGTTCGGGATGTCGCCGACCGCCGCGAGGTGCGCGCGCACCGTCGCCTCGGCATGGGTCGGGAGTTCGAGGCGCACGCGGGTGTCCTCGAGGATGCCGACGATGCCGAGCGAGAGCGCCGTCGGGTCGGCGACGGGCACAGAAAGAACGTCTTCGTAGCCCTTGAACACCTCGCCCACGATGCCGACATCGGTCGTGACGATGGGTACTTTGGCGAGCGCCGCCTCGACGAGTGTGAAGCCGTAGCCCTCGTAGGCGCTCGCCTGGATGAAGGCGTGCGCGCTCCGCATAAGCCCTCGAGCGTCCGGCCGATTCCCGAGAAATAGAACGTTATTCTCGAGACCGAGGTTGCGTGTCATCCGTTCGAGCCGACCGCGCTCCCGACCTTCCCCAACGATAAAAAGTCCGGCCATCGGATAGTGCACCACCACCAGCTTGAGCGCCGCGAGGATATCCTCGATGCGCTTCTCGGGCTCAAGCCGCCCAACGGCGATAAGCACGAAAGTGAATGAAGGGTGCGGGGGCAATCGCACGGGCTCGGGCACTGTGGCGTCAACCGCCGCGGGGATGACCGAAGGTTCGCTGATGCGGCTGCCGTAGCGCGCGACGAGCGATACCTTTACCCGTTCGGAAACAACGCGGATGCCGGTAGCCTCGGGGAGCACGCGGTCGGCAATCCGGCAGCGCCAGCGATTCAAGAGCGGCATCCGCACGCGCGGACTGCGCCAATTGCCGCTTCTCGTAAACCATGGCGAGAGGAAGTCGGTATGCACTTGAATATGTAGCTTTGCGTTTGTGCCCTGCGCCGCGCGAAGCGCGGCGAGCCCGTGCTCGAAGGGGTCCTGAGCAGAAACGACCTCGATTCCCTTTTCAAGAATGAGCTCATGTGCCCGACTCGCGAGCGCACGCACGCGAAAAATCTTCCATGAATGCACCGGGTGGAGAAATAGATTCCCATCCTGTTCCTCGCGCGCATCGGAGCCTGCGGATGAAAGGATGTGCAACTCCCCCACAAGCGCGGCATAGGAGCGCATCCGTACTCGCGCGGCGCTCGCCGCATCGAAAATACTCGGGTCGTTGGATACAAATAGTACTTTCATATATTCATCTCTTCGGTGAGGCGCCGCGCGAGCACCGGAAGCGTATGCGCATCGATCGCCTTCGCCTGCAATTCCTTCACGCGAGCGCTCCGCTCCTCATCCCCAAGCGCGAGCGCCGCGGAAAGATGCTTTGCAAGATCGTCCGCATCGCCGTCTCGGTACGCGAATTCGGGGCCGGCTATCTCCGCCATATCGGCGCTCGCGAAGAGCGGCAGGCATCCGCAGGCAATCGACTTGAAAAGCGACTTATCAAGCATACCGCTCCTGCCGCAATTCACGTAGATAGCGTGTGAGCGATAGTACCGGTACGTATCCGTATTCGGCACCGGACCGGCAAAAACAATCCGGTCGGCGATTCCGAGCTCCTTTGCCTGCGCCGCGACTTTTTCCGGAAGCGACGAAGCCGGGTCGCTCGGTCCGCCGACGAACGTCGCGCTGAATTCAGCGCTCTTCGCCACCTTCCCGAGTGCCTCAACGACGAGGTCGGGGCGTTTTGATATGTCGAACCGCCCGAGGAAAAGAACGGAGCGAGAGCGGCGTTCTATCGACTCATCAAGATGACAGGAACCGACGTCCACACCGACCGGCATTTGCACTGCCTTTTTATATTTCGCCGTGTAGGAAGATTTGGAGGTATAAAATATCTTGTCGCAGAAAAGCGCGGCGATATCGGTCAGAATATTCCCCGCATAGTGATTCCGCCACATATACACACGTTTCCCGAGCAGGCGCCAGAGCCATCCGGCGATAAGCAGATACTCCTGATTCATATGCACGAGCACCGCGTCATATTCACCCCTCTGTTGCCACGCAAGGCGCAGGACTCGCACTGCCGTCCGCAGACGCGCCCGATGCCCCCACGGCCGGAGCGGGACGACCGTCACATTAGATGGCAATTCATACGCGCCGGTGCGGAGTGCGAAAATAGTGATGTGCCCGATATGTCCCGCGAGCTCCGTAATCCACGCATGGTAGTAGCCAAGGGCCGAATCTTTGCGGTCAACCGTCTGCGTCAGAATGAGAAGCTTCATAGGTAAAATGTTGGCTGCCGCAAGGCGCGTGTATCGTGAATTATGGTACACTACCGCACGTGAAAATCATACTCGCAACCCCGGTGTATCCGCCCGAGATCGGCGGTCCCGCAACCTATACAAAAGAGCTTGCCACGCGCCTCAAAAGCAAGCACGAGATCGTTATCGTCGCCTATGCGAGCACCTCGGAGATCATCCCCGGTACGACGCTTTTCGTTGCGAGCAAGCGTCGCCCGCTCCCTTTGCGGCTTTTCAAATTCACCTTTGACCTTTTCCGCGCGGCGCGCGGCGCGGACGTCATCTACGTGCAGAACGCGATGGCGGCCGGACTCCCGGCCGCCATCGTGAGCCGGATGCGTGGCATACCGCTCGTGCTGAAATTCGTCGGCGATGAGGCATGGGAGCGCGCAAGCCAAGAACGGCGCACCAAAAAACGCCTTGAGGAATTTCTTGCCGCACCCGAGGGTGGATGGCGGACTACGCTTCGCATGGCGATACAGGGATTCGTTCTGCGTCATACCGACATCGTCACGACACCATCCGCCTATCTGCGCGACGCCATTGTACGGACGTACGGCATTAAAAATGGACGGGCGGTCGTGAACTACAACGCCGCAGAAAAAGATATTGAGGCTCCTTTCAACGCGACGCCGATATCGCACCAGATCGTCGCTACCGCGCGACTGGTGGAATGGAAAGGGCTCGACGGCATCATCCGCGCAGTCGCACTCCTTAAGAAAAAATACCCAGATGTGCGTGCCGTTATCGCCGGCGACGGGCCGGAAGAGGAGAAGCTCAAGACGCTTGCACGCGAGCTTTCTGTCGCCGATCACATCACCTTTACCGGCCGCGTATCACGCGCGGAGACCTGGCACCTACGGAAGAGTTCCGAGGTGTATGTGCTCAATTCGACCTATGAGGGTCTCCCTCATACCGCGCTCACGAGCTTCGCCGCACGCATCCCGATGGTCGCCACCGACATCCCTGGCACGAACGAGGCGGTCTACAATGAAGAAAGCGGCCTCCTCGTGCCCGCAGGAGACGACCAGGCGCTCGCAGACGCCATCGCCCGCCTCTTTGATGACCCCGCACTGCGGACACGGCTCGTCGAGGGAGCGGAGCGTATCCTAAACGAAAAATTCTCCTGGGACACGCACCTCGCGACCCTACTTGGATTCTTCGAGTCGGTTCGCGCGAAACCACACCACTAGTTTTTTCAGACCCTCTTCAAGCGACGTCTGCGGCTCCCAGTTGAGGAGCTTTTTTGCTTTATCCACATTCGCATACGTCACTTCCACGCTTGCAGGATGGCTCGGACGGCTCTTTACCTTTGCTTTCGTGCCTATGCTCTTCTCAAATGTCGCGAGGAGCTCATTGAGCGACACCGGCGTGTTGTTGCCGATGTTGATGACCTCGAAGCCGAGCGGCTTCTCCATTGCGAGGATGGTCCCGCGCACGATATCGCCGACGTAGGTGTAGTCGCGCTTGCGGCTGCCGTCGCCCGAGATCTCTATCTCTTCCCCACGCAAGAGCTTCCCCGCCCAAATGTAGGGCACCATATTCGGACGATTGTTCTCGCCATGAGCGTTGAAATAGCGCAGACACGTGATGTTCATATTGAAATTGTGGTGGTAAGAGTGGGCGAGAAGTTCCACGGCGCGCTTCGTCGCGCCGTAGGGCGAGAGCGGACGGTCCGCCGGTTCCTCTTCGGTAAACGGGACGCGCGACGAATTGCCGTAGACCGATGAGGACGACGCTATGACGAGATTCTCAACCGGATGCTCGCGGCAGGCTTCAAGGATATTGAGCGTGCCGTCTATATTCACGGACGTATAGAGACGCGGCGTATCCACCGCCTTGCGGGTATCGGCCTTTGCTGCGAGATGGATGGCGTAGGACGGCTTCTCCGCCTCAAATACGGCCATGAGCGCGTCCGTATCGCGGATATCAATGCGCTCAAGCTTAAAGTTCGCGTTGCTCCGAAACGGGGCTATATTGGCCTCCTTAAAAAGAGGGTCATAGGTGTCGTCGAAATTGTCTATGCCGACGACCCGGTACCCCTCCTCCAGAAGAGCCTTGGCGAGATTAGAGCCGATAAAGCCGGCGGCCCCGGTAACGAGTATGGTTTTCATAGCGTTATAAGCAGTATAGAATGGACCTATCTCTATAACAACCGCGCGGCGAGGCGCCGCGTTACTATGAACGAACTCTCAACTATTTCCCGTTTGCTCAAACCCCTCGGCTTTTCGCTCGATGAACGACAGCCGTATATGAGCGGTGAGCGGTATCTTATGGCCGGCGGCAAACTCGTCCTCGCCGGCACGCAGGACAGCGACGGAACGAAAGTCATCATCAAGACGAGCAGCCGCAAGGACGGCAAGAAAGAAATCGAATCTGAAAAAAGTTCGCGCGACCTGATGCTCTCGCTCTCGTTCGCGGATAAGAAGATACTGCTCCCCGATGAGCTATATTACGGCACCGAAGGCGGCTACCTCTTTCTCATTATGCGCTTCATCCCGCAGGAAAAAGTGTTTGTCGCACATACAATTGAAGAGCAGTTCTTCATCGCGCTCTCCGCATTCGAGGCGCAGGAAGCGTTCCACGCGACGACCTTTGAACATTTACGTGCAGTTAAAGATGTTTTTCCTGTCCTCTCTTCCGCCGAATATTTCCGCGACTTCGCAAGATTGAAAGATTCTATTCTCCGGCAGTATCCGGATGAGCCGCTTCGCACGGTTCTGGAGCGCACTGAAAAATTCCTCAGAGAGGGCGTCGTAACAATCGACCGGTATGCGAATTATCTCACCCATACTGACTTCGTTCCGCATAATTTCCGCATCACGGAACATACGCTCTACATGCTCGACTGCGTGCCCAACTACGCGACCATCCATTTCGGCAACAAATATGAGGGCTGGGCGCGATTCCTCAACTATATGCTGATACACAGCCCGGAATTGGAACGGCTCCTCGCCAAGTATGTGCGCCGCAATCGCGGCGAAGACGAGTACCTCTCGCTCCGGCTTATGCGGGCGTATAAGATCACCTTCCTCCTTGATTTCTATGCTCGTTCGCTCGCAAAGACGGCCGGCGACCTCCACACCCTCACGCTTGCGCGCATCGCGTATTGGCGCGAAGCGCTTATAGCAGTCCTCGAAGACCGCCCGCTTGCGAAGGAGGTGACGGACCAATATGTCGCGACGCGCGACGCGCTCCGTTCCCCGGAGGAAAAAGAGCGGCAGCGAGAGTTTAATGTCGTCTAAAAAAGGAGTTTGAGGACTGCTGATTCGATTTCCGGACTGTTCGTCATCACTACTTTCTGCGGCTCGGCAGAAAAAGCTATCGCTTCGCCTTTGTCATTCACAATTCGTCCGCCGGCTTCAAGCAGGATGCCGATGGCGGACGCGATGTCCATCGTGGTTAAACGCCCGTAAATGTTCGCCTCAATACGCCCCGCCGCGACAAAGCACGCGTCGAGCACGGAACCGCTGTAATTGGAAGTCTTCTTGGCGGCGCCGAGCAATTTTGTATATGAAGCGCCTCCCCAGTCCCAGAGCTCCGACTTGCGTCCTGCATGGAGAAATACCGACGCATCTTTCAGGTTCGTTATCGCCGAAACCTTGATGGGAGCGCCGTTCAGAAATGCGCCGCCGCCCTTTTTGAAACTGAAAAGTTCGTCGGTGACCGGATTGTAGACGGCGCCGGCGACCGGCGCGCCGCCCTCAAGAAACGCGAGACAAATCGCATAATGCGGGATGCCGCGCGAAAAATTGGATGACCCGTCAATGGGGTCAATTGCCCACGTCCGGCCGCCCCCTTTCGAACCGCCCCCTTCCTCAGAGTAAATGGTGTCTTCCGGATAGGATTCTTTGATTTTCCCGATAATGAACTCGTTTACCGCAGTGTCCACCGAGGTAACCACGTCGCGCGGATCTCCTCCCTTGCTCATAGTATTAAATCCTTCATCGCGCGAACGGCGCAGTACCTCCCCCGCCTCGCGGACGGTGCTTACAATAAAATCGTAGGTTTCCATAACGCAATATTACCCCAACACGCGCATAAAAACTTTTTCGCGCATATCCTTCGCTATAGTGTCCCAGTCGTAGTTCTCGAGGGCGAGCTTCTTTGCCGTCGCCACCACGCGCGCAACCTCTTCGGGATGCGCGAGGATATCTTTTACCGCTTCCGCAATCTGTTCTGGCGAATCTTTATCGACTGCCCAGCCGGTCGTCGGTTTGTCGGGATTGCGCTTCGCGTCAAAGAGAAAGTCCGCGATGCCGCCCTCTTGTGTCGCGATGACCGGCAAGCCTGCCGCCATCGCTTCGATAAAAGAGTTGCCCATACCCTCGGAGCGCGACGGGCGTATGAAGAGGTCGCACGCTTTCAAATAATTCGGTATTTCAACAAGCGGCACGTACGGATGGAAATGCGTGCGCGCGGAAACACCAAGCTCACGGCCGAGTTTGACGAGCATATTCTTGTCGGGACCATCTCCGAGCATGAAGAAACGAACGGTCTCCGGCAAAAGCGGCAACGCGCGAATGCATATATCAAGCGCATTTTTGTGCACCAGCCGACCGGTATGGACGAGCCATATCTCGCCCTCTTTTTTCCCAATCTTCGCCCGGACGGCCTCCGTCTCTCCCTGCGCCGGCACCCGCGCGAACCGCTCTGCATCCATGCCGTTGGGGATTACCTCCAGGGGTCCCTTAAACCCTCTCCGAAGAGCCCAGCGGCCGAGGAAGGTTGATTCGGCCGCAATAGCATCGGCGGAAGTAAATGCTCGGGAAAAGAGAGGCCAGACCGGCCAAGCGAGCCGTTCGATGTATTCAGGAGGGTCCCCTTCCTGGAGGGTCAGCACGTACGGCACGCGGGGATGGAACAGTTTGAAAAGAGCCGCCGGCACGCCGGAGGAATGCGCCATCATCGCCCAGAGAGCTCCAAAATGATATTGCCTGTGGAGCTGTGCTCCTTTCCACGCCGCAAAAAATTGATAGAGATATTTATTCAATCTCCCTTCTCCGTTCCCGATCCGATGGACGAATATGTTGCCGACCTTCTCTTCACGCGCCTCTGTTCCGGAAAATCGCATGGTCACCATATGGAATTCAATGTCCGTGAGACGGTCGGTGATCTCCTTCAGCGCAACCTCCGCCCCGCCCACATGCGGATAATACGCGAGCGAGAAGATGAGCACGCGTTTCATTTTATTCCCGCGATGTAGTCGGCGAGATTCTTCTTCGGCGACCAGCCGAGCGAGCGCGTCTTCGCGGTGTCGATGTCAGAACCCATGCGGTTACCTTGCGGAGCAGTCTTCATGACGATTTCCCCTCCAAACATCTGCGCCACTTCGAGTATCGAATACGCCTTCTCATCGCCGATGCCGAAATCGTCCCCCGTTCCGTCCGCCCCGACCAGCATCAATCCCTCGATGATATCGTCTACGTGAGTGAAATTTCTCTTCTGGGTTCCCGGCGCGTTTATGGTAAGCGGCTCTCCAGCCAGATGCTTTTTTCTGAAAATCTCAATGACCGTGCCGTAGGTTCCCGCGCGCTCTCCGGGACCGTATACGTTATAGAAATACGTAATCGCGTGCGGCAGACCGTACCAGATGCTGTAGTTCCTGACGAGTTCGGTATTGGTAGCTTTCGTCCACGAATAGGGGCTCTGGTCGCGACCGAGACCGCCGTCGCCGAACTTCGTCGAAGAGCCGGCATACATAAGCTTGCCGCCCCGCTTGCGCCAAAATTCAACAACGCCGAATGTGCCATCCTTGTTCAGGTCCCAGACGAGCGCCGGCTCTTCGAGACTCTTCTCGACGCGTGAATACTCGCCGAGGTGATAGATGATATCGGGCGTCTCGGGAATATGCTTCTCGATATCCTTCGTATGGCCCTCGCGGTACTCGACGCCGGGTACGTGATTATCGCGACTGCCGATGAAGTAGTTGTCGAGGGAGATGACTGTATGCCCATCTTTCACCAGGCGCGCGCAGAGATGCGAGCCGATGAAGCCCGCACCGCCGGTAACAAGAATGAGTTTTTTGGCTGTCATTTCGAGAAAGCGTAGCGTAAAAATCGATTGAGTGCGAATCAGAGGAATATGAATGCGCTGCCGGCGAGCGCCACAACACCGAGGAAGCTGAGGAACCACGGAGAACGGAAAATGCTCGGTGCGGGGACCGCCCCCACCGCGGCGAGTTCGGTCGCCGCGGTGGGGGCATCTACTGCTTCTTCATATGCTCGAATGTTCGTTTGCGTGCTGATAATCGGCTCGACCGCCTGTACCTTTTCATAACTCGCTCCATTGAAAGAAGGTTGCTTGAGCGCACTCTGTGGTACAGCAGCTACCGCTGGATACGCAGCCGCCACTTCCCCGCTCGGATAGAGGAGCGATGCCGACCCCGTCACCGGGAGCTCTATCACCTGCGAGGGGAAAAGGACCGTACGCCCGGGAAGCATCTGCGTATCCGCGGGGATCTTGAATTCCTGGCCGCCCGCCGACAGGCGCCACCACGAGAGATCGAGCGTCCGCGAACTATCATTGGCAAGCGTGATGCCCCGGGAAGACACGGCGGCGATCTTGATGCTCGCGTCCTTCACGGTCACGATGGTCTCGACGACCGCGTCGCCGCCGTCGGGAGTCGTCGCGCGGACGATGACGATGTATTCGCCCGGGTCGTGATACGGGTGGAGGACATTCGCGCCGGTCCTGCGCATCCCGTCGCCGAACGACCAGGTCACCACGGCATCATCGCGCCTGTTTCCCCTGCTGTCATACACGGCGGAGGTAAAGGCGGTGTCCGCACCGGAAGATACTGTGCGCGAGCTGCTTGTGAGGATACGCAAGACCGGTATCGGAAGATATTCTGCCGGACCACTGCTCGATGCGCCCGTCGCGGCGGTTGCATCGGAAGGGGCGGAGGGATCCGGTTCTGACGGATCGGGACCGCCTGATGATGCAACGGTGATCGTTCCGGACGAGTCAATCATCGACAGACTCGTCGCGGTGGACGTGGCTGAAATGAGTACTGTGTACGTTCCGTCGACAACGAACGTGTCCGCATTATTCGTCCCATCCCACGTCTTCGGCGCAGGGTTGGTGACGCTCGAACTCGTATACAGCGACTTCATCAGGGTACCGTCCGCGGACAGTATCTTGATGGAGGCTTTTACCGGTTCGGAAAAAGCGATATCAATAACGGTGGTGGTCGCAAGCCCGGACTCGGCCGTCGCGGTCGGATAGATGACACTCTGCGAAATGGTATAGGTCGCAAGTATAGGCGGCTCGGCCGCATACACAAGCGAGGGAGTGAGGATGGCCAGTGCGAGCAACCCGGCGACGCGCATAGGGACTATTCTATCTCGCCTTTCAGCACCTTCCGCAACGAATCCTCAGAAACTTCAAACGGCTTTTTTTCTTCTTGTACCGGAACTGCTGGTGGCGGGATCGCCCGCAGCGGCTCCGCCGCCGCGGGCTTGCTCTTTTCGAGCACTTCGGCGAGCGCCCCTTTGAGTGACTGTTGGTTCTGTTCCTGTTTCTTCTCCTTCTCCGCGCCGCTCTTCGCGGTCATAGTGCGCAGAATTGCCTTAAGGTCCTCAGCGCTCTTTGTCGGCGGGGCCGGGCGCTCAAGCGGCGGGCGGGCGGTGCTCTCTGGAGCACGCAAAGGACGGGGAGTGAATTCCCGCCGCGGCTGTTCTTGGGACGGACGCGCCGTAACCTCCGGAGCTCTTGGCGAAGGGCGGAGGAAGGGTGGTCGCGGAGGAAAGGGTGGTCTCGAGTCCGCACGAGGAGGGAGAGGGGTCGGGACCGAGACGCGCGGCGCAGGTTGGACCGGTTTCTTCTTCATTCGCGCATCGAACGGAGCTTCGGAGGCCGCGCTCATCGCGAACTCCTCCATAATGGCGCTCTCGATGCCGGCGCGCGGCGCGGAGAACTGCGCCCGCGACGCCGCGATAACCTGCTCCCGGCAGGAGACGGGAGGCGCTTCGATCGGCGGGATGGTCACCGCAGAGAACGGCGCCGACCCGACCCCGTCTATCATCAGCGTGAGATAGATCTGTCGCTTATCGAGCGTGACGACATCTTCCTTCGTGAACTTCGGCATAAAGATCGTCTCGAGCACCTCGGCGTCGAAGGGGCCGACGCGGAAGACGACGGTCGTGCCGACGTTACCGAACACGGCGTCGCGCACCTCCTCTTCCATCTGCTCGATGT
Source organism: Minisyncoccota bacterium (assembly GCA_041660025.1). Classification (GTDB taxonomy): domain Bacteria; phylum Patescibacteriota; class Minisyncoccia; order Phycocordibacterales; family Phycocordibacteraceae; genus C7867-001. Next base: position 8,044 of record JBAZXD010000002.1, on the reverse strand, counting down.
ACTGGTGCGCGATGACGAGGTCCAGCTTATATTTGCGCGCCTCGGAGAGAACCTCCGCGAAGGTCTCGTTCGCGAAGTTCTGGAACTCGTCCACGTAGAAATAAAAGTGCGGAAGCTTCGCGAGCTCCGGGGCGGGAAGGTTCGCGCGACTCATCGCGGCGAGGAAGATGCGCGTCGTGAGCATCGAGCCTAGGAGGCGCATATTCGTCTCTCCCACGAGACCTTTGGAGAGGTTGATGATGAGGATCTTCTTTTCGTCCATCATCGTGCGGATGTCGAACGAAGATTTCGGCTGGCCGATGATGTTCCGGATGAGCGGGTTGCCGGTGAACTGTCCGACCTTGTTCTGGATGGCGGGCGTCGCTTCCTGGGTATAGCGGTCGCCATAATTAGCGAACTCTTTCATCCAGAAATCCTTCACGACCGGGTCTTTCACGTTCTCGACCACCTTCTGCCGGTATTCTTTGTCGGTGTACATCCGGTTGACGCCGAGGAGGGTGGCGCCGGGGTATTCGAGGAGCGCAAGGAGCGTATTGGTGAGGATGTATTCCATACGAGCGCTCCAGGCGTCCTCCCATATCTTCTTGAAGGTCGCCATAAGACCGCTCACCACGAGGTGGCGTTTGTCGTAGCCGACGTCCTCCATCACGTTGAAGGCGATGGGGTGCTCCAGGTCGAACGGGGCGAAGTATACGACGTCCTTGATGCGGTTCTCGGGGATGTAGTCGAGCAGGCGCTCAGCCGTCCCCCCGTGCGGGTCGATGAAGGTAAGTCCCTCGCCATTCCGCAAATCCTGAATCGCCATATTCTCGAGCAAGGTCGACTTGCCCATACCGGTCTTGCCGATGACGTACATATGGCGGTCGCGGTCCTTCGCTTTAATGCCGAAAGGAATATACTTCCCTCGCGCGTCGGTCGCTGCGAAGTAGGTAACACGCTCGGGATTCTCCATTGCCATAAAGTATAACAAATCCGCGCCACGGCGGGATTTGTGTTTGTGCAAGATTAGATCGGAGAGATATCCGACGGAGGCTGAGGCGGTTCGATCGGAGACTCGACCGATGGTTGAGCGCCGCGCGCCGCGCGCGCCTCTCGGGAGCGGTCTCTGATGCCTATGCCGAGCACACAGGCGCCGAAGATGACTGCGAGCGATGAGCGCAGGAATATGGGGAGTCCGGAAAAAGGAGTGATGATGACCAGAATACCGAGAAGGATGAGGATGCTCGTGCGGGACATGAGCATAGTCTACCAGACTATGCGAACCCTGTTAAATACGATTTGAGGCGATTCCGAAGGAACAGCTTGCCGTGGTGAGTTTTTAGATATCGTTCACGATGCCGAGCATCCCGCTCGTTCAGGCAAGCCTCGTAATAAACAAGACTTAACGGCAGGCGATCTTTTGTTGATTTTACTTTCCCCTTCGAATGCTCCTCAAATCGTCCCTTCAAATCGGCGCTATATCCTGTGTAAAATTTTTTATCTTTTCCGGATAAAAGTACATAAGTATAAAACATGGGAGGAGATTTGAAGGGATTTAACAGGGTGGTTACTATTTTCGCTTCGCTTCAATAATAACCACAAATTCTCCTCTTACGGCATCGGGGTGCGCGGCGAAATGCCCCTGTACTTCCTGCGGCGTGCCCGAGACCACTTCCTCATGGATCTTCGTAAGCTCGCGGGCGAGCGTAACCTGCGAAACTTCGAGAGTTCCCAGTTCCTCAAGCAATTTCAAAATCCGATGCGGCGATTCGTAGAGTACGACTGGGATTTCGCTCGCCGCAATTTTTTTGAGCGCCGTTTGACGGCCCTTCTTGTGGGGCAGAAATCCGAGAAAGGTGAATCCGGTCGAGTCGATTCCCGCAATAGAGAGTGCCGCGGTGAGCGCGGAGGCGCCTGGTATCGCCTCGATCGTCGCGCTTGGCAAAAGCTTGCGCACCGCCGCCACGAGCCGCGCGCCGGGATCGCTGACGCCCGGTGTACCGGCGTCGCTCACAAACACGACGCGCTCCCCGGCTTCAAGCCGTGTAATTATCTCGTCCGCCTTTTTTAGTTCTGTCGCGGCATCGAGTCGTTGCAGTGGCTTCTTAATCTCATACCGTGCAAGCAGTTTTGAAACGACGCGCGTATCCTCGGCATAAATGACGTCGCATTCTTTCAGCGTCCGCAGAGCGCGGAGCGTGATGTCCTCCAAGTTCCCTATCGGCGTCGCGACGACTGAGAGTGTTCCCATACACGCACTCTACCCCAATTGACTTATTATGACAATGCGCTATAATCGCCACTGGAGAAACCTTTCGCAACCGCCCATTTCCCGGAGGATTTATGAGCCTTACAAGTGCAATGGAGCACGCGCTTTGTGTCGGTACGCCAAAAGCATCGACGCGGAGATTGAAAGGAAAGCCGAGGTGGCCAGCTGCGTTCCGAGACCCTGTGGATGCTGCACTTCATATGGGCACGCCGAGACCGGCACAACCGAAGCCAGAAAAATCGATGTCGGCAAGGAACTCACATTTTTTCGGCAACTTTTGACAAATGCCCTGCATGCCGGGGCGTTTTTTTATTACCAAGCGAGCTGAGCAACAAATGAACGCCTTCGTTCATTTGTTCGAGGCAAGTGCAAGGAGCAAGCTTTGCTTATTTATGATTCACGAGCGCATCGGCGACTTTGTAGATGTCGCCCGCGCCCATAGTCATAATGGTATTGCCCGACTCGACCTCTCGAAGCGTTTTTAGAATTGCGTCGAAATCGAGTGCCGTCGCTTCGACGCCGGTCGCGCGGATGCGCTCGGCGAGTATCTCGCTCGATATTGTTCCGTCGTCTGTTTCGCGCGCAGCATAAATGGGCGCAATGAGCACTTCATCCGCGTCGGCAAAGGCCGTCGCAAATTCGTCGAGCAAGTCGCGCGTGCGGCTGTACAGATGTGGATGGAAGGCGACGATAATCTTGCGCTTCACTTTCGCGCGAAGCGCTTCGAGCGTTTTCTTTACCGCCGTCGGGTGGTGCGCATAGTCGTCATACACTTCCGCACCTTTCTCCGTTTTCCCTTTGTATTCAAATCGGCGCCAGGTGCCCTGAAACGATGCGAGCGTAGTACGAATCGTATCGTCCGTAATCGACGGGTACGCGAGGCGCGCGGCCGCTGCGGCCGCGCGCGCATTACTCTGATTAAACTCACCCGGCAGACGAAGCTCGTATGCCGGTTCTTTCGTATAATCGATGACTTTCGCTTTGGCATGCGCGAGGAGCGGCGCGATATTCGGGTTATTGGGATCGGTCACAATCGCGCCATCATTCGATACTCGCGCAATCGCCTTTCGAAACGTCTCTTGCAATGCAGAAAGCGACGGGAAATAATCCGTGTGGTCCCATTCCACATTTGTCAGCACAAGTATCTCGGGCGAGAGTTCGAGCAAATGGTCACGATATTCGCACGCTTCGACGACGAACAAATCTGAATCCCCGTGCAGATAATTCGAACCGAAATCTTTCACGATAGAGCCGACAATCGCTGTCGGCGATGCGCCAGCATCGGCGAGAATTGAAGCGAGCATGCCGGTCGTCGTCGTCTTCCCATGCGTCCCCGCAACCGCGATTGTCTTCTTCCCTTCCGAAATCTGTCCTAGCATTTTGAAATAGGAGAGTTCCGGAATACCGAGTTCTTTCGCGCGGACGCGCTCCGGATTAGTTTCCGGCACCGAGTCGCTGTACACGACCGTGTCCGCATCTGTGGGCACGTTCTCAGCCTTCTGTCCGATCACGACCTCAATCCCCTTCTTCTCCAGAAGCTCCGTCACCGGACTCGCTTCGCGGTCCGAGCCCGTCACGGCTGCCCCATGGTCCTTGGCATATTGCGCCAGCGCCGACATCCCGATGCCGCCGATACCGACCATATAGAGCTTCTGTTGCTTCATAAAATCACTCTACCCCATGAGATAGAAATTGACGATTGTTTACAAACCCACGCATGAGTTATCTCACGGGGTCTACCACTTCGATTGCCGACTCGTCCTGCGGGAAGAGCCGTGCGACCAGAGCTCGGAACTGCTCCGAATCCTTGCTGAGGATGAAGCGCGTCGTACCGTTCCCGACCTCCTGCGGCCAGAGCCTCTTTTTCACTCGTTCGCCGACCGCGACCGCGGGGTCGAACAAGACGACCGAGTCGCCGAGGATGCGTTCGAACAGATGTGAGACGAGCGGGTAGTGCGTACAGGCGAGAATAAGAACGTCTGAACGATTCCACTGGATACCGCGCAGAGCATCCCTGATGATGCGTTCAATATCCTCTTCAGAGCTCCCGAACTCGATCGCTGACGCGAGGTCGGGGATGGCGATGGTCTCGACCTCCTTCCCGACCATACGAAACGCGTTCTGATATACCTCCGAACGAATAGTCGCCGGCGTGGCGGCGAGCAGGAGCCGCGCGGGAGAATCTTTCACATACCGCACGGTCGGGCCGACCATCTCGATAAGCTGTGTCGGCGCGAGCGAGAACGCATCGAAGAGCGAGACTGCGAGCGAGGCCGAGACGCTGTTGCAGGCGCTCACGATGCTCCCCGCACCGCGCTTCTGCAGGAGCTCGATGGCACGCACGGTCAGCAATGAGAGCTCACTGCTCGACTTCTCTCCGTACGGAGCGTTCTTGATATCGCCGAAGTAGAGCACATCGCAGGACGGCATCTGCTCCCGAATGGCCTTCAGCACCGTCAGTCCTCCCGAACCCGAATCAAAGATGCCGATCATAGCGGGAAGCTGACGACCGTGACGAATCGCTCTTTCGTCTTGTCGCGCCGATGACTGGGAAAGGAGCGGTCAGTTTCTGTGCTCCGGGCATCATAGACAGCGTGTGCAGGTAGTAGTGAACCGATCGCATTTTTAAAATGAAAAACGAGTTTCCCTGATCGCTGTTCGATGTACCGCTCGCCGAATTTCTGCAATATCCGGTCATAACAAACATCTCTCTGTATCTCAAATGAATGAAGAAACGGCGCCACATATATTGAAAGCGTGGTCGTATTAAAATTGGTGAGCATTTTCTCGATAAGACCGAGACAGAGCCCCCGCCATCCGACGTGCACGATGCCGATCTTTTTCCCGTCGCTGAAGCAGATAGGCGCGCAATCAGCCGTTCTAATCCCAAGAGAGAGACTGTGATTCTCGGTAATAAGGGCATCGCAGTCGTCCACATTTTCATCCCCCGATTGAATGGTAACGATATTCGAGCCGTGGGAAAGATTCGGGATGATAACGCCGCTCGGTACAGATTCAGAAGGCAGGAAAATTTCAGTCAGCATATTTCTGTATGCGTGCGATGAACTGGTCACCACGGTCGTACTCATTCTTGAACATCCCGAACGAGGTGAACGCCGGAGAGAAGAGGATGTTGTCACCCGGTCCTGCGGAATGGAACGCCTCATCCACCGCAGCCTCAAGACTGTCAAACACCGATGCGCCTGGAACAAATTCGAGTATGCGGCTGGTGCCCGTCCCCGCAAGCAAGATGACGCGCTTGACCTCGGCGAGCTTCGCGAGAAGCGTATTCATATCGAGGTCCTTGTCCGTACCGCCCATGATGAGCACCGTGTGCGCCGGGGCGAGCGCCTCAAGCGCGGCGAGCGTCGCTTCGGGTGTCGTCGAGGTCGTGTCGTTGTAGACCTTGATGCCGCCCTTCTCCGCGACGAGCTCGAGCCTGCCGGGAACGCCTGCAAACGACACGAGCGCCTGGCGACTCGTCTCGTCGGGGACGCCGCAGGCGCGGGCGGCCGCGAGCGCGAGTGCCGCATTGTACCTGTTGTGCTGACCCGGTATGCACAGCGTCCATGTGTCAGGAAGCTTCAGCTCGTCCACAACAAGCGTTTTTGAATCAATCCGGTCAGCGTACTTATCTATAATGGTCGGCGCGCACTGCTTTCCGAGGATGAGCGTGTCCCCCTCGTTTTGGTATAAAAAAATATTCGCTTTATCAGCGAGATACACACCTAAATCACCGCGATAATAATTCATATGGTCCGGGTAGAGCGTCGTGAAGACCGCGATGTGCGGACTTATTTTTGACTCGCCGAAGCCCTGCAGTTTCCACGAATCCAACTCAAGCACCGCGACCGTCTCTTGGGAGACGCCCGCCAACTGCGAGAGAACTGAAGTCCCTTGCACATTCCCACCCTCAATCACGTTCTTCCCGGCCTCGCGCAGTATCGCTACAAGCATCGCCGTGACGGTCGACTTCCCCCGCGTGCCGGTGACGCCGACGAGCGTCGCACCGGCCTCGCGCGCGAACGTCGCAAACAACGCCGCCCACATCGTAATCGGCGTGCCGTTCTTGCGCGCTTCGGCAATGTAGATCGAATCGGGTGGCGTGGAAGGCGCCTTGACGACGAGGTCGCGGCCGCGGAAGTCTGCGAGGTCGTGGCGGCCGATGGTGTACCGGATGTTCGGAAACTTCTTGAGGGTCTCAAGCGACGGACGCAATTCCTCTTCCGTTTTGAGGTCGGTGGCGATGATGTCTGCACCGCTCTCAGCCAGGTAGGCGATATCGCCGACCCCGCCCAAGAGGCCGAGGCCCATGACGGTTATCTTCTTGCCGCGGAAATGCGCCGATGCGTCCATTGAACGCATCGTAGCGTAAAAGCTCAATTCGCGCAGGTGGTCGTAACGGAGACGTCTTCGTGCGTGAACGGGAGCGAGGTGACCGGTACGGCGACGACCTCGTAGGGGGCGGTGATTGTCTGCGCGAGCATACAGTCGGCGGCCGGCTCCGCGATCGTTATAGAAACCACGCGCGCGCTAGCATCCTCAACTTTCGAGACCGCGATCCTATAGCCGGCGGCCGGCCGCTCTCCCGCGAAAACGGCGATGACCGCCTGTGTCTTGAAATCGACAGCAGGCGGCGTACCAGTCGCGTCAACCATCTTCCACAGCTTGCTCAATTGGTCGGGAGAGGTGATGAGGTAATTCACGCGCCGTGTCACCGTCGAGCGCGAACCCTCGGCGAGCGGAGTGAACGGCACGGCAGTCGCGGACTGCTGCGTATTCACCGCGGCTGAAAGCGAGCCATTCTGGACGTCACTTCGGTAAAAGAGGAAGAACCCGACGCTGACCGTAACGGCCACGAGCGCCACGCCGAGGATGATACGGGAATCCCGTTGCATAGCGTCAGTATAACTTCTCCTGCCCTCCCCGCCACGCGGCGTGGGTATAACAAATCTTGATGCACGCTCTACGGCGGCGTACAGCCTGTGCGCCTCGCCGAAAATGGAAAGACGTCTTTGAGAGACGTCTTTCCATTTTGACTCGGTGCACGCTCTAGGAGTCGAACCTAGGACCGCCCGAGTATCAGTCGGGTGCTCTACCAACTGAGCTAAGCGTGCTTAGTAGAACTTCTAGATACTACCAAAAATCCTCTCCCATTTCCACCTCAAACAAAAACACCCTTCTGGGGTGTTTTTGTGTTGTATGTGAAAAGATGTGCACGCTCTTTTGTTCCGCCTATTCTGCTCTCACTTGAAGGCTCACGTGTGGCCTTCAAGCAACCATCGGGTTACGTTATCCGACTTCCGTGTGTTGTTTAGAGACAAACACAATCTCTCTTACTTCTTGCGAAGTAAATCGACATGATATCCCTTTCGAGAATATCGGTTCCAATTTGGATATGTTCCACGAACAGCTTCCGCTACCCGTGCCTTGTTACGACTTAGTCCTTGTCATTGAATTTGCCGTAGTCCTGCGCGAGGCAGACCTTCGGGCACCCCCAACTCCCTTGACTTGACGGGCGGTGAGTACAAGACTCGAGAACGTATTCACCCCGGTTTGGCTGACCCGGGATTACTAGCGATTCCGGCTTCATGAGGTCGGTTGCAGACCTCAATCCGTACTGGGGGCGGTTTTATAAGGATTAGCTCCGCCTTACGGCATTGCAACCCGTTGTACCGCCCATTGTATTATGCGTGCAGCCCAAGGTATCAGAGGGACATGCTGATCTGGCGTCATCCCCACCTTCCTCTCCCGTGAGGGAGCAGTCTCGCCTGGCCATATAGGCAACAGACAACG
>JBAZXD010000001.1:0-387177 GCA_041660025.1 Minisyncoccota bacterium | reverse complement strand
CGTGCCAGAACTGCTTCTCAAAAGCCGAAGGTATTCTACCTCTGGTTCGACTGGCCGACCGCTCATGTTTTATCACGATCCGGCATTTGAGCTTCGGTCATCCGCTATTTCAGAACGTATGTTCCGAACAGCAGGAGACGGGGGACAGTTTCCAGTTGTTCTTATGAGAGGACGTCCTCACATGGGTTTCAATACAAAACATCATTTTTTTTATCTAAGAGGATACAATAGTGTGCGCCATAGGATCAAGGAGTTTGAGAAACTGGTGTTGTCCCTTGAAGACAAAACCATACTGTATGGTCTTGGATCTTCGATCTTGGAGCTTGCGCGGGTATGCGATGAATTGCATATCTCACTTCCACTTAAATGCGTTGTGTATCATGGGGAATCTTTGAACATGTACCAGAGAAAAGAAATAGAACATCTCCTCTGCACAGACGTCCGCAGTGCATATGGGATGAGTGAGATACGACAACCCGCTTTCGAATGCGAGCATAATCGATTTCACTGCGCAGAAGATACATCGTACTTCGAAGTGGTAGACGAAAAAGGAATGTCTCTCCCGGCTGGGGAAAGCGGGCGGTTACTCATAACAGGCTTCGAGCACCGCGTGATGCCTTTCTTGCGCTACGATACGGGGGACATCGGAGTGCTCAGTGACGATCCGTGCCCGTGCGGACGCACGCTTCGCACGCTTGAATTCCAGGGCAGGAAGATGAAACTTCTGCATGTCGGAGACGGTCGCACCGTTTCGTTATTGGATTTTTCCGCTATTTTTGATGCATACCCTAAATCAATCCGCCAATTCCAAATCGTGCGGACCGGTGAATGCGCGTTCAGGATACATGTTGTGCCAGGAATTGACCTCTATAGAGAAGGTATGCAAGAGGAAATTGTGAATATATTCAAATTCCGTATTCATCCGCGTGCTCAAATTGAGTGGGGAATCGTCGACTCCATTCCTGAAGGATCGAACGGGAAGGCCCAGTATTTTATAGATATGTTTGAGAAATAAAAGGCCTAATATACAATGGTCGACATCATGTTCCTCAAGTCCATACTTCTCAGAAAAGGATTGCGCAGTGACACCATATGGGCCAACCCACTGCTCCTTCGCGAACCGTTTCGGAGAATCCCTTTTTATCTGGATATGTATGCCCTGAGCAAGAGCCAATACTGGCCGCGCGAAAAGCTCAAACAGCTGGGCTTCGAACGGTTCGCTGAAATTGTGAAGCATGCCGCAACCATTCCATTCTGGAAGGAGCGATTCGCGGCGGCAGGCATTGACCCAGATAACTTCCACGAGAGCGACATCGCGCGAATCCCCGTACTTTCAAAGAAAGATTTTCAGGACAGGGACATTGCGGAATACACCGTGCCAGAACTGCTTCTCAAAAGCCGAAGGTATTCTACCTCTGGTTCGACTGGCCGACCGCTCATGTTTTATCACGATCCGGCATTTGAGCTTCGGTCGCCGGCCGCGTTCGGTCGTATGTTCCGAACAGCAGGAGATGGGGAACATTTCCCCGTCATTGGAGTGAGGAAAACGGCGCATTTTTATGTTGGAGATTATATGAAATATCATCTCTTCTATGTAAAAGGATACAATGATGTGCGTCACAGGATCCGGGAGCTTGAGAAACTTATTTCAGCATTTCCTGGGAAAGTCATACTAGTCGGCCTCGGCTCTACAATGCTGGAACTCGCCCGTGTGTGCCGAGAGTTCAACATGTCTTTTCCTCTCTACTGTGTCTTCGTCTCCGGAGAAGAATTACGCAGTTCTCAACGAAAAGAAATTGAAGAGGAGTTACATGCGGACGTTCGTACCTGGTATGGCGTGGGTGAGATGCTGCGCCCCGGAGCCGAATGTTCGCACCACCGTCTTCATGTGAGCGAAGAGATGGTGTATTTCGAAATTATCGATAGTCACGGGACCCCGCTTCCTCCCGGAACGAAAGGGCGTCTCATCGTGACTGGATTTGAAAATCAGGTCATGCCCTTCATACGCTACGATACGGGAGACATCGGTGTGCTCAACAACGATCCGTGCCCGTGCGGGCGCACGCTTCGCACGCTTGAATTCCAGGGCAGGAAAATGAAACTTCTGCATGTCGGAGACGGTCGCACCGTTTCGTTATTGGATTTTTCCGCTATTTTTGATACGTATCCCAGAGCAATTCATCAATTCCAGATCGTCCGGACTGGCGAATGCGCGTTCACGATGCGTATCGTCCCGGGAACGAAGTTCGACAAAAAACGAACAAAGCTCTTCGCAAAGCAGTTTAAGCTCCGCATTCATCCGAACGTAGCGATAGAGTGGGAGACTGTTGACTTCATCCCCGAAGGTCCGAACGGGAAGGCCTTGTACTTCATAGACAAATTTGAAACCGAGATATGAATAGAAGCATACGAGAACGAATAGCATTCTTTCATTTTTCTCTCGTGCACCGCGGCTCGCTGTTCATCATTCGGCAATGGCAAACGATACAATTACGTCAGCTCGTGCGGCACGCCTTCTTACATGTTCCGATGTGGCGAGGAATCTTTTCCGGAATACTTCCTGAGGGGAATATAAAACACCTCCAGGATCTACCGAACCTCCCCCTCACGAGTAGGGATACGTATATCGGAAGAATGGTCGAAGAGTATGTGGATGGCAGTCACCGATTTGTTCAAAGATTTACCACCACATCAGGCACGAGCGGGCATCCTTTCCAGATTTTTCAGCCTGTCAGTTATGCAGAAAAAATGGGCTACATCGAATTTGAGTCTTTTCGTTTTTTATTGTGGGACAAAAAATACACAAATCCTATCTCGAAAACAAAAATTGCTATCATACGACGTAAACTTTACTCTACACCCTTGCGCCTCGGGCTCAATTACGCACATTTTCGTGATAACCCCAAGAGAATATTTCTGGAGCTCGCAGAATTTAAACCCGATGTGTTAATGGCTTGGCCATCAGTCCTCTTTGACATTGCACAGATGATCCAAAACGATAAAACTCTACCTTCTCTTATCCCTCGTTACATTCTTTCAACAGGAGAATTACTCACTCCGGCAATGCGGTCTTTCTTGAGTGAACAATTCGATTCAGAGATTTATAATCGCTATGCACTTGGAGAGTTTGATGTGGTCGGCACAGAGTGCGATCAACATAACGGCTTTCATATCAATAGCGAATCAGTCATTGTCGAAATCACGGATAATGCGGGGCACCCTTTCCCTGAAGGGGAACCTGGTAAAATAGTTGTCACAAGTCTCATAAATTACAACATGCCCTTCATTCGCTACGACACAGGAGATCGTGGTTTTCTGTCTCATAAAAGGTGTTCATGCGGGCTCTACACCCCACGACTGTGGTTAGAAGGAAGACAGTCAGTATCTCTTACCTTCGGTAACCGTCAGATTTATCGATATGAATTTGTCGATTTAGATCTCCTCATGCACGAGGTCTTTCAATATCAAGCGGTTAAGCGTTCTGAAACGGAACTCCTCATTCGGGTCGTGCCTGGACCAGCATGGAAAGAGACGACGAAAATGAAAGTTAAAGAAGGTGCAGAGCACTTCCTCGACACTACTAGCATCCAGGTATCCGTGGAAATTGTTCCCAACATCCCTAAAGCACCTTCTGGGAAGCTGAATCTCTTAGTAGATGAAAGTCCTACCCGCCGGGACTCTTCTTCTTGAGACAATAGATTTCATTCGCGAAAGTGGGAAGGAATAGAGTGTCGGTAATTTTATTATAGGCAATTTTATTGGTAATGCGCTCGGTAGCCTGGAAGAACGCGGTGTTTTTCCCTGTTTGTGCATCAAGCTCATAGAGGCGCGCGTCATTTGAACCAATATAGATTTTATCGCCAACGATTTCCGGCGAAGCGAGGATCCTGCCGCGGGTGGCGAATTTCCACACGACGGTTCCGGTACCCAGATCAATGCAATACAGATTTTTATCCATAGAGGCTATATAGACACAGTCGTTATGAATGAGCGGAGTGGAACGAATGGCCTCGTTCGTTTTTATTTTATGGACGAGTTCGCCGGTTTTTGTTTTCAGGATATAGACATACGAGTCGAATGAACCGAAACAAACGAGTCCTCGTCGTTCCTCAAAAGCGAATGATTCTTTTACTTTTCCGCCGGTTTTAAAATTCCAAAGAAGCGCACCTGTTTTGGCGTTGAATCCATATACCGAAAAATCATTACAACTGCAGACGACTACAGCATTCTTTTTAGAATAGGCAGGTGGTGAAAATATAAATTTCGGCATCTTATATTCCCATTTCTTTATACCCGTTGCAGCATCGATCGCCACGATGCCTCCGCGCTTCTCCCAAAAGCCGAACGAAAGGCCGACAAAGATAAGTCCGAGATCCGGAGCGATACAGGGAGAGGAGCGTACCCAATCAGCCTCCATAAAGATCCACTTTCGCTTCCCGGTTTCCGTATCCAACGCGTATACGTTGCCATCACCAGCGCCAAAGTACACCATCTTTTCGTACAGGATCGGCGAGGAGAATGCTCTCCTTTTCGGGGAACCGAACAAGGTTTTATATTCCCACGCGACTGACCCGTCAGACTGGTTCAGCGCCCAGAAACTCTTGTTATCACTGCCGAAATAGACCTTTGTATCATCGATGACGGGAGCCGATTTCGGAACGACTTGATAATAATCGGGATTCTTGCTCCTAAAGATCCATGAGGGTACGAACGGTGCCGGAACGGGACTCTTTTTCTTATCAATTTCATTTTTCACGCCGATAGAGTCTTTAAAATCATTGAGCTCAAAAAGTGAGAATAGCTTGATGCCTTTTGTATGGAAATAGTCGTAGTACGATTCGTCACGGTAGCGCAAGATAGCGAACACTGCGTCCACTTTTTTCCCCAATCCCTCAATCACCTCCACCTGACGTATGAAGCTTTGTCCGGTGTTCAGCGTATCGTCCACCAGCATGATCTTTTCATCGGTCACGGCACCCTCTATCATGCGCAACGTCCCGTGTTTTTTCCGCGACTTCCGTATGAAAAAGCCGTTCGCCCGTCTCCCTTTTTCTCTGAGCTTCAGTGTGAACGCGGTAACGAGAGGAATGGCCGCCGTCTCGATCCCGCCTATTTGGAACGGGTACTCGGCCTGACACTTTTCCCAGAAGAGTTCGCTAATTCCATCAAGCGCTTCCGCGCGCAACAAAATGCGTTTAAAATCGAAAATCCAGCCAACTTCCACCACGTTTGGGATGGTCCGCTCCTGTTCCTTTGTCCGGTATACCTCTTGTTCTATGAGTTTCCGTAGTGCAAGCCGTTGTGATTCCATGCTCGGTATATTACCCTGGATTGATGGTTCTTACGCGTCTCCGCTTTATGGAGAAACTCCTTGATGTTTATTATATCAGGCAGATTAATTCTTTTACCGAATGGCTCGCCCGACATTCGCGTGAACGCGAGACCGTGTTCATCGACCTTCCGCGACAGGAGCGCTCCATCAATTCCGGCGCCCCCGCATTTATCTTTTGCGCGCCCGACGGGCTCGCCGCCGCTCTAGAGAAGAACGGTCGAGAAGATACGAGCGCCTGGCACGCTCTGTTTCGCTCTGCCGAGTATGAGATCTGGGAATATAAAGAAAAGTATGAACAGGGAATCGTGCCGCTCCGCTTCGACCTTTCGGACGAAGAAAAGAGTTTTGCTCTCGCGTACGTTCGTCGCGTGCTTGACGAGTACCTGGAGACCGGGAAGCGCGCCGGCACGCCGATGGGGAACATCTCGGACAGGTTTTTTGAGAGCGCAATCGTCGATGTCGCACTGTGGGTGCGAGGGGCGCTTCGCGGGTCGCGCATCGTAGAGGGTATGTCGTTCATTGACGCGCTCCAAGAAGCGGCGATACGCTCGTGCCGCGATGAACGGTTTAAGCCACTCGTCGCGGAAGAACTGGATGCTACGATCATAGAAATAGCGATAATTTCCGACTTGCATATGCCGCTCCTAGAGCGGGAGAGAGATGCGAACACTATTCATACTGCAAACGGGTACTGCGTACGCGTACGTGGCGCCAAGGGCTGGGGCTTACCGGCCATCTTCAACGGGATAACCTTTAAAGGGATGCACGATTTCGTACGCTATCTTCTGAAGAGGAAGGCGCACGTTCCAAAGGATTGGTTGGCGGATTCTGTTGTCGAAACGTTTGCGGTGAACAACTTCATAGAATCGGCTCGGACGCCGAAAAAGGCGCTTTCTCTGTATGGTCCGGTAGTACGGAATATTCCCGGCTCGGCGGATACTATGACGCGAACGATAGATACGATCGCGACGCGCGCGGCGGATTATCTGTGCAGGATACAGGAAGCGGATGGGAATATTCCCCCAATCATGAATCCTCTCACGGGGAAGAGAAGTCAGGTAGATTGGGCGCGTCTGGCATTTACCGCGTGGACTCTTGCTGTGTTCGGGTCAGAGGGCAATTCCGTCCGATACAGGAAAGCGGCGGACAAAGCATTCAGGTATGTGATGAACATGGTATATACCCATCCCTACCTTGATGACAGTACACGCGGTATGACACTCGTCTATGCATACAACCTGGCGGAGGCCTTAGGAGAGACGGGAGAAGCCGAGAGGATACACACCGCGATTCTCGGATTAGTGCCGAAGCTGTCCTATGATCCCGCCCATTATTCTCAAATCGCTCTACATCTCCTCAAGCATAGCGAGGGAGATGTCGCACTACTCGCAAAAGCCGAAGAATTTTCAAATCCTGTATTAAGAGAGTATGAACAACGCGTTTTGAGCGGGAGTCCTCTGGAACTCGCGCGATTCGTTGAGCTCATACCGATACTGCGCGCTCTCGGGAACAGCCTCAACGATCAAGAAATGATACGGAAATCGAAGACCATCTCGCAGTGGTATGTCTCACAACAACTACGTGACGGCTCCTTCCCGAGCGCCGCCGGATCCGAATTTGCATATACGAGAGGGACGGGGAAGATTTTTGAGGTCCTGTGTCTTGAACCGGAAGTAAATAAAATGTGCATTGAGCAGACCATTCGTTGGTTATTGGATATGCAGTATGACGAGAACAACACCTATTTCATAGAAAATGACATACGAAAGGAAAGTATCGGCGGATTCAGGCATGATTTCTTGGATCAATCGATCTGGATTGATGCCATAGGACATGTGCTGCTCGGCGCTACCAGGTTAACGGCGAAGAAGGAGAGTGGGGAGTTATCCCCAGTTCTTTAAAGAAGTTTCTTTTTGTAGCGGGATTGAGTATAATAACAATCTATGAGGGGACTTCTGCACATTTTCATCAGAACCGTTTCTCTTGTTGTGCTCGTTCTCGTCGTCTTCTTAATGAACGTATATACCACCATTTTTAAGAAATCGACAAAAGAGGCCGGAAGTGAGGGATTTTTCGCAAATAATTTCTCAATCAGCTTCTCAGCGAACAAAGCCCATGCCGATGTGCCCGTAATAATAGTTCGTGATAACTGCGACGAAGGCGGTAGTAAATGATGCACTGAAGCACATCCAAAATGGAGCAATCTTCAAAGTTTTTCACCCCCACACGTACCGCCGGTATACTCTTTGTCGTGGTTCTTCTCGGGGGAGGGCTTTATTATTTTTATTACAGTAATGTTACGAAGACAATGAATACGGTATCGGCATTCGAAGATTCGTTTCAAAACGCCAGGATGGCTCTGATACAGGGAAGTGTTGATGCCACCACGGCCGTTACCGAATTCCAAACACTATACGATACCGCCCCAAATAAAGAGATACAGGCTAAGGTGGGGCAGTCGCTCATAGTAAGCTTGTTCAATCGCAATGTCGGCGAGGATAGAAGTAACGCCATCGCGCTCGCCGAAAAAATGGTTGCCGACACCACGAATACTCCCCGCAGTAGAGCTATAGTGCTTACGCTATTAGCCGCCCTCGTTCAGGGCGAGGGGGATTCCTTTTTCCGCCAGTATTTCTCGGATGCAACACTAAGAAAATATCTCCCCCCGGAAGGGACGAGGACAAATTCTTTCAATATACAGATCAAGATGTTCAAGGATGCCGAAGCCATTTATCCGACGCCGTACGCGGAGTACTATACCGCCTATGCCTATTCGGTATTGCTTCGTAGGGGAAGGATTGCGGACGGGTCGACAAGCAGAGAGGATATGGCGCGTGAGGTGCAAGCGTATATCAAGAAAGGGGACGCAACCATCGCTACGGACGCGAATTATATATCCGGTACGCTCGCGAACTTCTATTACCAGAGGGCGACATCGTTGGCCACTTCCGGGAAAGTGCTGGGTACTATGACACTGGAAGAAAGAGAGAGAGCGTATGCGGATGCTATCGCGAAAATTTCTGCGATCCCGTTCCCATCCAATCCGCATGTGATAGCCGCACTATCGAAGACTCGATTCAAATACGCGGCATTCCTGCTGATCAACACCAAGGGACGGGAGGCTGATATACAAAAGATTCTTATGCCGTTTAGTGCTCTGAGCACCACCGACAAGTTCGTAGCCGATTACTTCAACAATAAAGAGGATACTGACGATGCTGTTGCACTAGCCAAGCTATCTCCAGAATTCAAAGGATTTTTATTAAAAATCGGCTGGAAACTATAGTTAAAAAAATCCCGGGGAGAATCCCCGGGATGTCCTAACCTTGGCGACTAGACTAGCGCGTGAGGGTAATTTTTTGTATTACTCCTCCTGCATCAACCTCGCCTTCCATCCTTTTTCCGTTTTCGAGCACGGAAACCCGCAGCTTGTTTTCGCCGCATCCCAGGGTGGGCGGGGGATGTATCGTCAGGGTTAATATCAGCCCTTCGTCGAGTTGGCCTTCTACCTGGCGGTTTCCGCTGCAAACCTTTTGATTCCTGATGAAGATGCCGCGCACCTTGTTTCCCTCGACGGAGGTGATGATGAGACTCACCCCTTTCGGTCGAAACGTGCCGGTGGTACCGCTGTACTCGCCGATCAGGCTTTTGGCGGTAACGTTGGAAGCGGAGCCGTCCGGCGCGCCGACCATTCCCGTGAGGGGGTTCTGGGCCATCACGCTCGTGGCAAAGACTGCAGAAATTACTGCAAAGAACAACATCCCGATGATTGACTTCACGATGCCCTCCTTATCTTTGATGTTGGACCGATATGGCCAACTACCTAATATGATAGCACATAGTACGAAAATATGCAACCCCCATTCTGAAATCCGTCCTCTGTTATACTCGGACCATAATGAAGCGAGGCCTTCCCGCGCGAGAGGTGCGCGAAGATAGACAAGAGTTTTCCTCTTTTGAGAGGGCATTTTCCAAGTGGAAAAGCAATGTCCTCGCAGGGTTCGTGTGTCCGTGCGGCAGGTTCAAGTCCGTCCTCTCTCTGGGAAAGGCGTTGAGCATAAAGCTTGCCAAGAGTATCGAGCACAGCGCCTTTCTCGGCGGCGCGTCCCCCACATCTTCCCAAGAAATTCCCGCTAACTGGCAGGCGCTTCTCGAGTATCTCCATAAAAAAGAAATCATTGAGGCACCGAGGTTCTATACCTACACGTCCCCCTCCGACGGGCGCAAGGAGAACCTCTTGCTGTTACTGGCGCGCGATATAACGCATAAGACTGACGGTCGTAAGGTCGACCCGCACGGTTTCGGCACGGCAAGCTCCCTTGAAGAGGCGATGTCGAAGGCGGTTGGCGAGGTACTGGAGCGATACTTTTTGACGTTGTATAGGCGGGAGACCTTCTCTACCTCCTCGTGTGCGTCGTTGCTGAAAGAGAAGAAACATTTTCTCGACCCGGTCTCATTGAACAGTTTCCTACCGTGGCAGAAAGAAGCCTCTCCAGATTTCCTATGGAATAGCGACACTCTCTTCTGCTGGGTGAAGGGTGAAGAACTTATAGGGAAGGAGACTGTCCATATTCCGGCCCAGCTCGTGTATTGGAATTACCGATGCGAGGAGGGCGAGCCGCTTCTCGTCGGTCCCACGACGAGCGGTTCTGCGGGACACTTCTCGAGAAGCGAGGCGATACTCGCTTCGCTTCTCGAGAATATAGAGCGCGATGGATTTCTTATCTACTGGCTCAATTCGCTCTCTCCGAATATCATCGACGTTTCTCTCGTGGAAGATGAGGAAGTGAAAGAATTATTAGCATACATACAACACTATCGTCTTGAAGTATTTTTCCTTAACATCACGACCGATATCGGGATACCGTCCTGCATTTGTGCCATCGTTGACCGCACGGGCGACACCTCGAGTATCTCACTTGGTGGCGCGGCGGGTTTCGACCTTACCGAATTAATTATGCACAGCGCCAGCGAAGCGTTATCTATACACGCATCTGCCGACAAAGAAGAAGGATACGTCTTACCGGAGCCGTACGCGCCATTCACCGACGCGACTATTCGCAAAAAGAAGCGGCTTCACGTATGGAAAGGGCGCAAGATGTACGAACGGTTCAAGTTTTTCATATCGGGCAAGAAACAGGACCCCGCTTCATTCATGCAGGGTGTCGACCGCTTCCGTTCATCTGAAGAAAGACTCGGATATATCTACACACGGTTTGCCGAACTGGGAGAAGAATACAAGATCTATTGCTATGAAGTGAAAGATGCAGTGCTGAGCGCTCTGGGGTATCACGTCGTCCGCACCATCGTCCCTCCGCTCGTGCCGCTCTACTTAAACGAAAGATTTGCGACGCTTGACGCAAAGCGTTTGCGAGATGTGCCGCACAAGCTCGGGTATACACCTACCGGTAACATGAATCCGTGGCCGCACCCATTTTCTTAGCCTATGTATATTGATTTTTCAAGATTGATGGGACGACCGAATCGGTTGTGTACGGACTTGCGTTAGGATAATCTGGAAATAGTATGCGGAAAAGTTTTTTGCCTTCAAAGAAATTATTTGTCATTTCACTTCTGTCCGCGGTTGTAATTCTGCCTGCCACATACTACCTTGTGCAGGAAAAGGATGCGGTTAGCGCTACTCTGTGGGACAAACTGAACTGCGGGATATGTGTTTTCTATCTTCAGCCGGATGATCCGCAACTCTTTTTCGACATCGGCAATTACTATTTCGGCGGCGGTGCATACAATCTAGAGAAGGCTGAATACTACCTCAGACAATCGTTGGTCATCGACCCGGGAGTCGCCGGTGCGCACTACCAGATTGCGCGGGTACACTTCATCCGCGGAGAGTTCTCTACGGCGTTAGACGAAATAAACAAAGAGATCGAATTGCATCCCGACTTCAAGCGCTCCTACTATGTGCGCGGGCTCATATACGGCTATAACAGGCAGTTCAAGGAGGCTGAGGCGGATTTCAAAGAATTCTTGAGATGGAAGCCGGAGAGCTGGGCGGGCAACAATGACCTCGCTTGGATTTATTTCCAGGAAGGGAAGTACGCGGAGGCGCGCGACGCTGTGCGCGCCGGGCTGAAAATCGCTCCGGACAATCCGTGGCTTCTTAATTCTCTCGGCGTAGCGCTCCTCAACACCGGCGACAAGGAGGGTGCTAAGAACGCGTTTACCCGGGCGCTCGCCGTGCTCGGTTCTCTGTCTGAGGCCGATTGGGGAGCGGCGTATCCGGGGAACGACCCGGGGGTCTATGCCGAAGGCCTTTCACAGATGAAGGCGTCGCTCGAAACGAATCTGGAGCTTCTCGATGGTGGGGATATCAACACTCCGGGCTGATATGCGTGCTACCCTTTACCTAATACACCTATGAAAGTTCGTATGCGAACTCGACAGACCGTGGCGACCTCCGTGTTGCTTCTGGTGCTCCTTGGTGTCGCGGGTGCCGTGCAGTCCTTTGCGCCGCAGAGCCGCGTCGCGACGTCTCCGGAGGTCGGATTCACCTCGCTCTCTCCGCGTGGCGCCTCCGGGGGCGCCATCGTCCCTGCTTCCTGCGAGTCGGGCTATGAGCATAGGACTGGTGTGTGCGGTAGTGAATTTCTATTCACCGCCGACAGCTACACCGTGGCATACAATACCGGCACGACGCTCCGTTGGTCTCTTACGTGGAACGCCGGCGCCTATGTCTGGTATTGCGAAGCGGCGGGCGGCCCCTGGGGCGGAGTAAAGGCCATTCCCTCCGGGGCGGAAGGAACGGCGGCCCTCACCGCGGCGACAACGTACACACTCCTCTGTCATTTCTTTGCTAATAACAACCTCGACACTTTTTTCAGTGAATCAAAATCAGTCACGATAAACGCGAATCCGCCGAATGCCTGCTACCCGAGTGCTGACCCGGCCGGATACGGCTCTGCCTGCTCTTCCTCCGCGAACGCCTGCGGCCAGACGCAGGCCAACGGCACTATCCAATGCAACAGTTCCTGCTCGTCGACGCCGCCCGCTAATCCGGCAGGATACGGTTCCTCCTGCACCTCAGCTCCGAACGCCTGCGGCCAGACCAACTCCGGTACCATCCAGTGCAACGGCTCTTGCTCGGCCGGAACTCCATCGAATGCGACGTGCGCCCCAACCGTCATATTCTCCGCTTCTCCCACTACTATCAACCAAGGGCAGTCCTCAACGCTTTCCTGGAGTTCCACGAACGCAACCTCCTGCACCTCATATGGCGGATTCTCGACCGGAAGCGCCACCTCGGGGACCGTCTCAGTGAGTCCTTCAGCGACCTCGAATTATCAAATCTATTGTGTCGGCGCTGGCGGCACCGTCAATTCAACCATCGTAACGGTGACCGTGCGCATCCCGACGGTCTCCATCAGTGCTTCGCCGGCGCGCGTAACAAGCGGAGGCTCCACCACCATCTCTTCAACGGTTACAAACGCGGGCTCCTGTACCATTACGAAAAATGGCACTTCCTGGCAAACCTTCACCGCAAACCCCTCCGGCACAGTGACCAAGTCCTATTCTGATACGAACATCACTTCTCAGACCGCCTACAAAATCACCTGCACGAACAGTGCAAGCTCGGTCACCGCTACAGCCGAACAGATACTGAACCTGCTGACGGACTTTGAGGAATTCTAAGTTTCAACCCATTGACAGAATATTGTCAATATGCTAGTATAGAAATAACGAGGTAGCTACTAGCTATTTCGGTAACTACATCCAATGGTATCACTTACAGCCCTTATGGGGTTTTTGCTTTTTTCTGGCGCCACTATGGCGCTTCCGGCACACGCGATGGCGCCCGAGGCGCCGGCGTTTCCGGGCTACGCGGTGACCCTCACCGCGTATAACGCCGTGGCGGCTCAAACCGACAGCGATCCGCTCGTGACCGCCTCTGGCGCGTACTCGAACCCGGAGGTTGTCGCGGCGCGCTCGCGCGACCTCGCTGCCGACCTGCCCTTCGGTACTATTATCGAGATTGACGGGGTGAATGCCTCGAAGGAGTCCTGCGGCTATGACATAGTGTCGCCGATCATCGGTTATCGCGTTATCGCGGACACGATGAATGCGCGCTACACCGACCGTATCGACATCCTCTTCAGTATGGAATCGAACTACACACTCGGTAACGGCAAGGTGAAGAATGCAGGTCAGGTGCTCGGCATCTGTAATGGCATTACGGTTCGCGTCGTCGGATATGTTGATATCAACCGCATTCCGAAAACTCAAGCCGGACTCGCGGCGCTCGTGAGAGGTGGTACCGGCGCGCTCGCGCTGAAATAAGCTCGCAAGGCCGAGCTTGCTCCCTGCGCTCGTTCGGGAAAGAGAAATCAGAATCTCTCTTTCACCTCTCTCGTTTGGTAGTGAACTGAATAGCAAAAACGCGTCCCGCCAAACGGCGGGACGCGTTTTTAATGCGGTATCATTGTCGTATGAATCCCGTTAGAGACAAGAACTTGAAAAGTTCTGGCTCGCCTTCGGCGAGCGTCTCTAACGGGATGAAGCGGCTCACTCGCGCGATGTCGGGACTCACGCCACAAGAATATAAGAAGCTTTCGCGCCTCACGACGCCGATCAAGATACAGGATTTCCTCGACGCTATCCCGATGAACGGGGAGAAGAAGGGCGACACTCATATGTCGCCGCGCCGCGTCTTACAAGAACAGAAGGCGCACTGCATCGAGGGGGCGCTCCTCGCCGCCGCCGCGCTCTGGATAGCCGGCGAGCCGCCCCTCATCATGAATCTCTCGTCGCGGCTCGGGAAGGGCGACGTCGACCACGTCGTCGCGCTCTACAAGCGCGCTGGCGCCTGGGGTGCTATCAGCAAGACGAACCACGCGAGCATCCGCTTCCGCGACCCTATCTATCGCTCGCCTCGCGAGCTCACACTCTCGTATTTCCATGAATGGTTTATGAACGAGAACGGGGAAAAGGTGCTTGAGTGCTACTCTAAGCCGCTCGATATGCGACAGTTCGGTACCGAGTGGCTCACGACTAAAAAAGACTTGTGGAATATCGCCGATGCGCTCAGCGAGCGGAAACATTACTTCCTCGTGCCGAAAGGGAATTGGCGTTACGTCCGTCGCGCCGACCCGATGGAGATACAGGCCGGCTCGCTCATCGAGTGGTCCGACTCCGACCCCCGCACTTAAGCGATAGCGGCCTTGCGGATGAGGAAGAAAGGCGTCATCTCGCTGTCTTGACCGGCGGGGTTGTCGTGAAGGAGCTCGCGGATAAATTTTTCTGAAATAGAAGAGGTAGATTTGCCGAGCGAGAAGGCGCCGCGGTAGTTGGCGTCGACGATGACGGTTTCGGCGCCAAACGTGTCGCGGATAGTGCGCGCGACGTCATTTGGTCGGAGCGGCGCCTTCTTCGCATATTCCGTATACGGCGCGAGCGTCCAGGACATCGGGCAGTCGATAGACTTTGCCTGTTTACCGACTAGATAATAGAACGCGCCCTTGATGCCGAGCGGGCGCGTAATCGCGGCGACCGCGGCGGCGAAGAGTACCCGCAGATATCCGGCCTCTTCGATGAGAAGCTGCATCGCCGGTGCGGTGCCGTGTCCGAGGCCGCGGAACTGTGGTGTGCCGACGTGATTGCGCACCTTACCCGCGAGGATCCGCGCGAGCGGGGAAGTCACGACGTCTTTTGTCGGTATCATACGGCCTTGGGTAATGCACACGATCTTTTCGCTTATAAAAAGCAGGTCGCCCGGCTGGAGGTGTGGCGCAACATATTCCCGCAAGAGACCAAAGAGATCGTCGCTCTGCTCGATGAGTCGCGTACGGATGGGGAGTCGGAGATACCGGACGCCTCTTGCAGTAGCTTCAAGATTTTTCCCTTTATTTGGCGCGAATTCGGCAGGCATGATATACGTAGTATAACGGTATGAGCACGAAGAAAGCCAATTATCCCGAAGGCATTCGGGTAGGGAGGTCGAGCGCCGGGCTCGGGCTCTTCGCCACGCGCCCTTTCAAGAAAGGGGAGCGCATCATCGAATACGTCGGCCGGACGATATCGAACGCCGAGGCGTACACGAGCCGGAGCAAGTACCTCTTCGAGGTGAACAAGCGCAAGACGATTGACGGCACTGCGCGCGAGAATGTCGCGCGCTATATCAACCATTCCTGTACGCCGAACTGCGAACCAGAGATAGAACGCGGCCGCATTTTCATAGATGCTCTCAAGAATATCAAGGCGGGGGAGGAGTTCGCCTACGACTACGGCGAAGAATATTTTAACGAGCACATCAGGCCGTACGGCTGTCGCTGTGCCAAGAAGAAGCATTAACCCAGTAGGAAATCCTGCTGGATTAAAAGAAATCGCCCCGCCTAAAGGCGGGGCGATTTCTTGTGCTTAACCTAACGTGAGTTAGATCTTGCTGACGTTGAGAGCGTTCGGGCCCTTCGGGCTGTCGCCGATCTCGAAGGAGACCTTGTCCCCCTCCTGGAGCTCGTCGAACGAAATGTTCTTGAGCTCGTTGGAGTGGAAGAAGAGGTCCTTTGCGCCTTCCGGCGCGCCGTCGACTTTGATAAAGCCGAAGCCCTTCTCGTTCTTCTTGATTACTGTGCCGTTTTGCATAGCTAAGATAGATATTGGATTTCTAATGTATCAAATCAGTAGCCGAAGATAGAAGCTCGATCCCACTTCTCTGGATCCAGCGCTGGTTGATAAAAGCCATAATAGCAGACCGCCGGTTTCCTGTCAATACGAACAGCCTGAACTTACGAAGCTTGATTGCGGGGAGGAAGCCAGTCGATTATCTTCTTCCGGTGTTCGTCGAGCGACCAGAGGTCGCCGTGCTTGAAGAAGAGGGGGTGCGTCTCCTTAAACTTCTTCAACAGGAGCGTCGAGGCCTTCGGGAATCCGGTGGGCAGGTTCTTGTTATAGGATTTAAGAAAATCAGCGAGCGACACCCGGAGCTCGCTCACACTCAATTCCTCGCTGTATTTCTTCATTACCCACAACGATACCACAAATTGTTGAGGAAATCAATGTTCCTAGCTGAACGAGGCGAAAATGAGATAGCAGATGAGAAATACGAGCGGGATGAGGAGGTCGATGCTGAAGAGGAACTTCTTCAGAGGGGAAGAATGATTCTCTCCCATCAGGTGCCACTCGGTCTTATAGAGGGACAAGGGAAGCTGTTCTTCGAGGCAGTGGATGATACGGAGCTTGACGATGTTCCGCTGTTTATACGAATAGACGATACCCCACCAGATGACGGAGAGGAGGATGCCGGCGAGCGGCAGGAGCAAATGCCATATCGAAGGACTAATCTCTTTCTGTGAGGAGTAGCCGAGGCCGATAGCGGTGATGAGGGCGGTGTTTATAGTGAGAAAGAACGTATGTATCTTCAGCTTGAGCTCGCTGGTGTAATTGACGCTCTCGACGAACAGCTTGTATTGCTGGAAAAAGTCGTTCCGATACGTCAGGCCGTACGCCTCTTGCGGCGCGGCGAACAAGTTGGTCCGGCACGTATTATTTTTCCCAAGTTCGATGACGGCGGGGGAGGGAGTCATACCTTCAGTATAGCCGATACAGCGGCTTTGTTAAGGCGATTGAAGGATTGCGGAATAATGGCCGTTTGGTAGGGTTATGGACAGAACCACTGTACTGCTTCGTCTCTTAACGAACATTTAGGGGGTGCGATAATGACTCACTCAGGATTTGTATCCAAGGTCGCGCTGCTGACCCTGGTGCTGTGCATCGCGGCCAGCACGCCGGTTTTCAGCACAGAAGAATTATCGCTCATACGGAGCGAAGTGACCAAGCGAGATTCGCGCGGGCGCGTCGAAGTTATGGAAGTTCATACCGCTTCAGGTAAGTGCGTAGCCCAAATCGCGTACGAGGGGATTCCTCGAGTGTATATCCTCGTACTGTCCCGTACGAGATTACAAAACCTCGGGTACCTGCAGATAAATGACGGGACCGAGGACGGTCTGAGCGACACCATCCTTGTGCGGATATTCAATAAGGCAATCAGAGAATATTGCCTGCCACTCATCGTTCAGGGCTATGTCATCCTATGAATCGTCGTCTCTCACAGCTACCGCACCCAACGGTAGCTGCCTTGTTTCCCACAATTCATTCAGAGAAATAAAAAACCATCCTCGGAGGAGAAGGATGGTTTTTCGCTGTTAGGGTACGACGGGCGGAATATGTCCGGCGTACGAGGCGAGTATTCCGGCGGCCGCAAACGCTTCTTGAGAACTCTGCAGGAACACAATGATTGTTTTCGCGAGTTCGGAGAAGACATCGGGCAAGAGGAATAGAAGGATGATGAGGAAGAGGCCGAACCCTAGGGCGTGCAATATTCCCATAGGAGTTTTTATGATGGATAAGCCGTTTCGAATATCGAAGCAGCGAGACACAGGGTGCATCTCCTCGGCTATCCTCATCCTGACAAGGTGCTTCCATCTCCTATAACTCCTCGAATCGACAAAGGGTTGCGTTCGCGAGTATCCAACGAGGAGCAAACTGTATATACTATCCGATATGAATACGAAGACACCGCAACACTATTTCCTCATCGCGCTCGTCGCTGTTTCCTCAGTCCTTGCCTTCTTCATTTTCCGTCCGTTCCTTATCGCCGTGGTGCTCGCGGTCGTGTTCGCGGTGGTGCTCCAGCCGCTCTATCGGGCGATACTGAGCCGTATGAGCGGCTCGCCGGGGCTCGCGGCGTTCGCGACGATGGCGCTTACGGTGGTCTGTATCGTGGTGCCGCTTACCTTCGTTACCGTGCAGATTGCCGGCGAGGCACGGAGTCTGTACGGCTCTCTCGCAAGCGGCGGCGGCGAGACATACCTCGGCACCGTGTTCCGATATACAAACGACCTCACCGCGCAGTACGCGCCGAGCCTCGCGCTCTCGAGCGCGGACCTCTCGGCCTCCATCGACCAGCATATGAAAGACGGTCTCGCCTGGCTGATACAGAACTTGGGCGGCGCATTCGGGAGCACCGCCCGGGTACTCCTCGACTTCTTCATATTTCTCGTCGCGCTCTATTATTTCCTCCGCGACGGCGCACGACTGAAGCGGGAAGTGATCAGTGTGAGCCCTCTGCGGGACACCGACGACGACATCGTGTTCTCGCGCCTCGAGCGCGCCATAAATTCGGTCATTCGAGGGAGCCTCACCATCGCCGTCATACAGGGCATCCTGACGGGGATTGGGTTCACATTCTTCGGCGTGCCAAACAGCGTTCTCTGGGGTGTGGTGGCCGCACTCTCTGCGCTCATCCCCGGCATCGGCACCTCGCTCGTTCTCATCCCCGGCGTCGCTTACCTGTTCCTTATGGGCGCGATAACGCCGGCGGTGGGGCTCCTGATCTGGAGCGTGCTCGCGGTCGGGCTTATCGACAACTTCCTCGGTCCACGTCTGATGGGGAAGGGAACCCAACTCCACCCGCTCATCGTTCTCCTCTCCGTCTTTGGCGGTCTTGCGTTCTTCGGCGCCGCAGGCCTCTTCCTCGGGCCGCTCTGCGCCAGCCTCCTCTTCGCGCTTCTCTCGATCTATCCGCACCTGCCGAGAGAATAGGAGATATTCTCATTCCCAGATAATAAAAAAATAGCCGCACATTTCTCTCGCGAGAAAGTGCGGCCGGTGTCGAGCGTCTTGCCTATTGAAGGTTCCAGAGCCCCTGCGGAGCATTATCCTCCTTCGTGAGCAGGGCAATCGGGAGCCGTGGCGCCATCTCGATCCAGTGACCATCGAATCCGCCGGTCAAGTGGACGAGGATGGAGCCGTTGCATCCTTGTCGCGGAGTGGACAACACGCGGTCGCCCGTCGCGAGCACATCATCGACCAGGAGGGCTTTGGGCTGGGCAATACGTGAAGTTCTGAGGAGATTCTCGCCGCTTCCGAGACGGCTTAAGTGTTCCTCGAACCCGTATACACGGGAACCATTCCGATGGAGTGGCCAGCCCGGCGGAGCATCCTTGTCGCGGATGAATGCCAGACCGACGTCCCCGGACCCGAGTATGCCCCAGCCTCCGATGCCCTCCAGCGCTTGCTGATGCAGGGTCCCAGAAGTATCGCGGAAAGAGACCGTGAACCTCCGCGGTTCGGTACCGCCGGTGCCGAACTGTCCTTGGATATCGACGCTCTTCACTTGAGCTCTCAGCGTCTCCTTCTCCCCGGTCTCGTGCTGAAGGTCGAGGACCAGGACCAGAATATCCTGAAATCGGAAGTCGATGATGGGAACCGTATTCAGCAGACTACTGCCGGGGGCGGGTACCATCAGGATTTTCCAATCCCCCTGCATAAGCGCAGCCTGCAACATTTCAATCATTTCCCGTGTGGGCAACATCGTATTGCTCCTTTGTAGTGGTTTATCTAATCGTTCCTTTTGTCTTATACGCCCGATTTTGTGTCCACGCAACCAGATTCGTCGGAGGATTATTTCCTGGAGTAACGGCCGACGAGCTCTGCTTCGGCGAGGAGGTGCGGCGCGAGCGCCGAGAGCACCTCGTCTTTCGTCGCACCGGCGGGGAGCGGGAGGGGAGCGTCGAGCGCGTAGAGCCGGAAGAAGTAGCGGTGCTCGCGCGGCTCGTACTCGGGCGGCGGGCAGGGGCCGACGTAGTGCGGCTCGCCCCGGGTGGTGGCGCCTGGCGTGCCCGCCGCGGTACCCTCGGGTATCTCACGCGTCTTTGGCGGGATATTGAAGAGCACCCAGTGGTCAAAGGCCTCGAGCCCGAACTCCCGCTTCTTCACTTCTGGAATGTCCGGGTCGTCCATAACAAGCACGAGCGACTTCGCCGCCTCTGGCACGCCGTCGATAGCGAGCGGCGGCGAGAGTTCGCGATCCCCGTCGCAGGTGTACTTCGCGGGAATCATCCCGTTATTTTCGAATGCAGGACTCGTCAAAGTGAGGGTATCCATAATTTTGAAAACTAAGCTCCGCGGGTAGGATTCGAACCTACGACCAACTCGTTAACAGCGAGCCGCTCTACCACTGAGCTACCGCGGAATGTGGTGCGCCCTCCTTGCGGAAGGCGTGTCTGCATTCTAACCGAAAAACCATATGTCGCAATGTTCTGTACAGAAACCAGAGGGTCGTTGTGAGGGTTGCAAAGAGATATGAAGCAAATGAATATGCGCAGGGTAGCGTACTCCATCCTCGCGATAGCATTCGGGGCATTTATGATTGTCTATGGCGAAATGGACGATAGCCCCGGAGGGCAACTGCTCGGACTCCTCGCAGTGATTGCCGGCATAGTGGGAGCGGTAAAGAACAGGAAGAAAGGAGGGGCAGGCACAAGTATCTAGCGGAATCTTTTTAATGGGGCAGGTGATAGGAGTCCAGATTTGAGGTCGCGCCCGCTCTCTCTTCTCCGTCCAAGTGGTCGAGCTGGCTCGCTCTCTCTGCGATTTCTCCCGCCTCGTCCCTATCAACAAATCTTCCGGCACTCGTGAGAAATCCTTCTTGAACAGGTTCCTTATTTACGCTCTGCCAATCGGGATGCTCTTTTTCAAGCTGGCGAATAGCATAGGCATGGTTTATTCCGGTGTACGTACCGCCGTTAAACCTAATTGCCGCCGATTGTATAGATTCTGGGGTTACCCTGGCTCTGTCCCCTCCCTCTGTATGTAGGTGTTCCATATCTCCCAGTATAGCGCGGTGAACGGCTCAGACCCCGTCTGAGCCGTTCACTTCGGCCCATTTGTGCGGTAGAATGGAGGGACCCACTTACTTATGTTGAAAAATAAAATCACATTGCAATATTTCGCTCGAAACATTTCTATAGTTATCGGTCTGGTCCTGATCTGGCGCGGCATCTGGTATGTGCTGGACGGATTCGACAAGTGGCTCTTTGGCAGTAGTCCTGTCTGGACTGCGCTCGGGGGCATCATTATCGGATTGTTTATCCTATATATTCCAGACAAAGACTTAAAGGAAATCGGGAAGTTATAAAGATATGCTCACGCTCTACGTGAAGACCGGATGCCCGTTCTGCCACAAGGTGCTCGATGCGGGGGCGGAGCTCGGTATCGCGTTTGACGAGAAGAATATCGCGGACGACGCGGTCGCCGCTGAGCTCGTCGCGCGCGGCGGGAAGCGGCAGGTGCCGTACCTCGTCGACAGCGAGAAGGGAATCGAGATGTACGAATCGGACGATATCGTTGCCTATCTGCGCGCGCAGTATCCGAAGCCCTAGCGCAACAATCTTACAACCTCCGCATCCTCCACCTGCTCGAACTGTTCGTAGTGGGCGCCGACGGCGCCGTTAAAGGCTTCGGGCGGCTCGAGCGTGATAACGTCATCAGCTCCTTCTTTCTTGAGATACTGAATAGCTTCAAGCGGCGCAACGGGTGCCGCGACGATCACTTTTTCCGGCTCTTGAGCCTTCACAGAGCGCACTGCAAGCCGCATGGTAAGGCCGGTCGCGATGCCGTCATCTACGAGGAGGACAATTTTCCCGACAAGATCCAGCGACGCTCTCCCGCCGCGATAGACGACGCTCCGTCGCCGAGCCTCTGTGAGCTCCTTGGCGGTTTCCTGACGGAGCAGTTTCGCGTCTATCGTCGCGGCCTCTTCTTTATTGAAGAGGGAAGCGCCGTTCTCATCGACCGCGCCGACCGCATATTCCGGGTTGGACGGATGGCCGACCTTGCGCACCGCGATGATATCGAAGGGTGCTTTTAGCGCCCGGGAAATCTCGTATCCGGTGACGACTCCGCCGCGCGGGAGCGCGAGAACGACGGTAGACTTCCCCGCATAGACCGCGAGTTTTCGTGCGAGCTGTTTCCCTGCATCTTTGCGATCCTTGAACATAGCTGCTGTTGATTGTATACCCGCGCGGACGGTAGTATAGGAGTGTGTATATCAAAATATTCGTCACGCCGGATGCGAAGAAGGAGAAGGTCGAAGAGAAGGGAGAGACGCTCCTCATCTCGGTGCGGGAGCCGGCGAGCGGGAATCGCGCCAATCTGCGTGTGCGCGAGCTCGTTGCCCTGCGCCTCGGAAAGCCATTAGGCAGTGTGCGCATCCTGACAGGACACCGTTCACGCGCTAAAATGATAAGTGTTAGTATCGAATAAGCTTTGCTTACCAGCTGATACCGCTCCTATGAACATTACGATCAAGGCGACAAAGTTTACGCTGAGTCCCGAGACCGAAGCGCTTATCGAGAAGAAGCTCGCGGCACCGCTCCGCCTGCTCGGAGAGGAGGGCGACCGCGCTCTGCTCGAGATAGAGGTCGAGGAGGCGCCGCCCGAGGGGCGCTCGTCGGAGCCCTGCCGCCTCGTCGCGCGGCTCATCATCAACGACCAAGTCTTCCACGCGGAAGCGGTAAAGCCGAATCCCGAGAGCGCGGCGGACAGGGTGCGGAGCGAGCTCGAAGCCGAGATACGGCGCTCGCGCGGCCGCACGCAACGGCTGATGAAGCGCGGCGGCGCGGCGATCAAGCGCATCCTGCGCTTCGGCCGCTAGAAATCATTTCAAAACTCGTTCGCCGGTACGAAGAAAAACGGTCGCGCTCCGGGCCGCTAGGCCAAGTCTTACTACCGTTTTTCTTCGCACCGGCTCTCGTGGACGTTTTGAAATTGACTTCTAACTTCTGTACTCAATTTCGCGCTTGCCTTCGGGGATGACGCGTTCGATGAGGAATTTCCCGTTTTTAAATGTTGCGCTCGTTATCTTCATCCGTTTGCCGTTTTCAAAGAAATACGTGCCGATGCTATCCGCATATGCGCGGTACTTGTTCCAATTCTCCTCAGCGGGCGCGTCGAGCGCGAGAAGACCGTCCTCCTTCTTCAACTTCCCTGAGCGCGAAGCGAGCGCTGCATCCTGGGGAACGGAGACGACACTGCCTTCAAGATAGGCGGGGAGCGTATCGGCGAGGAGCGTCGCGCCGAGCTTGATGAGCCGCGGGCGCAGCTCGCGTGCAGTCTCGCCGGGAGCGATTGGCACAGCCTCCTGAGCAATGATGTCGCCGGCGTCGAGCTCTCGCACCATCTTCTGGACCGAGACTCCGGTCTCGGTCTCGCCCGCGCGCAATGCGGCCTCAAGCGGCGTCGCGCCGCGATACTTCGGTAGGAGCGAGTAGTGGACGTTCAGTACCCCGAGCGGGAAGGCCTTAATAAGCTCGTCGGGGAATATCTTGCCGTAGGCGACGACGATAGCGTACTCAGCCCCGAGTGCGGCGAGAGTAGCGATTATTTCGGCATCGAGCTTCTCGGGGGTGAGGACGGGGATGCCGTGTGCGAGTGCACACACCTTTGTCTCTGATGAAGCGAGCGCGAGACCGCGACCCTTCGGGGCGTCCGGCGAGGTGACCACGAGCGAGGGGAGAAAACCGCGTTCGATAAGGATCTCAAGTGTGTCGCTCGCGACCTGTGGCGTACCGAAATAGATGAACGGATGCGCCGACCCGCGCGGGATACTGATGAGCTGTTCAGCATGATCGATGAAGAGGATGCCGTTGAGGTGGTCAGTTTCGTGCTCGAATATCTGCGCCATTATGCCGCCGCCGCCGCGCTCGAAGCGGGAACCGTCGACCCGCCGCGCGCGGAGCGTGACGCGCTCGTGCCGCTTGGTTGAGCCGTAGATGCCGCGGACTGAGAGACAGCCCTCGTCCACCACCGCACGCCTCCGCGAGGTCTTCAATATTTCAGGATTGATATATACCTCAACCTCGGGTGCCAACTCTTTCGGCGAAGAAAGTTTATGCGACTCATCACGATGTACGTCTATCGTGCGGTCCTTCCGCACGATGAAGATGCGATAGGAAACGCCGATCTGCGGCGCGGCGAGCGCCACGCCCTCGAGCTCGCGGTCGAGCGCCTCGGTCATATCGGCGATAATCTGAGCGAGTTCCGGCGTCCCGAAGAGCTCTTCCGGCACGGGGCTTGCGACCTCGCGGAGCACCGGTGCACCATCTTGCACAATCTCTTTCATAGGGCGAACTATATCAAAAAATCAGCGGGGAGGGTGCTTGGTCGGGTCGAGTTCCCACCAGAATTTCTTGCCGAAATTTTTGGCCTGACTGCAGACACTTTTTAAATAATACAAATCTTGTGTCGGTATCTGCTCAAGGACGGTACCGAGATGCGCCATCGTCATCGGCGCGAGACCGTCCTGCTTGCGGGAATAATTCAAATGACGGAGGAAGAAGCGCATCATTTCGCCGCGCTCGGTCTGGCGCTTTCTCCCTTTGGGCGCCTCCGCCCTTTTCTTCTCGAACTCGGGGAGCATCTCGCCGATGGATTTCATACCTATCCGGTGTGGGATTCGATAGAGGCGCCGAGCTCCTGGAGGCGGCGGACGATATTCTCGTAGCCGCGATTGATGCTGTAGACATTGCGGAGTGTCGAATGGCCTTTCGCCCCGAGCATTGCGACGAGGATGATGGTCGCGGGTCGGAGCGCGGGTGGGCAGATAACCTCTGCGGCCTTGAGCGTGGTCGGGCCCTCGATCGAGATGCGGTGCGGGTCGTGGAGATTGGTACGCGCGCCAAGACGGTCGAGCTCGGTGTAGTAGATGGCGCGCTTCTCGTAGGACCAATCGTGGATGAGGGTCGTACCCCTCGCCTGCGTCGCGATAACGGCGAAGAACGGCAAATTGTCGATGTTGAGGGCGGGGTAGGGACGTGCATGAATTTTTTCTGGGAATGCAACGAGCTCTGACGGCTCGATGGAGATATTAGCAAGCTTGGTGATGCCGTTTTCCGACACGCTGGCAGGGGCGACGGTAAACCGCAGTCCCATTTTCTCCAGCACGAACAGCTCTACCTCGAGGAATTCGATAGGCGCTTTTCGAATCGTGAGCGCGCTCTTGGTTGCGACGGCGGCGGTGATGAAGAACATCGCGTCGGTCGGGTCCTCGGCCACGGTGTACTCGATATCGCGCCGTATCTCCGCGATGCCGGTGACGGTAAGCGTGCTCGTGCCGACGCCTTCGATAGCGACGCCGAGCGCCCGGAGGAATCCGCACACCTCCTGCACCTGATAATTCGCGGATGCGTATTTAAT
This sequence comes from Minisyncoccota bacterium, assembly GCA_041660025.1. GTDB lineage: Bacteria > Patescibacteriota > Minisyncoccia > Phycocordibacterales > Phycocordibacteraceae > C7867-001. The sequence continues at coordinate 361,856 of JBAZXD010000001.1, read as the reverse complement.
GACCGATGTGTCGGAGAGTCGCGCGGCGGCCAAGAGGGCGTTGATGGTCGCGGTATCGCTCGCCTCGTAGAGAATGATGGTCGCGGGAGTCAGTTCGCTCCGCGTTATCTGATAGCGGTCGGTGAGCGTCTCGATCGTGACGCCGAATTTCTCGAGCACCCATAAGTGTTGGCGGATAGAACGGAGCCCGAGCGTACAGCCGCCCGATTGCGGTAATTCAAAATCGTTGAAGAGGTGGATCAGGGGACCGATGAACATGAGAATGCTGCGGGTCTTGGTCGCGGCTTCGGTGTCGATGAGCCCGAGATCAATCTTCTCAGGTGGCGATATCACGAGACTCGAGCCCCGCCACTCAACCTGGACGCCGATCGATTTAAGTACTTCGATGAGCCGGTTTACCTCTTCGATCTTCGGCATCTGGTGAAGCGTCGTCCTGCCGCGGTTGAGGAGGGAGGCGGCGAGGAGGGCGACGGCGCCGTTCTTAGACCGACTTACCTCGACCGAGCCCGAGAGCGATTTCCCGCCCTCGATGACGAAATTCATTTCTCCTTGCATGCGAACTATCCTACCATTTGGTAGTATGTAAACAATGTCTTTCTTCTCTCCAAAGCTCGGTATCGACCTCGGGACGACCAACGTGCTCGTCTTCGTGCCCGGCAAGGGCGTCATCATCAACGAACCCTCGGTCGTCGCGGTGGGCAAGGCGCACGGCAAGCAGGGCGGTAACAAGATACTCGCCATCGGCGCGGAGGCGAAGAAGATGATTGGCCGCACGCCGGGCGACATTATCGCGTACCGCCCGATGAAGGACGGGGTTATCGCGGATTACCGCGTGACCGAAGCGATGCTCAGATATTTTATGAAAAAGGCGCTCGGACACAATCCGTTCAGGCCGACGGTGCTCGTCTCGGTCCCCGCGGGGGTCACCTCGACCGAGAAGCGCGCGGTCATCGAGGCCGCGCTCAAGGCCGGGGCCAAGAACGCATACGTGGTGAAGGAGCCCATCCTCGCGGCTATCGGCGCGGGCATCCCTATCCACGAGCCGATGGGGCGGATGGTCGCGGACATCGGCGGCGGCACCATCGACGTCGCGGTGATCTCTCTCGGCGGCATCGTCGCCTCGACGAGCGTGAAGTGCGCGGGCGACCGGCTCGACCGCGCGGTCATTGACCACGTGAAGAAGCAACACAACCTCGCCATCGGCGATAAGACTGCGGAAGAAATTAAGATAAAGATCGGCGCGGCCGTACCGATGAACGAAGAGCTCTCTCTGCCGGTCAAGGGGCGCGACCTGATGAGCGGGCTCCCGCGCACGGTCGACATCTCGACGAACGATATCGTGCAGGCGATGTCGCGGGAACTGCGCGAGATGACGCAGGCGATACGCAAGGTGCTCCAGGACACGCCGCCCGAGCTCGCCGCCGACATCATCGACAACGGCATCATCCTCACCGGCGGCTCCTCTCAACTTCGCCAGATGCCGGAGCTCGTCTTCCGCCGCACGGGCGTGGTCGCGAAGCTCGCCAACGACCCCTACTACTGCGTCGCGCGCGGCACCGGCATCGCGCTGAAGCATCTCGATACGTACCAAAAAAGCATCCTCGCGAAGCAATGAACATTCTCACATTCTCAAGAATGTTGGAATATTAAATTCTTGATATAAAAACAGAAACCGCCCGAGAAGCGACAGCTTCTGCGGGCGATGAGCGAGGTCCACTACCAGTGGTAGTGAGAGGCCTTCTCAGGGAGGATTGCCCCGATCATCAAGAAAAAACCGAGGGTCGCAGGCACAACCAATCCGAGGAAAGGATAACTACCAAAGGCCGCAAGGCCCAGGAAGAACAGGGATTTTTTCACAATCGTTTCTCCACGGTTTGTACAAGACACCTATACAGCGTGCCAATCAAAAACCAAGAATATTTTTGCATATATCTCATATATTGTCAAATGATTCAAGAAGAACAATCATATCGAGTATAATCACCTCATGCGGCACCATGCGTTTGTTATCGAGGCGGGAGCGGAGGAGGGGATTGAAGCGGCGCAGGCGTGGGCGGAGCGGGAGCTCGGGATGAAGGTGCAGGGGAATCCTGACATCATCGTTTTGAAGTACGGACTGCTCTCGGTCGAGGATGCGCGGCGAGTGTCTGAACTCGCCGCGGGGGCGCCGTTTGCGGGCGACACAAAGGTCGTCATCATCGCCGCGAACCGCGCCTACCACGAAGCCCAGAACGCGCTCCTGAAGCTCTTCGAAGAGCCGCCTTCTGGAACATATCTTTTTTTCATACTGCCGTCCCTTGGTGGTCTCCTTCCAACCCTCCGTTCCCGCGTCCAAGTACTCGACACTCATAAAGGACTTCGTAAGTCCTTTATTCCGGCGGCGGCGGCGGAGTTTATGAAGGCGAGCAAGGAGAAGCGCAGTGCGCTTATCAAGAATCTTACGAGCGGGAAGGATGAGGAGGAGCGGCGCGAGAATCGCGAAGAGGCGATTGCGATACTGAATGGAGTGGAAGCGGTGGCGTATGAAAAGCTCAAGCGCGGCGACGGAGTCGCTGCGCTCTTATCCGATATCGCGACCCTGCGCGGACATCTCTACGACCGGAGCGCTCCGGTGCGTATGATTCTCGAACATCTCTCGCTCGTCATCCCGAAAGGTTTGGTATGATGTAACTATATGGCATACGACTTTTCAAAACTGAAGGTGAACATCAAGGAGACCGAGGAGTGGCTCGCGCGCGAACTCTCCGGTGTACGCACTGGCCGCGCAACGCCGAGCCTTCTCGACGCGGTGAAGCCCGAGGCCTATGGCACGCGCACTGCGCTTCGAGAACTCGCGAGTGTCTCGGTCGAGGACGCGCGCACGCTCCGCGTCATCCCCTGGGATATGAGCATTCTGAAAGCGGTAGAGAAGGGGATTGTCGACGCCGATCTCGGCGTCGGCGTCGCGACCGACGATCAAGGGTTGCGGGTGTCATTTCCCGAGCTCACGAGCGAGCGGCGCGCACAGCTCTCGAAGATCGCGGGAGACAAGACCGAACAAGCGAAGGTGACCCTCCGCTCGCACCGCACCGACGCCTTGAAGGCGCTCGAAGCGGCGGAGGCGGCGGGCGGTATGGGAGAAGATGAGGTGAAGCGCCTCAAAGGAGAGATACAAAAACTCATCGACGCCGGCAACGACGCCCTTGCGAAAATTCTGGAACGCAAAGAAACCGAGATAGCACAGTGATAAAAAAGCCCCGTGCAAGCGGGGCTTTCCATATCCGTTGAGGACTAAAGCGGCACTACTTTCATGAGTGATTTTGAAACGATGTGCGCTTGATATTCCCAACTGATACCTCCGAGGCGCTTAGGACGGTCCTTTTTGAACTTTACGAGTATCGCCTTGGCTTTCCGTTGAGCTTCCGGCAACGTCGCGGCCTTGAAGCGCCTGAATATGTCATACGTTTTCGTTTCCGAAATATCCCTTTTCCCACTCGGGTGTTCATATCCCGTTTCTTGTTCTGCTTTTGCCATGAGGACATACGTGTCCCCAATCTGTTTTCCTTTCATGGACCGCTCCTTGGTTGGTTACAGGGGGGGGACTGCTCCTAAGTGCACTCTATATGTTTTTCAGAAGAATGTCAAATCATTTTGTCGGAGCACAATAGAGAGCGGGAAATGTAGTACACTCAAGCAATCATGAGCATCCTGATATTCATCGTCGTCATCGTCGCGCTCATCGTGGTGCACGAATTCGGGCATTTCATCGCGGCAAAACTTTCGGGGATGCGCGTGGACGAATTCGGGCTCGGATATCCGCCGCGCGCCCTCGTTATCGGGAAGATAAACGAGACCTCCTACACGCTCAATTGGCTGCCCTTCGGCGGCTTCGTGAAGATTTATGGCGAGGATGGCTTGTCTCCCGAACAAGCCCGGGATGCTCGCGCATTCTCTTCGAAACCGCGTCTCGCACAGGCGCTCGTGCTCGTCGCTGGTATCGCGATGAACCTCCTCTTCGCCTACGTGCTCATTACCGGCGCGCTTATCACCGGCACACCGCGCGCGCTCGGGGATGAGGAGATTGCAATAGCTCAAAACGTGGAGCTCGCGGTAGCCCAGGTGCTCCCCGCCTCGCCTGCCGCGCGCGCGGGACTCCTTCCGGGCGACACCATCCTCTCCGCTGAAGACGGGCATTACGCTTTCTCGGGGGCGGATCCGGCCGCGTTCACGAAGTTCGTTTCGGACGGGGGAGGGAACACGACCATCGCACTTTCCGTCCGGCACGCAAGCGGGGAAGAGGAGACGATATTCGCGCGGCCTGAAGCCGGCATCATCTCCACTGATCCCTCGCGCGCCGCGCTCGGGGTCGAGGTCGCCGCCGTTGGCGTCGTGCCGCTCTCGCTCGGCGCGGCGATCATTGAGGGCGCGACGCTCACCTGGGGCGCGATACAGCTGACCGCCGTCGGGCTCTGGCATTTCTTTTACGGCATATTCACCCTCTCCGCCGACCTCTCGCAGGTCGCGGGACCTGTCGGCATCGCGGGCGTCGTCGGCACCGCCTCGATGCAGGGGTTCGGCTATCTCTTCTCCATTATGGCCATCATTTCCATCAACCTCGCGCTTATCAATCTCATCCCCATCCCCGCGCTCGACGGCGGCCGCCTCCTCTTCGTCATCATCGAGAGCATCATCCGTCGGCCTATCAAGGCGAGTGTCGCGCAAGCCCTGAATGGCATCGGCTTCCTCTTCCTCATCCTCCTGATGCTCGTCGTCACCGCGCACGACATCTTCAAGATCGTCGGGTAAGTATATAAAACAAAAGTCCGCGGGAGCAGACGAGCGCTCTCCGCGGACAATAATGTGTTAGGCACTGACGCTCTCGGCGAGCTTGGCGCAGATGAAGGGTTGTACCTTTTTGCAGCCGGTACAATATCCTTCCATAGAGCCTGTCGGCCTGTTCTCGATCCGATGTTCTCTCCCTATGTCCCGGCATTCGGAACAGTAGAGAACATTCGGATCTTTCCCCATGAAATCTCGGCAGATCATGTGTGCCTCCTTAACAATGAGCGACAAGCAAAAACTACAATACAACCTCGTTTTTAGCAACCATCCCCACAAAAGCGATACTAGAGCTTCGCTTCGCTTGGGGGTATACTGTGGCGCATGAGGCAGTCGAAGCTTTTTACCAAAACGCGGAAGTTCGCGCCGAGCGATGAGGTCGCGAAGAACGCACAACTCTTGGTGCGCGCGGGCTACATCCACAAGGAGATGGCGGGCGTGTATTCGTATCTCCCGCTCGGTCTGCGTACGCTCAACAGAATCGTCCAGATCATCCGCGAAGAGATGAACGCTATCGGCGGGCAGGAGCTCGTGATGACCGCGCTTCAAGATAAGGAGCTCTGGAGCCGCACCGATAGATGGGACGACGATAAGGTCGACAACTGGTTCAAGACCTCCTTTAAGAGCGGCGGCGAGACCGGGCTCGCGATAACGCATGAGGAGCCGCTCACGCGCATTATGACGGAGCATATCTCCTCGTACCGCGACCTGCCGGTCTACGCATATCAATTCCAGAACAAGTTCCGCAATGAGCTTCGCGCGAAGTCGGGCATTATGCGCGGCAAGGAGTTCCTGATGAAAGACCTGTACTCGTTCTCAAAAGACGAGGCGGAGCACAAAGTATTTTATGACAAAGCTCGCGCGGCATATATCAAAGTGTTCGAGCGCATGGGTATCGGTGAACGGACCTACGTTACCTTCGCCTCCGGCGGGATATTCAGCGAATTCTCCGAGGAGTTCCAGACCGTATCGGAGGCCGGCGAGGATACTATTTATATAGACGAAGAGAAGCGCATTGCGGTCAACAAGGAGGTCTGTACCGACAAGACCCTCGCTACACTCGAGCTCAAACGCGATACGTTGGTCGAGAAGCGCGCCATCGAGGCGGGCAATATCTTCAACCTCGGCACGCGTTTTTCCGAATCGCTCGGCCTCTCGTATAAGGATGCGGAGGGGAAGTCGGTGCCGGTCGTTATGGGGAGCTACGGTATCGGCCCGACGCGCCTTATGGGCATCATCGTCGAGACGCTCGCTGATGAGAAGGGGCTCGTCTGGCCCGAGGCCGTCGCGCCGTTTGCCGTGCACCTGGTATCGCTCGGAAAAGAGGGTAATGAAATAACAAAGTGTGCAGAAGGCCTTTATACTGAGCTTGTCGAAGCAGGGGTGGAAGTGCTCTACGACGACCGCGATGTACGCGCCGGCGAGAAGTTCGCGGATAGCGACCTGCTCGGCATCCCGACGCGCATCGTGGTCGGTAAGGACGCGGTCGCCACGGGAACATTCGAAGTGGTTAACCGCGCGACCGGCGCGGTCGAGAAGAAGGCGCGCGCAGAACTCTTCGCCTAAGGGTATGCCGAAATTCTCAAAGAACGCCCTCTTCAGTAGCGACATCGCGATCGACCTTGGGACCGCGAACACGCTCGTGTACGTGCGCGGGAAGGGCGTGGTCATCAACGAGCCGTCGGTGGTGGCGGTCAACGACAAGACGCACCAGGTCGTCGCCGTCGGGAGGGAAGCGAAGATGATGCTCGGCAAGACACCTGCGCACATCCGCGTCGTGCGCCCGCTTTCCCACGGCGTCATCTCCGACTTCGAGGTGACCGAGGAACTGCTTACCTACCTCATCAACAAGGCACAGAACGGCCGGGTACGGCTCTTCGGTCCGCGCGTCGTGATCGGCGTGCCCACCGGCGTAACCAACGTGCAGAGCCGCGCGGTCCGGGACGCGGCGAAGAATGCGGGCGCGCGCGAGGCGATCATCCTCGAAGAGCCGGTCGCCGGCGCCATCGGCGCGAAACTGCCGGTCCATGAAGCGGTCGGCACGATGGTGCTCGATATCGGCGGCGGTACGACCGACATCGCCGTCATTTCTCTGCGAGGCGTCGTCTCGGCGAAGAGTTCGCACGTTGCGGGGGATCGTTTCAACGACAACATCATCGAATTCGTGCGGAGCGAATTCAAGCTCGGCATCGGCGAACGCACCGCCGAGGATGTGAAGATAGCCATCGGTGCGGTTATGCCGCTCGCTGAGACGCTCTCGCGGAGCGTGCGCGGGCGCGATTTCGCGACCGGTCTGCCGCGCGAAATAACGCTGACCGACGCGCACGTGCGCGAGGCGATCGCACCGTCGCTCGACGCCCTGATGGAAACGATGAAGGAGGTTATCGAGAACACGCCGCCCGAGCTCCTCTCGGACGTGCTCCAGCACGGCGTGACGGTCTTCGGCGGCGGAGCCCTTCTCCGCGGTCTGCCGCAGATATTGGCGAAGATGCTCGGCGTGCCGGTGCGGGTCACGCCCGACCCGCTCACGGCGGTCGTGCGCGGTGCGGGCATCGTGACCGAAGATCCCGAACCGTTTTCAGATTTTTTTGTCGATGAAGAGGACATTCTTAGCGAAGCGTAACGCGCTCCTCTCGTCCGCGAGCGTCTCGTGGGGCACGCTTGCGCTCGCCTGCGCCGTTCTCGCGCTCCTCGTGCGACTCCTCGCGCCGGACCTCTTTTTGCATACGTTCGCGCCGGTATTCCGCATCGCGGAGAACATCGCCGCGAAGAACCACGCGTTCCTCAGCAGTTTCGGCGACGCCGCCGCGCTCTCCGCAAAGAATGAACAGTTGATGAGCCAGAACGCGGCGCTCGCGAGTGAGAATCAGGCACTGCTCCAGAAGGTCTCCGCGCTCGCAGGGCTCGGCGGCACAGCAAGCGCGCAGAGAACCGCCGAGCTCATCGCCGGCGTCGTCGCGCGCCCGCCCCAGAGCCCTTACGACACGCTCGTGCTCGCCGCGGGTTCCGAGAGCGGTGTTGCGCTCGGTATGGAGGCTTTCGGCGCCGGAGGTGTGCCGCTCGGTGTCGTTTCAGCGGTCGCGAGGGACTTCTCCCGCGTAACGCTTTTCTCGGCGCCGGGGAAGGTAACACGCGGGTGGGTGGGAGAGGCGAGCGTGCCGATAGACATCTTCGGCGCCGGCGCCGGCGCGATGAGCGCATCGCTTGCGCGCTCCGCGAACATCACGGTCGGCGACCGAGTGTTCGTTCCCGGTCCGGGACAGCTCCCGATCGGGATCGTCGCGCGCGTCGACAGCGACCCATCGGCGCCTGGAGTGACGCTCCGCATCACGCCGATGTTCAATCTCTTCTCGACAACGTGGGTTTCGCTCCGCGATACCGGTACGGCTCTGCAGGACTCGTTCTTCTCTGCCACCTCAACACCGTTATGATCCGCAACGGCATACTCACGATAGCTACCTTCGTTTCCGTGCTGTTCTTCCCGTGGCCGCTCTCGGTCCTGCTTGCGCTCATCGCTTCACTTTTCGAACCGCTGGTCCCCGTCGCCGTCGGCCTTTTCGCCGACACTCTCTACTATGCGCCGTCGGCGGGTACTCTGCCGGTCTTTACGCTCTATGGCCTCGTCGTGTCAATCATCGCCGCCCTCGTGCGCAGTCGGCTGAGGGCGAGTAGTATCAGGGGATGATGTGGCGACGGAGACAGCGGCAAGATCCGGAGATCGCGCCCGATGAGATATTCCTCGACGCGTCGAACGTGTCCGCCTTCGATCGGACACGTTTCGAAGGCAGGCTCGAGAAACCGCTCTCGCCCAGCATATTTTTCTCACTCGCGACGACACTCTCGATCCTTTTCGTTATCCTCATCGTGCGCGCGTGGGACCTTCAGATCACGCGCGGCGCGGCGCTCGCCGCTGAGAGCGCGCACAACAGCCTCGAAGCGAGAATTCTTTTCGCGCCGCGCGGCGTCATCACCGACGTGAACGGCGTCGTAGTCGCCGAGAACGTCGCGCGGGAGGACGACTCATCCAGCGGCGGGCAGGGAAGCACCGTCCGCAGATATCCGTACCCGTCGCTGAGCCAGGTCATCGGTTACGTCTCATATCCGAAGAAGGATGCAAGCGGGAAGTATTACGATACGAGTCAGACCGGTATCGCCGGTCTTGAGTCTGAGTATGATGCGCTCCTCGCCGGCAAGAACGGGCAATTACTCACCGAGACGGACGCGCTCGGCAGAGTCCGCTCCGAAGGCATGATCGTCAGGGCGGAGGCGGGGAAGACGCTCCAGCTCTCGATCGACGCGGATCTCCAGAAACTTTTTGCACGCGCGATCGCACAGACGGCAAGCAGTAAGCGCTTCATCGCCGGTGCCGGCGTCATCCTCGACACGCACAGCGGCGCGGTGCGCGCGCTCGTCTCGTACCCGAGCTACGACCCGAACGTGATGAGCAGCGGCGGCCCGTCGAGTACGATCGACCTCTACAACCGCGACCCCGGCCGTCCCTTCCTCGATCACGCGGTGCAGGGCGTCTACGCCCCCGGCTCTATCGTGAAGCCGCTCGTCGCCTCCGGCGCCTTGACCGACGGCATCATTACACCGAATACGGTCATCGACGACCCCGGATTCATCTCGATACCGGACCCGTATCATCCCGGGAAGGAATTCATCTATAAAGGGTGGCGGGCGCTCGGCCCGATGGACGTGCGGAAGGCGATTGCCTGGTCCTCGGATATCTTTTTCTATACGGTCGGCGGCGGATTCGGGAACCAGAAGGGGCTCGGCATCGACCGGCTCGCGTACTGGTATGCGCAGTTCGGTCTCGGGAACCCGACGGGCATCGACCTCTCCGGGGAAGCCGCAGGGCTCATCCCGACGCCCGCGTGGAAGAAAGAAGTATTTAACGAGCCGTGGTATCTCGGCGACACGTACTTCACCGCGATAGGGCAGTATTCGGTGCAGGTGACGCCGCTCCAGATGGCGCGCGCGATCGCGGCGGTGGCGAACGGGGGGAAGCTCTTCACGCCGACCTTGCTTGCGGAACAGGCGCCGACCTATACGACCGTACCGGTCGACTCCGCCGCACTCACGGTCGTGCAGGAGGGTATGCGCCAGACGGTGACGAGCGCGCTCGCGAGCGCGCTCAACTTCCCGTACGTCTCCGTCGCGGCGAAGACCGGCACCGCGCAGACGGGCACGCGCAATCAATATGACAACTCCTGGGTGGTAGGGTTTTTTCCGTACGAGAATCCGCAGTACGCGTTCGCCGTCGTGCTCGAGCGCGGACCGGAAGGCTCCGGCAGTCAGGCGGTGAACGCGATGCGCGACTTCCTCGAGGCGCTCTCTCTCGAAAATTCTCCCTACGTCGGAGGCTCGGCGGCGACCGCAGTGCTTGCGCAATGACAACACTCGCGTACAATGCCCTCACTATATGAGCGATATGCAAGAGAGCGTTGTCTCGCAAGAAAAATTTGACGAGATGATTAAGGAGTTGGAGCACCTGAAGACGGTGCGCCGCACCGAGATCGCCAAGAACCTCGAATACGCGCGGTCGCTCGGCGACCTCTCGGAGAATGCTGAGTACCAGGAAGCGCGCGACCTGCAGGCCGCGACGGAGGAACGTATCAAGAAACTCGAAGATCTAGTTAAAAATACGAAGATACACACCGACGGCAAGAAGAAGAGCGAAGTGAGCTTCAATTCTAAAGTGTCGATAAAGAAGGAGGGGAACGACGACGTGCACGAATACACCATCGTCGGGAGCGAGGAGGCGGATATGCGCGTGAAGAAGCTCTCCCACGTCTCGCCGCTCGGTGCCGCCCTGATGGGCAAGAAGAAGGGCGATTCTTTCACCTTCGACACCCCCTCCGGCAAACAGACCTACACCATCGAGAAGGTGGCCTAGAGTGATTTAATGGTACGATAAGCCCATGCTGTGGGCCGACCGGATAGCGGGTGAGATACGGGATACGCGCGCGCCGCGGGACGGAAAGACGTTCCTCATTCGCGACGAGAAGACGCTCTCCGGTCGCGTACACGTGGGCTCGATGCGCGGCGTCGCGGTCCACGGGCTCATTTCGGAAGTTCTCGCAGAGTACGGCGTTGCGAACGAATTTCGGTTTGAACTGAACGACTTCGACCCGTTCGACTCCATTCCCGGATATCTTGATGTAGAAAAGTTTCGGGAACATTTAGGAAAGCCGCTGTATGCGGTCCCGAGCCCGGAACCGGGATTTGAGAATTACGCGGAATATTTCGGCGACGAGTTCATCGCTGTGCACAAGAAAGCCGGCTTCACGCCGAGCTACTATCGCGCGACGGAACTATATCGGTCGGGGAAGATGGATGCGCTTATGAAGACAGCGCTTGAACGCGCGGACGACATCCGCAGAATTCTGAAAGAAGTTTCCGGATCTGGGAAAGACGAATCGTGGTTGCCGGTTTCGGTCGTGTGCGAGAAGTGCGGGAAAATGATGACGACGCGCGCGCACGACTTCGACGGCGAGACCGTTGCGTACGCCTGCGACCGTTCGCCGGACGAATGCGCGCCCTGCGGGCACACAGGCCGCATTGCCCCGTGGAAAGGCGCGGCGAAACTCTTCTGGAAAGTCGAATGGGCGGCGAAGTGGGCCGCGCAAGGCATCGACATTGAGGGCGGCGGCAAAGACCACTCGACGCGGGGCGGCTCGCGCGACGTCGCGAATCATATCGCGCGCGAGATATTCGACTTCGAACCGCCCTTTGATATGCCGTACGAATTCTTCCTTATCGGTGGGAAGAAAATGTCGTCATCCAAAGGCCGAGGCAGTTCGGCCAAGGATATGAGCGACCTCTTCCCGCCACAGGTGTTCCGTCTCGCGCTCATCGGGAAGGATATCCGCGAACAGATCGATGTCGACCCGGCAGGCGAATCGGTGCCGCGCCTCTACGACTGGTATGACGAGCTCGCGGAGGGCGTGCGTGAAGGAAAGGCCGACGATTATTCACGTCTCTTCGCTCTCTGCGAATTGCCAGAGGAGCGCGCGGGGCTCTCGGCCCCGTGGCAGATGCGGTTTCGCGAAGTGGCGTTCATCGTGCAGATGGCGCATCTCTCGCTTGTCGAGGAGGCGACGCGTGCGAAGGGGAGCGTCCTGGCCGAAGATGAAAGACTCGCGCTCGACGAGCGCGCCCGGTACGCGAAGTTCTGGCTCGCCACCTACGCGCCTGAAGAATTTAAATATGAACTGCAAGAGGAGATGCCGGACGTCGAGCTTAGCGATACGCAGAAAAAGGCGCTCGGCGCGCTCGCCGGATACCTGCAGGGAGGGGAACGCACGGGCGAGGAGCTCCACCTGCGCCTGCATGAGCTCAAAACCGAAATTCCCATATCGCCCAAGGAGCTTTTCCAGGCGATCTATCGCATATTCCTCAATCGCGATTCGGGACCGAAAGCCGGATGGTTCCTCGCTGGCCTCCCGCGTGATTTTGTCATCGCTCGTTTGAACGAAGCTGTAGTATAGGCATGATTTCTCACTCCGGCGCGGCTTTTGCCGCGCCGGTTTTTGTTTGGGAAGGGAGGTGGGGATAACTTCGGTAGGGAGAGTGGGGGAGAGTGGTGTAGACTAGCCTATTAGTGGGAAGAAGTGGAAAATGGGAGTGGTGGCCTGTTTCCTCATCTGACCCGCTGATTTCAACATGTTCATCGGCGAATACCTGCACACGCTCGACCCCAAGAATCGCATTTCGCTTCCGGCCAAGTTCCGGAAGGGTCTCGGCCGCGCCGTCGTTCTGACGCGCGGCCTCGACCATTGTCTCTTCGTTTATCCGAAGAAGACGTGGGAGCGAGAGGCCGGGAGCCGCGCGGTACACGCGAGCGGGACGGCGGCGGCGCGCGGGCTGGCGCGTCTCTTCCTCGCCGGCGCGATGGAGGCGGAGGTTGATGCGGTTGGGCGCGTGCTTGTCCCCGACCATTTGAAGAGTTTTGCCGGACTCAAGAATAAGACGGTCATCGCCGGCGTCGCGAATCGTATCGAAATTTGGGACGAGGCGGCGTGGAAGATGTATACGACGGCGATTGAACGCGATGCGGACGCCTTCGCCGAGAAAGTCGGCGGCCCGAATTGATATGGAAGCCCGCCACGACAGTGTGCTGATGAGCGAGGTGCTGGAGGCGCTCGACGTACAGCCGAGCGATACGGTCGTTGACGCGACCATCGGCGGTGCAGGGCATTTCGCCCTGCTCCTTGCCGCGCTCGGCGAGGGGGGCATCCTCGTCGGCATCGACGCCGACCCGGCGGCCGTCGAGCGGGCACGCGAGGCGTACGCGCAGGACCGTCGACCCGAGCGACCGGTCGCTCATATCGTGAACGATAATTTTCGCAATCTTACGCGCATTCTTGAGCGGCTCGGGATCGCGCCGATCACGAAGATCCTTTTTGATCTCGGGTGGAGCGGCTATCAGATAGCCGCGCCGCGTGGCTTTTCATTTCAGGATGACGAGCCGCTTCTTATGAATTATTCGGAGAGTGGCGAGACGGCCGCCGATATCGTCAACAGCTCTTCGGAAGACGAGCTTGCTGATATTCTCTTTACCTACGGCGAAGAGCGCTTCGCGCGGCCTATCGCCCGCGCGATCGTCGCCGCGCGTGCGAAGGGGCGCATCCTCACAACCGGCGCCCTCGTCATCGCGATCAAGGCGGGGACGCCTGCCTGGTACCACAAGGGCAAGACGCATCCCGCGACCAAGACCTTCCAGGCACTTCGCATAGCGGTAAACGACGAGATCGGGAGTCTACGCGAGGGGCTCGCGGCCGCGCTCTCGGCGCTCGCGCCGGAAGGGCGTCTCGCGGTCATCTCGTTCCACAGTATCGAGGACCGCATCGTGAAAAATCTTTTGCGCGATGCCGCGCTCGCGGGGCTCGGGATGCTCTCGCCGAAGAAGCCGATCGTCCCCGCGCGCGCAGAGGTCATCGCGAACCGTCGCGCGCGAAGTGCGAAGCTGCGCATCTTCGAACGAACGAACCTCGGCGTCCGGGAACCGGTCGACGCGGTAGTGTCGCACCATACCTATGCATAATTTACGCTTCCATCTCCCATACTCGGTCGTCTCACTTTGTTTCGGCGCGGTCGCGGTTCTCCTCGTCGCCTACATCGGCCTTATCGCCGTTGTTATGAGCTACGCCACGCTCACAGTCGAATTCTCGCAATCGGTGAGGAATGATGAATCAGCCGTTGCGGTCCTCGAAGGCCGGTATCTCGCGGGCGTTTTGCATATTACCAACATCGACTACAGCGCAGAGGGCTACGCGAAGCCGGTCGCGAAGGAGTTCGTTCGGGCGGAGAGTGCAACCGCTCTGCGGTAAGTCGAGACTATGCGCGCACAGTTCCTTTCCCGCATACGCATTATCCTCGTGTGCATCATTCTTGCCGCACTCCTGATCAGTATCCGCCTCTATTTCATACAGATCGTGCACGGAGAGGAGTACACCCTGAAGGCCGATCGGCAGTTCGCTTCTGGGGGGAGCGGGCTCTTTGACCGCGGCTCGGTCTATTTTACCCGCAAGGACGGCACCCTTATCTCCGCCGCGACGCTTGCGACCGGCTTTCTTGTTGCGATAAATCCGCAGACGATCCAAGACCCCGAGGCCGCATATGCTGCTATTGCCGCCTCCTCTGACACTATGCTCTCGCACGAAGCATTCCTCGCCGCCACCCTGAAGAAGAATCAGGTCTACATCGAAGTTTCGCACCGCCTTTCCGACGACAAGGGGAAGACGCTCGCCGCGCAAGACATCCCCGGCGTCCAGGTCCTGCGCGAGCGCTGGCGCCAGTACCCGGGCGATACGCTCGCGGCGCAGTCCATCGGTATCGTGTCTTACGGCTCGGGCGATACACTCGCGGGCCGGACCGGTCTTGAAGCGACGTACGACGGCACGCTCGGCCGCTCGGGCGACTCGCTCTATAAGAATTTCTTCGCAGAACTTTTCTCGAACGTGGGCAATCTGCTCGTTACTGCGCGGGACGCGCGCGAGGGCGACATCGTGACGACCATCGAGCCTGAGGTCCAGACGCGGCTCCAGGACGACTTGGTGAAATTGAATCGGCGCTACTCAAGCAGAGAATCGGGCGGCATCATTATGGACCCCTCAACGGGGGCGATCCTTGCACTCGCGAAGTATCCCGCCTACGACGCGAACGACCTGCAGGATATTACCGGGGCACTGCTCGGGAACCCGCTCGTGGAGCACGTGCACGAATTCGGCTCCATTATGAAGCCGCTCACGATGACCGCGGCGCTTGATGCGGGCGTCGTTATGCCGAACACGACCTACAACGACACGGGCTGTATCACCGTGAACACCGCGCGCATCTGCAACTGGGATTCGAAAGCGCGCGGGGTCATACCGATAAAACAGATTATCATGCAATCCCTGAATGTCGGCGCGGCATGGCTCGCGACAGAGCTCGGACAGGACAAGTTCCGCACCTACTTCACGAAGCTGTTCGGGCAGAAGACCGGCATCGATCTGCCGAACGAGAGCGGCGCACTCCTGGGGAATCTCTCGAAGCCGCAGCAGATCGGCTACGACACGGCCGCCTTCGGCCAGGGCATCGCGGTGACGCCGGTACAGATGATGCGCGCGCTCGGCGCTATCGCCAACGGCGGCGTGATGGTGAAGCCGCATCTGGTGCGCGCGGTCCGCCTGAACTCCGGTATAGAACGGGAGCTCGACTGGAGCGAGACCGTACCGGTCTTCTCGGCCGCCGCGGCGCGCGAGACAACAGAGATGATGACGGCGCTCGTCGACGAGAAACTCGAGAACGGCAAAGCCATCATCCCGACGATGTCGGTGGCGGCGAAGACCGGCACCGCCCAGCTCACCACACCGGGCGGGAGCTATTACACAGACCGTTTTTTCCACTCCTTTGTCGGCTTCTTCCCCTCCTACAGTCCGCGATTCATCATCCTGCTCTACACGAACGACCCACAAGGAGTTACCTATGCGTCAGAGACGCTCGATGCGACGTTCCTTGACCTCGTGCACTTTCTCATCGACTATTACGAAGTACCGCCCGATCGCGGCCTGCCAGCGCAGGTAGGTGCCGCTACCACACCATGAAAAACCTATTCAAATCAATCGTCGCATTCGCGCTCGCGCTCCTCGCGCGCGCGGTCGTGCGCCGCTACGCTCCAAGGATCGTGATGGTGACAGGGTCGGTAGGGAAGACGTCGACAAAGGATGCAGTGGCGGCGGTACTCGCATCGCGCTTCTATGTGCGTAAGAGCGAGAAGAGCTTCAACAGTGAATTCGGCGTTCCCTTCACTATCCTCGGCGTGGGGAATCCGTGGCAGGACCCTCTCGCTTGGCTCGCTATCGTGAGGAGCGCTGTCGCGCTCCTCGTATTGCCGAATCATTATCCGACCCTGCTCGTACTCGAGACGGGCGCGGACAAGCCGGGCGACCTCGCGCGGATACTGCGCATCGCGACGCCGGACGCCGTCGTCGTAACGCGATTGCCCGAGATATCGGTGCACGTCGAGGCATACGCCTCTCCTGAGGCGGTGCGTGAAGAGGAATTCTCTCCCGCCTACGCGCTCTCCGCCGGAGCGCCGCTTATCGTCCCCGCCGACGACCCGTATGCGCTCGAGAATGCCCTACGCACACCCTCCCGCGTTATCTCCTATGGTAGTGCGGCATCCGCCTCGGTGCGCTTGAGCGATACCGGTTTTTATACGGAAGACGGAAAGGTTGTCGGTATGCGGGCGCAGATGCATATGAAAGATGTCCAAGAAGAGCTTGTCGTGAGCGGCTCGGTCGGGGCGACACAGCTTCTTCCGGTCGCGGCCGCCCTCGCGGCCGCCCTCGCGTTCGAGATACCGGTTTCCGAGGCGCTTACCGCGCTGAAGAGGTATGAGCCGCCGGCCGGGCGCGGGCGTCTCCTCGCCGGGAAGAGCGGTTCGATCATCATTGATGATTCGTACAACGCGTCGCCCGCGGCGGTCGAGGAGGCGCTCGCGACACTCAAAGCGTTCCCGAACGCGAAACGTCGCGTTGCTGTGCTCGGCGATATGCTTGAGCTCGGCCGCTATTCGGTTATGGAGCACGAACGCATCAGTACGCTCGCGGGAGAATCGGCCGACCTCATCATCACGGTCGGTATTCGCGCCCGCGCCTTCGCGGGCGCGCGCGGGAATACCGAAGTCGCTTCGTTTGATAACGCTCGCGCGGTGGCACTCGAGCTCCCCGCGCTCGTGCGAGCAGGCGACGTTATCTTGGTGAAAGGTTCGCAGTCCATCCGTACCGAACGCATCGTCGAGGCCCTGCTCGCCGACCCTGCTGATGTTTCGAAACTCGTCCGTCAAGAAAAAGCCTGGAAACGGCGCGCATAGCGCGCCATGCAAAAATTTGGTATAAAAAATCTGAGGCCCTATCGTCTATCGGTTAGGACACAAGCTTCTCAAGCTTGGAAGCTGGGTTCGATTCCCAGTAGGGTCACCAATTAAAAATGTGTTGATTATTTCGATACTAGTAGTATCCTAAACACGGGCAAATTCGCTTCATCCACCAACCTGGGGGACGACATGATTGTTGTGACGATTTTTCTGCTCGTTGTTTTGGTCCTGTACCTTTTTCGGCAGAATATCATGGCATATGTGCTGCTTGTGATGGAGGATCTCGGTCTTTATCAAGAAGGTCCTCTCGCCAGCTTGCCGCCGAAAGAAAAAGAACTCGTAATGAAGGATTCAAAGGTTGAAGACTGGCTGGATGGACTCTTCTTTGCCGGTGCGCTCATCGTTTTCGGTCTGGGGAGCTTGTTCAAAAAAGCCGCCGCATATGTATGGCCGAAGCGATGAACGACAATCAACCCCCGCGCGGTACGCCGCGCGGGGGTTACATTTTTCTCCCAACAACCTCAACTTACGGAAAATAAAAAACCGGCCTGTTTCAGCCGGTCAGAAATCGGCAAAAAGGAAGGAGTGATCAAATACTCTCCTCTTTTTCGCCCGTAGGAATGGTTCTTTGGATTTCGCGTTCGTGAGCAGCCGCGTCGCGTTCGAACGCCTCAGCCTTTTTCATGTCGCCGTTATAAAGCTCTCGCGCTATTCTTTCCAGCTTCTGCTGATGAGACAACGGCTTACCTATGTGAGGCGCAAAAAGTTTTGCAAGTTGTTCCCTCGACGGACCATAGTCAGCGGTCACAGGATTAAACTCCTCCTGACTCGCAGTGGCTTTCATACGTCCCTCCATGTTGGTGGACATAGCCGAAGTATGACAAAAGGAGGGTGACTGTCAATAGCTGTTATTGCGCGAGAAGGGAGTCCACAACCGCCTTCACGTCGCCGCCGTCAGCCTTGCCTTTCAATTCCTTCATCAATGCACCAGTAAATTTGCCGGCGTCGGCTTTACTGGAGATGCCGAGTTCCGCCATTTTCGCTTTTGCGATGGGAAGAATCTCTTCACGGCTCATCAGAGCGGGGAGATAGGACTCGAGGATGGCGAGTTCGAGCTTCTCGGGTTCGGCGAGGTCGTTACGGGACGCCTTCTCGAACTGCTCGATGGAATCCTTGCGCTGATTGGCGGCGCGCTTCACAACCGCGAATGCCTCATCGTCGGTGAGATATTCATCCGGCTTGCGCTTCTTGGCGACAACTTCGTTCGTCATCGCGGTCACGAGCGAGCGGAGCGTCCGGAGCCGCACTTCATCATGCGCGCGGAGCGCGTCGGGAATTGATTTCTTCAGGGTTTCGTGGATAGCCATATGCGAGGTAGTATATCAGATATGGATTTGTTCACGGTTGCTCTTATCGTGCTCGCCCTCCTTTTCGTACAGGGCATCGGCCTGTATCTCATATTCCGCCGGCGCGAAACCATCCCCGAGGAGGGAAGCGGTATGGTCCTTCTCCAACAACAGCTACAGAATCTCGAGCGGACGCTCGACGCGCGCGTCGCCGAATCCTCGAAGTCGATGCAGGAGAATGCTCATCGCCAATTTACCGAGTCCTCGCGACTTATCAAAGAGATCACGCAGGAAGTCACCTCGGTGAAAGAGATCGGTCGCCAGACGCAAGGCTTCGCCGAACAACTGCAATCGCTCCAGGATTTGCTTAAGAATCCGAAGCAACGCGGCATTCTCGGCGAGTATTACTTGGAGACCGTGCTTAAGAACGTTTTGCCGCCGGGTATGTACCAGATCCAGTATCCGTTCAAGAACGGCGAGATAGTAGACGCCGCCGTTTTCGTGAACGACAAAATCGTCCCGATAGACTCTAAGTTCTCGCTCGACAATTACAACCGCTTCGTGAGCACCCAGATAGGCAGTCCCGAACGCGCCAATGCCGAGAAGGCGTTCGTGAACGACCTCAAGATGCGCATTCAGGAGACGGCGAAGTATATCCGCCCTGAAGAGAACACGATGGACTTCGCCTTTATGTTCATCCCCTCCGAGGGCATCTATTACGACCTCCTCACGAACCAAGTCGGCGCCGGGGAAGACGAGAACCTCATTCAACGAGCATCAAGCAAATATAAAGTCATTATAGTCTCGCCGACCTCCTTCTTAGCTTATTTACAAACCGTGATGCAGGGATTAAAAGCGCTCCAGATAGAGAAGAAGGCAGTTGAGATACAGCAGAGGGTAGGGGAGCTCGGGAAGCATGTCGCCTCCTACGAGCAGTTCTATAAAAAGCTCGGCGTCTCGCTCGGGACGACTGTTTCGCACTATAACGCAGGCTACAAAGAGCTCGGCAAGATAGACAAGGATGTCTACCGCATCGCTGAAAGTAAAATCGGCATCGAACCCGAACTGCTAGATAAGCCTGTAACCTCAGAAGAGTAAAAGCTTGCCTATTGGGGCCGGAAATGCTAGATTATGGGGACTATGGAAGTGGCCGTAATCAAGACCGGCGGGAAGCAGTATGTCGTCTCTAAAGGCGACACTATTGCTATAGAGAAGCTCCCGGGGGATTTGAAAAAAGGTGACACAGTTGTCTTTGGCGAGGTGCTCCTCGTCGACAACGGCTCGGACACGACCATCGGTGCGCCCGTTATCAAGGGTGCAGAGGTCAAGGGCACCGTTGTTCTCGCCGGATTGGATAAGAAAGTCGAGGTGGTGAAGTATAAGCCGAAGAGCCGCTACTACAAGCGCAAAGGGCATCGCCAGCCAATTCTCAAGGTTAAGATCGATTCGATTTCTTAGACTTTTACATTCGAGAGCAGACTTCAAAGGCTTTTATTTAGCTAGCTATATTCATTATGCAAGTAGGGCGTTGGAATCATCAATCAGCAGGAAGTTCTTCAGGAGGTTCTCGAAGCGATAGTAATCGCCCGTATTCGCCGCGCCCGTCCGGGCACGGGAGCACGGGTCCGAGCCGTTTTGGCGGCCGTAGCGGCGGCAGTTCCCGTTTCCCGTCTAAGGGTGGTTATGGCGCACGCGGCGGGTTTAGCGGCGGCAGTCGCGGTCGCGCCCCGGCGCGTCGCGGAGGCTTCGGCTCTTTCGGCGAGACGGAGGCCGAGATCTCGAAGTTTATGAACAAGACAGTCGTCACGACTGAGGAGCCGGTATTCGTTCCGGAGCACAAGTTCTCAGACTTCGATATCAATGCGCATCTGAAGGCGAATATCATCGCGCGTAAGTATGAGTCGCCGACGCCTATTCAGGACAAGGCTATCCCGCACGCACTTCTCGGACAGGACGTCGTCGGGCTCGCCGAGACGGGGACCGGGAAAACGGCGGCATTCCTCATTCCGCTCATCGACAAGGTGATGAAGCAGAAGGGCGAGCGCATCCTTATCATGGCGCCCACGCGTGAACTCGCAGTGCAGATCGAGAAGGAACTCGCAGGCTTTGCCAAGGGGCTTGGCTTCCGCGGTATGGTCGCGGTCGGCGGGGCGAACATCGGCCCGCAGATCTCCCAGCTCCGGCACGATCCGGCATTCGTCATCGGCACTCCCGGGCGCCTCAAGGATCTGATGGAGCGCAAGGCGCTTGTGCTCACTGAGTTCGGCACGGTCGTTCTCGACGAGGCGGACCGTATGCTCGATATGGGATTCATCGACGATATGCGGATGATTCTCTCCAAGATGCGTAAGGAGCGCCACACGCTCTTCTTCTCAGCGACGATGGGAAGGGATATTGAGAAGCTCATTGGTGACTTTCTCTCGAGTCCGGTCATCATCTCGGTCAAGACGCGCGACACGCCGTCGAGCGTTGATCAAGATGTCGTCCGCATTCCACGCGGAAAGGATAAGTTCGACGTGCTCTCTGAGATGCTGAAGGATCGCGATTTTAGCAAAGTGCTTGTCTTCGGGCGCACGAAGTTCGGCGTCGAGAAGCTCGCCAAGGCGCTCTCCCGGCTGCACATCCACGCCGAAAGCATCCATGGCAATAAGACCCAAGGCGCGCGCCAGCGCGCGCTAGAGGCCTTCAAAGCGGGGAAGGTGAGTGTGCTCGTGGCGACCGATGTCGCGGCGCGCGGCATCGACATCCCCGCCGTCTCGCACGTCATCAACTACGACCTCCCCTCGACCTACGAGGATTACGTCCATCGCATCGGCCGCACCGGCCGCGCCGCAATGAAGGGTAAGGCGCTGACCTTCGTCTCGGAGCGATAATCAACCCTCTTTGAAAATAAAGACACCCGCGAGGGTGTTTTTATTTTGCTATTCCATACGCCAAAACATTGGCTTTCTTGTCTCGGCTAGACGTGATAGGCATTTAAGCACCAGATAGACATAATTTCTCCGGACTACTTTTTTCGGCAAGATCCAATATCAGCAATACAACACTATACCGCAAGATGTTCTCTCGGATATTTACCAGAAAAGCCTCTTTAGGGGGCGTATAGAGCATTTAAACAGCGTATATAAAGGCAATTACGAAAGGTTCTGCCGAGACACTCCATTTCGAGGTCAAAAGGGGTATGCGGATAGCGTTTCGTACTAGTTGTTTTGACCCTCTGAGAAGCCTCGGTGCCAGAGCAAAAAGTATCTCCTCGCGTGGCCAAGAAGTTATCCACTTATAGGATTTATAGAAAGTGGAAATAATCAGTTATTATCTGATTAGTTTCGGCTTTAAGAATGAAATCGAATTTATATAAAAAAGATCTGATAACGACTCGGTACGCTGGAAAACTTTCCGGATATACTTCGAGCTATCTCCGACGTCTTGCGCGGTCCGGCGAAGTCGAAGGAGTTCAGGTTGGCAAGGTGTGGATGATCAAACGCAACTCGCTCATCCGCTTCCTTGACCTGCAGGCGGAACGCAAGGAAGAACTTTCGCAGATCCGTTCCCGCGTCCACGCGGCTGAATACCATTCGCACCGTCCTCCAGTACGTCGCACGGTAAAGGCTCTGACAAAACCACTTCAACAGCAACTCCCGTCGGAACTGTCCCGTTCGCTCTCACACCACTCGGCGTCGCGGTTCGATATTTGGAGCGCATCATTGCGCACCAATGTATTCGCATTCTCTGTCGCAACATTCATCGTCGTGCTGGGAATAGTCGCGGCGCAATCTACAATCGTTCCACATCTCACGAATAACGAGAAACAAATCGCGGCAGTTGCCGCCGCTCAGCCCACGCTTTCATTCGGGGAACAGGTGGCGCTTGCTACGTACGAAACTATCAACGGCCTTTTCTCTCGTACCCAAGATGTGCTCGCAGGGATCTTTAACGAGCCATCGCCCCTCGCCGTTGTCTCTAATCCACTACCGGCCACGATGCCGTTCGATGAATCTCAGCTTGTGACCAGCGAGCCAGCATTCCCCGTCGCCCCCCCATCAGATAGTTCCGCACCCAACAGGGCAAGCATCACTCCTCCTGCCGTCACCCGTGTCGTTACCACCCTCAACCCCACCAACTACTACTCCACCATCGTCCGTGGCGTCTCCGAAGACTTCGTCAACCAGTCCCTCACCTCGCTCCGCACCGAGCTCCTCACGCGGGTCTCGAGCCTCATCCAGCCCGTTGCGAGCCAGGTGGCCACCAACGTCACCACCATCCAGCAGGTCAATATGATCGAAGACCTCTCTGACCTCATCGTACGAAACGGCGACTTCAGGGGCGGCACCTTCGACGGTGGCGCGCTCACGAACGGCACCAGCGTCTCTGCCACGAGCGGCGCCTTCGATACCCTCACCGCCGACGATTTCACCTCCGGCTCTCTCATCGCCACCGGCGCCCTCACCTCATACCAGAGCGCCACCGCACCACACTTCGTTGCCACCTCCACCACCGCCACGAGTACCTTCGCCGGCGGGCTCACGGTCGGCACCGACAAGCTCGTCGTCGACTCCACAACCGGGTACATCGGCATCGGCACCACAAGTCCGTACTCGCTCCTCTCCATTGCTGGACAGGTCGTGGGGCAGAACTTCATGGCGACCGACTCCTCAGCCACTTCTTCCTTCTCCGGGAACTTCTCGGTGGGAGGAAGCACTGGAGCGTACCTCACCGGCACAGGCTCCGGTATCACCTTCACAGGCTCCGGCAACCACGACATCACCGCATCAGCCGGCACCCTCCGCATCGGCTCTAACACCATCATCGGCAACATCCAGGCCCTCGACGACACGGTGGACATCGGCACCCCCGCCGTCCGCTTCGACAAGATCTACGCGAACGAAGTGAACGCCTCCACCATCGTCGGCACCCTCACGGGAGGCAACCTCACCGCCGAGACCTTCAACATCAACTCCGACAACGCCACTGCCGACACCGAGAACGCGTATCTCTCCTTTGAGCGAGGCACCATATCCCCGAACGCCCTCCTCACCTGGAACTCGGCTGAATCCGCCAAGCGCTTCGAATTCAATCACCCGCTCTTCATCCAGGACGCCTCTGCTTCCACCACCAACACCACCCTCACCCTCCAGAGCGTCGCCGGACAGACCGGCGACGTATTCCGCATTTCTTCCTCTTCGTCGGCCACGACATTCTTCACGGTGACCGGCAGCGGGAATGTGGGGGTGGGGACGACCTCGCCATACAACTTGCTGTCTGTGGCTGGAGCCGCGATTGTGACGGGCAACATCACGAGTCCGGGCTCCGGTTCTCAAAGTGAAAAGTTTGGTTTTGGTTCCATTGCAAATGGAGACAGGTCAATGGCTGTTGGTTACTTATCAACAACAGGCACTTCCGCAGACAGCTTGGCTGTTGGGCACGGAGCATCAGTATCGGCCAGCTTAAGTACTGCTATAGGCAGAGGGGCCAGCGCCAGTGGGGGGAGCAGTGTTGCATTTGGTTACAACGCATCAGCCGCTAACAGTATTTCTACAGCAATTGGCCACAACACATCCGCCAGCGGTGCTTTGTCAACGGCCGTTGGAGGAAGTTCGGTCGCGTCTGCCGAAAGGGCTCTTGCTTTAGGTCAGAGCGCGAGCGCAACCGCCCTCGGAGCTATAGCTATCGGGCAGGGTTCATTATCAAATGTTGCGAATACCCTTGTCGTTGGCGCCGACGACTCAACTCAAGCCATTACGACGGCTTATTTTGGGAAAGGGATTATTAGCGCGACCCCTTCGGGATTTGTTCTTAACGGGACAGGTGGGTCAGGTACAAATATTGCCGGCGCAAGTGTTACCTTGGCTGGAGGAAAAGCTACCGGCAACGCAGAGGGAGGAGCTCTTACATTCTCAACGTCAGACGCAGGCTCGTCAGGGACTACACTTCAGTCCCTCTCCGAAAAAATGCGTATTTCAGCTTCCGGCAACGTCGGCATCGGGACGACGAGTCCGTACGCGAAACTCTCGGTTGTCGGGGATATTGTTGCTTCTAATGTAAACGCGACTTCAACATACCAATTTAACGGTGCAACTTTCATTCACAAGACCGGAACGGAAAATATTTTTATCGGTTCTCCTAGCGGTAATTTAACAACTTCCGGCATAGGACAAAATATTGCTTTGGGTAATTATGCTCTACCTGGCGTTACAACCGGTTACTCCAATATAGCCATAGGATATGTTGCTCTTCAAAGTAATGCAGGAGGATCCACAAATACGGCAGTAGGTGTTAGTTCCTTAAGATACAATACAAGCGGAGGCGAGAATACTGCAATTGGCAATTCGGCATTGCAGGCGAATACGACCGCTAATTATAATACTGCCGTCGGCGCAAGCGCGCTTAGTCTAACGACCGGAGTCGGAGAACGGAACTCGGGGCTTGGTTGGAACGCATTAGGAGGTAATACAACCGGCACAGGTAATACTGCTCTTGGCATGAGAGCCGGAATTTCCAACACGACGGGAAGTAATAATACTTTCATCGGTTACGATGCCGGCAACGGCTCAACCAATAATCTGACCAACGCCACCGCAATTGGCTATAATGCCCAGGTTACCGCATCAAACAGCTTGATACTTGGGAACGGGGCGAACGTCGGCATCGGGACGACGAGCCCGTGGGGGCAGTTGAGCGTGAATCCAAACGGCATCACCGGCCCCGCCTTCGTCGTCGGAAGTTCCACCGCCACGAACTTCATCGTGACAAACGGGGGGAATGTGGGGATTGGGACGGCGAGTCCGGGAACATTGCTTACTGTTGGGAATGGAGCAATAGCCAGTTCTCCAACCATCACCATAGATGGCGGGAGTAATAGTAGTACAGGGCCTAGTATGACCTTTTCAAGAGCTGGAACTACCATTGGCTATTTTGGTTCTTATAGTGCAATTAGTGGTGGAGCATCAAGTGGAATGCAACTTTATAGTGTGAACAATCCCATCACCTTACAAGTGGGTTCTGGAGTATTAGCTACTTTAAGTACTGGTGGAAGTATTTACTACGGTGGGAATGGAGTAGCTACTCCATTAACCTTGCGTTCTACCAGTGGAGTAGGAACAACTGGTGCAGATATAATATTCCAGACGGGGAACAACGGCGCGACGGAAGCGATGAGGATTCTAAATAACGGCAACGTCGGCATCGGGACGACGAGCCCGTGGGGGCAGTTGAGCGTGAATCCGAACGGCATCACGGGCCCAGCCTTCGTTGTTGGCTCGTCCACCGCCACGAACTTCATCGTGACAAACGGGGGGAATGTGGGGATTGGGACGATAGACCCCGCGGGTTACAAATTGAATATCGCTGGCTGGGTAAAATCTACCGGTCAGCTATTATATATTGACGCCAGTACCTACTTTAATTACACACAAAGAGATGTAGGGAAGATAGGAGTGTTGGGGAACGGTGCTGATTACTTTATGAGCTATGATACTGCCAACCAAAAGGTAATTGTTGGCAATGGTACTACTTTTGGAAGTCGTTTTGGCGTGACTGGTAACGTGAGCATCGGTAGCACATATGCTGCTATTGCCGCGCCGACAGACGGAATGATAATTCAAGGCAACGTCGGCATCGGGACGACGAGTCCGTGGGGACAGTTGAGCGTGAACCCGAACGGCATCACGGGCCCCGCATTCGTCGTCGGTTCCTCTACCGCCACCAACTTCATTGTGACGAACGGGGGGAATGTGGGGATTGGGACGGCAGCGCCGACCAATTTGCTTACCCTGTCGTCAGGGACAGTCGCGGGTACTAGTGCGGGGCAGTTGGCCATAAAGACGACAGACGGCACGACTGCTTATGTAGGTATTCAGGGATCGACATGGAATGTTCTAGGCCTTTGGGCACCGAATGCGTCACTTGCCTCTTCTCCTCAGTTTGGTGTACATACAAGCAATATAAAACTCAGTGTTCCTATTACAGAATATGGAACTTCTATTCGTTTTGAACCCCGTGGTGACATCGGCACTAATCCGGGGGTTCTTATAACAAGTGGTGGTACGGGCGTAAAAACATTTGTTGTTCGGGCAGCGGCATCCCAAACAGCCAATTTGACTGAATGGCAAAATAGCAGCAATGTGGCTTTGTCTGTTGTTGATGCTCAAGGCAACGTCGGCATCGGGACGACGAGCCCGTGGGGGCAGTTGAGCGTGAATCCGAATGGCATCACGGGCCCCGCATTCGTCGTCGGGAGTTCCACCGCCACAAACTTCATCGTCACGAACGGCGGGAATGTGGGGATTGGGACGGCGAATCCGGGGGCAAAATTACAAATAAACTCCGGCGCGGTTTCCGATATTGGTCTAATAGTGAGAGGCTTTGCCGGACAGACAGCAAACTTGACCCAATGGAAAAACAGTAACGATTCAGTTGTTGCGTCAATTGATTCAGGTGGACTTTTAAGCGCCAGAACGGCAACCTTCGCGGACACAGGTGATTTTTCCGTGTCATTAAACAATTCAGGAGCCAATGCGCATTTCTGGCAAATTTCAAATATTGCCGGAGCCGATTCTGCCGGCGGATTAAGGTTCTACGACGCATCATCAACAGCAGAGAGACTGAGACTAGACAACGCAGGGAACATCACAACAACCGGCAACGTCGGCATCGGGACGACGAGTCCGCAGTATCAACTTGACATAGAAACTAACTCTACAAACGCGCCCGCAGTGGCCAGGGTTTTTGCTGTAGCGAATAATAATTCAGCAAATTATGTGGCGGTTTTCCGTTCAGATGGCCAAATTAATGGCATTAATAAAGTTGGTTACACAGGGCTTGACCGTTATTTTGACACAAACGGTTCTTATGCTATTGCCACAAACGCAGTAGGCGGTATTGATTTGTCGGCTAATAACTCTACTAGCCAGGTTAAAATTTTATCAAATGGCAACGTCGGTATCGGGACGACGAGTCCGTATGCGAAACTCTCCGTCGCAGGGGACGCAGTCTTCGACGGCACCATCACCGCGAGTGGGTTCACTGCCACTTCTTCAATCTCAGCCCCGTACTTCACCGCTACCTCGGAAAGCGCGACTTCAACTTTCGCGGGCTTCATCGATGTGAACGGCACGGGCACAAACGCCACCTCTACCTTCGCGAGCAACCTGTGGGTGAAGGGGACGCTCCGCACCGGCACGGGCTCGATGTATATGAGCGACACCGGCATCTCATCGGCGAACGGCAACATCGTCATAAACAGCGCCGGTACTATAAATGCGGCAAGCACTATCAACGGCCAGACGATTTCAAGTGCT
This sequence comes from Minisyncoccota bacterium, assembly GCA_041660025.1. GTDB lineage: Bacteria > Patescibacteriota > Minisyncoccia > Phycocordibacterales > Phycocordibacteraceae > C7867-001. The sequence continues at coordinate 334,029 of JBAZXD010000001.1, read as the reverse complement.
GCGAGTTTCACTGGCACCGTCGCGGCTGCCGGTACTCTAAGCGCCCAAGGCGGGTTTATCACGCAGACGGATGGAAGCCTTCGTTCTCGGTATATGTATGACCTTGATAGCAGTACCACTTACTATATTGACCTAAACAATGACAGCCATTTTAATACTGTCTCATCGGCAGGCACTATCTCCGCAACAGGTGCTGTCTCCGCTTCTCAATTCAATGGTTCTGGCGCGGGTCTCTCGGGAACGGCGGCGAGCTTAACTGCTGGGGCGGCGAATAGCGTTGCGTGGGGCAATGTTTCAAGTAAACCGTTTAACTGGAGCGGGCAGGGAGGCCAGCCGTCGTGGCTCTGGGGCTCAAACGACGGCTCAAATTACTATGTATGGAACCCATCCAACTTCAGCGTGAGCTATGCCAATACTGCCGGAAGCGCGCCGGCAAACGGGGGAACTGCGACAAATGTCAGCGCCTTGACGGGAACATGGAGTGCTGGAAACAATTTTATTTCTAATAACGATACTGCTTGTGCAGGATGTCAGACCCTTGTGGCATATTCCAATAATGGAAGTGGCGCGACGATGAGCTTCCATCGCGCTGGAGCCTACGCCGTCAATATGGGGCTTGATTCCGACAACGTCTTCCGCATCGGTGGCTGGTCGGCTCCGGCGGATCTCTTTGATATGACTATGGGCGGCCTTCTAACGATGGCCGGAAACATTTGCAGCACCCAGTATTCTTGGTGTATGAGCCAGGCATCTGATGAGAGATTAAAGACGAATATACAGCCGTTAGGCTCCACTCTTGCACGCATTATGCAGATACAGCCGATAACCCACACATGGAACCAGCTCTATTATGACCAGCATCCGACGTTCGCAATTTCAACGTCAACCCAACTCGGTTTTATCGCACAACAAGTATTGCCGCTGTTTCCGGAAACAGTGACGATGGGACCGGACGGGTACTACACTCTTAATTATGAGAAATTTGTCCCCGTTTTGACTTCGGCCATCCAGGAAATTGCTTTCACGACCGCATTTATCCAAAACAATTTCGGCACCACGACCGTACTCACGATTGATGCTTCCGGAAACATCGGCATCGGCACTTCCACCCCGAACCACACCCTCACGGTCGCAGGGGACATCGGCGCCACCGGCTTCATCAACACTTCCACCCGCTCGGCCAAGACCGACATCAATTATCTCAACGCTTCCTCCACCGACGATATGCTCGACCAACTCGTGAATCTCAAGGTCGCCACCTATCGCTATACAATAGAGGACCAGCAGGACCCACTCCGCCTGGGCTTCATCGCAGAAGATGCGGCTACCATCGCCCCCGAAATCCTCTCCCCGGATGGGCTGGGCGTGGACCTCTACAAGCTCGCCACCTTCAACCTCGCCGCCACCCAGGCCCTGGTCGCCAAGGTAGAGGCTCTTACCACCCGTATGACCTCGCTTGAGGACCGTGTAGCCGCCCTTGAGAGCGGGGCAGTGAGCAGCGCAAGCGGGTCGCCGATGATATCAATCGCCTCTTCCACCGAGCAGATAACGAGCTGGTTCGCGAATGCGAGCAACGGCATCGGAGACCTCTTTGCAAAGACATTCCGCGCAAGCGAGAAGATCTGTGTGGATGACCAGTGTCTCACCAAGGACGATGTGAAGGCGCTCTTGGCATTCGTGAACACTCAGGCGACGGGCACTTCGGGAACGGCATCCACCACGGATATATCAATCACCCCGATAGCCACGTCGACGACCTTGGTGGACGCGACCATTACCATTACGGACGTCTCATTGACGACCGACTCAACTACCGCGACCACTACGACCGACACAGCTACTACCACTCCGCCGACAGACACGACTACAACGACGACCGATACGACTATCGTAACGACCGACACAGCCACCACGACAACGGATACAACCATTACAGCCGACACAACTACGACAACGACTGATACTACCGCCGCCACAACGGACACAACCGCTACGACCGATACTACGGCGAGCGCGACGACAACGACGCCGTAAGCGTGCGGTCAGGTTTCTTTGCGGTTCGTGAGGGCGGCGCGGAGCGTCTCGGCGTCGGAATATTCGAGCTCACTGCCGGTAGAGAGTCCGCGACCGAGTATCGAGGTCACCACCGAGTCGCGGTAGGGAGCAAGGAGCTCGCGCACACGGTCGGCCGTGTGCTCGCCCTCAGAGGTCGCCGAGAGTGCGAGCACGACTTCTTTTAAATTATTTTTCAGGCGTTTCTCCACTATTTTCAATAATTCTTTTTCGCGGATGGCGCCCTTGCCCGAGAGGGTGAGCACACCGCCAAGGACGAAATAGCGGCCTTTGTACGTGCCGGCGCGCTCGACTGCCGCGAGATCCTGGTCCTTCTCGACGAGCATCAGTTGAGCATCATCGCGCCTCGTGTCGGAGCAGTAGCCGCAGAGATTCGCCGTAGTGCCGTTATAGAAACGCAGACAGTCGGGGCACTGGCGGACATCTTTGCCGAGCGAGGCGATGAGCTCCGCGAGCTTCGTACGTTCGGTAGCCGGTGCGGAAAGCAAGTAAAAAACGAATCGCTTGCCCTGACGCGGCCCGATGCCGGGGAGGCGGGCGAGCGCGGACGCGAGTTCGTCTATCTTATCCATCATTAAAATTCCGCGGCGAGTTCGCCGTAGCCCGCGGTGTCGACCGGCTGGAAGGTGGCGCGCTTCTCGTCGAAGTAAAGCTCGGTCTTACCCGTCGGGCCGTTGCGGTGCTTCTCGATGAGGATTTCGGCGATGTTCGGGCGGTCGCTCTCCTTATTACTCTTATCGTCGCGATGAATGAACATCACCACGTCAGCGTCCTGCTCGATTGAGCCCGAGTCGCGGAGGTCGGAGAGGCGCGGTTTGCCGCCTCTTTGTTCCACCGCGCGCGAGAGCTGGGAGAGCGCGATGACCGGCACTTCGAGCTCGCGCGCAAGTCCTTTCAACGAGCGGGAAATCTCCGTTATCTGCTGGACCATCGAGTCAGAGGCTTTCGTCGTGGTCGGCGCCATAAGCTGGAGGTAGTCGACGATGATGAGACCGATGCCGCGCTCGCGCTTCAGCCGCCGTGCTACGGCACGCATCGCGAGGATGTTATTGCCCGGCTTGTCGTCGATGTAAATGGGCGCCTTCGAAAGGATCTCGAGCGCATCGCGGATGCGACTGAAGTCCTCTTCGTCCCGTACCTGCCCGGTGCGCAGTTTCCACGAGTTGACGAACGATTCCGCGGAGAGCATACGGTCGATGATCTGCTCAGAGCTCATCTCGAGGGAGAATATGCCGACCGGGACGTTGTGGCGCACGGCGGCGTTGCGCGCGATGTCGAGCGCGAGCGAAGTTTTACCGACCGAGGGGCGCGCGGCGATGATGACGAGGTCGGAGGGATGGAAGCCCGAGAGGAGATTGTCGAGAGCGGGGAAGCCCGACGGGACGCCGCGGATGCCGTCCTCCTTATGGGAGAGTGCCTCGATGCGCTCCCACGCTTCGTGTATCTTGTCGCCGATCGCGGTGAACTTATGCGCGGCGGAGGCATTGCCGATGGCGTAGATACTCTTCTCGGCTTCGTCGAGCACCTCCATCGTTTCGCGTGCGTCGTCGAAGGCGGATTCGGTAATGCCGTACGCGGCATCGATGAGAGAACGCATCAAGTATTTGCGCGAGACGAGTTCGGCGTAGTGGGAGAAGTTGCCGGGCGTCGGTGCCGAGCCGGCAAGTTCGGCGAGGTAGCTCCTGCCGCCGGCGCGCTCGAGCAGTCCCTGGTCTTGGAGGCGCGCGGAGAGGGAGAGCTGGTCGATCGGTTCGCCGCGGTCGGCGAGCTCGCGCATCGCACCGAAGATGAGTCGGTGTTTCTCCGCGTAGAAGGAGTCGCTGTGGATGAGGTCCGAGACATCGTGCACCGCATCGGGCTTCAAGAGGAGGGCGCCGAGAAGTGCGCGCTCGGATTCGAGCGACTGGGGCGGGACGCGATCGGCAGAAGCCATTGCCGCCAATTGTATCAAAAAGTCTTCCGAATCAACACTGCTCCGGAGGGCCCGTCATCCACACGATATCCACTGTTCTCGATCTCGACCCGGAGGAGGTCAGCCTCCCTGAAATCCTTGGAATTGCGCGCTGCCTCCCTGCGAGCAAGCAATTCGCGCACCTCCTTGGGTATCTCGGCTTCGGTAAGGATGCCTATGGCGGGCGGGTGCGTGAGTGAGAGCCCGAGGTGCGTCTCGGCGTCCTCGAGGAGACCCCATTTCTCCTCGGGGGCATAGTCTTCGCTCCTGAGTGCGTCCCAGAGGATGCCGAGCGCTTGCGGTGTCGCGAGGTCGTCGCGCATCGCCACCAAGAAGTGCTCGCGCGCTTCGGAAGGAGCACTCTTGCGTTTGGATTCATCTGCGACATCGCGCGCGAGTCTCCAGAGCCGGTCGAGCGCGCCGGCGGCTCCCGCAAGCGCGTCCCAGGAGAAGGAGAGGGGAGTGCGGTAGTGCGCCTGGAAGAAGAAATAGCGCATCGAGAGAGAAGAGAATCCTTTTTCAATAATGTCCGAGAGATACACGACGTTTCCGATCGACTTCGAAACCCTCTCGCCTCCCATATTCAGGAAAGCATTGTGCATCCAGTAATGGACGAACGGGCGGCCGCTCGCTGCTTCAGATTGCGCGATCTCATTATTGTGATGTATCTGTGCGAGATCTTCGCCGCCGGTATGGATATCGATTTCCTGGCCCAAGAGTGCGCGGATCATCGCCGAGCATTCGATGTGCCAGCCCGGATTGCCGCGGCCCCACGGACTGTCCCACTGCTGGAGGTCGTGCGGCTTCGCTGTGCGCCAGAGCGCGAAATCGTTCGGGTGCCGTTTGCCTTTGACGAGCGGGACGCGCGCCTCTCTCTTCAGCTCGGCGTTCTGGCGGTTGCCGAGCCTGCCGTAATTCGGGAATCGCCCGGTGTCGAAGTAGAGGCCGTCCGCGATGCGGTAAGCGAACCCTTTTTCCTCAAGCGTCTTCGCGAGCGCAATCTGTTCTTTAATGTAGTCGGTCGCGCGCGGGAACCGGATATCATCAGTATTGATGTTGAGCTCGGCGAGGTCTTCGATAAAGAGCTTCGTGTAGCGTTCTGCGATCGCCGCGGGTGTCGTGTGTTCGCGCGCCGCCCCCACATTCATCTTGTCCTCGCCGCGGTCGCCATCGCCGACGAGGTGGCCGACATCGGTGATGTTGATGACGCGCCGCACGTGGTAGCCCGCAGAGCCAAGCACGCGGGCGACCGTGTCCGAGAAGACTTGCGCTCGCAGATTGCCGATATGCGCCCGGCTATAGACCGTTGGTCCGCAGGTATACATCAAGACGACTCCGGGCCGCTGGGATATGAAAAGCTCTTTCGAGCTCGAGAGCGTGTTGGTGAAAAATACTTGCGCGGGGCGGAGGCGCGGGGCGGGGGTTCGTTTCTTCAGTATGCGATCAAGCCACTCCATACGTCAGAATATCCAGCGCTTGCGGATGAAGAATATCGTCGTGAGCCCGACGGCGCCGAACATGATCGCCAGAACGATATAGAAGGCGTTCGGATTATCCAAAAGGGGCGTTCCGGGCAGATGCAAGACGAGAACGGAGGCGATGAGTTCGAGCGGAAGGACGAGCACGGTGATCGTCGTGAGCGTCTTCATAATTTCGTTCTGACGTGCTTCAAGCAGGGCGGTGTTGGTCTGGCGCAGCTCGCTCGCGATGGTGCGATGCGTCCCGACAAGCCGCATTACCTGCGTGCGCTCGGTCAGGATGCGCTCCGAGCGTTCGGCGAATGAAGCGCCGAAGAAGCCGCGGCCGGCGAGCATCTTCAGGAAGCAGACCAGCGTCTCCTCTTGGTCCGCGAGCGCCGCATCCAAATGCAGGAATTCGCGGCCGATATCCGATATACGCCGCACCGTCGCGCGCTCGTGGCCGTCGAACATCTCGCGCTCGACGTGCGAGAGATTGCTCGCGAGATGATTGGTCTGGTCGCGCGCGGAGGTGTAGAGATGTGCGAAGAGTATCTCGAGCAGGACATCGGTGGCGATCCCCTCATGCTCGCCGACGAGCTCCTGCGTCTCCAACACTTTTTTCAGATGGTGGAGCGGTACGACAACGTCGTAGCGCACGGTCACGATGAAATTGCTTCCGACGACGAAGTCGATCTCCTGACTCTTCGTCTCGCCGCCGTCCGTCTCGTGAGTGGGGAAGTGAAGCACCAGGAGCGCCATTCGCTCGTCCTGGGCGACGAGCGGCGAGGGGGTAGGGAAGACGAGCTCGTCTTTGATGCGTTCGTTGATCGAAAATTCTTCCGCGATTTGCTGGATCTCATCGACGCTTGGACGTTCGAGGTCTACCCATACGCCGCCCGGGTACGCATACCGGAATATCATACGTCTAGAATACCATGCGTCGCCTCACCGTACTGTCTCGTTCCACCGCGCGATGGTATACTCCCGGGATATGGAACCGCAGGAAGTATTCAAGCGCGGGCGTTCTATCGCGACGCGCGGCATCTCCTTCGCGCTCGTCGCCGCTCTTGCCTTTAGCGCCGGATTCGCCGTAAGCGGCAACAACTCTGCCGCCGCAGTCGTCGCGCGCATTCCGCTCATCGGCGACGGCCTCGACGCGACGCCGGATGCAAACGTCGATCTCGCCAACTTCTGGAAGGCGTGGAACGCGCTTGAGGCGAATTACGTCATCACGCAAGCCTCTTCGACTCTCCCCACAGGCAAGGAGCGCCTCTTCGGCGCTATTCAGGGTCTCGCTTCCTCGTACGGAGACCCCTACACCGTCTTCCTTCCGCCGAAGGAGGCTCAGGCGTTCGCCGAGACCATCTCGGGAAGCTTCGCCGGCGTCGGTATGGAGATTGATGTGAAGAACGGCATCCTGACCGTCGTCGCTCCCTTGAAGGGCACCCCCGCGGAAGCGGCGGGAATTAAGTCAGGCGACCAGATCGCCGCTATCGACGGGAAGTCGACCGACGGCGTCTCGACCGAGAAAGCGGTGAGCCAGATCCGCGGTCCGGTCGGCACGACGGTCGAGCTCACTATCATCCGCGACGGCAAGCTCCTCGACATCAAGATCATCCGTCAGACAATTCAGATCCCGGAGACGGACGACGGCATCGACGAGGCGAGCGGTGTGTATCACATCGCGCTCTATCAATTCACCTCCAGTTCGCCGACCCTCTTCGCCAAGGCGCTCGCGCGCTTCTACTCCTCCGGCTCGAAGAAGCTGGTCATCGACCTGCGCGGCAACCCGGGCGGCTACCTCGACGCGGCGGTTGATATCGTGAGCCACTTCTTGCCCAAGGGCGCGAAGATAGTGACCGAAGATTTCGGCGGGAAGGAGCCGAACAATGTGCACACGAGCTACGGGTACGCCGATGTATCGGCGGGGACGAAGATCGTCGTGCTTATCGACGGCGGTTCCGCCTCTGCCTCTGAGATAGTCGCGGGCGCGCTCCAGGATAATGATGCGGGAACGGTTATCGGCACAAAATCGTTCGGGAAGGGCTCGGTGCAGACGCTCATCGACCTCGCGGGCGGCTCGCTCAAGGTGACGGTCGCGCGCTGGATCACTCCCGCTGGCCACTGGATTATGGGCAACGGCATCACGCCGGACATCACCGTCGCGTATAACGCCCCCGGCGCCACCACCATCCCGAAGGTAGACCCGCAAATGGCCCGCGCGATACAATTTTTGACTACGGGCAAATAGTAAGCCCTCGGAAGGGCTTTCTGCATGCGTTCGCCTCACGCAAAACATTAGGAAATGTCTTGCAATTCGGCTCACTTTGCAGTAAGGTGGCTGATATGAAAGTTATTTTGATCAAAGACGTGAAGGGTATGGGGCGCGCTCATGACGCAGTGGAGGCGGCGGACGGCTACGCGCTTAATTACCTCATTCCGGGTAAATTCGCGATCCCCGCGACCTCCGGAGCGAGCCAGGAGGCCGAGACGCGCCGCAAGCAGAGGACCGACCGCTCGGCGCTCGATACCGCACTCCTCGCGCAGAACATCAGTACGCTCGCAGAGACGCGTATCGTGATTAAGGTGAAAGCGAACGAGAAGGGACATCTCTACGACGCGGTAGGGGAGCCCGAGATACGTTCGGCGGCGAAGGAGCAGGCGCATATCGACCTCCCCGAAGACGCCATCAAGCTCGAGAAGCCGATCAAGGAGCTCGGCACGTTCGATATCCCGGTCGCGGCCGCGGATACGTTCGGGAAGTTTTCTATAACCATCGAAGCAGAGTAACTTCAAATAAAAAACACGGCGCCTCCCGGCGCCGTGTTTTTTATTTGAAGTTAGACGACGTCGGCGACGGTCTTGGAGATGATGCGGCCGGTGAAGTTCGTCTTGCGGCGAGTGCGGAAGGCGACGGTGCCGTTCGCGATTGAGAAGAGCGTGTGGTCGCGACCGACGCGCACATTCTTGCCGGCCTCAATTTTCGTGCCGCGCTGGCGGACGATGACCATTCCCGGGCGGGCCGATGCACCGTCGGCGAGCTTCACGCCGAGGTATTTCGGGTTTGAAGTATTAAGGTTTTTCGCTGAGCCGCCTGCTTTCGTTGATGCCATAGTGGTATAGTTTTACCTGATGACTATAGCAGAAGCGCGAGAAAAATGCAAAAGTCTCGTTGCCCAGGCGCCGCGGGATATGCTCGTTCTCATGGTCCTCGTGTTTGCTTCCTCGCTCAGCTTCTATTTGGGGTATCTCGCGGGTCTGGATGTCGGGAAAGTGGGTGGAATGACCCTCGAAACGGCGCTCCCCGCCGCCGAATCGGCGGCGGGACCGATCGTCGCCTCGAAGTCCGGTACGAAATATTACTTGCCGGGGTGCGCCGGTGCAGAGCGCATCTCGGAGGCGAATAAGGTGTGGTTCGCCTCTGCCGCGGCCGCCGCGGCCGCGGGCTATGCGCCGGCAGTGAACTGCAAGGGTTTCTAATCTGCTATCATTACGGCATATTCCTATGAATGACGATCTGACCCGGATGCCGACCGTGGATTCATCGAAGGGACTGCCGACCCGTGAGGCCGCCGAGCGGCTCGCGCAGGTAGTGCACGAAGGACAGCGCACGATGCCCGACGACGGCCTGCCGCTTCTCGTCTGCAAGCCGAGAAAGATAGAATCCTGGCGCGTGTTCAAGATAATGTCGGAATTCATCGAAGGATTCGACATCATTCGTCGGTACGGCCTCGCGGCGTCATTCTTCGGCAGTTCGCGCGCCACGCTCGGGGACAATTCGTACAAAGACGCCGAAGAATTAGCGGGCCGGCTCTCGAAGAAAGGGTTCGCCGTCATCACAGGCGGCAGTTCCGGCGTTATGCAGGCCGCGAACAAAGGCGCGTTCGAAGTCGGAGGAGCCTCGGTAGGGCTCAACATCAATCTCCAGGATGCCCAGAACTACAATCCCTATCTCAACGAGAGATTCGGCTTCGACCATTTCTTCGTGCGCAAGGTGATGCTGACCTATGCGTCGGAAGTATATATATATTTCCCGGGCGGCTTCGGCACGCTCGATGAGTTCTTCGAGATCGTGACGCTCGTGCAGACGCAGAAGATCCGCAAAGTGCCCATCATTCTCTACGGCAAGGAGTATTGGTCTCCGCTTCTTGAGTTCATCGAAAAGACCATTTATGAGAAGCACGCGGCCATCGATAAGTCCGATATGGAGCTCTACACGCTCGTCAATTCGGTCGATGAGGCGTTCGATTACATCATCGCGAACGTCTCATGCTAACTCCGTATGGGTCTCGATTATAGCCAGAAGCAACTCTTGAGCGCGCCGCTTCAAAAAAGAGGCGGGCGTAGCGCGCGCACACGTCGGCTCCAGCTCTATGCGGTTATGACCGGCTTTCTCTCCACGCTCATCTCGCTCGCGACGACGATTGTCCTCCTGTTGAAATAGTGGGGAATAGGGAAGTGGGTAAGTCCCTTGCACCCCTGACACTCGTGGTATCCTCTTCCCTATGACACAAAAACGACGTTCCGTTGACCAACTTCAGACCTACGCCTTTTGGACGGGATTTACCAGTACGCTCATCAGTCTTTTACAGGTCATCATCATCGCGTTCAAATAATTAATTTCTGTTTGGGGAAGTGGTGTGAGCGGATGCTCCCTAGGACTGTGCGCAAAAGATATATTGTGCGCACATACGGTACAGAGTCCCCTACGGACGATGGATGGATGCCCCCTTACGGACGGATCCACTGCGTAGCCCAGAGCCAAGCCTGGGAGAGGAGGTCGAGGAGGTAAGAGACATTCGCCTGGCCAGCGGGAGAGTTAATGATGGCCTGTATCGAGATACCGAAGAACGACAGTGCAAGGAGGAGGACGAACGTCCAGAACACCAGACGGATCATCTCATGGATCATTACGGACAGTATACAACGAAGAAAAGCCAGTGGTACTATCTCGGCATGACGAGAAAGCAGGATGCGCTGAAGCATTTTAAGCGGGTTGATCCGCATTTCCATAAGGCGACGCGCGTGCACCATGCCTCCCTGCCGGAACAACTTTCCGATAAAAAGACGCGCGCACAACTGTTTGAGTCATTAGTATCCATCGTCATCTCACAACAACTCGGCACGACAGTCGCCGACACTATCTTCGCGCGCGTGAAGAAGGCTTGCAAGGGTCAATTGACCCCCGAATCGGTCATCAGGACTTCCCTACCGGCTTTCAAAAAAGCCGGCCTCTCGGGTGCGAAGAGCAGGACGCTGAAGGAAATTGCAAAGGCAGTGAAAAATAAATCGCTCGATCTTCTTGCACTGAAAAAAATTCCAGAAACAGAAGCGGCGGGACAACTGATGCAGATATGGGGGCTCGGGCCGTGGTCGGTCGAGATGTTCCTGATGTTCGCGCTCGGGCGCGCCGACGTTTTCTCGCCGGGCGATCTCGGTCTTGTCCGCGCGATGGAGGTTCTGTATGGCCTGCCGAAAAACACTCCGCGTTCTTCCCTCCTCGCCATCGCCGAAAAGTGGTCCCCGTACCGCACCTACGCTTCCCTTCTCCTCTGGGCCACCCGCGACTCGTCAAAAAATTAAGGTTTTACGTCCCAGGGCGCTATGTTTTCGAGAATATTGACATTATACTAGCTATATGCTAGACTTTTCAGCAGAGTAAGAAGGTCTTGCTATCTCCCAGCCAAAACTGGGTTCATAAACGTAGGTCAAATAGTGGAGGTCTACCATGTTCAATGCTTCCCAGATCGAACACCTTATCGATCGAGACGTTCGCGGTGATGTAAAGGTCAAGCAGCAACTCTTGCATCCCGAGGCGGTCGTCTATATCTTCCGCCACGGGCACGCTGAACAGGTTGAGGACGGAATCGAAGACGACTTCGGCCGCGTTCTCTCCGAAAAAGGCATCGCGCAAGCCAAGCAGCTCGGGAAGATTATGTCCACGCTGGGCGTCGTCTTCGACCATGTCATCTGCTCGGCGGCTCCGCGCGCCCAACAGACGGCCAAGAAGGCCGTCGAGCAGTTCATCCTCCTTAAGGGGAACTGGTACGACGGTAAGGGTCGCGAGCTGTACTGTCCCGCGAGCGACGCAGACTTCGCCGCCACGTTTGCATTGTCGGCCAAGATGGAGCAGTTGTTCAATGAAAAGACGATTGCGTCGGAAATTTCGTACAGGGAATTCAAGTGGCTCGACATGACAGGGGTTCTCATCCGCTTTATGGATGAAACTCGGCAAGTGTTCGGTTCGATTCCGGGGATCAGCGAGGCGCGCCGGATCGCCATCTTCAACCACGCGGTCATGGGCAACGCTGTTGCTCAGGCGTTGTTCCCGCAACACGTAACCGCGCTCGATACCATCGAGCTCGCGCCGTGCGATTGCGTCCGCCTTACGGCGACGACCTGCCAGCACATTCCGCTTATGACCTGATGAGCGCGGCCACCAGGCCGTTCCGAATCGCCTTTCATTCCTACGCACGTAGTATGTGCAACGGAATGGAAGGCGGTTTTTATTTTCTTTCCAGAACTCGCACAATCCCCTGCTCCGAATCGACTAGAGATACGAAAGCGGGTTGAGGTACGCATTTGGGGGCGCGACCGGTATTGTCACGACGGATTTATTCCAGCAGGTGTACTGCTTAAAGGAGATCGCCTCGGCGATATATACGGTGAAGTGCAGGTGCGGCCCTATCGCGTAGCCGGTATCGCCGGCGAAGCCGATGACCTGTCCGGTATAGACCGTAGCCCCTTTCGATACACTGATATCGGAGAGATGCGCGTAGAGCGTTGCGAGGCCGTTTGGGTGTTGGATGAGTATCCACTTGCCATACTGACAATTCCGGACAGAGCCGTAGTTTATTGCGAGCACGGTGCCTGAGAGCGCCGCGCGAATGGGAGTGCCGATCCGTGCGCGGAAGTCTACGCCGTTGTGCGTCCCAGAGGTGTAGAGGCGCTGTGAGGACGAAGTCTTGCCGAATTGCTGGGTGATGAAGACGTCGGTCAAGGGCCACCGCAACACCCCCTTGCCCGCAGGAGGGACGCTACTCGGATCGAGGACGTACTGGAGTTGCGATTCGAGTTCGAACAGTGCCGACTCGAACGCGGCCTCCTCCGCCTTCTTGCTCGCTACGATCTTCTGGTACGCGCTCTCCTGGTTCTTCGTATCGGCTAGGAGTTTCTGTTGCGCCGTCTTCTGGAGGTCGATAGATTTTTTCTGCAGAGAAAGGTCGTTCTGGAGCGACACGAGAGTTGCTTTTGCCTTGGTCACCGCGTCCCGGTTCGTCGCGAGCGCCGTGCGGACGGTGCGCAACTCTTGTATATCGCCGGTAAGGGCCCGATTGAACTGCGCACTCTCGTCGACGGCCTGCCAGGCACTGCCGAAGGAATGCGCAGAGATGAGGGTCGTGATGAGCGACGCGCGCTCGCCTTCGGCGATGCTCCGGAGCGCTTTGGCGATCGCGTCTTGGTCGGCGGCGATGGTCGCCTCCTTATCCCCGATAGAGAGCGTGAGTTCTCGTATCTTCAGGTTCGCCGAGGCGATTTTATTCTGCGTCGCCTTGATCTGCGTCGCGAGCTGTTTCTGCGAGAGGGCGAGCGAACTGATAGTCGACTGGAGCGTATCCTTCTTCGAGCCGAGCGCATCGAGCTGTTGTTGAAAGGCGGCAATCTCGGCCTTCAGCGCCTCGAGCTGTTGATTGTTCGTATCTATCTGGGACCGGATATCCGACGCGGCATCGGCGTGTACGGATGCCGGAGCGCTAAGAACAAGGCCCGCGCCGAATATGAAAAAAAAGAACAGGGATCCGACGCGCTTCATCCTCCGAGTATAGCAATAGCCTTCCGTATGCGCGAAATCCCCTCGTCTCTGCCCAGGATCGAGAGAAGGGTGAACGGGTCGGGCGAACGCTCAGCCCCGGAGAGCGCGTAGCGGAGCGGCCAGAGAACCGCGCCCCGACCTCCCTTCCCTTTCGCCTCCTCGGCGTCGGCGAGCGGCATAATGACCTCTTTAACCGCCTCGGCAGAAACGTTGTCCGGAAGGGCTTCTATGAGCTTTAACAGGCCTTCCAGGCCGTTTTTCGCCGTTTCCGGACGGTCGGAGGGCTCCTTAGCGAGGAGCTTTTCGCGATCGAGAGTCGGGATTTCGAAGAGGCAGGAAAGCTCGCCCGAGAGCATCTCGCGCGCCTCGCCGAAGGTATGAGCACGTTCCTTGAGGAGTGGGACGATTTTTCGGAGTTTCTCTACATCAGGAACAACGAAATCGCCGTGTGCGATGAAATCTTCGACGGAAAGCGCCCGCATCCAATGCTGATTGACCGAAAGAAGCTTCACTTCGTCGAATATGGCGCTCCCCTTCTGTACGCGAGAAATATCAAAATCTTTGACCAGCTCTTCTCGTGATAGGTATTCGCGGTCGTCGCCCGGATTCCAACCGAGGAATGCGAGATAATTTAAGAGAGCCTCGGGCAGTATACCGAGGTCGCGATACTCGGTCAGCGCCTTCGCCCCGGCGCGCTTAGAGAGCTTCTTGTGGCTGCTATCAAGGATAAGCGGCAGGTGCGCGTAAAGCGGTTCGGCGAGACCGAGCGCGCGCTGGATGAGTATCTGCCGCGCAGTGTTCGATATATGATCGCCGCCACGGATGACGTGCGTTACGCCTTCATCCGCATCATCGACGACGACGGCGAAATGGAAGACCGGCTCATCAAGCGAACGGGCGATGATGAAGTCGCCGAGATCGCCTACATCGGTCGTTATCTCTCCGCGGATGACGTCGGTAAAAGAAACCGTGCCGCCGGGATTTCTGAAACGAATGACCTCCTCCCGGTCGCCCGGAGCTTGCGGCGTTTCTTTTGAGACGTATGCGGTGTCATCGGCTATGAGTTTCTCGAGCAGTGCGCGATGCCGCGCGCGATGTTCACTCTGGCGATACGTCTCGTCGGCGGGAAGCCGGAGCCACGCGAGCGCCTCGTGGATATTCTCTTCGTATTCCGGTTTGGAGCGCGCTACGTCGGTGTCCTCTATCCGTACGATGAATTTCCCGCCGGAATGTTTTGCAAAAAGATAGGCGAATACAGCAGTGCGGTAATTGCCGGCATGAAGAAGACCGGTCGGAGAAGGAGCAAAACGAGTGACGACGGTACTCATGATTCGTGCGTGAGCGCGACGGCGAGCAGTTCGCGCGCGAGGATGCGCGCGGCGTCCGGGTCGGTGAAGCCGGCCGCAGAGGCGCCCATACGCTTCGCGAGCTCCGGGTCGCCCACGATGCGCCGCACCTCGGACACAAGCAGGTGCGGCGTGAGATTCTCTTCTTCGAGCACGACCGCCGCTCCCGTCCGGGCGTAGCTGTACGCGTTCGTGCGCTGGTCGTGGCTCACGGACTCGGGTATCGGGATGATGATAGCCGGCTTCTTCCAGAGGCCTATCTCGGCGATGGAACCCGCGCCCGCGCGTGAGACGACGATGTCCGCGACGGCGGCGGCTCTCTGGAGCGAGGTCTCGTCGAGATAATTTACGGGGTGATACCGGGAGGCGTTCGGGGACTTCGCGAGTGCGACCTGCGAGACCGCCGCGATATTCTTGAAATGCACCTGTCCGGTCTGGTGGATGATATTGGCGAAGGACACGAGGTCGGGGAGCGACGAGAGCACGGCCTCATTTATCTTCAGCGCGCCCTGGGAACCGCCGAGGATAAGGACGGTCGGCACGCCGTTCTCGAGCCCGAGATATTGCCGCGCGCCCTCAGACTCCACGCGCATCAGCGCCTTACGGATAGGAATGCCGGTGCGAGCGATGCGACTGCGCGTCTTCTCGGGGAAAAAGGATGCGGCGCCCTCGAAGGAGATAGCGATCTTCGTCGCCCACGGGGCGGCGAGCAGATTCGCGCGGCCAGGCTTCGCGTCCGACTCGTGGATGATGATGGGAATGCGCAGGAGGCGGGCGGCGAGCACGGTCGGCACGCTTCCGTAACCGCCCTTGCTCATCACGACATCCGGATACAAACGGAAGAGCGTAAAAAGCGCAGAAATTGTTCCGATGAGCGTAATGAAAGAATCGGTGTAATTACGAATCGAAGCGTAGCGCCGCACCTTCCCCGCCGGTGTGCGGATGTGCGTGATACCGTTCTCGAAGAGCGCCTTTTCGTCGAAGGACGTCGGCGCGAGGTAGTAGAGCTTCGGCGCGACGAGCCGCTCTTCGCGCACGAGGTCCTGGAGCGCCTCGGCGATGGCGATAATCGGATAGAAATGCCCGCCGCTCCCCCCTCCGGTAAACACGATAGTCATATGTGTGTAGTATAGCGTACCTTCGCCGACATACCGAAAAGAGGTCGCGCTCCGGGCCGCTAGGCCAAGTCTTACTACCTCTTTTCGGTATGTCGGCTCGGGATTATGACCTGCGATGAGCCGCGACGTTGAGGATGAGGCCACACATAATGAGAGCGGCCATAAGCGCGGTACCGCCGTGCGAGACGAACGGGAGCGGCAGTCCGGTGAGCGGGATGATGCCGAGCATCGCGGACATATTGATGAACGCCTGCAGGATGATAATGAAAGAGAGTCCGAGCGCGAGCAGACCGCCGAAGAGGTCGCGTGAATTCCCTGCTATCACGATGCCGCGCGCCGCGAGCGCGACGAAGAGGAGGAGGAGGAAGAGCGCGCCGACGAATCCGGTCTCCTCCGCGAACACGGCGAACACCGAATCGCCGGAAGGCTCTGGCAGATAATTGAACTTCTCGACGCTCTGCCCGAACCCTCTGCCGAGGAGACCGCCGCTCCCGACGGCGATAAGCGATTGCTGTATCTGGTAGCCGCTACTGAGCGAGTTGGCGGAAGGGTCCAGGAATGTCTTCACGCGCTCGAGCACATAGGGTCGTGCGAGGACGACGGTGGTGAGCGCGATGATGAGGACCACCGCCAGGATGCCGAAGTCGCGCCACGGCGCTCCTGCCGCAAAATACATAACGATACCCGTCGCGATGATGAGCAGGGTCGTCGAGGTATTCGGCTGAGCGAGCAGGAGGACGGTCGGGAACGCGAGGATGAAAATGAACGGGAGCAATCCTTTTTTCACGTTCGCGAGCTCGCGCGCGCGCGGCGCGAGCCACCACGCAAGCGCGAGCACGAAGCCGATCTTCAGGAACTCCGCCGGCTGGACGGTCGTCCAGCCGAGGTCGATCCAGCGCGTTGCCCCGTTCGCGGTCAGTCCGACACCGGGAACGAAGACGAGCGCCGTGAAGAGGATGGATGCCGCGTAGAGATACGGAGCGAGAGGCTTCAGGTACGCGAACGGGAGCGCGCGGGCGAGCATAAGCGCCAAGAATCCGAGCCCGATGCCGAGTCCGGCTTGAAGCAGGATATCCTGCGACACGGTACTGCTCTCCCGGGCCAGGAGGCCGAGCGCTGCGGAAGAAAATATAGCGAGACCGGTGAGTACGATCCCGAGCACCAGCAGAAAGAACATTCGGTCGCCGGAGACGAACTTCATAGGGTCACTTGAGCAGGGCTACGGTCATGCCGACGATGGCGCAGACAATCGAGATGATCCAATACCGCATCGTCACCTTATACGAGGGCCAGCCGATGGCCTCGAAGTGGTGGTGCAGAGGCGCGATGCGAAACACCTTTTTTCCGCGGAACCGCTTTGAGGCCACCTGGATGATGTTCGAGAGAACGGTGATGACGAGCGGGAACGCGATGATGGGGAGCGCGGCGACGCCGTAGCCGTTCCCCGGCGTGTCGGTCATAAAGGCGATGACGGCGAGTGTCATCGTGAGACCCATCGTGCCGGTCTCGGTCATCCAGAAGCGCGCGGGCGGAATATTGAACCAGAGGAAGGCGAGGATAGCACCGGTCACCGTCGCGGAGAAAGCCGCAAGGTCGATCTGATTCTGAAAATAAGCAATGCCGGCATAGGCCATAAACGCGGTACTGAAAACGCCCCCTGCGAGCCCGTCGATGCCGTCGATGACGCCACCCGCATAGAGCCCGAGCGTGATGATGACGAAGAGCGGGATGATGAACACGCCGAGCGTGAACGTGCCGTCTGCGGGGATGCCGATCGCCGTGACGCCGAGCTTCGCGTAGAACCACCAGCCGATGAAGAGCGACACGAGCGTGACGAAGAGAAGTCGGGTGCGCAGGCGTACGCCCCGCTCGCCCGATGGGTGGATATCGAGGAGGTCGTTCAGAAAGCCCATCGCCGCGCCGGCGAGGAGTGCGAAGAACGGTATCCAGGTCTGACTGCGACTGAGGAAGTCGAGTTTCTCGGTGAGTGGTGTGGGGACGAATTGTCCGAGCGACCAGGTGCCGATGGTTACGAGCGCGACGCTCGCCCAGATGAGGACCCCGCCCATACGCGGCGTCGACGTCTCGGTGCCGGTGTGGACCGTCATACGAAGTTTCTCGAACTCTACCGCCGGGGTGCCGTCGAGCGCGGTCTTGCTCACTGCCTTCTTCCACACGCGATGCTTAAAGAGATAGTGCGTCAGAAGCGGTGCGAGGAGGATGCCCACGACGAACGCGGTGGTCGCGGGGATGAATACCTTGATGATGTCGGAGGCGATCATAGAGAGGCGACGCCGGCGAAGTGCGCGAGGGTGGCGGATACGAGCGCCGCGCCATCGGTAAAACGCTCTGTAAGCGAGGAGCCGAGCACGACGACGGCGATCGGATGCCGGATGCCGGCGTCGAAGACGAGTACGAGATTGCCGCCTGCAAGATCGGTGTATCCGGTTTTCGAGAGGAGTAGTCGCGGCATCGTGTCGACCATAGGGTCCGTATTCTTCACGGAAAAGCGCGTGCCGCCCTCTGACACGGCCTGTGCCGAACTCCGTGTCGTCGCCGCGGCGATTCCCGGAGCTTGTTCGACGAGCGCGCCGGCGAGGCGGGCGAGGTCGCGTGCCGAACCGTATCCGCCGGAGATCGCCGTGTTCACGTCGAGGCCGCTCCCGTTCACCGCATATGTTTGGGAGAGGCCGAGCGCGCCCGCGGCGCCGGCGAGCAGGGCGCTCTGCGAGCGGTTCTGGCGCGCGGCGGCGGCTTCGGCGATAGCCGCGGCGCCGTCATTCAGCGAGGCGGTCAGGGTAAGTCGCGCGAGGTCGGCGAGCGAGAAAGTCTGTCCTTGATTGAACGCGCGCGGTGCTTCAACGCGCGCGGCGTCGGCGGAAATGAGTATCGGCGTATCCGGCGAGAGTTCGGCGAGCGCGGCATAGACGGTCAGGAGCTTCGTGAGCGAAGCGAGCGGGAGTTGGGCGTCGGCGCTCTTCGCATAGAGCGTCTCCCCGGTCGTTAGATCGTAGACGATTGCCGCTTCCGCCTCGATAGAGGTCTGTGCGAACGCGTCCGGTACGGTAGACGGTTCGGTGGCGACCGGTGCGGGCGCCGCGACGTTCGGCGAGAGCGGTACGAAAAGGAAGAGTGCGAGCAGTCCCGAGGCGAACAGGAGTGCGATGCCCGCCTCGCGCGTGGAACGCGAGTGCTGCGCAAGCTTCTGAAGTTCGGATGAATCCATATAGCTATGCCGACGTATCCTCCGCAGATGCGTGCGCGGCTTCTTCGGCGATGACCGCGCGCGCGGCGGCGCCGAGTTCCTCGACACGCGGCAAATCGCCGGTGCGGACGATGCCGAGATGCGCAAGCGCCTCTGTCGTGAGGCTGTAGCGGATGCGGCGCTTGTCGCGCTCGTCTTCCCTTCCCTCGATAAGTCCCCGCATAAGCAGGGTGCGGAGTGAGGTCGAGGAATTGACGCCGCGCACCCAATCAACTTCGCCGCGCGTTGTGCCGGCGCCGTAGGCGATGACGGCGAGAGTCTCGAGGCTCGCCTTCCCGAGGTCGCGCGCGAGCTCGCTCTCGCGGAGTTTCTTCACGATGACGGAGGCTTCGGAGGCGGTACGCAGCTCCGCCTCGGTATCGGTCTCGACCAGCACGACGCCGCTGCCTCTCAGCGAATCGGTAAGCGCCTTGAGTACCACAACAAGCTCGGTTTCCTTGATATCCAGAAGCTTCGCGAGCTGTTTTTTCTCCACTGGTTCTCCGGAGGCGAAAAGGAGGGCGTGCAGGGCGGCTGGCGGCGTAAGCATTCTCTGTAGTATAGTCGCGGCGCTCCTCCCTCGCAACGCCTCTGCTTGGGGATGCCCCGTTAATACATAAAGTCGCGGTTGCGACGGCGGTACGCAAGCCAGCCGGAAACGTTGGTGAACGTATAGAGGAGTAGTACGGCGACCGCGACTACCAGGAGGTTATCGTAGTGGAATGAATAGATGCGGAGTATGAGAGAGGTAAGGGTGAAGGCGACGACCGGCAGGATGATATCGAGCAGAATGTTCTGAATCTTCTCTTTAATATCAACGAACTTCTCGTAAATCTCCCAGAGCATCGCGAAGATGACGGTCAGTACGAGCGCGGTAAGGAACGATATGCCCGTGAGCGGGGGCAAGAACGCCGTGAGGACGCCGAAGAGGAAGTGCGGGATGGACCAGAGGTCGAACGCCCTCCCCTTCTGCCACCAGTCCCTAGCCATACCGAGGGACGGTAGCGACGGCGGTGTGGCTGATGCGGATATCGCCGTAGGCGCCGTACTGCTCTGCCGCGACGGCGCCCTGCTTTACGAGTTCGAGTAAGGCGAGGAATGAGACGATAACCTCCACCTTTTCCTTCTGGCCTCCGGCGAAATCCTTGAACGAGAGCGTCATCGCGCTCTGCACACGCTTCGCGAGCCGATCCATCATCTCTTCGATGGTGATGAGTGGCTTCACACGGGCCTCGGGCAATTCTTCGACCGCCGCACGCGCGGCGAGCACGCGCGCCATCGCCTCGGCGAGCGCGCTGGTCGAAAGGTCGCGAGCCGGCGCGAAGACGACCTCGGGAGGCCGCTCTCCCTCTCTCGCCATAACCGTCCGTCCGTAGATGCGCGAGAGTTCGCGTGCGGCCTCCCGCACTTTCTCATAGGCGGCGAGCCGCCGCTTCAGGTCCTCGACGTCCGCATTCTCTTCTTCGGAGAGTGCGAGGTCCGGGATGAGCGACTTGGATTTGATGAGGAGAAGCGTCGCGGCGATCTGAATGAAATTCGCGGTCTCTTCGACGGGGAACGCCTCCTGCGCGCGCACGTGCTGGATGAAATCCTCCGTGATGTTCGCGAGCGCGAGATCGTTGACCAGGAGCTTCCTCGCCTCGATGAGGTCGAGAAGTACCTCGAACGGCCCCTCATATGAATCTGTTTTTATAGAAAACGGCATGGTTTTTTACCCCGTAGCCAAAACGTCATCGTTTTGCGGTATGGGGCCATTGTTCGATGAAGCGAATGAGGAGCCGTACCGGCGCACCGGCGGCGCCCTTCGCGAGCTCGTCGCCCGGCGCCGAGGTCATCCGAGGCGCGATATCGAGGTGCGCCCACGGGCAGTCGAGCTCCTTGGCAAATTGCCAGAGGAACATACCGCCGTCGATCGCGCCGCCGTAGCGGCTTGTCGAACCGCCCGGGACATTTTTCATATCGGCGAATTCCCCTTTTACTCGGGTCTCATATTCGTCCCAGAGCGGAAGCCTCCAGACGTAATCGCCGGACGTTTCCCCATCGCGTGAGAGTCGTTCCGCGAGACTATCGTCGCGGGTGAGGACGGCGCTCGCGTAGAGGCCAAGCGCGGAAATCGCGGCCCCGGTCAAGGTCGCGACGTCGATTACGACCGAGGGCTTAAAACGTTTCGCATACGTGAGTGCGTCAGCGAGGATGAGCCGGCCTTCCGCGTCGGTATCGAGCACCTCGATGGTCTTTCCGGAGAGGGATTTCAAGATGTCGCCAGGACGGAGCGCGTTATTGCCAGGCATATTTTCTACCGCCGGCAAAAGTCCGATGACGTGTTTCTTAAGCTTCAGGCGCGCAGCAAGCGCTACCGCGTGGATGACGGACGCGGCGCCCGACATATCCATATGCATTTCGTAAATACTGCTCGAGGGCTTCAGGTTGAGTCCGCCGCTGTCGAAGGTGACGCCCTTACCCGCGAGCACAATGGGACTTCCCTTTCCACCCTTGTATTCGAGGATAGTAAAAGTCGGCGCTTCGGTCGAACCTTTTGCAACGCCGAGTACGGCGCCCATACCAAGCTTCTTCATTTCTTTTTTGCCGAGCACCGTCACTTTTATGGGAAGGCCTTTTGCTGCAGCGCGCGCCGCTTGGGCGAGCACGGTCGGCGTCATATCGCCTCCGGGGGTGTTCGCGAGCACTCGGCAGGCATTCACGGCCTTACCTATCTCCTGGCCTTTCTGTACCGTCTTTTCAACTCCCACCGAGGACTTCTCATACACGCAAACCTCTTCGACGGCATCAAAACCCTCTTTCGGCTTCGTCTTGAAATGAGTGAACTCGAAATTCGCCATTTCAAAATTTTCTGCGGTAAGCTGGGCGAGTTCCTCGCGTGAATACTCTTTCAGGTTCTTGAATAGTTTCGGCGTACGGTCAAATTGCAGTGCGATTTTTCTGGATTTATTTGCGTGTGCCGCTCGAATGATCGCGCGGCAGAGGAGAATGAACTTCCGACGGTTCAATTCTTCGAATTTCCCCACGCCGATCTCGAGCGTCTCTACCCCACCTTCCTTCACGAGACGTTTCGTACCTTTCGATTTTTCGGTGATGCTGACGCGCACGTACCCCTTCGGCGCGCTCTCGATATTCCCTTTTTTCGAAACGATGTTCATTGGTTAATCCTCGACAATGTCGGCGGTATGCGCCGAAAGGAGCTGGTCGATGCGGTTGATATCGCGCGGGAAGAGAGTTGCCTCCTTCACATTCGCGAGCCCGAGCATCTTCTGGGTGAGGCGCTCGAGTCCCATCCCCCATCCGCCGTGCGGCGGCATACCATATTTGAACGCTTGGAGGTAGTACGAGAATTTTTCCGGGTCGAGCCCCTTCGCCTTGATGCCCTCGACGAGATTGTTGTAGTCGTGGCGACGCTGACCGCCGGTGGTTATCTCGACCCCGCGGAAAAGGAGGTCGAAGCTCCGCGTGTACCCGACATCGTCAGGGTCTTCAAAGGTATACATCGGCCGTTTCGCTACCGGGTAGTGCGTGACGAATAGGAAATCACTTTGATGCTCCTTGAGCGCCCATTCCGAGAGCCAACGCTCATCCTCGGGCTCGAGGTCGGGTTCGTTGCGGTTATCGCGCCCGGTCTCTTTGAAAATGAGTTCGAGTGCATCGCGAAGTTTCATCGTCGGGAATTCCTCCGGTGCCTTCGGCAGTGTTGCGCCGAGCGTCTTAAATTCTTGCGCGCAGGTCTTCTGCAGATGCGTGATAAGTGCATGCATAAGCCGTGTCTCGATGGCCATAATGTCGCGATGGTCGCTGATGAAGCCCATCTCCATATCCATCGAGGTGTACTCGTTCAGGTGCCGAGTGGTGGAGTGCTTCTCGGCGCGATAGACGTTCCCAATAGCGTAGACGCGCTCGAGAACGCCCACCATAATCTGCTTATAGAACTGCGGCGAGGTGCCGAGGTGAGCGACCTTGTCATTAAAATACGGCACGGAGAAGACATTTGCTCCGCCCTCGGCGTCGTCGCCGATGAGCTTCGGCGCCTGGAACTCGGTGAAGCCCTCCGCATCGAGGAAGGCGCGGTAGGCGCGCGCGATCTCGGCCTGCACTTTGAATATCGCGCGAGCACGCTCGCTTCTGAGCGTGAGCGGGAGGTTATCAAGATAGGTGTCCAAATTGACCTCGGTATCCTTCGGAAACGGCAGTTCCTGCGCCTCGGCAAGGACAGTGATAGCGGTCGCTTCGAGCTCAACGTTCCCGTTCACTCCCTCAGTACGCATCTTCTCGGGGCGCTCGTTCACGACGCCTCCGACCTGCACGACCCATTCGGGGCGCAAGGTTTGTGCAGTAGCGACGACCTCGGGATGATTCGGCAGACAGACGCTCTGCACCTTCCCTGAGCGGTCGCGAATATCGAGGAAGACGAGCTTGCCGTGGTCCCGTCGAACATCCACCCAGCCTGAAATCAGGACCGTTTTTCCGATATGATTCCCCAGCTCTCCGATAAGTGTTCGTTCCATACCTTTATGCTACACCAATAGCCTTGCGGACCTGTTCCATCTTGCCCTCGCTGACGAAACGCGCTTCGCGCTTCCCGTTCTCCAAAACTTCGTCCACGATGCCGGAATCTTCTTTGAGCTCTTCATACTTCGCGCGCATCGGCGCGAGGTAGCGGTCCAGGTCTTCGATGAGCGTTTCTTTCAGCGCTTTATAATTGCCGCGATGCTCGTCGTAGAGCGCATTGAGATTCACCTCGCTTCTGAAGAGTCGGTGTATCCGGTACACGTTTTCGGGACGCTCTCCGCTTGAATCGGTGACGATGCCCATCACGGCTTTTGCGAGCTCGTCGCGCGTACCGAAGAGCGGGATGACATTCCCATAGCTCTTGCTCATCTTCTGTCCGTCGGTGCCAGGAACGACCGCGACGTCTGGCAGAATGTATGGCTCGGGGAGCGTGAAGACGCTCGTCTTGAACGTACGGTTGAATTTCTCTGCCGTGTCGCGCGCTATCTCGATATGCTGTTTCTGGTCGGCACCGACCGGCACGACCGCGGCGTCGTAGAGGAGTATGTCGGCCGCCATCAGCATCGGGTAGTTGAAGGTCCCGACGTTGATTTCTTTATTCTTCGCCTCCGCGTCTTTGAAGGCGTGGGCGCGCATCAAGTACGGCATCGTGGTGATAGTATCGAAAATCCAACAAAGCTCGGTGTGCGCAGGTACGTCTGATTGTTTGAAAAAGGTGATCTCCTTTGGGTCGAGGCCGACAGCGAGATACGCCATCACTATCTCGCGAGTGCGCCGTTTCATCTCCTCGGCATCCTGCATCGAGTTCAGCGCGTGGTAGTCGGCGACGAAGATGAAGGGGCGATACTTCCCGCCTTTTGCCAGCTCGACGAACTGGCGCATCGCGCCGAAATAGTTGCCGATATGCAGGTCGCCGGTCGGCTTCACGCCGGAGACAAGAACGGGTTTATTGTCTGCCATACCGAATACGATAGCATATCGAATAAAAAACAGCCTCGGAACAACACTGTTGTCCGAGGCCTGTAGAGGGGGCGATCACTGAAAGAGCAGCTTCCCGAAAACCCATCCTTTCCTGCCGGTGTCGTCCGTTACTTCCACCCACGCACCCGATTTCTTGGATGTCGAGTACAGGATGGTACCGGGAGACAGACTGCGGATGGAGGGGTTCTCTGCCGAAGGGCCATCGTAGAGATAACCTGCCTTCGCCACTGCGACAGGCTTTCCTCGCGGTTCCGCCGTAACCAGAGGCGGCGGAGGAGCCTGGACCGCAGACGGAGGTTCGACGGCGACCACATCGGCCGGCCGGAGAACTTGTATCTTCGCGACCATCTTCGTGTAGGCGTCGAGGTAGGCCAGCGCAACCACTTGTCCGAGTGCTGTGTTTGCGTAGCTTCCTACACCTGCAGCGCCGAAACCGCCGCCCATGAACGCGCCACCGGCAACGCCGAACCCGACATCAGTCTTCGTGGCTTGCCCTTCTGCGAGGACGACTTGTTCCGAACTGCGGACATCCGTTACCGCGAGGGTGACGTCAGCCGACTTGTCGGAGATCCTTACTTGGCCTGCGATCATCCCGATAGGTCCGGGTAGAAAGGCCCCAAGGATCGCACCGATCGCACTGCCGCCGGAGTTGTTGTTATTCACTACGATGTCGGGGGTAATGACGAAATCAGCAGCCTTCATTTGTCCGCCGCCGATATTCGATCCTTGCCGTAGATTGCCGCCGCTTGCGAGCGCGCGTTCGCGTTCAGCGATGGCGAAACCGCGGCCGCGGTCAACGAGCGTAAAGCATCCGGACTTGGCGACGTACATCTTGATAAGCGCGTCCGGCGATTGCAGCTGATATTGCTGCCACCAGTTGCGTTCCGGCATGGCGATGGTTACCGAGCCGACCGGAGCATCACAGCGAGGTATCGCCGCTTCTTTCTTTTGCCGTTGCTCCTCGGCTGAAGTCGAGGCAGAGTCTATCCGACTGCTCAGCGACTCATCTTGGCCGAACGCGATGCGTCCGCTGAACATAATCGTAATAATGCACGCAGTGAGAACCGCGCTTGTACGAAGTGCTTTCATCGGTATTCTCCTTTTTCGTTTGTGTGAGTTTTACAAGGAAACAGAGTCACGGTAAAGCCGCATCCACCGACTGTAATACCACACGTTTACGAATTACACAAGCGTATCTTATTCCTTACCAAAAATCTGTCTCGGGAACTGATTGTGGATAACAAAGGTTTTGACAAATAAATCTACGGTGTTATTGTTTGAGCGGAGGTGGAAAGAGAATTTTCTATCCCACTGCCAAGCATTTGACCGACTCAATTCCTAAACAGGTCCGCCGTTCTTTCGAAGGAGTAAAATCATGTCCGAACAAGCCCGCCGCCATTGGTCTCAGAAGAAATGCCCCTTTGGGGTAGGTGATGATTCCGGCAAGTGCTGTACCTCAGACTGTGCGGCATGGAAGGAATGGGACACCAGAGAGACGGTCACAGACTCTGAGGAACGTTGGGAGGACTCAAAACCACCCTGGTTTTCAGGATGGAGTGTTGAACAAGTTGAAGGCAGTGCGAGACATTGTGTTACTGAAGTCGAGTATAGTGAAGGAAAGCACGTTTCCTTCGTGGTTCCGGACAATAGAAGATATTTATGGGTCAAAAAAACATCAAGAAAAATCGGTAATACTGGTGGTGGTTGCGGAAGATTGTAGACCAAATAAATTCTCGTGATTTATTGATTATTTATAAGGCCAGCAGAATCGCTGGCCTTATTTAATTTAAATATGCATGGTGCGCCGGGAAGGACCGCGAGTACGCTTTTCGAAACTTACAGTTTCAGTACACCTTGCGGATCCGCCAAAGCGCGGATGCTCGCAAGGTCTTCGAATCCTTCACACACGCCTCCCAGGCGTGCTCCGGCGCACATATTTCGCTTTGCTCAATCTGTGCGCCGGGAAGGATTCGAACCTTCGTAGGGCTATGCCCGACAGGTTTACAGCCTGTTGCGATTGACCACTCCGCCACCGACGCAATGCGATAACTATAGCCGATTGCGACCTTTATTTCAAAGTAGTGTCACCACTGGTGATTTCGTTCAAGATAATTTCCGCGATGTCTTCGGGTTTTGCATTCGTCGTATCAATAACTTTGAAGCCCAGGTGCCCTCTTGGTTGAAATAAAGAAATGTTATGCCGAGCCCGTTCTTCAGGAAGGTCGCCGTTATTTTCTTTTGTCCTTGCCACAACTCTCTGAAGAGCAACAGCGGGGTCGGCGTGTAATTGAAACTTATGAAGGGGTATGTGTCGCTCCTCTGCAACTCTGGTATAAAAGTCTATCTCTTCTTCGTTCCTGAATGGTTGCTCGATCATCACTGACAATCCAAGGTCTAAATATTTCTGCACCATAACTGTAGTTACTTCTCTGGCTATCTGGTTGTCTCGGGCGCCTCTCTCAAAGTCTGAAACAAACTTCTTAATTTTATCGAAACCGACAGTCGCTGTCCGGGGCAATTTATCTGCCAATAATCGTGTGACCGTAGTCTTTCCCCCACCAGACATGCCGTCTACAAGGAGTAAAAATTGCTTCATAACGCACTGGTTATTTCAAAACGAGGATGAGGACGCCCTGCTTGCCCTTACGCACGAGCGCGTAGCCGTTCGGGAGGTCGCCGGGATGGATTTCTTGGTCGGGGTTCTCGATGGTCTGACCGGAGAGCGTGATGCCCTTCCCGAGAATGAGACGGCGCGCGTCCGACTTAGACGAGGCGAGACCGCCCGTAACGAGCGCCTCGGCGAGCGAAGCACCGGACTCGAGGTCGCGCTTCTTGAACGCGACCGAAGGGGCCTCAGAAAGCGCGACCTGGAGCGCCTCGCGCGAGAGTTCGTTGAAGGGAGTATCGCCGAAAAGCGCGTCGGAGGTAGCGGCCGCCTGTGCGGTGGCGGCAGGGCCGTGGACTATCTCGGTCACGAGCCGCGCGAGCGTCTCCTGCGCCTGGCGCTCGCCGGGGGTCCTGCGGTGGAGCTCTAAGAGCGCGTTAATCTCGGCGGGAGGGAGGAAGGTGTAGACCTTCAGGTAGTGTTCGATGTTCTCGTCGGGGAGGTTAATCCAGAACTGGTAGAAGCGGAAGGGCGAGGTCTTCTTCGCGTCGAGCCAGATCGCGTTCCCCTCGCTCTTGCCGAACTTCTTGCCCGAAGCGTCGGTAGTGAGCGGGAAAGCGAATGCATACACCTCTTTCCCGAGGCGCTTGTGGATGAGGTCGACGCCGGAGAGCACGTTCGTCCACTGGTCGGAGCCGCCTATCTGGAGGTCGCATCCGTATTTCTCGTGGAGCGTGAGGTAGTCGAATCCCTGGAGGAGCGAATATGAAAATTCGGCATAGGAGATGCTCTCGTCGGGCGTGTCGATGCGCTTCTTGATTATCTCGCGCTTGATAAGGTCATTGACGGTGAAATATTTACCGACGTCGCGTAAGAACGGCAGCAAACGTTCTTTCGCGAGCCACTCGGCGTTATCAACCATGCGGAACGAGATTCGGCCGAGCAGGCTCTTCAATTGTTTCTGTAGTGCGCGCGTGTTAGCCGCTACGGTCTTTTCATCGAGCATCGAGCGCTCCCCTTTCTCCTTCGGGTCGCCGATCATCCCGGTGCCGCCGCCGATGAGGAACACGAGCTTGTGCCCGGCATCTCCGAGCCGCTTCATCAGGAGCACCCACGTGAGATGGCCTATATGGAGCGAATCGGCGGTCGGGTCAACGCCGAGATAGACAGTCCGTGGCTGGGAAAGAATTGTCTCGATCGGAGCGGAGAAATGCTCGACCAGTCCGCGCGCCTTCAACTCCTCTGCGAGTGTCATGCGGGGATTATATCATGCAAAAACAAGGTTCAACTTTAAATCCTGAATTCCAAGGTTGAACCTTGTTTTTTAGCGGGCGAGGAAGAAGAGCCCGATAGCGGGAGCGACGAACCACCACCAGAAGTATGCCTTTGCCGCGAAGAGGAGGTCGATCGCGGGGGTGAAGTTGTACACCTCGGCAACCGGGAAGATGTGGTAGGCGAGCGCGAGGAGAAACGCCGCGCCGAGGAACGAGAGCGCAAAGAGCCCGAAGATGCCGATGTAGAGGAAGTCGGAGACGACGACGCGGCGGAGGATGATGTAGAACGCGAACGTAAGGCCCAGATACAAACCGGCCTGCGCGAGGAGCGCGGTCATCGCCGGCGCCGTGGGGAGGTACGACATATACGGGAACATCACGTAGAGCGCGTAGGCCGAGTAGAACGCGAGCAGGACGGCGACGAGGGGACCGCGCCCGACGTACCAGGCGAAGAGGAAGAAGACGCTGAGCAGAATGATGATGATGAGGAAGTCGCTCGCGGCGCTCCATGCCTGGAGCGCCGTGTTCGTCGCGAGTTCGTTCACCTGTGCAAGCCCTTCAGTAGCGGTCATTCCTTATTTATACACCCTAGAGCCCCTCCGATTTCAAGTCTTCAACAGTCTTGCGGGCTTTACCCGAGAGCTTGTGCGGGAGCGCCACTTCGAGGCGGATGATGAGGTCGCCGCGTGAGCCATCCACGGGGATGCCTTTGCCCGCGACGCGCAGGTGTTCCTCCGCGCGCTTCATCGGCGGTATCTTCACCTCAAGCGTCTTTCCTTCCAGGGTCTCGATAGAAACGGTGGTGCCGAGCAGTGAGTCGGTCAGCTTCACCGGCAGATTCATAATGAGATTCGAACCTTCGCGACGGAAGGTCGGGTGCGGCTTCACGTGCACCTTCACGTAGAGGTCGCCCGCGATGCCCGCCTTGATCGCTTCACCCTGTGCTGTCATACGTATCATCTCGCCGTTGTCGATGCCGGCGGGGATGGTTATCTTTATCTCTTCCTGCTTGCGGTGGACGCCGTGGCCCTTGCACTCCGCGCACTTCTCCTTCGGCACCTTGCCGGTGCCCTCGCAGATGGTGCAGGCGCGGACGCTCGAGAACTGCCCGAGGATGGAGTTGCGCGTCTCGTGGATCTTGCCGCTCCCGTTGCAGGTCGTGCAGGATTCTTGCGGCGTACCGGGCTTCGCTCCTGTGCCGTGGCAGAGACTGCAGGTCGACACCTTGGCGATGAGGACACTGCGGGAGGTGCCGAACACCGCCTCCTTAAACGAGATCTCGAGGTCGATGGAGATGTCGCGGCCACGCGGTGTGCGCGTCTGGGCTCCCCGTCCGCCGAATATGTCGCCGAATATGTCGCCGAAGTCGAACTCCACGCCGCCGTTCCCGAAGCCCTGCTGGAACTGGCTGAAGTCGAATCCCCCGAACGGATTCCCCCCGGCGCCTGCGGCGCCGGGCCGTCCGCCGGCAAACGCTTGCCCGTACGTGTCATACTCGCGACGCTTCTTATCGTCGGAGAGCACCGAGTACGCCTCGGTGATCTCCTTAAATTTGGACTCGTCGGTACCGCCCTTGTCGGGGTGGTATTTGTGCGCGAGCTTCCTAAACGCCTTCTTGATGTCGTCCTTCGTCGCCTTCTTATCCACGCCGAGCACGTTGTAATAATCCTTGGCCATATTTCTCGATTATACGCTGCTTGCTTTTTGTATGCAAAAAATGAAAGGGCGGCCGGTGCTCATGATGAGTCCGTTCCGCCCGCGTCCGAGGTTGGAAGTATTTCAGTGGAAATCGCCATCGGTGTTATTCCCACCTTGAACGATTTCCCAGATCTGAATACTGCCGGCGATCATTGCAACGAGACCGATCGGGGCGAGAAAACTCGCTGCCAGAACTGCCGTTACATACGACTCGTGTTGGATGAAGTGGTGATAGCCCATTATCCCCACGACCATTGCAATAATAACGAGAGCGAGTCCACTGAAGAAAAACAAACGCGCCGTGCCGACTCTACCGCTGAAGAACTTGGGCATGATGACCTCCGGTCGATGAGTTGATATGGACTAAATTTGTTGATACAGCCTAAGTAAATTATACACGAACAGAATAGTCTGTCAAGCCCCGCGACGTGGAGCGTCGCGGGGCTTGGGTGATGACTATTTGAGTTATGGCTTCTCTTTAAATTCTGCGTCGGTCGGGCCTGCTGTTGCGTCAGGCGGCGGCGTGCCCGCGTCGGGTGCTGGAGGCGTCTGCGCCTGCTTCGCCATCGCCTCCCCTATCTTGGAGAGCGCCGAAGAGAGCGTCTCCGTCGCGGTCTTGATGAGAGCCGAGTCCTCGCTCTTGTGCGCGGTCTTGAGCGCATCAATCTTGTCTTGTACTTCCTTCACTACTTCTGCCCCGGCCTTCTCGCCGAAGTCTTTAATCGCCTTCTCGCCTGCGTAAATGGCCTGGTCGGCAATGTTACGCGCCTCTACGAGCTCCTGGCGCTTCTTGTCGTCTTCCGCGTGCGCTTCAGCGTCCGCCTGCATCTTGGCGATGTCGTCTTTGGAGAGGCCGGTCGAGCCTTCAATGCGAATAGACTGCTCCTTGCCGGTGGTCTTTTCTTTTGCTTTGACCGTGAGGATGCCGGAGGCGTCCACGTCAAAGGTCACTTCCACCTGCGGCATACCGCGCGGCGCGGGCGGGATACCGTCCAGCATAAACTTACCGAGCGACTTATTGTCGGCGCTCATCGCGCGTTCGCCCTGCGTGATGTGAATTTCTACCGACGGCTGGTTGTCGGCCGCAGTGGAGAAGGTCTGCGAGCGGCTGGTCGGTATCGCGGTATTGCGCTCGATAAGCTTGGTCGCGACACCGCCCATCGTCTCGATGGCGAGCGAGAGCGGGATAACGTCCACAAGGAGAATATCCTTCACATCCCCTTGGAGGATGCCCGCCTGGATAGCCGCGCCGATGGCGACCACCTCATCTGGGTTCACGGTCATATTCGGCTTCTTGCCGAAGAACTTCTCGACCGCCTGTTGGAGAGCAGGCATACGCGTCTGTCCGCCGACGAGGATGACCTCATTAATTTCAGGAATCTTAAACGGCGAGGCCTCCATAGCGCGCTTGGTGATGTCCATCGCGCGCTCTATGAATTCACTTGAAAGCTCTTCGAGCTTGGCGCGGCTCATCTTGATGAGCATGTGGCGCGGGCCGGAGGCGTCCGAGGTGAGGAACGGAATATTGATTTCCGTCTCCATCGCGCTCGAGAGCTCTATCTTCGCCTTTTCGGCCGCTTCATCCAGGCGCTGGCGCGCGAGCGCGTCCTTGAGCACATCGATGCCACTCTCCTTCTTAAATTCGTCCGCGAGCCAGCTGATGATCTTCTGGTCTATGTCCTTGCCGCCCAAGTGTGCGTCGCCGTCGGTCGACTTCACCTCGATAACGTCGCCGCCTACTTCGAGTACCGAGATGTCGAACGTGCCGCCGCCGAAGTCGAAGACCGCGATCTTCTCATCCTTCTTTTTATTAAATCCATACGCGAGCGCCGCGGCCGTCGGTTCGTGATAATGCGGAGCACCTCGAGACCGGCGATTTGCCCGGCGGCCTTCGTCGCAGAGCGCTGGTCGTCGTTGAAGTAGGCGGGGACGGTAATGACCGCCTGGGTGATCTTCTCGCCGAGCTTCGCCTCCGCATCGGCCTTCATCTTGCCGAGTATCATCGCGGAAATTTCCTCGGGGCGATACCACTTCTCGGTCATCTTGACCTCGATGCCGCCGCTCTCCGTCTTATGCATCTCGAACGGTACCGACGCCTTATCCTTCTGTACCGCCGGCTCGTCGAAAGAGTGTCCGATAAAGCGCTTGATCTGGAAGATAGTGTTGAGCGGGTTCGTTACCGACTGGCGCTTGGCGAGGGTGCCGACGACGCGCTCGCCAGTCTTTCCTATCGCGACGATAGAGGGAGTCGTGCGCGCGCCCTCGGCGTTCTCGAGGACGCGCGGCTCGCCGCCCTCGACGATAGCCATCGCAGAGTTCGTGGTGCCCAAATCAATACCGAGAATTTTTGCCATAGGTGTTTAAAGTTAGAGATACTATTGTACGCTTCCTGTTATTCGCTTGCAAAGTGTCCGACGCGCACCTTTGCCGGACGGATGACCGTTTCGCCAACGCGCCACCCTTTCTCTAATACCGCAGTGATAGTACCGTCGGTTTCTGCGCTGTCGGCAGCATCCTGCCCGAGCGCTTCGTGGAGAGCGGGATTAAATTGTTCACCGACCTTCCCGACCTCTTCGAGCCCGAGAGCGGCGAAGGCGCCTTCCAGCTGTTTTGCTATCGCCGTGAATCCTTCTGGTAGCTCCCCGTGCTCTTTGGAGCGTTCCAGTGCATCAAAAGCCGGAAGAAGCGTCTCCACGGCCTTCACCTTCCCGCGCACCTCCGCCGACTTTGAGTCCTCTCCGAAACGCTTCAGCGCATTCACATAATCCGCCTTGGCCCTCTGCCAGCCGTCCATATATTCCTGCTTTTCCTGCCGGCATACCTTGAGCTCCTCGCGCATCTTGGCGATCTTCTCTTCCGGCTTCCCTTCCCCCCTGTCCTCGCCGTGTTCCGGCTCAATGACTATATCTTCCGGCGCTATATCATCGCCTTTCCATTCCGCCATATTCCTCCACTATGCCTGAAAGTTTGTGTGTAGTCAAAATATATAAAAAAGTAGTTCCGCACGAGGCGGAACTATAAGGGGGTGCTGTTGTTACTTTATGGAGGCGAGCGCCCATGACGTGCCTCCCTTTTTTGTCGGCACCATCCGGCAAACGATCTCGCCCCTGAGCAGGTCGTTGAGGATTTGCCGTTCAGTGGAATTGCAGTCGCGAGCCTTTTCGCACGCGATAATCTTCTTGCCGGCGGTCTGTACCCTGATCCAGATCCAGCCGTTGTTGCGTGAAGGTTCTTTCCCCGCCCGAAGCCCATTTCGGGTTCGGATGGCCCGTTTTACTGCGTCCCCGCTTACCGGGGTGATGCGGTCTATCCATTTCATGATTTTCTCCAGAACGGTCAAAAGAGGGTGGCAGGCTTGAAGCAGATCGCATCATCGCCCGGTTCGTCGTCGATTTCCATAACGCTGGAGGTCTCCAGGCTGTCGATATAAAGCGGTTCCCCAATAACAATTGGTGATGCGCTATCCGCCGTAAAGACGTCGCCGGTCTTGATTAGCGGGTACCGCCGTCCTTCCTCCAGGTCCCCGAGTTTGGTGGCAACGACCTTATCACCCTTTTGCGCCAGCCTGTATACCGAATTGCGGGTCGTGATGATCATGTCATGACTCCTCTTCGTTTGTGGTTAAGGCGGCCGAGGTCGGCACGCCAGTACTGTCTGTGCGGCAGTATTGCGCTAGATTTCCATTATGTCAAATTCCCCCACTCCTTCCCTCTGTCTGGGGTGGACAAAAAGAAAACCGCCCGGGAGCGGTCTTCGTTGGGAGGGGCGGCGGCTAGCTCTCCCAGACCAATATTTCTCCCATCCATTCATACGCGACATTGCGTATGTCAGGGTGCTCATGAGTCCGGAAGTACCGGTTGAATTTCTCCCGGAAGAACGGGTTGCGGAGCGGCTCGCGGAGCAGTGCCCGGAGATTTTCCCGAAGCGCCCCCTCGAGGAAAAGAGGTCCGATCGGGACATCCGACTGAATGAACATCTGACAAGCTTTTCTCACGGCTGAGCAGTACATCAAGGCGATCAGCTCCGTGAAAAACAGGATTTGCGATTCTTCGAGCGAGAGTTGGTGTTTGGACACGTGAACCTCCTGGTGAATTTATCCGCTTTGCAATATAGCATAATACATAGATAGCGTCAATTCCATCCGCGCCCTCTTTGCCTGGTGGTGAATGGAAATTGGGGTATTGACAAAATACTTATATATGTAGTATAATGAAAGCTGAATTCTGGGTACCTTTGATTAACGTTTCTGGGAGAAAGAACATGAGCACTCTGTTGGGAGATTTGGGATTTTTCACTCCAATGGTGGAGGGCCACGTGCTGGGGAATCTCTTCAGCTCGAACCCCGGCTACGACGAGGCCAGCGGCCCGGAGCGGGATGACCGCTACTACCTGGTCGACGAGTTCGCTTGGGAGTGGACTGAAGAGGACGAGAAAGAGTACATCAACAGGATCTACTTCCAGGATCCGGACGAGCCGCTCGGCCCAGGCGAGACGGAGGCGAGTGTGCGGGAGGATATGAAAGACCGCTCTCCGCTCATCACCGTTGACCCGGACTACCTGCCGAATTTCGGCCCCGCCAAGACCGCGTGTCGGCGCTTCAACAGCGCAGAAACGCTCCCCGTCAAGGTCGGTGTGATGACTGTCGTCATCAAGAAATTCGACCGGAAGGCCAAGCGGTGGATGAAGGCTCAGTCATGCGTCACGGTCTCTGTCCGCAGAACGAAACTGCACTGATGTCGCACAGAGCGACATACCCGCCAAGCGCGCCTCTCACGAGGTGCGCTTTCCTTTTTACCTCTTCCACGCCTAAAGGTGGGTGAGATAAAAAAAGACCTACGAGTTTTTGCTCGTAGGTCTTATAGCCGCTTGGGCCGTCCGGCCGCGCAACATCCTAAGCTTGGCCATGGTGTATTCCTCCTTTCTTCGTTGTCGATTCAATC
This sequence comes from Minisyncoccota bacterium, assembly GCA_041660025.1. Taxonomy (GTDB): domain Bacteria; phylum Patescibacteriota; class Minisyncoccia; order Phycocordibacterales; family Phycocordibacteraceae; genus C7867-001. The sequence goes on along the minus strand of JBAZXD010000001.1, from coordinate 299,008 downwards.
AAAGATGAATAGAGCGACTATGCCGAGACGGGACGCCATTCAAAAATGGCCGGCAACTTCCACGGCTTCGGCTTTTTCCTTCCGCTGCGTTTTGTGAGTTTGAACTCGTGAAATTGAACAGTGTAGGAATTGAATCCTATAAATTCAATCAGCCTCATTTTTTCCTTCGGGCAGTCGGAGGAGATCCGAATCTCGAGATAACCTTTTTTATAGAACAGCGGAAGAAAGAACTCGGACCAAAACCTCGAGAATCCCATTTCCACGATCTCATCGAGCGTGAGCCATTTCAGCCACGGCAAGTCCCACATGAGCTTGTTGGCATTACGCACAGCGATCGCTAGGAATATCCCACAGACGGTGAGCACGGAAACAACAAGGCCGAGAAACACCCATATTGCGTAAATAACAATGCCAATGAGAGCATCAATCATCTGGATCTCCTTGGGAAACAGTCCCGTTCTGCCGCCACCTTACCTTAATAAAGCTTAACGTCAAACGGCTCAGACGGGGTCTGAGCCGTTCGGCAAAAGCAAAAACCGCCTTGCGGCGGTTTTTGCTTTTGTAAAATACTTAACGCTTAGACCACTGTTTCGATTTTCTCGCTTTGACGTGGCCCGGCTTCTTGCGCTCCTTGGCGCGCGGGTCGCGCTTGAGGAAGGTCGCGGCCTTCAGCACGGCGCGCGTCTTCGGCTCTGCCTTGGTGAGCGCGCGCGAGAGTGCGTGGCGCACCGCGTCCGCCTGGGCGGCGATACCGCCACCCTGCACGTGCGCCGTGACGGCGTAGTTCTCGGCGCTCTCCGCCTTCGCGAACGCCTCTTCAGCGATGAGTGCGCGCAGATCGGTCTTGAAATAGTCCTTCGGGCTCTTGCCGTTCACTATGAGGCTCGACTTCGCGGCCTTCTGCATACGCACGCTCGCGATGGCGGTCTTACGGCGTCCGACGGCGGTGATGAAATCTTTTTGCATAAATATTATTCGGTGACGATGAGGTTCTTCATCCGCGGTTTGCGGAGCTTGTTGCGCGGGATCATCCCGTCGACGGTCTTCTTCACGACTTCTGCGATACCCTTCTTAGCGATCATATCCTCCATCGTCATCGAGTAGAGACCGCCCGGGTAGCCCGTGTAGCGCGTATAGACCTTCCCTTTCGTGCGGCGCGCAGAGAGGTGGAGCTTGCCCGCGTTGGTAACGGTGACGGTGACCGGAATGGTCTGATTCTTCGCGAAGTGGACGGACTTCTTGCCGAGGAGGACGCCCGCCGCCTCGCTACACACGCGGCCGAGGGTACGGTCGGTCGCGTCTATCGTGTAGGTCGTCGGGGCTGGTTTTGTGTTGCTGGTCATAGATACGTAATGAATACTAGACGAACGCAATGTACGCAAGTTTGCGCGCGTCGTTCGTCCCGCGCTTGGTGCGCTTTACCACGCGCGTGTAGCCGCCTTTGCGGTCCGCGTAGCGGGGGCCGATGGTGCTGAAGAGCTTCTTCACCGCCGCCTTGTCGTGGATGCGTTTCTCCGCGAGCCGGCGGCTCGCGAGCGTATTGGTCTTCGCGTAGGTGACGAGCCGCTCGACGAACGGGCGGAGCGCCTTCGCCTTCGCCTCGGTAGTCGAGATGCGCTCCTCGAGGACGAGGGAACGCGCGAGCGAACGGATAAGCGCCGCGCGCTGGCCGATTTCGCGATGGAAGGTCTGTGCTTTGGTGGTATGCGCCATAGTAATTATTCGGCCTTCAGCGTGAGGCCGTGGCCGGCGAGCGCTTCAGAGATCTCCTCGATCGCCTTCTCGCCGATGCCGTCGAGCTCCTTGAGGGCGCCCGCGGTCTTCCGCGCGAGCCCTGCCGCGCTCTTGATACCGGCATCCTCGAGCGAGGAGGTGACGCGCGGCGGAAGATTCAGGTCCGCGATCTTAACCTTTGCGGCACTCGTGCTGAGAGCATCGCCCTCTGCACTCTTGGTCGAGGCCTCCATAGTTTCCTCCTGGAAGCCGATGACCGCCTTCAGCTGGTGGATCATCGTCTCGATGGACTTCTCCAGCGCTTCGCGCGGCGCGATAGTGCCGTTGGTCTCGATAAGGATGCGCAGGCGATTGAAGTCGGTGCGGTCGCCGACGCGCATATTCTCCACCTCGTAGTTCACGCGGCGAATAGGGGTGAAGGTCGCGTCGAGCGCGATGGTGCCGATGTCGACCTTGTCCTTCGTGAGCGCCTCGCGTGCGACGTAGCCCAGGCCACGCTCGATGGTCGCCTCGAGCTCGAGAACTGCCTTGCCCGAGAGGTCGCAGAGGTGTTGTTCAGGATTCTTGATCTCCACCTGGCTTGGGAGCTTGAAGTCATTTGCAGTGACCTCCTTTGTACCCTTGGCCGAGAGCGAGATAGTCTGTGGCTCATCGCCGTGGAGGACGAAGTGGACGCGCTTGAGGTTGAGGAGAAGCTCCATAACAGTCTCGCGGACACCGTCGATGGTGGCGAACTCGTGCGGGACGCCCTCGATCTTTACCTGCGTAACAGAAGCGCCGGGGAGCGAGGAAAGGATGATGCGGCGCAGAGAATTGCCGAGGGTGTGTCCGTAGCCCGGGTAGAGCGAGTCGATCTCATAGACGCCCTGCAGTCCTTCTTCAGAAACGATACGGGGCTTACTCGGTAGGGTGATGTGGTATTCCATAACGCAATCGTAATTACCAATTAATTAATACTCAAATTACTATACTCTGTTATCTCGTGTAGAACGAGAGCACGGCGACCAGGTCGCCCGCGACATCCGCCGACGCCGAGGTGGGTAGCTCCTTCACCCCGCCCTCCATCTTCTTCGCGTCCCAGACGAGCCAGGACGGGAGCGGGCGCTCAGCGAAGCGCTCGGCGAAGCCGACCAGGACGCCATGCTCCAAGGAACCCTGGCGCACGCTGATACGGTCGCCGACCGCGAGCAGGTGCGAGGGAACGCGCATCTTCTTGTCGCCGACCATCACGTGGCCGTGCGCCACCATCTGGCGTGCGCCGCGCCGCGTGGACGCGAGCCCGAGCCGCCAGACGACGTTGTCGAGCCGAAGCTCAAGGAGCTCGTGCAGGCGCTCAGAGGGCTTCGCGCTGTGCGCCAAGAGCGCCTTGTTCACATAGTTGCGGAACTGTCGCTCGGGGAGCCCGTAGGTAATGCGCACCTTCTGCTTCTCGAGCATCTGCTTGCCGTACTCGCTCTGGCGACCGCGGCTACGACGTTTGTTCTTCGCCGAACGCTCGGCGGAGATAGCGAACTTCTGCGTCTGCGCTTTCTCGAAGACGGTTGCGCCGAGGCGCTTCGCTATTTTATATCGTGGTCCTGTTTTCATACTGGCAGTAAAAGATTAGACGCGACGCGGCTTTGGCGGGCGCGGACCGTTGTGCGGCACCGGTGTCACGTCCTTGATGGACTTGATCTGGACGCCCTTGCCCGAGAACGCGCGCAGGACCGACTCGCGGCCGGCGCCGACGCCGCGGATGATGACCGTCGCCTCCTTGAGGCCAATCATCATTCCCTTCTCGCCAAGGAATTCGCCGACCTTCGCCGCCGCATACGGCGTCGACTTGCGTGCACCGGAGAAGCCGAGCGCGCCCGCGCTCGAAGAGATAACAGCATTCCCCTTCTCGTCGGTGAGGATAGCCTTCGTGTTGTTGAAGGTCGCGTCGATGTGCAGGATGCCCTTCTCGAGATGGCGCTTGGTAACCTTCGACATCGCGCGCTCCTTGCGCCCGGCGTCCATGCCTCGCCCGCTCTTCTTGATGATGCGTTTCTTTCCCATAAATTATGTCTTTTCGAGCGTCCGGCGACCGGAGGTCATCGTCTTACGGACGTTGCCGCGCCGCGTCCGAGAATTCGTCTTCGTGCGCTGATTGCGCACCGGCAGACCGCGGGAATGCCGATCGCCGCGCGCCGACTTGATGTCCTTCAGTCGCTTGATGTTCTGCCCTATCTCGCGGCGCAGCTCGCCTTCGATCGTGAAGCCTTCGGCGAGGACGCGGATCTTCTGTTCCTCGTCGTTGGAGAGCTCGCTCCCTTTCTTCGTCGCACTGATGCCGACCTGCTTCAGGATATCGCGCGCACGCGTCGGTCCGATGCCGAAAATGAGCGGCAGTGAATACGCGAGCTGCTTGTTATCGGGAATGGTAACGCCGGCGATACGCATAGTAAGTACTTAAAAATTAATTAACCCTGGCGAGCCTTGCGGCGCGGATTCTTCTTATTGATACGGTACAGGCGCCCGCCGCGACGGACGAGCTGATCACCTGGCTGCTGGACTTTGATAGACGCACGAACTTTCATTTTGAAAATCTCTTTAAGGTTAGGTTAATCGGCGCACAATCCTCGCGCGGCCCCCGTAGGGGTCGAGCACCATCTCCACCTGGTCGCCCATCAGGACGCGGATACGATGCAAACGCATTTTCCCTGCAAGGTAGGCAAGCTTCAGCTCCCCCTCCCCTCCTTCCGGGGCGGCCGGGAGGCGAACGCGGAAAAGCGAGTTAGGCAATACTTCTTCAACGGTTCCTGTCACCGTCGATTTTATCTCTTCGCCTTCGCTCATTTATCGTGCGTTACCCATGCAGTACTTGGTAAATGTAGCAGGTATACCGAAAGCCGTCAACCGTACTATTGATTCGCCACGATGACGTCGATAGAAGCTGGGTCCTGGGGGAACATTTGTCGCCAGAACGGCCGCAGGATGATGACGGCGCGCTTGACCTCCGGGTAATTCGTGAGGGCGACTTCAGCCGCCGAACGCGTTTTCCCGCTCACCGCCGCGGCAATGCGGGTCGGATCGACGGTGTAGATAAGCGGCGCAGTGCCGCTGAGCGTAAAGGAGAATGATGCCGCGTCCGGCTCGGGCAGGCCGCTCGTCGCCGAGAGCTTCAATTCGGCGGCGGAGGCGAGGGTAAGCGGCTCGCCCTGGTATCCGAGTCCGCCGACCGAGGTCGCGATCGCCTTGGCGAGCGCCGCGTTCGGGAAGACGACAGCCGTGATAGTCCCCTGTTCCTTCACCTCGACCTGTCCGGTCGTCGAAGACGGAGCGGAGGTGAGTTCCTGGAACGTTGTTACCGCGGCGCCCGGCAAGAGGATGTATCCGGCAGGGACCTGCGCCTCAAGGCTGGTCGCGAGGTCGGGGGCGAGAGCCTTTTTCAGGGCGGTACGGGCCGCGGTCTCGACCGCGGCGTCTACGATCGGCACACTGCCCGAGGCGCCGCCGGTCATCGCGCTCGTCGAGCGCGCGTATACCTGGCTGGCCTGCGGCGTCCCCGCGAATCCCGGGATGGTAAAGGAGGTCGGGCCGACGTTGTACGCCTCACCCGCCTTGTCGGCGTAGACCTTCACGGTCAGACTGCCGGGCTTCGCGGTACTGCCGGAAGGGACGGTCACCGCGGTGCGGATGCGGAAGATGAGCCCGGCGGTGGTCGCGAAACGAGTGTTCGCGATAAGCGTCTGCGACTTCGATTGGGTGTTGTAGATGGTAAGCGTCCCCGAGGCGGAAGAATTCACGGTCTTCGTGCCGCTGCTCTTCACGCTCTGGGACGCAATCTTCTCCGAAACGACTATCTCATACGGCAACGCACCCGTACTCTGGTTCGCGGTGAAGGAACTCTGCACTGCGGCGGAAACCGTGTTCGGTGTTACTTCGACCGAGGCCGTCGAGAAGTAGAAGAGCGCGCCGACCGAGACCGCGATGACGAGCACGATGGCGCCGAGCGTCGCGTAGGGGAACTTCGACGGGCGATCGGGAGAATGGAGCGGCCCGCGGCCGGCGGGACGGCTCAGAGACTCTGTTTCTTTACGGCGGGACGGCGGAATGATGTCATCAAGTGTGCGCATATGCGGAGAGTATAGCACCTCGTATTGCAAGTTTGGAAATAGTTGTCCCCTCCGGGGCTACCCTTCGGGATTACGGTGCCGGAAGTACAGCGCCATAAGGAGGAGTGAGAGGTCGGGAGAGGCGGTAGTCGCCTGCCGCACCAGGCCGCTGAGGTGGCTCCCCATAACAGAGACTATCTTCGGGGGGTTGTCCGAAAGCCAGAGCTTCCCCAGATCCGTCGTGTCGAGCATCTTCCGCAGAGATTCGATCTCTGATGCGGGCGCGAGAAGGAATATGGTGCGCGGGAGCGGGAACTTCTCCGCCAGCTCCGCCAGCTCGTCCAAGACCTCCTTCAGCCACGCATGGGTGCCGTTCGTATGACTCCTGACATTGACCACATCGACAAGGAGGTCTCTGCGCACGAGCGCGAGAGAGGTGAGCGGTCCGGTCGCGTCGAGAATGAGCGCCTCGCGCTCGTGCGGGAATGCAATACGCATTGCCTGATAGCGTAGTGAGCTGCCGGCAATAGAGAGGATATGCTTGGTGTGATACAGGCTTCGCATAAGCGAGGTGATGCCGCCCGCAACATGCTCGTCAATCCGCGATGTCAGGATGACGACGGAGGCGCGATGCACCTCCTTCCCGTACGGGTCGCGGGTCTCGTAGCCATTGAGGATAGTGCCGATGATGCTCTCATCGACGAGGAGCTCCCCGGGCGCCGCCGCACTCGTCTTCTCAAGCGCCGCAGAGACCAGTTTCTTACTGAAGGTGAACGGCGTTTTCCGTTCGAAATATTCCGTCCGTATCGACGTCTTTTGCCACGGCGCGTCCACCGATACGAGCACGGCATTGATACTTCCGCTGCCGGTGGCGCGCAGGAGCGCCGGCGCTCCCTCGCGGATAAGAGCGGCACCGAGCACCTCGAGCGCGCGGAACATAGCGCGCTCGTGCGTCTCTCGGTCTCGTCGCTCGATCGGCAAGCGGCGCGTGTAGAGCAGGACGGGCTGCGTATCGGGAGCGTACTGCACATAGGCGCCCGCGACCGAAGCGGCGCCGATATCGATCAGCGCGACCGATTCTGTCCGTTGTGTACGAAAAAAATCCCCGAAGAAACTCATCCGCCTATTCTAACACCGCCTTGATGCGGCGAATGCCCGCGGATGACGCCTCTTCTTTTTGTATCTTGAAATGCTTACCACCCGCTCCAAGCTCGCTCGTATTGCTCACGTGCGGTCCGCCGCAGAATTCTATGGAAAACGCGCCACCTAAGGGGCCCACCGAATAGACCGAGACCATATCCGGGTACGTCGCACCGAACTCGTGTTCCGCACCGAGCTTTTCTGCTTCTCCTTTCTTCATATCGGTGCGGATAACCGGAATGGCTTCCGCGATTTTCTCGTTTACGATTTTCTCCACTTCCGCTTTCTGCTCAGGCGTCATTTTCTGTCCGTAGCTGAAGTCGATGCGCAAGCGTTCGCTCGTAATGTTGCTCCCGCGCTGGTGGACATCGGGGCCGAGCACCATCTGGAGCGCCTTGAGAAGGAGGTGGTGCGCGGTGTGGTAGCGGACCGTCTGCTCCGCGTGGTCGGCGAGCCCGCCCGCGAACTTCTGCGCCGCGCCCGCACGCGAGAGCGCCTGATGCTCCCCCATTTTCGCCTTTACTGCGTCCATATCGAGCGCGATGCCGCGCTCTTTCGCAATTTCTTCGGTGAGTTCCACCGGGAATCCGTAAGTCGTAAAAAGCATAAAGGCATCAATGCCGCTTCCCATCTTTTCAAGCTCGCGCATGCCGTGCGTGAGCGTTTTCCTGAATTGCGTTTCCTCTTTCTCGAGTTCTTCGCGGATCTTTGTCGCAGCTTCTTTCACGAACGGATAGTGATCCGCGTACGCGTCCGCGAAACTGCTTGCCACTTCCGGTAAGATGGCTTCCTTGATGCCTAGATTGTCGACTTCTCGAATCGCGCGGCGGATAAGGCGACGGAGCACATACCCTTGCTCTGTGTTCGACGGTCGGATGCCGGAAGCAAGGATGAATATGGCGGCGCGAACGTGGTCGAGAATGATCCGGAACGAGCGCGTTGCGCCTCCGTCCCCGTATTTCTTTCCGGAATTCCTTTCAAGCGCCTGTCGCGGCGCTTTGAACACGTCTATATCAAAGACATCCGCGCTCGGGAGCGTCGTCGCGGCGAAGCGTTCGAGTCCTCCGCCGAAATCGACATTTCGTTTCGGCAATTCAGAGAAGCTCCCGTCGGCATTCTTCATAAACTGCATAAAGACTGAATTGCATATCTCGACGAAGCGACCGCAGTCGCAGTTCGGATGACATTCCTTGCCCCATTTCGGGTCGTGCGGAGTGCCGAAGTCGTAGAAGATCTCGGAGTCCGGTCCTCCTATCTCTCCCGTCGGCATTTTCGAAGGTGCGCCGGCACGACTCCACCAATTCTTGTCGCCATACGAGAAGATGCGTCCGCCCTGCATACCTCTCTCATAACCGGCTTCCTCGGTACCTACGCGCACCAGTTCGTCAGTGATTCCCTTCTCCGCAAAGATCGTTTTCCAGATTTCGACGGATTCTGTATCGAGATCCACGCCCACATCGGCGTCTCCGTCGAAGACGGTTACATAGAATTTTTGCGGATCAAAACCAAGACCTTCTTCTTTGTTCGTAAGAAATTCAAATATCCACGGGAGCTGTTCTTTCTTGAAGTAATCGCCCAGAGACCAGTTGCCGAGCATCTCGAAGAAGGTCGTGTGGCGATTATCGCCCACCTCCTCGATATCTCCCGCACGAAACGATAATTGGGAGTCGGCGAGGCGCGTGCCCTCCGGGTGAGGCTCACCCAGCAGGTACGGGACCAGGGGCTGCATCCCGCTACTGGTGAAAAGCGTGGTTGGGTCATTCTCGGGCACAATCGGCGCCGAGGGAATTATCGCGTGCCCGCGCGCCTTGAAGAAAGCTAAATAGCGACTACGTACTTCATTGACCGTCATACTGGAAAAAGATAGCACGAGACGGAGGATTCATATACTATGCGGCTATGCAGAAACGAGGCTGGGGATTCGATACGCGGGACATCGATACGAAGGTGCGGCCGCAGGACGATTTCTACCGCTACGCGAACGGCGGGTGGCTAAAGAGGAATAAAATCCCGCCCCACGAGGCGAGCTGGGGCTCCTTCCTGATGCTCCGCTATGACACCGAGAAGAAGCTCCGTGCTCTTGTCACCAAGGTACGGAATATGAAGCACCTTGCGGCCGGCAGTCCCGAACAGATGGTGCGCGATCTTTATCGCTCCGGTTTGGATATGCAGAAGCGCAATGCGCTCGGTCTCTCTCCGCTTCGGCCGTGGCTTGGGCGCATAGAGAAGATACGAGATGTCCCGTCGCTCGTATCAACCTTCGCTCACCTCGAGAAGATCGGCGGTGGCGGCCCCTGGGGACTTATGGTTGACCAGGATATGCAGGATAGCGAAAAGTACCTCATTTATATCCACCAGAGCGGCCTCGGAATGCCCGACCGCGACTACTATCTGAAGAGCGACGCCGAGTCGATGCGGGTGCGCGCCGCCTACCAGAAGCATCTCGAAGCGATGTTCGCACTTATGGGTGCGGATACAGCCGAAGCGAAACGCAATCGCGAGACGATTATGTGCATCGAGACTGCTATCGCGAAGGTCTCGATGACGAAAGAGGACCTGCGCGACGTGGATAAGACGTATCACAAGATGAATCTCCCTGCGCTCTCTCGCCTCACACGCGGTATCGATTGGCATTCGTATTTCAAAATCATCGGGGCCGGGAGGCCGCGCGAGGTTATCGTGATGCAACCGAAATTCCTCAAAGCGATAAGCGAGATGCTCGCGAAAGAATCCATAGAGGATTGGAAAACATATCTCACTTGGCATTTGGTCGGCGGCTCGGCGAGCTATCTCTCCGCCAAGTTCGAGAAACAGAATTTCGCCTTTTACGGTACGGTGCTCTCGGGCGTGAAGGTAATGAAGCCTCTCTGGCGGCGCGCGCTCCGCGCCGTGAACGGCAATCTCGGCGAGGTCCTCGGCAAGCTCTATGTGCAGGAATATTTCGGCCCCGAGGCGAAGAAGAGGATAGTGGGAGTCGTCGCCGACCTCTTCGAGGCATACGAAGCGCGCATCAAGAACCTCGATTGGATGAGCGTCGCGACGAAGAAGAAGGCGGTGCAGAAGCTCCATCAGGTGACCCGTAAGCTCGGGTATCCGGACAAGTGGCGTAGCTATCGTACGCTCATAATTAGACCCGATGACTATTTCGGAAATGCAGTCCGCGCGACGCTCTTCGAGCACGCGCGCGTGCTCCGCCGCTTGAAGAAGCCCGTCGACCGCAAGGAGTGGTTTATGACGCCACAGACGGTGAATGCGTACTGTAGTTTCGGCCTCAACGATATCGTCTTCCCCGCCGCTATTCTCCAGCCGCCGTTCTTCTCGGTACACGCGGACGATGCGGTCAATTACGGCAGTATCGGCGCGGTCATCGGCCACGAGATAACACACAGCTTCGACGATCAGGGGTCGAAGTTCGACGGTAAAGGGAACAGAAAAACGTGGTGGACAAAGACTGACCGCGCCCGCTTCGACAAGAAGGCGAAGGTACTCGTCAAAGAATTTAATACCTATAAAGTCGCGGGCGGGCTCGCGGTGAACGGACAATTGACACTCGGCGAGAATATCGCCGACCTCGGCGGCATCTCCATCGCCTTTGACGCATACCGGCTCCGCCTCGCGAGGACCGGACGCAAGGATATCGGCGGCTTCACTCCCGAACAGCGGTTCTTCCTCAGTTTCGCACTCTTCGAGCGCGAACTGCGCCGCCCGGAGGCGGAGAAGACCCAGGTACTCACCGACCCGCACTCCCCCGGCCAGTTCCGCATAAACGGGCCGGCATCGAACCTCCCTGAATTCTACGAAGCCTTCGGCGTACAAAAGGGCGATGCGCTCTATCGCGCTCCCTCCGAGCGCGCGAAGATTTGGTGATATCTTGAATCATATGAACACTCCGCATCCGCGCATTATCGCCTTTGACTTCGACGGCGTTCTCGCCACCTACAACGGATTCATCGCCAAAGACGACGTGCAAGAGCCGAACACCGAAGTCGTCAAAGCGATCCATACTCTTAAAGAAAAAGGGTGCGAGATACTTATCCATTCAACGCGCGGCGATGAGTTTATCAAGATGTATTGCGAACGGTTCTCCATCCCCGTTGATCATATAAATCGCCAGCCACACAAAGAGGGTGAGAATCCTGGTAAGCCGATCGCCTTTGTCTACGTCGATGACCGCGCCATCTGCTACAAGGGAGAGTCCGCCGAAACGCTGGTCTCCGAGATCATCAACTTCAAGACGTATTGGCAGAAATAATTAAAGCCAATCTATCGGAGTTTCGTTGTGCGCGGAAAGATATTCGTTCGCACGGCTAAAGTGCTTACAGCCGAAGAAGCCGGAGGCGGCAGAGAAAGGCGACGGGTGCGGGGCTTCGAGTACCAAATGTTTACTGCGGTCGATGTGCGCACCCTTCGCCTTCGCATAGTTGCCCCAGAGCATAAATACTAAACCCGCACGCTCTTGCGAGAGCGTGTGAATAACGGCATCAGTAAATTGCTCCCACCCCTTTTCCTGATGAGAACCCGCCGTGTGGGCGCGAACGGTGAGCGTCGCATTCAAGAGCAGTACGCCCTGCTTCGCCCAGCGAGTAAGGTCACCGTCAGTATGTACGAGCGGCTTGCCGAAATCGCTCTGTATCTCTTTAAAAATATTTTGAAGCGACGGCGGAACTCTTGTTTCTTCATCAACAGCGAAGGCGAGCCCGTTCGCCTGCTTCTCGCCGTGGTAGGGGTCCTGTCCGAGGATAACAACTTTTACTTTGTCGAACGGACACAGGTCGAATGCGCGGAAAATGTTCTTCGGCGCCGGATACACAACGCCGTCTTTGTATTCTTGCTTCACAAACGCCGTGAGCTCTGCAAAGTACGATTTCTCAAACTCGCCCGCGAGATGCTTCGCCCACGACGGATCTATCTTGACGTTCATAATGCGCCTTCTTTCTCCAACAAACGCATCTTCTCGCGTTCCCCGCCACGATTGTAGCCGCCGAGCGTACCGTCGGCTCGGATGACGCGGTGGCACGGCACCGTCGGGTCGAAGTTATTCTTCATCACGGTGCCGACCGCGCGGGCGGCACCCTGGTAACCGATAGCCGCCGCGACTTCTCCATAACTCTTCGTCTCCCCTTTCGGAATCTGCCGCACGGCGTCTCGAACACGATTGGCGAACGAACTTTCGGTCATAGTTATTTCTTCTTGTTCTTGGTATGCAATTCGCGAAGTATCTTCCCGGCATTATCTCGATACGTGCAGTATTCGCATGGGCCGCCGCCAAATGCCTTCCCGATAGGCGGAATCTCATCGCTCATAAGCATTTTCTTCAGGTCATACACGGCCGGTTCGACCCAGGTGTCGCTTCCGGTATATGGAATGAGTTCGATATCGAACTCCAATTTCCCGTCAAAGGCTTCCGCGTCCGACTTCCCGTTCACGTATACGAAATAGACCGTCGGCGAGACGGCGAAACCGTTCTTGCGGAACAGCCACTGGTAAATCTCAAGTTGCCGCTTATACGAATCGTACAGATCATCTTCTGTACTCGGGCCTATCTTCTTGCTCGTCGCCTTGTAATCGACAATGATGAGTTCTCCCGCAGGATTCACCCATACATCATCAATACCGCCGCGCACCAGTATATTTGTCGGCTCGTGCAGGTACGCGATGCCGCGACGAAGCGCGTCGCGCCACTCCTCCATCCGCTCGTCGACAAGCGGAACGGCGTCGAGACCATACTTTTCCACGAGCGGATGCTTACTCCCTTTGGCGCGATGAATATCGAACTCGCGCTTGAGAAGCTCGTCGACCGCGTTGTTGAGCGTAAACGCGGGCATGCTTGGGCGCTTCACGCCAAGTCTGAGGTCGAGATACGAACAGCGCTGACATTCGCTGAAGAGATCTATCTTCGAACGGCTCACCTTAAACGGCTCCGGCGATGTCGGGTCAAATGTGCTGTATCTTTTCGATTTAAAAGCACCTGCCATATTAGGGAATGGTCGTAAAGTACGCGACGACGCGCGCACCGGTGTCGAAGTCGACATACACGCTGTTCCGCGAAGGGTCAAAAGCGCCTCCGTTATCGTCGCGATACAACTGGACCGCATAGGAGCGTCCCGGCTCGGTCGCGCGCAGGAGCTGGACGACGACGGAGGTGTGCGGACCGGCTACGCGCGCCGCTCCGAGCACGTTCCCCAAGTCGCGCCCGTTCGTCTCGCGCACGGCAACCCAGGCGCCCGGCGGCGGCACCGTGACCGATTCGACAACGACGTCGTCGCCGGAGGGTTGGTCGGCCACCGAGACCGCGCCGCTCTCAGGTAGCGGGAGCTCATCGGTCGTCCCGGCGAGCGGAGCGGGGGCGAAGGAGACAAGGCGCGTGGCGTCGCCGAGGAACCAGGCGCCCGTAAGCAGGATGCCGAGCATAAGGCCGGCGACAAAGGAACTTGTCGAGAAGCGCGGCGTCATACGGGAACAATATCATGCGGAGCCGAGGGGAGCGCAAGAAAGCCATCGATCTCCGCGAGAAGCTCGCCGACCCGTTCGCTCGAGAGGTGGAGGATATCGAGCGAACTACGGTTCTTCAGTATCTCGTCGACGGCGATGACGCCGTGTTCGATAAGGAGTCGTTTCTCGGCGTGCGAAAGGCCGGTAAGCGCGGTGACCGGATATACCTTCGCACGGCCCATACGCATAAAGAGACTGTCGTTTGCGGGATAGCTCCAGCCGAGAAGCTCGACGCCGGCGCACTCGGCATACGCGATGGCATCGGAGGTGAATTTGGTATTGGTAACGAGGATGCCGCGGTCGATCGGGCAGGCGCGCGCTCTCGGATCGCATGCGAAGATATCGTCGAAACGGCTCTTCACATAGAGGGCGACCTTCACGTCGGTCTTATATCCCGGATCGTTGTGATATTTGAGCTCAGCGGCGAGGAAGGTATTCTCTCCCGGATGCGATGCGTAGAAATCGACCTCGTGTGATACGCATTTCCCGCGGATTATTTTCCGCGTCTCGACCTGCCAGCCCTCAGCGCGGAAAAGATGCGAAATGAAATCTTCGAACGGATGGCCCGTCGGCCCGAGCTCGAAGAGCGCTCGCCGCAGCGCGTAGCGGGCGGCGAGCGGACGCGCTTCTCTCCGCAGGAGCGCGAAGGCGCGCGCATATATCTCCTTCGAGGTAGCGCCGGGCACGATGGTGCCCGTGATCGTCTCGGCGATGCGCTGTGCCGTATGCTCGCCCGCTCCCGCCATCTGGAGCGACATTGCAAGACGCGACGGGTCGAAAGTCTCTTTCGACCCGTCGGCCTTTATGATGGTCGGCAGGGTCGTCATAGCGCCGTCGTGGTCGCCGCCGCCCCGTCGACCAGCACCCTGATCGGAAGGTTCGCCGGCGCGCTTACCGTCGCAGTGAAGCTGATCCGCGTCGGTAGCTGCAGGCAGATGCCCGGGTCCGCAAGAAGCGACAGTAAGACGAGGATGTCGCCTGTTTCCGGCGAATCAGTGGCGTACACTGCTTCTGCGGACACGCTTGTGCAGGCATTCGGCGCTTCGAGCGACCCGGTGATGGTATGCACGCCCTTTTTGAAGGAGTCCCGCAGAGTGACGAGCGGTATATTCGCTTCGGCGCTCTTCGACAGAAACGCGCCATCATCCTTCTCGGTGTGCGGCACGGAGAGGATGAAGCCGCCGATTACGACGAGAGCGATGATGGTCGCCGAAAGCCACAGACGCGAGTGTTTCATCCTGTAATACTACCACCACCGACCAATTCGTCATCCCGATACAAGACGACCGACTGTCCCGGCGCGGGAACCTCAGGGAGCGGCTCCCTGCTCACGAACCGGTTGCCCTCGATGCGTCCCGCGACGCGCGGACCCCGATAGCGGTACTGCGCTTCGAGCTCGCCCGCCGGTTCGCTCTGCCAATTCGCATCAGTAAAGGGAATTGCCTGCGCGCCGGATGTTCGCGTCTTTGAAACCATAATTTCTTTTTTCTCGACATCCTTCCCAACTACGTACCACGGGCCGTTTGGAAGCGAAGTCCTCTGCCCCAGCGTATAGAGGAGCGCCGGATTATTGCTTCCGAATTCATTTTCTAAAAATTCTTTGACCGAGACCGTACCGAGGAAGCAGATGCCTTGACTATCCTTCTTTTCGGAGACCGGAAGGTTGAACTGCTTCGCGAGCGAGCGCACGTCGCGTTTGTCCATCTTCCCTACCGGAAACAACGCCGCCTGCAGAATATCCTTCGGCACCGCCCAGAGGAAGTAGCTCTGATCCTTTTCTCCAGAACGATAGTGGCCCGTGGCGATGGCGTCCGCTCCGTGCGACTTCGCGAAGCGATAGAATGCGCCAAACTTCACCTCCTTGTTGCACATAACATCCGGATTCGGCGTCCTGCCGGTACTATACTCTGCGAGCAAGTAGTCGATGACGCTCTTTTTGTATTCGGCGCTTGCGTCGAGTGTGAGAAACGGAATATGAAGACGCGCCGCCACCCGCATCGCATCGCGACGCTCATTCGCCCAGGTGCAGGGCATTCCCGGTGGGTACCAGCCCTTGATGAACACGCCCGTCACCCGCGCTCCCGCCTGTTGGAGGAGCGCGGCGGAGACGGCCGAGTCCACCCCGCCCGACAGCCCCACGAATATCTTCTTCCCGCGTACGTTCATGCTTACTATCTAATCATGCTTACAAGTTGGGAGCCACCGCAGTGGACAGAAGGAATATGCGTACGAAATAAAAAGAGCGTCATGGGCGGGACGCTCTTCAACCGGCGATTCTCACGTAATCTCTATACACCCAATTCAGGAAGTTAGGGTTTGCTTGGTAAAACCGCTTAGCTATTTCCTCTATCCACGGCTCACTCTTTTCATCAAGCCATTGGCGCTCAAACGAAAACCCCTGCATCGTCAGTATCAGATGAATCAATTCGTGGGCTATTGTGATGAGCCGTTCGGAATGTGGCAAATCTTCCGCAATGTACATTACATATTTACGCCGTTCCATCCGGTATCGCGCCATATCTACGACGAGCCCACATCCAGGTCCATGGTTAAAGCGTTCAATCACAGAACACGGGACGATGTAGATATGTAAAACTCTATTAAGAGCTTTGAAGAACGGTTCGGCACTTTCGAGATTTATCGACATTTTCCCGGAGTTATATATCCCGTAGAAAACATTCTCATTCTGATTTTCTTGCATTAACGGTACTCCTCTAAGATGACTCTGAAACAGACAATACGCTCGCTTACTCCGATTGTCTATCGTAAATACTTCCGCTGGTTCGCCTGGTGGCCGGCGTAGGTCGTCGCGTAGTGCATCAGGCCGTCGGTGCCGGTGAGGTAATACAGGTAGTCGGTTTTCGTTGGATAAAGCGCGGCGGAAATGGAATCCATCCCGGGATTACTGATCGGTCCCGGAGGCAGTCCCCGGTGCGTATAGGTATTGTAGGGAGAATCGACTTTCAGGTCCGCATACGAAGGCGAGTAGGTGTCGCGGCCGTGGATGTAGCCGAAGACCGCATCCACCTGGAGCGGCATATTGCGCGCGAGGCGGTTCCAGAGAATGCCGGAGACCATACGGCGCGCCGCGGTCGAGCGCGCCTCCTTCTCGATGAGCGACGCCATAGTGACGAGGTCGGAAAGCGAGTGTCCGGACTCCGCGATGGCTCCCGACAACGGCTGTATCTTCTCGTTGAAATTTTCTCGCATAATCGCGACGATCGACGCGGCGTTCGCCGACGGGAGGAAGAGATACGTATCAGGGAAGAGATACCCTTCATAGGGTTGTGCCGCAGAGAGAAAGTCGGATGCACTGATGTCGGGGAACGCATCGTTCACACGTACTGACATCTCGCGCGCGGTCTCACCCTCGGGAAAGGTGATCCGCACGGGCGGGAGGCCGAAGTCGCCCGTAGCGAGCCGCCATGCGACGGTGAGCAGATTTTCGGGAGTGTTGAAAAGGTAGGCGCCCGCCTGCACCCGCGCGCTCTGCCCCGAGACGCGCAGGACGAAACGCAGGAGCGTCGGATGCGCGATGATGCGCGCATCGGCAAGCTCCGTCGCGACCTCAGACACGACCGCGCCACGTGCAACGACGGCAATGCTTCTTGACGGAAAATCCGACGGAGGAGCCAGTGTGAGCGAATATCCCACAACAAGAAGTACGGCAATGATAAACGAGTAGCACCACTCCTTGTGGGACGTGAAGAAATTCATACGCGCTAGGTCGGGAGATTGACGGGAGCCTCGCTGGTCGCCGACTGGATACGCGTGAGGCTCGGCGACTGGACGGATTGCGAAGGGATGTGATAGATGGTCGCGAGCTCCTCAGTGCTCAATATCATCGTTTCGTCCCCGAAGAGGCCGTCGTGGAAAAATGGATCATAAAAGAATTGGCGGCGGCGATACGCCTCGATGAGTTTTTCGCGATAATGCTTTTTTCTTTTTTCGACGCCGATCTCCCACGGATAATCGTCGAACCGCTTCATCCATTTTATCGAATTGATACCGTTCCAGCCGGTGTTGGTGAACGGCTTGAAGAGACCTATCATATGCGTGATAGCGGCCACGTTGAATTTTTCCGGCCTAGCGATATAGACGCCGCGCACGCCCACGTCATAGGCGAGCTTCGTGGTATTGCGGTCGATGGCGGCCATAAGCTCCGATTCTCCTTTAGTCGGGTTCGGGAATCCCGGCCGTTCCTCGCCAGTCGCCGGATCTATGTACGGATTGCGCGCTTTCTTGCGTATCTCTTCGATCAGCTCTTTCCCTTCGTCCCTCCAGGTGTAGGTCTTCCCTTCGGCGTTTTTTCTCACGCCCTCTTTGCCGCCCGGGCTGGGACCATACCGTTCGCCCTGATGCGCACGAATAACGAATTGGAGCCAGATATTTTCCCCCTTCCCAATGGAACCCAAGAATTCGACAAGGTTTGCGAGCGGGTCGACCTGTTCCGGCTCCTTTTGTACTTTATCGAGTCCGTATTCGATATAAGTCTTGATAGGGAGAGGATTCTTCCCCGTCGCCGCAAAATCGCACCCCCAAACGCCCCACTCATCCGGATCCGCGGATATGAGCCGGGTATAGTCAGGCGCCTCAACCACCTGCACACCCGGATATTGCGCGTACATTTGCCCCTCTATGATCCTGCGCAAATTCGCGCGCCCCCATATGAAAAAATGCACTTGCCCCTCGAACGAAGCCATTTCGAGAGAGTAGAAGGGCCGGATGCCGCCCTTGAAGCGCGCGTACCAGGTCGACTCGCCGCCCGTAAGATGGATAGCTGAGAGGAAGGCCTCCATCGCGAGCGGCGTCTTTACCAGATTGCGCGGCGGCTTTATTTCGAGGAGGACGTACTTTTGTTTCGCGATGAACTCCGAGCGTCCGAGAACATACCATAATTTCACTGCTCCACCTATGATAAGGAACGGTAGCCACACGGGAGACAGGAATAGCGCGATCGAGAAGGCGAAGGAGATCGGACCCGGCATAAGCACATACGCGAGGGCGATGAGTATCAATCCTGGAGCGAGAAGCGTCCACGGGTCGAAACGGATGCCGAACCGACCAGTGATAGTATCTTTCAGCTTGTGGAGTTCGTGCAAATACGGGAGCGAGACCATACGCGAAGTATAGCAAACACAAACGGCGTCCCGCTATGCGCGGGACGCCGTTTGTGTATGAATATCAGACCGCCGCGTAACGACCGTCCTTGAGGCGCTTGAAATAGCGGGAATCGTTGAGATTCACCAGGATGGTGTTGTCCTTCACAAAACGGGCCTTCTTCACATGCTTGATGATCTCCTCTTTCTTCATCGGGCCCTGCGCCTCAAGCGTCTCGCGGATAACCTCGCGCACGACGCCCGGCTTATATCCCCACTCGGTAAGCGCGTAGAGCCCGCGGCCGACGAGTACAAAGCGAGGATCCTTGATGAGCTCGTTGTGCGTTGTCGCAATGTGCGCCTTCTTCGAGAAGAGCGTACCGATAGTCTTGGCGACATCGGAGAAATGCATCGGAGCGCCATGGCGCTTGACCGCGAGGTACGCGTAATCGCGGACGCCCTTGACGCGGATGGCGGGCGCCGTCGTGCGACCCCACTCGTATAGCGGATTGCTCCCGATGTGCTTAGAGAGCGAGAGCCAGCGCTTCAGCACTTCCTCGTTCTTGTAGGCATCATTGACGCTCTTCAGCTCGTCGAGGAAACGGTCAAGCAGTTCTCCCTCGGGGATCACGTCGGTATCGGAAAGCGAGGAGTAGAGGCGCGTGAGAGCATCGTGAATATGCTTCGCCGTCGCGTGGTCTACGTGCCAGCGGGCGAGGAAATCGTTCGTCTCACGTTCGCGGAAGAACGCCGCATTGACCATAAGGAAGAAGCGGAACCGATTACGACTCTTCTCATCCTTGCCGAGCGCGGAAAGGAGCGTCTCTTCGGGCACGATGGCGCCGAGCGAGTGGATATACTTCGCGATCTCTTCAAAAGCGGTGTGCGCCTCTTTAAAAGCTTTGCTTGCCCGTACGGCGTCGAGTCCGGCGGCCTCGATCTGGCGTACGCGCTCGCGGGTAATGCTGGACTGGTCGCCGATAGCCTCCAGGGTCTCACGTTCCGGGTTCGTACCCAGGCCGAAACGGCGGATAAGGACTTCGCGCGCGCGCTCCGGAGCGGCGGCCAAGAGGCGCTTCGCGAGCGTCGCACTATCAAAAGAAAACGAGGCAATAGGGGCGGTTTTCGTCTTCCCTTGCGTCACGGTTTTGCTGGCCTTCTTCATGTGGTCTAATTTATAGCAAATGCCTTATAAAGAGTCAATAGCGCGGATTATACCACAAGGTTTAGGATTCTGCCCGGCACATAAATAACCCGCTTCGGCTCATTCCCGTCGATGGCGACCGTGACAGCCGGTATCTTGAGCGCCTCGGCCAGCTCTAGCCGGCGGCGGTGTCAGATGCATACCGTTTTTGGTTTTAATTTGAGCGAATGATGAGAGATTTAGCAATGGTATCCAAGACATCCTCGGCTTCTTCAGCGCTCCTGTATGGTTTATCGAGGCCACCATACATAGCGCCCATATCATAGCTCTTCATGTTCGAAGATCCGCTAAAGATATATGCAACCGAGCCCAGATCTTCAAATTTATCAGAATGGTAAATGGTTTTCGTGATTGTAGATGAATTTTGCCCCGTGATTGTCCCGCTGCGAATTGTGCTAACCCCAAGCGATCGGGTGTTCGTGGTGTGCGGTACCGAAATGGCTACCAATGAGTCCCCCGACCATGTGCCATCATCATCACAGATTGTTTGATACCAATCTGGATGAAAGAGGTTTGTCTTATAAGTTTTGCACTGCCAGCTGTCTGGATGAGAAAAGGATATGCCAAAGTCGAGATTGACGTACTCTTTCCAGGGTATTTCTTGGTCTTCCTTCGTTGACTGACTTTTTTCTGGGCTAGAGGTTGTAGTAACACTCGATTTTTGTGTTAATTCAAAATAGCCCAACCAACCCACAATGATGATGACTAGAGCGATAATTAAAACAACACTCGCGAAACCCTTTTGGGTTGTATTCATGGAGTGATTATACAACGAGATTAATTATTTTATTTGGTACGTACACAACTCGCTTTGGTTCTTTACCGGTGAATGAGGCCGTCACGACAGGAATTTTGAGAGCTTCTGCGATGGCGCTGTCTTCTGGAGCGTCTGCCGGAAGAATAATCGAACCGCGACGCTTGCCATTGACCTGCACTGTGACATTCACAGTACTCGAGATAAGTAGACTCGGGTCAAAGATGGGCCACGACTGCTGATGAACACTCCCTTCCCCACCAAGCTGTTCCCAGAGGTGTTCGACGAGGTGTGGCGCAAAAGGCGCGAGCATGATGACAAAGTCGCGAACATTCGAGAGTGATACTTGAGATGAGATCTCCATCTCATTTAGAAGACTCATCAGAGCAGCCACTCCTGTATTAAATTTGAAGCGGTCGCCATCTTCAGCAACTTTTTTGACCGTTGCAGCAATTAATGGATCTATCGGTTTATGATTTATTTCTTTCCCTAGTGTGCGAAGAATCCCTTGTGCTCCCTGTACAATTCCGACCATTCTAGCCACGCGCTCAAGGAACTTACGCATCGAAGCGACGCCGTCGAGGCTCCAGGGATAGCTCCCCGGCTCGTTGTAGGGGCCGATAAATGCAAGGAAGACACGCACCGCGTCCGCGCCGTACTTCTGTACGAATTCGTCCGGATTCACGACGTTCCCCTTCGACTTGCTCATCTTCTGCCCGTCGGGGCCCATAACGAGCCCGCGGTTGAAGCGCTCAGTGAACGGCTCTTCCACCGGCACAAGCGCGAGGTCGTAGAGCGCCTTCATAAAGAATCGCGCGTAGAGGAGGTGCATCGTCGTGTGCTCGCTCCCGCCCGAGTAGCGATTGACCGGCAACCACTTCTTCATCAGCGCCACATCGGAAAAATCGTGCGAATCTTTCGGGTCGAGATAGCGGAGGAAGTACCACGAGGAGTCGATGAAGGTATCGAGCGTATCGTATTCCGGCGTCCAGCCCTCGCCGAAAATGCGCACCACGCGCTCCTGCAATTCTTGTGAGGATGCGAGCGGCGCCTTGCCCGTTGGCGTGAAGTCGACATCCGTCGGCAGGAGCCAGGGCAAATGCTCGGCAGGTATCGCGTGCGGCTTCCCCTCCGGGTCGTAGACGATGGGTATCGGGCATCCCCAATAGCGCTGGCGGCTCACGAGCCAATCGCGGATGCGGTACTGAGTCGCCTTCTCCCCGCCCGCATACTTCACGATGTCCCACTTCGCCTCCTCGCTGTTCTTACCGGTAAACTCACTCGAATTGGTAAGCGTGCCGATGCCAGTATAGGGGATCTGCATTCCCTCGGCGGAAACGACTTCCTGTATCGGCAAATCGAATTTTTGTGCGAATTCAAAATCGCGTTCGTCGTGGGCGGGGACGGCCATCACCGCGCCCGTGCCGTAGGAGGCGAGGACGTAATCGGCGACGTAGACTGGGATTTCTTCTTTTGTCGCTGGGTTTATCGCTGAAACGCCCTCGAGCTTCACGCCGGTCTTCTCTTTATTCTCGCTCCGTTCGCGCTCGGTCTTCTGCGCGGTCGTACGCACATACTCCTCGATCTCTTTCTTATTTGAAACGCCGTCCAACAGTGATGAAACAAGCGCGTGCTCGGGCGCGAGCACGACATAGGTGGCGCCGAAAACGGTGTCCGGCCGCGTGGTGAACACTTTTATTTTTTCTTCGCGCCCGACGATTTGGAATTCGAGATATGCGCCATCGCTCTTCCCTATCCACGCGCGCTGAGCGTCTTTTATCTCATTGCGCCACGGCAATTTCTCCAATCCTTCAAGAAGGCGTTCGGCGTAGTCGGTGATCTTCAGGAACCATTGCGTCAGCTTTTTCTCCTCCACCTCGGTGCCGCAACGCTCGCAACGGCCGTCGACCACCTGCTCATTCGCGAGCACGGTCTGGTCCTTCGGGCACCACTTCACCGCTGCACTCTTATGCTCGGCAAGATCGTGCTCGAAGAGCTTGGCAAAGAGCCACTGCGTCCACTGGTAGTAGCCCGGGTCGCAGGTGAGGACCTCCTTGCTCCAGTCGAACGACGGGCCCATCGAGGCGAGCTGTTCGCGCATCCGCTCGATGTTCTTATACGTCCACTCCTTCGGGTCGACGCCGTGCTTGATGGCGGCATTCTCGGCCGGTAGGCCGAACGCGTCGAAGCCAATCGGGAACAGTACGTTCTTCCCGCGCGCGCGCAGCATCCGCGCGTAGATGTCGGTCACGGCGAAGGCGTACCAATGCCCGATATGCAGGTCGCCCGAGGGGTACGGGAACTCGACGAGAAGGTAGTAGGGCTCCTTCGACTCATCCGAAAGGTCAGACTTGTATAAATCGAGAGAGGCCCATTTCTCCTGGGCCTTTTTCTCGATGTCTGTATGGTCGTACGCCATCCTGAATTACAAGACCAAACGTTATTACGGTTGCTTGGTAAGCGGCGGATAGAAGCTCGGGTCGATGGTCCGGTCGAAGCAGACCTGTCCCGCGCTGTGCTGCCAGTTGTCGACTTGCATCATGACGTCCTTGCCGCCGACACCAACCGGAACCGGTTCAACGGGACGAGTCTCCGTAAGAGCGCTTGGATTGGCGCGGCTCGCCGCGTTGAAGTCTGCACAGAGCTTGAACGAGAGTGCTCCGGTCGCCTGATACACATACGATTCTCCTGTTTGAGCATCGACTGGTAAGGGGCCGTATGCGAGAGAGTTTTCGAGGTCGGTAATCGCCGCCGGCAACTTCTGCTTCGCCTGCCAGTAATACACAACTTGCGACTGGATGTTTTGAAGGTCAATCACCTTCTCTGCGTCGAAGCGCGCGAGGCGCGCCTCCGCCGGCGTACCGACGATGAAGAAGCCGACGATTATCGTGGCAAGAGCGAGGACCGCTACACCGCTACAGACCGCACGTTTCCGGAGCGGGAACGCGTCCCAGTAGCCCTTCAGATCTGCGATGAAGTGCAGGAATACTCCCACCGCAACGAGGAAGACGATGAGCACTTTGAGGAGGAATGCGGTCGTCAGCGCCTCTCCGTTGAGGAAGGTGGTAAGCAGAGTAATGAGGTCGGCGGCCACGGCGATGCCGGCGACGAAGAGCGTGAGGATGATCGCCCAGCGGCGCACCCATATTTCCTTTTTTGATGTATCCACGAAAGCATCCTTACGGATGAGCCACATAAGCAGCATATAGATCGGCAGAAGAACAATGACCGACGCCATCTCGTAGCTGATGCCGCTCTGGTACGGGTCGGCCGGGTAATAGCTCAGCACATTCGGGAACGTGTAGTTGATGTAATCGAACGTGAGGAGAACGAACGCAATGACGCTCCAGTAGAAGGTCACCATCGCCCCCGCCCACAAGAAGAAATCCTTTGCTGTTGTTTTGGGTTTGTCCATATGCCTGCATTATACCACACAGGAAAAGGGCGATACGGCAACCCCCCGAACGGCTCAGACGGGGTCTGAGCCGTTTGGTAAACAAAATCCCCGCACAAGGCGGGGACGTGAAGTTGAGACGAGAAACGGATTATTGATTGGTCTCGGGAAGAGGCGCTGGTTGGAGCTTATCATTCAGCCACCATAGCCCCTTTTCGTACAACTCCCGCACCTTGCTCTTGCTCGGCGGCCGCGGAATACAAGCATCAAAGTATGCACATGCGATATAGCTGATTTGCCCATATGACAATACATTATTCCCGAAGTCCGCCGAAACAAAATTCACAGTCGCCAAAGAACCAATACCGATGAGAATCGCGACTCTCACTGGCATATCAAAAAAAGGCTGCACAAAGTTCCCATTTTTCAAGAACTCAGCTTCCTTTCTTTCAATACTGCGTACCAGGAACGCCCCACCAGTGGCGTACATTAAAAGCGGGACGACTAAGGCAAGTACCGGACTGAAAAAATAAGTCCCCCAGTGGAATAACACCGATAGTATTACTGCCCACTTTTCGAACGTAAATTTCGTCAGACCGATAACTCGTTGGGTTTATCACATAATTTCTGTGCAGTGCCCAATAAGATGCCATCCAACCATCTGAACGGATTGAACATGTTTGACTTCCTTTTTTTGATTTCAGAAAGGGATATTACTCCCGGCTCAATGTGCTACCAATCTCCTGGGCTTTATGCTACTGAAATTTAGTAATTCGTCAAGTTAGCCGTGGAGGAAGACCATCACGTCGCCGTCGGCGACGACGTACTCCTTCCCCTCCACCCGGACGAGGCCCTTATCGCGGGCGGCGGCATAGGAGCCGACATCCAAAAGCTTTTTCCACTCGATGACCTCGGCGCGGATAAATTTCTCCAGGAAATCATTATGAATAGCGGCGCCGGCGACCGGCGCCGTACTGCCCTCCTTGATCGTCCACGCGCGTGTCTCGTCAGTACCCGTAGTGAAGAATGAAATAAGCCCAAGCGTCTCGTATGCGCCGCGGATGAGTGCGGCGAGGCCGTCCTCCGATACGCCGAGCTCCCGGCGGAAGCCGACGCGGTCATCGTCTGCGACATCGTTCAGCTCGCGTTCCGTCGCCGCATCGAGGAAGATATACTGCCCGCCGAGCGTCGAGATAAGCTCGAATGCGCGCTCCGCGCGCCCGTCCGCGAGTTCATCGAGATTGTGTCCGCCGCTTTTCTTATTCAAAGCATAGAGGATTGGCTTCATTGTGAGGAGATTCAATGCCCCGACGAGCTTCTTCTCATCGTCAGTGAGACCAGAATGGAGGGCGAGCTTCCCCGCAGCGAACCCCTGCGCAAGCTTCGCAAGCGCCGCATCCTCCGCGACGAACTCTTTCCGCCCCGCCTTTATATCGCCCGCGATCTTGTCGCGGCGCTTCCTGACCTGTTCGGCGTCAGCGAGCGCGAGTTCGAGATTGATGATCTCGATGTCCTTATACGGTTCGACGGTTTCTTCGACGTGGAGCACGTTCGGGTCGTCGAAGAACCGCACGACCTGGAGTATCGCATCGGTCTCGCGAATATTCGCGAGGAACTGGTTGCCGAGCCCTTCGCCCTCTGCGGCGCCCTTCACCAAGCCCGCAATATCCACGAATTCTATCGCCGCCGGGACGACCTTCTCGCTCGAAGAGAACTCTGCGAGCGCGCCGAGGCGCGCGTCGGGAACGCCAACGACACCGACCGAGGGGTCGATGGTACAGAACGGGTAATTCTCCGCCGGCACGGAGGCCTTCGTGAGTGCATTAAAAAGCGTGGACTTTCCCACGTTCGGTAAACCGACGATTCCTATTTTGAGCATTATTCAAACCTACCGTGCTTGCGTATAAAAAGGAAGAGGATCACCAACTGGTGATCCCCCGCAGCGGGCGAAACGGCGGTTAAGCGAATGTTGTTTCTCCAAAATAAGATAACTTCATTCACTTACCTCAGAGGAGCCGATTGGTGCGCTGATTTAGAAGAACATCAGCGTTGCGTTCGGCACTTTGAGGAGACTCACGCCGTCTCGCCCGGGCAATATGTCTGGAAAAATCAGGTTCATTACCACCCTAGCAGACCTGCTCTCTTCTGTCAAGTACCTTTGGGCGAAGCGAGGAGGCGCGCGTAGGAGAGCAGAGCATAGAAAATCGCCGTCGCAACGATGAAGGACATCACCGCGGCGCCGAAGGACAAGGACGGCAGCCACCCGAGCGAGAGATAGGCGAGGAACCACCACGCGGTAAACACAATGGCGGAGCCGAGCGCGAAGGAGATGCGCCGCCGCGAGAGCGCCCAGGAAACGCCGATGACAAGGAGCGCGAGCACCGTGAGTATCCAGTAACTCGCGGTCAGAGCCGGCTGAAAAGTAGCCTGCCGCGTATAGGCGACGATGACGAGTCCGAGCGAGGCGAGGAGGAGGAGCACCATACCGTAGCGCAGTCCGTGAGCGATACTGTCGAGATGGGCGCGTTCGGCGCGGTCGAGTTGACCGTCTCGCATCGCCTTAACGTAGGCGAGCTCGCTCCAGACCGCCGTCAGAGCGCCGATGCTCGCGCCGAGCGCCTGGCAGAATACGAGGAGAGGAACGAGAGTGGGCATATTATCTTTTCTGCATAAGCGCACCGAGCTCGGCGCGATACTTCTTCATCACCTCCATCGACGCCTTCATCTCGCTCTCGCCGCCCTTCTTCCGCCGTTCTATCTCCTCGCCGATCTTCTTGAACAGTTGCGGATCCTTCGTCACGAGCGCAGTCATCTGCTCCCGCTGTGCCGCCGGCACATCCTTCATCTTCCACTTGGCGTACTGATTAATAAGAAAGCTTTGGAATGACATACGAAAATAATGAACGGGAATTAAAATCGGGGACGTTGTTTGATGCCGCGGATAGTCCGCGTAGTGAAGTAAAGCGCGACGAGCGAGAGGAGCGCGAGCGCTTCGACGTAAATGAATGAGGGGTCAAGGAAGCTTATCTCCGCGCGATAGCGGTCGACGGCGGTGATACCGAAGATGAATGTACCGGCAATCGCGATAAGCGCATTCAACCAATGGATCCCGTATTGCGCCGGATTCGTAATACCGGCCGCGATCACGAGCAGAATAGCGGAGACGACGGCGCCGGTTGTCGAGAGCGGCAGGTCCGCGCCGGTCGACTGCGCGACGATAAGCACGATAGCGCTAATGATGAAGAGGGCGCGCAGTTCGTCGCCGTGATAATGCAATATTACGTGGCGCGGAGGCACTTTTATAATGCTTCCCCCGTTATCTCCCCCGCCCTCATTATCGCCGTCAGAACTCATATGCCCCTAGTATACCCCTTATGGACAATGCGCAAGGGCTAGAGAAGTATAGTCGCCTGGTTACGCGAGACCTCGGCGATGCCGCCCGTAGGAATCTCGAAACGGTGCGTGTGGTCGTCCGCCGTTTTCACCTCCATCGTGCCCGGCGTGAGTTCAGAAACGAACGCCTCATGTTCAGCGAGGACCTGGAACACTCCCTCCTTCCCGGGCATCGTCGCGGAAATCGCCTCCCCGTCGAAGAGATTCTCGCCGACTTTTGCGATTGTGAGGTGAAATGTTTTCGCCATAGGTGCGTTAGCCGACCTGATCGATGCTTCCTTTCATATAGAACGCCTGCTCCGGCTTGTCGTCGTGCTTCCCTTCCACTATCTCTTTGAAGCCACGAACGGTCTCCTCGCGCGAGACGTACTGGCCCGGCGTACCGGTAAACGGCTCGCCAACGAAGAACGGCTGGGAGAGGAATCGTTCAATTTTTCGTGCACGCGCGACCGAGAGCCGGTCCTCCTCCGAGAGCTCTTCGATACCAAGAATGGCGATGATGTCCTGCAGATCCTTATAGCGCTGGAGTACTCGCTTCACCGAGTTCGCGACGCGGTAGTGCTCTTCGCCGACGATGTCGGGCGTGAGTGCGGCAGAGGACGACTCAAGCGGGTCGATGGCCGGATAGATACCGAGTGATGCGAGCGCGCGAGAGAGCACCACCGTACCGTCGAGGTGGGCAAAGGTCGTCGCCGGCGCCGGGTCGGTAAGGTCGTCCGCGGGCACATACACCGCCTGTACCGAGGTAATCGAACCTTTCTTCGTCGAGGTGATGCGCTCTTGGAGCTTGCCCATCTCCTCTGCCAAGGTCGGTTGGTAACCCACAGCGCTCGGCACGCGACCGAGAAGCGAGGATACTTCGGAACCCGCCTGGATGAAGCGGAACACGTTGTCCATAAAGAAGAGCACATCCTTGCCGCCTTCATCGCGGAAGTATTCCGCCTGAGTAAGGCCCGAGAGCGCGACGCGCGCACGGGCGCCCGGCACTTCATTCATCTGGCCAAAGACAAGCGCCGTCTTCGCGAGCACGCCCGACTCTTCCATCTCGTGGTAGAGGTCGTTCCCTTCACGCACACGCTCGCCGACGCCAGCGAACACCGAGTAGCCGCCGTGCTCCGTCGCGACGTTACGGATGAGCTCTTGGATAAGCACGGTCTTCCCCACGCCCGCGCCGCCGAAGAGTCCGACCTTACCGCCCTTGAGGAACGGAATAATGAGATCGATCGCTTTGATGCCCGTCTCGAAAACTTCAGCCTTAGTCGTCTGTTCGTCAAAAGTGGGCGGTGCGCGGTGGATTGGGAGGCGCTTTACATCTGCCGCCATCGGCCCCTTCCCGTCTACCGGGTCGCCGAGCACGTTGAAGAGACGTCCGAGCGTCGCTTCTCCCACCGGCACACTGATCGGCGCGCCGGTCGCTTTGACCTCCTCACCGCGCGCGAGTCCGGCGGTCTCGTTCATTGAGATCGCGCGTACGCGGTCAAGCCCCAGGTGCGAGGCGACCTCGAGGGTAAGGCGGCCGTGCGCCTCATTCTTCTCAACAATGAGCGCGTCGCCGATATTCGGCCGCGACTCCTTGAAGTGCACATCCACGACTGGCCCGATGATCTCTGTAATTGTTGCTTTCATATGCTGGTGGTTATGTTGCTAATGCTTCGCGACCGCTGATGATTTCGGAAACTTCGCGCGTGATGTTCGCCTGGCGGATCTTATTGAAAAGGCGCGTGAGGTCGTGCGTGACTTCCTTCGACTTGTCGCTCGCGTTCTTCATCGCGACCATCCGCGCAGAATGCTCGGATGCCTTCGCCTCAAGCAGGAAGTGATAGAGCGAGACGGCGACGAGACGCGGCACGAGGTAATTCAGCACCTCAGCGCCGTCCGGCTCGATAGCATACGCCGCCGGCGCCTCGATAGGCCCGAGTTCGCTCCACTTCCCCTTTA
The DNA here is from genome assembly GCA_041660025.1 of Minisyncoccota bacterium. GTDB lineage: Bacteria > Patescibacteriota > Minisyncoccia > Phycocordibacterales > Phycocordibacteraceae > C7867-001. The sequence goes on along the minus strand of JBAZXD010000001.1, from coordinate 269,784 downwards.
CCGGCACGATATCCTTCACGAGTTGCTCGATAGTATCGAGGCTAAGCGGGAGGAGACGACGCACCGCCGGCACTTGTTCGAAAGTCGATTTGAAATTGCTGTACGCGACCACCACCTCGTCGTACGTTCCCTGTATAAATTCGCGTGAGAGTTCGGCGGAAAGGTCCTCCATGACGGAAAGTTCTATGGAATCTTTTTTATTTTCATAGGCGCGCGCGACGCGGTAGTCGCGACGCGCGAAGTACTCCTCGCCCTTCTTGCCGTACGCGTACACCGTGACTGCCTCGGCTGGATACGCCGCGACCGCCTCGGTCGCGGCCTTGAGAACACTGCTGTTGAGCGCACCCGCGAGGCCCTTGTCGCTCGTGAGGATGACGAGCGCCACCCTCTCCACGGTTCGCGCCGTCGCGAGTGGGTGGCGCGCCACATCCGTGCTCCCCGAGAGTCGTGCGAGTATCGAAAGCGCAGCGCGCGCGTAGGGGCGTCCGCCGAGCGCAGTCTGTTGGGTCTTGCGCATCTTCACCGCCGAGACAGCCTCCATCGCGCGCGTCACCTTATGCGTACGCTCCGTAGCCTTTATTTTCGATTTGATATCTTTGAGCGCCATAGTTATGCGGCAGATGTATGACGAGCGACGAACGTATCTAGTTTCTCGCGGAGCGTCTTCTCCGACTCCTCGCGGATCTCCTTCGATTCGCGGATAGACGTGAGCACGCCATCCGCCTCGCGCGCGAGGTATTCTTGCAACCGTCGTTCGATATCGCTTACCTCTTCCGGTGAGAATGTGTCGAGGTAGCCGTTCGTCGCGGCGAAGATGACTGCGGCCTCCATCTCGAAGGCGAGCGGCACGCCGCGCCCTTGATTCAAGACTTCGGTCATGCGCCGGCCCGCATCAATGCGTTTCTTCGTCTCGGCATCGAGATCGGAGGAGAACTGCATGAACGCTTCCAGTTCGCGGAACTGCGCGAGCTCGAGTTTGATCTTGCCGGCAACCTTCTTCATCGCCTTCGTCTGCGCCGAGCTTCCCACACGCGAGACCGAGATACCGACGTTGATGGCCGGTCGCTGACCCTTGTTGAAGAGGTTCGCTTCCAGATAGATCTGGCCGTCGGTGATCGAGATGACGTTCGTCGGGATGTATGCGGAGACGTCCCCTTCCTGCGTCTCGATGATGGGGAGCGCGGTTAAGGAGCCGCCGCCCTTCTCCTTCGAGAGCTTCGCCGCGCGCTCCAAGAGGCGCGAATGCAGGTAGAAGATGTCGCCCGGATATGCTTCGCGGCCAGGCGGGCGGCGAAGGAGAAGCGACATCTGGCGATAGGCGACCGCCTGCTTACTCAGGTCGTCGTACACGACGAGCGCGTCCCTACCTTGTTCCATAAAATATTCACCGATAGCGGCACCAGCAAACGGCGCGAGAAATTGCAGTGCGGCGGGAGCGCTTGCCGGAGCCGTCACGACGATGGTGTACTCCATCGCGCCGCGGCTCTCGAGCTCGGCGACAAGCTTCGCTGTCTTCGACTCCTTCTGTCCGATGGCGACGTAAATGCAGATCGGACGCGTCGCTAGGGACTCGCTCTTTTGATTGATGATGGTGTCGATGGCGATGCTGGTCTTGCCGGTGCCGCGGTCGCCGATGATGAGCTCGCGCTGGCCGCGACCGATCGGGATCATCGCGTCGATTGCCTTGATGCCGGTGTGGAGCGGCACGTTCACGCTCGCACGGTCGATGACGCCGTACGCCTCGCGTTCGATGGGTCGCAGGTCGGTCGCCTTGGTCGGACCCTTGCCGTCGACCGGTTCGCCGAGCGGGCTCACGACACGGCCGACGAGCGAGTCGCCGACCGGTATCGAGAGTAGGCGTCCGAGCCGGCGCACGAGCATCCCCTCATAAATCTTCGATGCATCGCCGAGAATAACGGCGCGCACGCCATCCTCCTCGAGGTTCAAAATAAGGCCATAGAGCGGCCGGGAATCTTTGAGCGCCTCGGCGAGCGAGCGGTCAAAGGTCGGGTCGAAGAGCACCATCTCGGACATCGCGGCCTTCGAGAGGCCGTCAATCTCTGCGATGCCGTCGCCGGTCGCCCGGACGATGCCGGTCTCCTCGGCGCCCGCCTCGGGCGTCCACGCGGCGATCTCTTTCTCAATTCTCTCAATGATGCTTTGCATACGCTAGGGAGCTACCTGCTGATAAATGTGTAAAAGGGCGCGTTTCGCCGAACGGTCGACAAGCCGATCGCCGGCCCGAGCGCGCCAACCGTGGATGAGCGACGTGTTCACGCTCGCGTGCCGGGCGATGATGCCCGCCTCGGCGGCGGCGCGGAGCGCCGCCGCCTCTTCCTTCTTGTGAGCGACCTCTATGTGCGGACGGAGCGAATGGCGACGCGCCGCAACCTTCTTCAGCTCGCGCGCGATCTGAGGGAGCATCTTCATACGCCCCGCGCTCTTCAAATGTAAAATGAGTTTCGTCACCGCCGCGTCTGACGCCGCTTTATCCTCGAGCTCCGCCGTGGCCTCCAGAAGGCGCGTGTAGTCGTCAATCATGGCGTGCTTTCAATATCTTCTCGGCGGCGAGGATGGCGAGCCGCGCGACCTCCTGTTCGCTCTCCCGAAGAGAGCGTGCCGCAACTTCACTTGCGCGTGCCTCGGCGTCTTTCGTCACGGCAAGCGCGCGCGCCTCTGCTTCTTTCAAGAGCCGTGCCTTCTCCGCAGTGGCAGATTCGCGCGCCGCGGCAACGATGCTGTCCGCCTGTTCGTCCGCCGCAGTTACGCGGGCGCGCGCCTCGCCGTCCGCACCCGCGAGCAGTGCGCCCGCCTGCGCCGCATCCTCAACACCCTTCGCGACGACCTTCTGCCGCTTGTCGAGTACCGCCATCACCGGCTTATAGAGGAAGTACCAGAGTGCGACGAGCACAATGGCGAAGTTCACCGCCTGCGCGATGAGAAGGCTCCAATTGATGCCGAATGCGTCGAAAAGCTGTTGCATTGTCCGAAACAGGTATTCGCTAGACGAACTTAATGATGAAGGCGACCACGAGCGCGAGAATGCCGAGCGCCTCGGTAAACACGATCGCGAGGATCATATTCGAAACGATCTTACCGGATGCTTCAGGATTCCTCCCGATAGCCTCCATAGCGCCGCCGCCGATGAGGCCGATGCCGATACCCGGACCGATGACGCCGAGACCCGCCGCGAGCGCCATCCCGATCATACGTGCTGATTCTATATCCATAGTGTGTAGTACTTAAGTATTAATGCTCCTCGTGCGGAGCCGCAATCGCGAGCTTTATGAAGAACAGCGTCAACATCGCGAAAACGAGCGCTTGCACGAGGCCGATGAACATCTCGAATCCCATCAAGGGCGCCGGGAGCACGTACGGGAGGAAGAATATGGCGACCAGTACCATCACTTCGCCGGCGAAAATGTTGCCAAAGAGACGGAACGAGAACGAGATAAGCCGACCAAGATTGCTGACGAGCTCGATGAGCCCGACGACAAATCCGATCGGCGACTTCAGATTAACATACTTTCTCGCATAGTTGAAAAAACCGAGCATCGCGATGCCCGTCACCTCGATGGTGAAGAAGGCGATGAGCGCGAGCGCGAGGGTGAAGTTGAGGTCGGTGGTCGGCGCCCGCAGGATCGGCAAGAATTCAGAGGCGTGCCAGAGGCCGAGCGAGCCGACCCCCGGGAAGAACTCCAGCTCGTTGATGAAAGCGACGAAAATGAAGATAGAGACCACGAGCGGGAAGAACCGTCGGGCGAGCTTCTCGCTCTCGAGCACCTCGGCCATATACGCGAGCGTTCCTTCAAAGGCCCACTCGATGCCGGCCTGGAGCTTCCCGGGCACGAGTGAGAGCGAACGACCGAAGAAATACGCGAGACCGATGAGGAGTGCCATCACGAGCCACGCCATCAAAAGCGAGTTTGTAATAGGAAAACCGAAAACGGAGCCTAACTGCTCCGCCTTGAGGACGACTGAGATACCCTCATGCATGTACTTGCATTCTACCAGATGACCCGTACTCTATGCTATATACTAGGTCAGTCCCTTAGTATTAATACAATTACATTCACTATGGCAATAAACGCAGCACTGTCGAAGCCGCTCAACCTTTCTTCCGAATTGGAGGCGGTTGTCGGTAAGGGTCCGATGCCGAGAACCGAGGTGGTTAAACAGCTTTGGGTATACATCAAGAAGCACAACCTCCAGAATCCGGCGAACAAGCGCAATATTCTCGCCGACGAGAAATTGAAGGTAGTTTTCGGTGGTAAGAGCGAGGTGACGATGTTCGAGATGACAAAACTCGTTTCGCCGCACCTGAGCTAATCGAGCCTGGTCGTGTACTACACAAAACCCGCCTCACGGCGGGTTTTGTGTTTAAGCGACAGCCTGGGTGCAGTACTTGCAGCGCTTCGCGCCGATGGGAATCTCGCTCAGACATTCGGAGCACTTTTTGGTCGTGTAATTCGCGGGTACTCCCCCGTGCGAGCGGGCGATGAGCACGTTCATCGGCTTCACGACGAAGAAAAATACCGCGGTCGCGACGAGTAGGAATGAAATAACGGCATTGATGAGGTGTCCGTACATGAATTTGCTACCGTTCAACGTGAACGAGAGACTATCGAAGTCCGGCACTTTGGCCACCGCCGCGATGAACGGGGTTAATAGATCGGCGACGAGCGCGCTCACGAGCGTGCCGAAGGCGGCACCGACTACAACGCCGACCGCCAGGTCAACGACGTTTCCTCGAAGCAAAAATTGTTTGAATTCTTTGAGCATATGACTATGTATTAATTTGGTGGACCCTACCGGACTTGAACCGGTCACCTCGTCCATGCCATGGACGCGCTCTACCAGATGAGCTAAGGGCCCATTCCCTTCTTTCCGACGCACGGTGGACCTAGGGATAATCGAGCCCGAGATTCGATTATGCCATAGTCACGCGTTACCGCTACACCATAGACCCCTTCAACTAAAGCTTTCTATTTCAGAATACGTTTTCCCTTCTGACGAAGTTTCATCGCCTACTGTCGCAAGGACATTTGTTGCATGAGTATATTGTACTCCTAACATATCCATCTACAGGTATCACCTGTGTACAATTTCTATTGAATTTCCTGTATTTTATCGCCAATTATCTGGTAAAGCACCGTGTCCTCTAGAACAGTCTGCAATTGTGGTTGAGCATCATCTACAAAGCGAGTTACTTTGTAAGACACTTGTATCACACCATCACTCCTCTGTTCGAAAGTGGTGTGGGATAAATGACTTCTTTTACCACTTCCAACAAGAACCGCGTCCTGATATGTAAATGGTCCTCTGGCGGAAGTCGGAAGAGAAAAGAGTCCTAAATACAGATTATCTTTCCCGCTTTGATTGTCGCCAACATAGTAGAGCGCAATATACCGAGTCCCGTCGGTGGATATAGGGAGTGTTGTGTGGGGATTAAGATAGGTCCAAAACCGTGCTTGTCCGTTAGATTCTTTTTCTGAGTACGCACTCCAACCCGGTCCCATTCCGAAAGCGTAATCATAACGAATTGTGAACATGGTGCCTGGCTGTTCAGCAATAGGTATTATTGTGCCATCAAGTGCATAACAAGCTCTAGATGCAAGTCTTTCTTGATAGTACTTACATTCGTCTGATGTGAAAAAAGGAGAAAAAAACCAACGAATGAAACCTCCGCTCAAAAGTAAAACAAGTATTATTACTCCACCAATTTTGAAAGTTCGTTTCATATTGAATTGTATGAATAAGAAATTTTCTTTTCCTCACACTACACGGTTCGAGCCGATGTTTCCTCGGGCTCTTTTGCGGTTTTCAGCAGAGGTACTCGCCACCACCCCACCGGCGGCGAAAGTCCGAGCTATTTCAAGAATAGACCACACAGCGGGAAAGTACAAGCCAGAAGTGGCCGTTTTGTTGCGCTTTCCTATTATGTGGACCCGAGCGGACTTGAACCGCTTACCTCGTCAATGCGAATGACGCGCTCTACCAGATGAGCTACGGGCCCGAAGTGAGGAAAACTGAATGAACGTCTTCGCTCGTTCAGTTTCTCCGAACGAGGGTTCTGTATCGAGTCCGCGAAGATACGGGCCCGTGCGGAATATGCTACCACGCTCGAAAATTATTTTCATCGGGCTACTGGGAATCGAACCCAGGCTGCATGACCCCCAGCCATGCGTACTACCATTATACGATAGCCCGCGTGGAGGAAGAATAACACGAGTCTTCTCGTGATTATTCTCTCCGGAACGCGGAGATACAAGCTTACTTATAGCCCGCGTTAGGAGACGTTCTCTGTCGGGCCGCCGGGAATCGAACCCGGTCTATACGAACCCGAATCGTACGTACTACCGGCATACTCCGGCCCGACACAGAACACCTCCCGTGTGCGCTCCGCAGGGATCGAACCTGCGACCTTACGCGTGTGAAGCGTACGCTCTAACCAACTGAGCTAGGAGCGCGAGCACAACTTTACCATAGCAGATATCCGATTAGATTCCCAGATTGGAAAGCCGAATGTAATCAAAAACTTTGGTGGACCCTAGCGGACTTGAACCGCTTACCTCCTCATTGCAAATGAGGCGCTCTACCAGATGAGCTAAGGGCCCGTTTGAAGACTTTACCGCGAGAGGGCGAGATTGACCAGATGCGAGAGGAAGTCGGGGAAGGTGACGCCGACAGCGGCGAGGGATATCGGAAGATTCGATTCGGACGTAAGTCCGGGGAGTGTATTCGTTTCGAGATAATAAATACCCTTCGGCGTGACGATGAAATCACTTCGCGAATAGTGACGGAGTCCTAAAGCGCGGTGTATCACCTTTGCTGCCCGCTGGAGTTCTTCGGCGGCGACGCGAGAAAAATTTCCCGGACATACATGCCGAGTTGCACCGGAATACTTCGAGTCATAACTATAAAAATCGTCTTCGGGTGGGATTATCTCGATAACCGGGAGCGCGTAGAGCGCCTCGCCACGGAGCCCTTCGACAACGCCGGCGGTCGCTTCCCTCCCGCGAATGAGCTCTTCGACGAGAACGCCGGGCGCGCCCTCCGCAAAGAGATTTTCGATGGCGGCGAGCACCGGCGCGTAACCGCCCACGATAGAGACGCCGACCGAGGAGCCCCAGCCGATAGGCTTCACTATGACTGGTTGATGGAAGGTGCGGATAATCTCGCCCGCCGCCGCCTCGGCGTCGGTCGCGCGCTCGACAAAGTGAGACGCTGGAGTGAGCAGTCCCGCTTCCTGCGCGCGCGCCTTCGCCATAAGCTTGTGCATCGCAAGATACGATCCGAAGGAGTCCGCACCGGCATAGGGGACGCCAAATCGCTCAAGAAGCTTCTGTACTTCCCCGTCCTCGCCATATTCGCCATGGAGCCCGATAAGAACGGCGTCGAGCTGCCGCAGAATGCGCTCAGGCTCCACGGGGCGACCGCGGTCGTGCCAGACTCCGTTCCGATCTATGTAAATATCTCGCACGGAGAATCGTTCCTCGGGAAGATTTGCGAGCATTGCGGCACCGGTCTTGAGTGAGACTTCGTGCTCGCGCGACGGCCCTCCCCGCAACACTCCGACGATGGTTTGCATAAAGTTTAGTATAACAAAAAGAAATGCCGCCCTGGCGAGCGACATTTCACACGGCATCTCGACTTACCACTTCATGAGAAGGTCAAATTCTCGAGATGCGGCAGCAAGACTGTCGGAGGCGTGTACCGTATTGAACGGTCCACCGGCACTTCGAAAATCATGTCGAATGGTCCCGGCAGTCGCCTTATTCGGATCCGTTGCCCCGTTCATCTCACGAACCTGCTGTACGACATTCTCGCCGTGAAGAATGAGCATTTCGATCGGTCCGCTCGTCATCGCAAGAATGAGCGCCGCGAAATAAAAACGATTCTCGTGTTCGGCGTAGAACTGCTTCGCTTGATCCGGGGTCATCCTATACTTCCCGCGGCGAAATACGCGCAGACCTGCAGCAGTGTAGCGGTTGATAATTGACTCAGTGAGACCCATCTCAACTGCGTCGGGTTTGATAAGAACGACTGTCATCTCCAAGGTACACCTCCGTAGATATCGGGACATTCCCCCCGCTCATACTATAGATGAGTACTTTCGTGTCAATATACTCTCCTCTTTTTACTGTAGGCTTTTTGAACGCATAGCGCGGTGCCGCGCGAGCGAAAAACGATGCGCCTCGGCATTCGCGAGAACCGCGTCCGCCTCGGAGACGCGGGCCGCCCTTGCGGCGATGACTTCACGCGGACGGTGCCGCTCATCCTTCACGACTGCGGCAACCGGTATGACAACTCCGGCTTCCTTCAAAACCGCTTCCGCCGTTTTCTTCTGTGTCGTACCGCCGTCCACGACGATGGCGCTCGGAAGTGACCATTCGGGATGTGCGAGCCGACGTGAGAGAATTTCTTTCAGAGATGCTATGTCATCATTTTTCTTTACACCGCGAATATTAAAAGTTCGATACTCTTTTTTACTCGGTACGCCGTCAATGAGAACCGTCATTACGCCGATGGCGTTCGTGCCCGAGAGGTGCGCCGTGTCATAGGCCTCGATGCGCACTCCGCGCGCCGCTGTGCGCCGCGCGTCCTCGAGGCTCTCGTCCTTGATGAGCGAGACGTCCTGGATGTGGTCGAGTGCGAAGAGTTCGCGCCTTGCGGTTGCCGCGTCTTCGAAACGTTCTTCTCGAGCCGCCTGCCGCATCTCTTTCTCAAGCGTCACGCGCAATTCTTTCCCGCGACCGCTGAGGAAAAGCATCACATGACGTATGGTGCGCCGATACTCTCTCGCATCGAAACTGCGTGGATACTGCTTAATCTGCGTATTAAATTCTATCTGCGCTATCTGATGTTTGCTTTTTACCCCGACCGGCTTCGGCGTGTCGAAAAATGGAAAGATGCGTCGAATAAGCCGCAGACCCTCGCGTAGCTGCGCCCCCGACGGAAACGGACCGTAAAGCGCCTTCAGTTTCTGTCCGTCGCTCGTTCGTTTCGCCTTAAAATCCAGATCCTTCCCGCGCACGACGAGCACGCGCGGAATATCTTCCTGCGTGATGACCGCGTAGAGAAAGGTTTTGTCGTCCTTTCCATCCACATTCGCGTGCGGCAGGTACTTCTTGATGAGCGCCGCCTCGCGCACGAGCGCCTCGAGCACCGTCGGTGTCGCTTCAAACGCGACGCGGTCGGCCTTCGTCACCATATCCACCACGCGCGGCCCCCGCGTCGCAATCAGGTCATCGTCAAAGTAGCTTCGCACGCGGTCGCGGAGCGACGTCGCTTTGCCCACGTACAAGACTTTCCTCCCCTGCTTGAAGAGGTACACGCCCGGCACATCCGGCAGATTACTCCTTTGTAGGTTGCTTTTTTGCATGGCGTCGGAGAACTTTCTCCAGATACTCGCCCGTGTAGGAACCTTCGGTATCGGCGACTTCTTCGGGCGTGCCTTTCGCGATGATTTTACCGCCGCCGGCACCACCCTCGGGGCCGAAGTCAATGACGTAATCTGAACTCTTGATGACATCGAGATTGTGCTCGATGACGACGACCGTGTTCCCGCGCCGCACGAGCTCCTGCAGTATCTCGATGAGCTTCTTCACATCCTCGTAGTGGAGACCGACCGTCGGCTCGTCGAGGAGATAGATGGTCTTCATCGGCATCGAGCGGTACAGCTCGCTCGCTATCTTCACGCGCTGAGCTTCCCCGCCCGAGAGCGTCGTCGCACTCTGGCCGAGCGTGAGGTACTGGAGCCCGGTCGAGTTCAGGCTCATCAGGCGATCGGCGATTGCCGGGATATCGCCGAAGAATTTCTCCGCCTCCTCCACCGTCATCTGGAGTACATCGTAGATGTTCTTGCCGCGGAACGTCACTTCAAGCGTTTCCTTCATAAAACGTTTACCCATACAGATGTCGCAGGTAACGTATACCGTCGGGAGGAAGTGCATCTCCACCGCGATAGAACCGTTGCCCTGACAGGCTTCACAGCGACCGCCCGGGACGTTGAAGGAGAATCGCCCCGGCTTCCAGCCCCGCGCGCGGGACTCGGAAGTGGCGGCGAAGAGGTCGCGGATGTGGGTGAAGGCGCCGGTGTAGGTCGCGGGATTAGAGCGCGGCGTGCGGCCGATAGGCGACTGGTCGATGAGTACCGCGCGGCCGACGTATTCAGTGCCGGTAAGCGAAGCGACGTGTTCAAGTTTCGCTTCGCGGCGAGCGAATCTGCTGGCAATATTGCGGTGCAGAATGTCATACAAGAACGTGGACTTCCCGCTCCCCGAGACGCCCGTAATGCAGACAAGTTTTCCGAGTGGTACATCGACATTCTGGTTCACGAGATTATGCAACGTCGCGCCGCGCACTTTCAGCCAGCCCTTCTCGCTCGTGCGGCGCGTCTCCGGCACGGGAATTTCTTTTTCCTCCCGTATATACGCGAGCGTGAGCGAGCCGCTCTCGTTTTCCTTCGCCTTCAAGAGGTCATCAAGCCAACCCGACACGACAACATTTCCGCCGTGCACACCCGCGCCAGGACCGATATCTATCAAATAATCGGAGGAGAAAATGGTCTCTTCATCATGCTCCACGACAATGATGGTATTCCCAAGCTCTTTCAATATGAGCAGTGTCTTGATGAGGCGGTCATTGTCGCGCTGATGGAGCCCGATGGTCGGCTCGTCGAGCACGTAGAGCGCGCCCGTGAGCCCGCTCCCGAGCTGAGAGGCGAGCCGGATGCGCTGAGCTTCTCCGCCGGAGAGCGTCGCCGCCGAGCGGTTGAGCGTAAGGTAATCAAGGCCGACGTTGAGCATAAAGGTCAGACGAGCATCGATCTCTTTGAGAATAGGTGCGGCGATATCTTTCTTCATTTCCGAGAGCTCGATGGAATCGACGAACTCCTTCGCCTCCCGTATCGACATATTGGTGAAATCCACAATGCTTTTCCCGAGCGTCTTATCTTTTTTGCTCTTGAGATACACGCGGAGCGCTTCGGGGCGGAGACGCTTCCCTTCGCAGACCGGACACACCTCTTCGGAGAAAAGCGATTCGGTGCCGAGACCGTGGCAGGCCGGGCACGCTCCGTAGGGCGAGTTGAAGGAGAACAGGCGTGGTTCCACTTCTGGGAACGACGCGCCGTCGTCGGGACAGATAAACTTCGACGAGAGCGTCTCGAGCGTGCCGTCGGCGTGCTTGATCTTCACCAGGCCGTCCGCCTGCTTCAGCGCCAGCTCAAGCGCCTCCGAGAGCCGCTCGCGCGCGCCCGCAGTCGTGCGCGCAAATTCAGAAACGAAAATACTGTCGACGACCGCATCGATGCTGTGCATCTTATTGCGCTCCATAACTATCTTCTCGCGCAGCGAGTGCACTTTCCCGTCCACGACGACCTTTTCGTATCCCTTGCCGAGGAGGTCGTAGAGAAGCTGATAGTATTCGCCCTTTCTCCCGACGACGACCGGCGCGTAGATAGTCACCGCAGTTTTATCGACGGCGACGCCCATGACACTCGTGCTACTCACCTTCCGTTTCGCCTCCACGCGCGCGAACACCATCTTAATCATCTCTTCCTTGGAGAGCCGGACGATGGGCACGTCGTGGTGGATGCAGTACGGCTGGCCCGCGCGCGCGTAGAGCACGCGCAGGTAGTCATAGATTTCGGTGACGGTGGCGACTGTGGAGCGCGGATTATTGGAACGGCTCTTCTGGTCTATAGAAATCGCGGGCGAGAGGCCGACGATCTCGTCCACGTCCGGCTTCGCCATCTGGTTCAAAAATTGGCGCGCGTAGGCGGAGAGCGATTCGACATAACGCCGCTGACCCTCAGCAAAGATAGTGTCGAAGGCGAGAGAGGACTTCCCGCTCCCCGAGAGACCGGTGATGACCGTCATCGCGCCGCGCGGCATCTCTACTGAAATATTTTTTAGATTATGGGTGCGCGCACCCTTCACGCGGAGCCAGTCGCTCCCGTGCTTGTGCTGGCGTCTACCCCGTGAGATGCCGTCTGCGGCTATCTCGCGGGGCTCCTCTTTTGCTGTTGATTTAAGGGGTTTTGGCATGCAAATTTCCTGCCCGTGGCGGGGCAGGTACGAGGTGGATTGTACCACAAAAAGAGAACGCCGACCCCAGAATATCTTTGGGCCGGCGGATGAACACGAGATGGATGCACACAACGTCGCAGAGAACGCTACGATTCTTTTTTCTTTTCTGTAATTGTACAGTTCTCGAATTTGAAATTCGAGACCGACTTCGATGCGGCAATTGTAAGGAGAGCCGCTTGCGAAACCTTGGATTCAAGGCCTCGGAGTCCTTCTTCGTTTGAATCCGTGGATGTTATTGTTGCCCTGTACACGAGGTCATAAGTCTTCATCATCATCAGACACTCCAGTCAATCAGGAACGTTCCTGTATAAGGCAGGATATCACATATACCTTATCTGTCAAGCCCCAGAAAGCGGTTTGCGGGTGCGGGGTTTGCGAGCCTTAGGGCCGGTGCCTTCGAGTTTATATATTTCGTCGCGGATGAGGGCAGCCGTCTCAAAGTCCAGTTGCTCGACCGCTTCCGCCATCTCTTCCCTCTTACGCTTTATAAAATCTTTCGGATCGTCTTTGTATGCAATCGTGTCGAGCACGAGGAGCTCGTCGATGGTGCGCTGATGCTCAGTGCGCATCGAGGCGGCGATGTCGCGGATCTCTTTCTTGATGGTCAGCGGCGTGATGCCGTGTTTCTCGTTGTATGCCATCTGGAGCGCGCGGCGACGATTCGTCTCGCTGATAGCCTTTTCCAGCGAACCGGTCATCACGTCGGCATAGAGGATGACGCGGCCAAGCACGTTGCGCGCCGCGCGCCCGATGGTCTGGATCAAGCTTGTTTCGGATCGAAGGAACCCTTCTTTGTCGGCATCCAGGATGCCCACGAGTTCCACTTCCGGCAAGTCGAGCCCTTCGCGAAGCAAGTTCACGCCAACGAGAATATCGAAAGTGCCTTTGCGGAAATTCGTGAGGATATCGATGCGGTCTATCGTCTTCACGTCCGAGTGGAGATACTCGGCCTTGATTCCCTTCTCGCGCAGGAACGAGGAGAGGTCCTCGGCCATCTGCTTCGTGAGCGTGGTCGCGAGTGCGCGCCCGCCGCGCTTGATAACTATCTCCGCCTCACTAATGAAATCGGCGATTTGTCCTCGACAGCTCCCCGTCTCGCTCACAGCACGCACCGTAAGCTCGGGGTCGATAAGGCCAGTCGGGCGGATTATCTGCTCCACCACCTGTTCGGAGTGCGCTTTTTCATACGGCCCCGGTGTCGCGCTTGTGTACAGTACTTGTCCCACGCGCTCCTCGAACTCTTCAAAGCGGAGCGGCCGATTGTCGCGCGCCGAGGGGAGACGGAAGCCATACTCGACGAGATTGTCCTTGCGCGACTTATCGCCCGCATACATACCGCCAATCTGCGGGACGGTGACGTGCGACTCGTCTATGACGGTGAGGAAGTCCGCCGAGCCGTCTTTCTTGTGTGGGAAATACGAGAGAAGCGTGTGCGGCGGCTCGCCGGGAGCGCGCCCATCAAAGTGGCGGGAATAATTTTCAATACCGCTTGTGTACCCGAGCTCGCGGATGAGCGCGAGGTCGTGGAGGGTGCGGCGCTTGATGCGTTCAGCTTCAAGCGGCTTCTCCTCGCGCTTGAACTTCGCGAGCTGTTCCTCAAGTTCCAATCTAATGTCCGCTATCGCGCGGTCGCGCTCCTCCTCGCTTGTGACGAAGTGCTTCGCCGGAAAGACGAAGACCGACTTGGGCTCACGGAGCTTCGCGCGTGAGACCGGATCGAGCTGGTCTATTGATGCGATACGGTCGCCGTCGAAGGTGATGCGGAAGATGGCGCGCTCGTTGACCGGCATAAATTCAAGCGAATTGCCAATAGCACGCAGCTGACCCGGATTGAGGTCCGCATTCGTCCGCTCAAAGTAGATGCCGACGAGCTTGCGGATAAGCGCGGCGCGATTCTCCGCCGCACCATTCTCTATCTTGACGTGCACTTTCTGATATTCCTCCGGCGAACCGAGGCCGTAGATGGCGGAGACCGAGGCGACGATGATGACGTCCTTGCGTGTGAGAAGCGCCTGCGTCGCCGCGTGGCGCAGGCGGTCTATCTCGGCGTTGATCATCGCCTCCTTCTCTATATAGGTATCCGAGTGAGCGATGTACGCCTCCGGCTGATAGTAGTCGTAGTACGAGACGAAATAGTGCACCGCGTTCTCGGGGAAAAATTCCCGATACTCCTGCGCGAGCTGCGCCGCGAGCGTCTTGTTGTGCGCGAGCACCAAGGTCGGCTTATCGTTCGAAGCTATGACGTTCGCAACAGTGAATGTCTTGCCCGAGCCGGTCACGCCGAAAAGCGTCTGATGGCGCAAACCCTTCTCGAGTCCTTGCTCAAGTTTCTCTATCGCTTGCGGCTGATCCCCCGCCGGCTGAAATGGAAGATGTAATTTGAAATTAGCCATATCTTGACATACGGACTCTACACTATACTATGCGGTCAGTTGTTCCGCCAGAAATCACAATCACCACTTCACGGAGGCTCCAATGATGCTTTGCAAGGCTCCCTGCGTTATTAATGCTTCAAACGGGTTCTTTCTCGCGTTCTGCGAAAGAGAACTCGGCCACAAGAACGAGCATTCCGTCATCGCAAAAGATTTGCACCGTGGATTTCCGGTTTCAATCGACTGGGAGTATCTCGGCGAGCAGTACCTGGTCGAAAAATCAGGCATATCAGATGCACCCCCCCTTGGTAAACGTTGTGCTCACTGGGTGCGTGTACCTCCGCTACCGGTACTGCTTCCGGGAGAAAAATATAGTTTTTTGAGCGATAAGACCGTGCTCTCCGTCGAGGTCGGCACTGGGCCATCGACCGGATTCTGCTGTGAGAAACCTCCCGGACACGACGAGGGGCACGAAAGAAGCGGTATATTCGGTCCGTTCGGTATCAAGTGGCAAATCGTCTGGTAGTCTCCTCTATCATCGACGGAAAGCCGACTTGCGGGTCGGCTTTTTTATTTTGAACAATAATTTTGCATAAAATCTGCACGGTAGTCGTCAAACCGTCCATCGAGGATGGCTTCGCGCGCGCCGGCAACCAGGTTCAAAATGAAGCCAACGTTGTGCGTGGAAGCGATAGAGGCGCCGAGCATCTCGCCGGAACGCAGGAGGTGCGACACGTACGCCAATGTGAACTCAGAGCCTTCTGAAATCGGTGTGAAGTCGGCGCGGTACTTTTCATTCTTGAGGTGAATGATGCCGTGCTTCGTATAGATAGAGCCGTGGCGGCCGAGGCGCGTCGCGGCCACACAGTCGAAGAGGTCCATACCGCCTGCGATGCCCTCCAGAATGTCGCCCGGCTCGCCGATACCGAGGAAATGGCGCGGCAATTCTTCGGGAAGCTCCCTTACCGCGGCGGCAAGTGCGCCTTTCATATCCTCTTTTGAGAACGAGCCGCCGATGCCGATGCCGTCGAAGCCGAGCGCGGCGATGGCGCGCGCAGACTCCTTGCGCAAATCCTCGTGGCGGCCGCCCTGCACGATGCCGAAGAGCGCCTGCTTTTTATTCGCGTCAATATTCTGCCGATGCGCTTTGAGAGAACGCTCCGCCCAGCGGTGCGTGCGCTCCATCGCTTCTTTTTGATATTCATACGGCTCGGTCGGTGCAGTGCATTCATCAAAGGCGAAGAATATATCCGCACCGAGTGCGTGCTGTATCTCGACCGAGCGCTCGGGCGTGAAGCGGTGAAGCGAACCATCGTGGTGCGACGTGAAGGAAACCCCCTCGTCGTCGATGACGGCAAGCTGGCCGTGCTGGCTCGCGACGTTCTCGTCATACACCGCGACCGTATCTTCCTCGGGCGCTTCGGCTTTGACGAATTTCGAGATGGTCTTGCCGAAGGCGGCACCGAGCGAGAAGACCTGGAAACCGCCCGAATCGGTCATCGTGGGGCCAGCCCAGCCCATAAATTTCCCCAAGCCCCCGGCATCTTTTACAATTTTCTCGCCCGGCTGAAGATAGAGGTGATACGTGTTTGCGAGCACGACCTCGGCACCGAGCGCTGTCAGGGCGCTCGGCAAGATGCCTTTCACATTCGCCTTCGTCCCCACCGGCGCGAAGGCGGGCGTGCGGATGACGCCGTGCGGCGTCGTGAGCGTGCCGGCACGGGCGCCACGAAGCTGCGCCCGTGCCTCTATGCTGAAATCAATTGCACTCATTACTTACTACAGTATCGTATCGACACGGTATTGACAAACTATAATAATTGAGTATTCTTGTATTCAGATGGGTTTTAGCCGGTTCATACCGAACCGACCCCAGAATGGAGGTCTTTGACCATGAGAACACTACGTTTGATCGCCATTTTGGCGAGTATCATGTCACTCAGCGCGTGTGTTGCATACACGCCGAGTACGATGCGCGGAGGAGCGGCAGAAGCTACTCCACCGAAGATTACGACGACAGCGGCCGAGGTGCCGGCCAAGCAGTTCACCAGCCGGTACAAGGTGCTCATCTACCCGGGTTCTGGTGCGAACTTCAATCCGGACCCGAAATTGACTCCCGAGGAATACACCGCCATCAGCCAGTTCGACTGGTACTGTGCCAAGAAGGCCGGTGAAATGGAGGGCGAATTCAACGAGATGCTCAAGCAGGGCTCGACCTACGGCGGATTCCAGGGTTCTCTCGGGGCACTCGGCTACCGGCTGGGCTTTGGCAGCTTGATACAACCGGTGGACTACCTTATTGCTATCGGCCTCACGGCCTTCGGCGGCGGGCTCGGGAGCGGCAAGATAACCTGGGAAACGGCGGTCGCTGTGCTCCAGGGCTACTGTATGACCGGGATGGTCTATAAGGCGGATGAGCTTGAAGGCAAGCTCAAACGCATCTGGATCGCTCCGCTCTATGTCGGTGGTGCGCTGCTCCCGGAAGTCTCTGACGCGCCGGAACCGACGTACTCCAGAATGCAGAGAGGGTACCTTCCCCCTCTGCCCAGGTAAAAACAACATCCGTATAAGGAGGTACGGAAATGGGCGCGAACCTCGCGGTTCGCGCCCATCTTATTTTTATACTAATTAACGAGTCCCTTTCTCTACCTTCAAGAGCTCCACTTCGAAAACAAGCGCGGAGTTCGCCGGAATGCTCGGCGCCGGCGACTGATTGCCGTACGCGAGCTCTGCGGGGATGAGAAGCTGGCGCTTCCCTCCTTCTTTCATACCGAGGATGCCCTGATCCCACCCTTTTATGACTTGTCCCACCCCGAGTGTGAAGGTGAAGCCGGTCGCGCTGTGATTTTCCGAAGCATCGAAGACGGTGCCGTCCGTGAGCGCACCGACATAATTCACCGTGACGCTGTCGCCTGCCTCTGCGGCGGCACCCGTGCCCACGACCTCGTCATTCATCATAAGCTGTGTTATCGGCGTTGTTACAGTAGGCATAGTAGTGAGGGATGTAGCTTGAGTATTGGTAGTAAATTCAACTGGCACTTGTTCTGCCGGAGCGGCTGAACTCCACGGCCAGATGCCTGGGAGAATGAAGAACAGAACAACGACGGTGAGTGCAAGTGCGACGGCGATACCGGTCTGTGTTGGTTTCATAGATTAAGTATTTATAGGGCTTAAGTATACTACACGGCTTGAAAGGCCTTGAACCGCTTCACCTCCTCGGCAACTGCGGCTTTCGCCGCCTCCTCATGCCCGGGAACTTCGCGGTCCAAGAACGTCTTGAGAGCGGCTGCATCGCCCGCCTCCGCGAGCTTTGCGAATTCGTCGCGACTGCTCGCCGCAAGCTTCTCTACCACAGCGAGTGTCGCGGCCTTGAGCGCCACTTCGCCGAACTGCGCGATGAGCGCCTTCTGTTCTTCAACGGGGAGGTCCTTGATGCCGAGATCGGCGGCAATGAGCGCGGTCAGTTCGTCTTGCATAGGTGGAATCATATCATTACTTGGATAATTTTTTCAGGAAAGTCTCCGGCGTCGGCGGGGATACCGGTTTTTTGAAGAAATCAAGGATCCACGACGTTTGCCCCGCGTTCGTACTGGCGCCGATCTCATCCACTTTGATTTGAGGACCGAGGATCGAGGGCACTTCGTGAGCGATACGAATTGTCTGTCCTTGGTTCTCGGGACGCATCAAATATTCCTGGATGAATTTGAGTCGCTCTTCATAGCTTCCGCCATAAGAGGCTAGATACGTTTCTCCCGTCGGCAGCTGAGCCTGATAAATCGCCGGGGTCCGCGGATCAATGAGAATGCCATCGATTTTCGTCATGAAGGTAGGTGCTTCTGAAACGGCTTCCGAATGGACGACAGCATTTTCAGAATCTGCGACATCTTGCTCGTGTGTGAGGTCCACTGTTTTTATCGGCTCTGGCGAAACGACATTCACTTCCTGAAGCGGCGGCGGGGCTTCAGGCGACTCGGTCTCGGGAGTTTCGAGGGGAGTTCCCGCTTCTTGATCCTCAAGCGCGGCGGGTGAAGTATCAGGCGGTACAATCCCGTCCGGGTATGGCGCCTGTTCAACTGCAGATGGATGATATGCCGGCGTCGTCGGCCCTCCGACGGGCGCATGCGCAATGACATCGTCCGGAGTCATAAGGAGCACCTGGCCGTTCGCGCCGACGGTGAGGGCGTCGGTGGGGCGTATGACCGCGCTCGTGCCGTCAGGATTGAAAAATCCGTGAGAGGGGTCGGCGGCGATTTGATGCACGACCTTGTCGATCGAGCTTGCATCGGCTTCAAGCAATCGGCGAATGTCGCTTCCTTCCGCATACTTGCTCGGGTCGAGCTGTCTCTCTTGCAAATCTTCCCACATTCGCTTCACCATATACTCGTAGCCGTGCCCGCTCGATGCATGAACCACGACCGCCGGTACTTCGGGAGTCGTGGCTTGCGCGATCGCCTCGCCCGCGTTCGAGACGGCCGCGGGCTGGTGTAGCCCGGAACCCCCTGTCGGGGCCGTGCTGTGCCCGAGCTTATCGCCGAGCCACCACTCGCGTGTTTGCTCCACGAGATGATGTTCGCGAACGAATTCCAGCCCCTGATTGATGGCAGTGCTCATTGCGAAGGTATACAGCATTGCATCGAGTGCAGCGCGTTCTTTCGTCGCCATGAATTGGAACGACTCGTCAACCTTCTTTTCTTGAAGCTTCTTTTCAATGCTCACGAACATGCCCGCCGTACCCGCCGCGCGCTGCAATATCAAACCCGACAAACCAGCGAGCGCGAGCGGGAGCGAAACCGCCGAGCCGACCGCCGTTCCGACTCCGAGCGCAACGCCGATGCCGAGTTTGTGTACCAAATTTAATTTATTGTATTTTTCGCCGATGACGCGGAATGCCTTCTCCAGACCGCTCGTTTCGGCCTGGGCGTCAATCTCTTTTGCCCGATTGTTCAGATACTCCTTTGATTTCGTGAAGCGTTCTAAAACTCCTTCCGTTACATTTTTCGTAACCTCCAATGTCTTCTTGTATCCTTCGATAAGCTTGCTCAGCAACGTAAGGGATTCGCCCGGGGTCATTTCCGTTGCTTGTATTGGCTCTCCTGGTTCTCCTAGTTCGGCTCCAAACGTCGGTTCTATTCTGCTATCAAATCCTGCTGGTTCATCAGTCGCTTTTGCCGCCTTAGTCTCCACTTGGACGAGAGGTTTGGCATCAACAGTCGCTGGCTCCTTAGTCTCCACTTGAACGAGATGTTCGGCATCAACAGGAGCCTCCGGCTTTTTTCTTTCACGTCCTGCCGGCGCGCTCGGTTCCGGCTCCGTCCACGCGAGTCCCGGCTTCGTCTCCACTTGAACAGCAGGTTCATCGGAACCTTGTTCAATCTTGGCAAAGGCCCGTCGATTTTTCTCGGGTGAATCCGGAGAAGATAAGAGCTCGTCATTCTCTCCTCGTGGAAGTGGTGGCGGCGGAAAATCGATTCTTTTTGCCATACGGTTTACTGCGAGAGATAACGCTCGCGAATCATATGTTCAACTGTAGCACGGTCGCGGCCGTAGGTGAGCGAGGAGAGGCGGATAAGGTCGTCTATCTGCGCCAAATTCAGCATCGGCAGATCAACCGTCTTCATATCAAAGGGCTTTTGCGGAATGCCGTGCGCGAGTATCTTCACATACGCGTTCCGGTTCTCGATATTGACGAAGTCGAGCGACTCGAAGACCGGTGCGAACTGCTTAGCGAAGAATTCGGCGTCTTCCTCCCCGACGCGGAAGGCCGCCATATTGCCCACGTTGCCGAAGACCGCATCGCGCGTCTTCTCTTCTATCTGGCTCAAGAACTGGTGCGCAACCGTGAGCGCGAGCTTGTACTTGCGTGCTTCGGAAAGAATGCCGGGGATGGAGTCGGTAGTAACGTTCTGAAATTCGTCGATATACAGATAGAACGGCGGATACGGCGCGCGCGGGTTGTCGGCGCGCGAGAGCGCCGCCATAAAGAGCTTGCCGACAATGATGAGCCCGAGCAAGTTCGCGTTCTTCTCCCCCAAGCGGCCCTTCGAGAGATTCACGAGCAGTATCTTTTTCGTATCCATCACGTCGCGGAACTTGAATGAGGATTCCTGCTGGCCGATGATCGGGCGGATGAAATCGTTGGCGGTGAAGTCGTCGAACTTGTTGGTAATGTAAGGAACGATGTTCTCGAGCGAAGCCTCGCCGCCGGCCTTTGTCGCGATCTCGTTCCAGAATTGGTTGATGACCGGGTTCATGCTTTTCGCGAGCTTCTCGCGGCGGAACTCGCTATTGCTGAGCACGCGCGCGATATCGAGCATCGTCGAGCCGCTACTCGGGTCCTCCATCACAAGCAGGGTCGCATTGCGGAAATACTGTTCGAAGGCCGGACCCATACTCTCCGGCACGTCGCCGTAGAGCCGTCGGAATATCATCAGGAGCTCATTCACGATAAAGGTCTTCTGCTCCGGGCGCGAGAGGTCGTACTCGAGGAAGTTGAGGCCGAAGGGGCGCGAGAGGTCGGCAGGGTCGAAGTAGATGACGTCCTTGTAGCGCTCGGGCGGCACAGCGGCGAGGATGTCGAGAATGTCGGAGCCGTGCGGGTCGATGAAGCAACATCCCTCGCCATTGGTAATATCCTGCATAATCATCGACTTCATCAGCCCGGTCTTACCGGTGCCGGTCTGGCCGATGATGTAGAGGTGGCGTAGGCGGTCTTCGGGGTCGAGGCGGACCTCGGTCCGGGTACCTCGATACGAGTTCACGCCGAGCAGGGCGCCCGACTGCGAAAGCTCCATAGACGCGGGCGCATGGGTAAAGCGCGCCTGCCTCAGATGCGGCGAGCTCTCGATGCCCGACGGCGGGAAGTGGTAGATGGTTGTGAGTTCGCGGAGCGAGAGTGGGAGCGCGGAAGAATCAGGCAGGCGGAAGGAGAAGTCGTCGAGTACGCGTCGGGCGCGACCCGACTGCGGCGGTACGCGGGTGAATTTCAGCTGGTTCCCCTGTGTGTTCGCGAACTGGTTGAACGCCGCCTCGAGATCGCCGAGTACTTGATCTACGGTATGTTCGTTGCCGGAGGAAGCGACAAGTCGGATGGTGGCGCCGACGATCGGTGCCGCGATCTTCTTCTCGACCTGCTCGATGTGTGCCTTGTTCGCCTCGATCTGGCGGGTCTCGGCCTCCTTCGCCTTCTCGACGTCCTTCGGCTTATTGGTGAAGAAGGTCCGACCGACATCGCGCGCGAATCCGCCGAGCATAGTCTCAGGCGTGTTGAACGCCGACGTATGCTTCTCTCCCTTGCGCAGTGCCTGGAGGATCTTGCGGTAATGCTTCACGTGCCGCTCCGCCCGCGGTTCGATGATGATCTGGAGTGCCGCGCCCTCGCCCGTATGTTCTATCTTGGCAAAAGCGTTCGTAATCGCGTTGATGGGGTCGTAATCAAAGTCGGTGTAGTCTTTCAGCGGCAGGGCCGGGTTCTGGGTGAAGCTCACCGTCGAGACGAGCGATGTCCCGCCGCGCGCGAAGATGTTGTAGTCATACGGCTGTGGCACCAGGTGCGCGTCGGGGAAGATCGCGAGGAGCTGTTTCTCGAAGAGATTGCGTTTGCCGTTTGGCACCGCCGCGTAGAACTGGAGCTCGGGACTATCAGAGGGCACGGCGAGCTCGAGCGCATAATACTGCGGCTCGCCGCTCGTCGCGTCCCCGACCGAGAGGAGTCCAGAGTAGAATTGCTCCATTGCGGAGATAAGTTCCTTGAGCGTCTTCTGGCGCGCGTTCGGTTCCGTACTCTTCGGTCCCGGGAGCGCTATCTCATAGAGCGTCATATGGAGCGCCTGGAAGCGCGGCGTCTTCTCGGAGAGTCCGGGAGTCGGGAGTCCCGCCGCGACATAGCGCACCAGATACCGATGAAAGTCGTCCGCGACGTGCGGGTCGCGGAGCTTCTCTAGGACTGCGAGCGCGTTCTTGATCCCCTTCTCCTCCATCGTCCGGCGCAGGCTGTTGATAGCGCTCGCGCCCTCGCCGAGCTCGAGCTCGAGCTCGGCGAGTATCGCGTCCGCCTCGCTACTCGCCGTCGCCTCACTGATGCGATATTCGGGGGCGAGCACCTCCGCGGGCGCCGCATGATGCTCACGGATCGTTTCTGAAATAATCGTTGCCCGCTCTGGAGCGCCGCTTCCCGCAAGCTCGGCTTCCTTATGCGCGACTTGCTCGCGTAGGTACGCGAGCTCCTCTTCGGGCGTGGACAACTTCGGTGCCGATTCCATTCTCTCTAGTATACCCCGTTGAGATATTAAAAATTGTTCACGTTATGCACGGGGCAGACGTTATCTCATGGGGTATACTGCACTCGAATGCTCGACTTCATCACCGCATGTATACAGCTCGACCCGATTGCCATCATTAAGGCCGGCGGCTACCTCGGCATCGCATTTATCATTTTCGCCGAGAGCGGTCTTCTCTTCGGCATATTCCTCCCTGGCGACTCGCTCCTCTTCGCGGCGGGGCTTCTCTCCGCCGGCGGATTCCTCACCTTCGGTCCCTTGGTATTCATCGTCATTATCGCCGCGATAGTCGGCGACTCGGTGGGCTATTGGTTCGGCGCGAACGTCGGCGTGAACTTCTTCAAACGCAAGGATTCGTTCTTCTTCAAACAGGAGTACCTGAAGCGCACCGAACGGTTCTACCAGACCTATGGCGGGCGCGCGGTCGTACTCGCGCGCTTCGTGCCTATCGTGCGCACTATCGCACCCATCCTCGCCGGCATCGGCTCGATGACCTACCCGACATTTCTCAAATACAATATCCTCGGCGGACTCCTCTGGGGTGCGGGTATGCTCTCGCTCGGCTACTTCCTCGGTTCAGTCATCCCAAATAGCGAACGCTATATCCTCCCGCTCTCGCTTGTCATCATCGTCGTCTCCTTCCTCCCCATCCTCATCAATGTCCTGCGCGGCAAGCGCGCGGTCTAATTACGACCCCACGAATTGAAGACCCAGTTGACGACGGCGAGCACGAGCGCGAAGAAGAATGCGGCCCAGAAGCCCGCGACCAAGAATCCCGG
Organism: Minisyncoccota bacterium; assembly: GCA_041660025.1. GTDB lineage: Bacteria > Patescibacteriota > Minisyncoccia > Phycocordibacterales > Phycocordibacteraceae > C7867-001. Next base: position 246,262 of record JBAZXD010000001.1, on the reverse strand, counting down.
CACGAGATATGCGGCGAGAAGCACCAGAGCCGCGTTGATGACAAGCGAGAAGAGACCGAGCGTGAGGACGGTTATCGGGAGCGTGAGGATGACGATGATCGGGCGGATGAAGAGGTTGATCGCGCCAAGAACGACTGCGGCGATGAGCGCGCCGACAGGAGTCGCCGCGACGCCCGGAACGATATATGCCGCAATAAGGATTGCGATAGTCGAAATGAGCCAGTGGAAAAATATTTTCATATAGAAATCATACCAGATGCACGACCGCATAGAGCGTGAGTGCACCAAGGAGCGTCATAATGGTCGTGAGCGCGCGCGGGTGGCGATGGTGGCTCTCGGGAATAAGGTCGCTCGCCGAGAGATAGAGGAAGGTGCCGACGAAGACGGCGAGCACGAGTCCGATGGCCGACTCGGGAATACTGAAGAAGAGCGTAGAGGCGGCGCCGGCTAGCGGCGCCGCCGCATCAATGAGCAACCATCGAAAAGCCTGCTTCCAACTCCCCCCGTTCTTCAGCACAAGGTTTACGGTGTTGATGCCGTCGGAGAAGTCGTGGGTAAGCACCGCCGCCGTCACAACGATACCGACGGCGGCGGATGCCTGAAAGCCGATGCCGATTGCCATACCGTCGAGGAAGCTGTGCGCCGCGAGCGTGAGCGCGCCGAAGAATCCTCGCGGCGCGTTCGTCTCATCGTCCTCTTCATGCGTATGCAAGAGGATGAGCCGGTCGAGGATGAGGTAGCCGAAGAGCCCGAGCGCGACGAAGAGCGCGACGGTCGAAGCGCTGTGGTACTGCGTGCCGAGCTCGATGGCCTCGGGCAGGAGGTCGAAGAGCGCAACGCCTGCGACCGCACCGGCCGAGAAGCCGAGGATGAGATGGAGCTTGTCGCGGAACCGAAGCGCGAAGGACCCGCCGATAAAGGTGGCGACCGAGGCGGCCAGTGCGATAAGCAGGACGTTCATCTACTTCAGCGCCGCGTCGATTGCCGCCTGGAAGTTCGCGTACGGGTATGCACCCTGGATGACCTGCGTGCCGATAACGAACGAGGGGGTCGCGTTAACGCCGGCCTTCTGCGCTTCGGCACGGTCGGCGTCTGCCGCCGCCTTGTAGGCACTCTCATTCGCCTTCACGTCGGCCACGACCTTCGCGGCGTCGATGCCGGCGATGGTCGCATTGAGTTTGTCGATGGATGCCGCATCACCGAAGCCCTGGTCCCCTTCTTCATCCTGTGCGACGTACATCGCGGTGCGCCAGGCGAAGTACTGATCCGGATAGAGCTTCCAGACCGAGCGGCTGTAGACGGCAGCATCGACGGAATCATTGCCGAGGAAGGTGAAGTCCATCATCACGAGCTTCACCTTACCGGTGTCCACATAATTCTCGATGATCTGCGGGAGCGTACCGAGCTCGAAGTTCTTGCAGAACGGGCACTGGAAATCGCTCCAGAAGGCGATGGTCAAGGGAGCATCCGCCGAGCCTATGAACGGGTCACCGTCCGTCTTGATGTCTTTAATATTGACCGCCGGTGCGGCTCCGGGACCGGTCGGTCCCGCCGGTCGCGAGCCGTTCCACATCACCGCACCCGCGATGAGGAGCCCGGCGACGACGACTGCGACTGGTAAAAATTTGCTATTGGTGTCATTGGTTTCCATATGCGCTCGATGATACCATATCGACCAGACGCACAACCTAGGGAGAAATGTATGAAAATAGTAACCTTAGCAATCATCATACGCGGAAACCAAATTCTACTCGGCTTGAAACAAGGCAGTCCTGAAATTGGCGAAGGTACGTTGAACGGTCCGGGAGGAAAATTTGAACCGAAACTCGGAGACCGGACGATTCTCGGATGCCTTTTTCGCGAGGTTATAGAGGAATTCGGGATTTTCCTTGATCTGACGAGGACCAAGAAAGTCGCAATTATTACCTTCCATAGAAACGGCGAGCCGTACATGGAAATGCACACCTACCGCACGAGCGACTTCAGCGGTGAACCGCGCGAGACCGAAAGTATGATTCCCGAGTGGCACGATATCGACAAGATCCCGTTCGAACGCATGCTTGAGTCTGACCCGCACTGGCTCCCTCAACTCATCCGAGGCGAGAAATTCCGTACAAATGTGTACTATCGCGAGAAAGCGAAAGGTTTTCTCAAAATAGATCCTTTCCTTCCGTTCGTTGACTCTGACTGACCGGCCGCGCTCCTGCGCGGCCGCTCTTTTTAAGCACGCTTCCACTCCGACCTGTCGCCCCTGCGACGCGCGTCGGCCATACAGAGCTCGTCGTAAATACCGTCGAGCAACTCATATTTCTTCGCTTCTTCGAGCGACACCCAGGCGAATTGGTCGGTCTCGCTTTCCTGGAGCAGGACTTCTCCGCTCTCCCAGTCCGCCATACAGGAGATGACGAGCGACGGCGCGCCGTCGGCGTGAATCGTCGCGAGCGACGTGACGTACTCAATATTTTTTATCTCGAGTCCAACCTCTTCTTTCACCTCTCTGCGGAGCACCTGTTCGAGTACGTTGTACCAATAGTCCTTCGTATCCTTCGGCAGGTTCACGTAGTCGCTCGTCTCGAGCTTCCCGCCCGGCACGGTCCACATCCCACCAAAACGCTTCTTCAAGGGTGAGCGCCGCGTAATCAAATATTTCCCGTCCTTCACGACGATAGCCGTAATGACGACTTCGTGAAGCAATTGCGGAACTGAATTCATAGAATCACTGGTACTGGATATACATCGGCGCGGGAGTGAGTTTGAGCACTTCGGCCGGCGAGAGGAGGCCGTTGGCGGGTGGCCTCGTATCGTTCTTGTAGAAGAGTTTGATGCCCGTGAATTGCACCGGCTCCGGCGCGACGATTCTGGTATAGGTCCCGTATTTCTTCTCCTTCGAGCCGAAGCCGTCCATATCTATCACTATCTGCACCTCCGGCAAGGGTTTAATATTTTTATAATTCGTTACCATATCCTGCGTGAAGCGGTGCACGACGAGGATCTTGGGCGGCAAGTGATTATCGCGGACGATGTTCGCGAGATATTGCGCGGCATAATTGATGTCCGCGGCGTCGAAGGTGCCGATGACGGTCCCGGGCCGCTCATTGTGCTTCATCGAGAACTCCGGGTCGATGCCGAGATGCACCCTCGGCATCTTCAAATACTTCTCCAACATCGGGAGCTCGTACTGGAGCGTGCTGAGCGCCACCTGCACGTCGAGGAAGACAATTCCATTCACGCGATTCGCGAGCTCGAGCGCGTGGTCGATCTGGTCGTCCGGCATCCGGAGGATGTACTTCCCTTCCTTCCCCGCGGTCGCCTGCGCCACAGCCGCGATGTAGTGGATGGCCGGCACTGCCGGCGTCCTTGGGTCTGCGGCGGTCCACAGCGCGGTCGTGCTCGCGAGCATCGCGAGCATCTCTTCGGTCGGGTATTCGCCGAGCACGCCCATTCCTCGGGAGTAGAAGTTGCCGTAGTAGGCGACAACGCGCTTGAATGGCAGGATGGCCCCCGCGTTCGGATAGGCCGCGCTTACGGGCCAGAGAGACGGCGTACTGGTAGATATCACGCTTACCGAGGCGGTATCGCTCGAAGCGACCTCAGTCGTGGTCGCCACGTGCGCGAGCGCGAGCAGACGCGCGTTGTAGTCGGCCTTGTCGAACTCCGGCAGTGGGATGAATTTCTCGGGCGCATCGGCAGACGGAGAGCGGTACTCCGACGCGACGAGGCCTGAATAGCCGAAGGTGTAGACCAGCGCGAGCACGGCGACGCTCGCATACGCCCCATGCTTTTGTATAGACATATCGAAATTATTGTACCAGAGCCAGTTTCTTTTCGCGCGACCAGCGCTTGATCTCGGCCTCGCGCTTCTGCGCCGAGCTCCGGTCGGGGTGCTCCTCCGTATACACGATGCGCTTCGCCTTCTTCGCCCGCGTGAAATTGCTCCCTATCCCGCTTTTATGTTCGGCAAACCGCCGCTTCACGTCGGTGGTGACGCCGGTATAGAGAGACCCATCCTCGCACTCGAGCAGATAGACAAAGTACGGCACGTCAGAAGAGCTTCAGTACGCTTTCTGAAATTTCTTCAAGGCTCTGCGTATCAGTCCGGAAGGTCAGAGCTGAGGTATTTTTTTCTTTCTGAAAGGTATCGTTCAGTTCCTTAAATCTGTTTTTTGATAGATTCGAGATTCTGATCTCAGGATTCGCAAGTTTTGCCGCCACACGCTCATCGAATCTCTGCGCGAGCAGTTCATAATCGCACTCCAAGTTGATTTCTACGACATCGTATCCGTGAGAGCGAGGTATATTGAGTAATTCTTCCCTCCACTTCTTGAATAGCCCTGAATCTGAAATGACGTCATATTGCATTTTGCATAACGCCTCGGCCATAGCGAGCATCACCGTATGCACGTCTTTAAAGTGCGTATCCGGAGAATAGTGAGAGAACGACCACTTCACGGCATCATAGGATAAATAAAAGAGGTGGTCTCTCTGTTTCAAGACCTCTTTGATGACACTACTCTTCCCCGAACAGGTACTTCCGTTGATGCTGATAAACTTCATATCCTAATTCAGGCGAGCCTGCTCCCCAGATCTACCGAGCCCTTCTTGGGCTCGATAAGCACCCAGCCAGCACCCGCGTTATTCATAAAACCGAGCGTGAGCACCTCAGACGTGAACGGGCCGATCTGTTTGGGCGGAAAGTTCACCACACAACACACAAGAGAGTTCAACAGCTCCTCCTTCGTATGCGCGCCAACTGCTTGGACGCTTGACTGCTTCAGTCCTACCTCGGAGCCGAAATCGATCTTTAACTTATACGCAGGCTTCCGTGCTTCGGGGAAATCCTGTATCTCGATAATCTTTCCCACCCGTATATCAATCTTCTGGAACTCTTCGTATGTCGCCATAACCTGATTGTATCAGTAAAACTTAAAGGGTTCGCTTCCAAGTTAAACGGCTCAGACGGGGTCTGAGCCGTTTGATGGTAGTAGGCGGATTAAAAAAGAACGGCGCTCGGAAGCGCCGTCTGAGTCCGCGGCCTTTTGAGCCTATGGTTTTGTTGCTTTTACCGCGAGCCGGATGGCCGGATATTTTCGATACTTCTTGGACGCTTCGCGAAATGCTGCGAGGTCCTCCGCCTTCAAATCAGCCGGCGGTTCTTCAGGAAACTGGACTCCTTCGACCAGTTCCAACTGGAACCCCGCGCCTTCAACGATATCGAGCGTCTGTTCGACGCTCCTGCGCCAATTGTGGAGTTCGCCTCCCCAGGGCGCCGTCGTTTTGAATGCGCCGAACGTCGTGACCAGGTTCCCTTCCGTGTCGGTCATTTTGTCCGGATGGGTTACCACGAACGCGAACGTCCCTTTCGACTTGAGGAGCCGGAATGCGTTCGCGCACGCCAATGCGAGCTGGGCATCGTCGAGGTGCTCGAACACCATATGCGAGAACACCACGTCGTACTCGCCCGACTGGTCAGACAGCAACGACACATCTGTGATGTCTCCCACGAAGAAGATAGCCCCGGGGATTCGGGCTTTCGCCATCCCCACTTGCTCCGGGCTAATCTCGACGCCGGTGATCTCTTCGGGACGCACGCCAGCGGGAAGCAGAACTCCCGCCTCAACGCGCGCGCTCGCGGACCCCAAGTCCAAGAAACGTGCGTTGGAACCGAAAGAGGCTCCCAGCAGTTTCTCCATAGCCGGCTTCCCGGCGAACCGCCACGTCGGCAGTTGGTCAGCCTCCCTGAACGCCTCCGAAAAGGCGTCGTAGACGACCCCCATATCGACGTGTTTGGAGCCTGTCTCCTTATTTTGCTGGTTTTCTGGTGTCATGCAGTGCTCCTTTTGGTTATTCCTACGTTATCTTTGCCACTACACACAGCGGCCTGGACACACTATAAACTTTCTTTCATAAAAGACAAGTGTTTCTTTATCTATGGAATCAAGCCGCATAAATAAAAACTGAGCGTTTCAAACGGCTCAGACGGGGTCTGAGCCGTTTAGAGAGCCTTATTTTGCTGGAAACCTTTTCATTAATTCTTCAGCGATGGCACGCGCATATTCTCTTGAATACAATTCAGGGGATTTTTCATAACGTTCAAGCGCCTTAAGTATTTCTCCAACAGAAGACAGGGAAATATATTCACGCTGTGAAGCAATCTTCGACTCATCCAGATCAATAGTGTCTTCAACGATCCTTTTGGCGATCTCTATTGCCTGACGTGTCGTTATCCCGAGGACTTCTTCTGGATACCGGATTCTCCCTTCGGACGTTATTTCTATACTTTTCCGTCTGTTCGCATTCATTTCCTGCCTTTGACGTTCGGTAAGGTCAACGACTTTTTCATCTTTCGGTTTCCCTTCGTTCATAATTCGATTATAACCTACCGAGCTGACCCTTACTTCCTAGAGCAGAGTGCTGATGATAAGCCACACAATGAGAAATGCACCCGTGATGCAGGCGAACACCGCCACGGTCGTGAACAGGAACTTCGCCGCTTCCTGTTGTTTCCCCTCGATCAAGAGCCGGACGGACTGGTAGAAGAAGAGGTAGCCCATCAGCGCGGCGGAGAGAACGAAGAGGGAGAGGAAGGCAATGGGCGCGATGAAACTGCTGTCCACACCGGGCCCCTTAGGCCCATACCGCATCGCGAGCGCGATACCGGTGATATACGCCGTCGCCGCAAAGGCATTTAAAAATGGATTGTTGCTCATACCCTGTGATAACTCCCGAATCTGCCCGCACGTTTCTAACTTGGAAGTTCGACTTCCAAGTTTATTGAAGTTCTTTGAGAGCGGCTTCTAGCTTCTCGAGCATATCGTCCGCGTTCTCATATGCGAAACGATCGGTGACGGCATTATCGATAGAGAATGACGGGTGCGCATCCTTCTCGTACAGAGCGATGACCGGGACGCCGGCGGCGTCTGCCCAGCCGATCTCGATACCGGCGCCGAGTGAGGGCGCTGATACCTCCGCCACGACTGCGTCACAACCGTTAATCATTTCCCGCGTAATCTCTTCAATCTCCCCTTCCTGAGGGAGAAGTATCTCATGCTCGGTATTGAGCGCGGAACTACGGAGCGGGGCGTAGAGCTTATTCTTAAAGTCGAAATTGCTCGAATGGGCAACAAAGATTTTCATAGAGGGATTATACCAAAAATTGCAGTGAGAGCCTAAAGCTCTTACTGCAAAAAGTACCTTGATATGCGTCTTGAACTTTTATTTTGGCCCCTCTTCAATGAATTTAATGTCGGCAGGCCATATAGTAATATTGTCGGCCCCTAACGTAGAATTTTTGTTTTCACTAATCAATCCTTTCGCCCTAAGTAATAACTCGACTGTATTCTCTGAACCATCTTCATTCTTTAGCCGCTTCATCACCTCTTTTAAGAGATCCTCATCATCAACCCATAATGCTAGTTCAAAAGACATTTGAGTGAGCTCTCTATAGTAGTCAATCAAATCCCTGTCATTCAGCCATTTTCTTTCATGTCCTCTATACTTTATCCATAGCGAAAAGAAGGATGCGATGTTCGCAATTCTGTCTCGTTTCGAAATCGCAAATTTATACTCTTCAAGCTGTTTATCATACTCATGTCTAATTGATTGTTCTAGTCTTATTTTGAGCCAATTAGATATCAGCCACTGGAGGAGACCTACACACGTTATCAAAAAAGCTGTCCCTCCCAAGACCTGACCAAGGGTTAGTTGTATGATTGTATCCACAAGTCAATTATATCTCTTTCACTGACTTTGTTAAGCAACGTATCTCGTGCGCGATAACCTAGCTCGACTTGGCTGACCTCATCGGTCTCGAACATTATACCGCCAAGCCCCGCAAGGCTTTTTTGATTACTTTTTATTTTACCGTTCTAACCCTCTTCGGATTGACTGTTTTGGTCCTTTTTTTTATCTTCCGGATCAACTTTAATAGCAATAATTCTAGGGAACATGAGGCCCAGTCCCGTCCTGGGGAGCATTTTCTGTGGATAGTCTGGGATTAGAGTCCTCAGTATCTCATGAGCAATTTGCCTAATAGAAGCCAACTCGACTATCCCAACTGGAGACATTCCAGTCTCAGAGGTACCAGCTTTCCACCCAAATGCATCATTACGCGAAAGATTTGCGTACTCCTCGTCCAACTCAGGATCAACATGTGCTCCTCCATCTCCATTTGCAACACTCAGGACCAATTCCTTCCTTGTGAAGTGTTTTTCTCTAGTTTCCAAAACTGGTCTGTCCCAATACTTTGTAAATTTTACATAACCATTAGTTCCAGGGGGAGAATCGTCAAAAAATGGGATTGCATTCCCGCCACCGCCAGGTATAACCACGAGGGATGCGCCACCACCTATTGCAACACCCGGACCTTCAACTATTCCAGAATCGTAGAAATCTAGACTATCCTTGAGCCCAAGTTGTGACAGCAAAGATGTACTTAGCGCAGTGTCATGAAGTAAAACTCTAATTATTACAGCCAAACGCTTTGCTTCGGCTTCGTAACCCGCGTCATACGAATCAGCAGACGTACGCAGAAAATGCAACTGCTCATCCAGATGCTTTTTCAGATCATTTTGCGATTGTTGTGTTTTACTCATACAGGTTTAACCTCCTCGGAGTCCGAACCTGCCTCAAAAAACCTTCGTCGAAATGAGCACATTTTCGACGCGATTTTTACGCTTAAAAATCGGCTGGGGGACTTGGAATCGAACCAAGATACTGGGCTTCAAAGGCCCATGTCCTACCGTTAGACGATCCCCCAAAGGATATACCGCACAAAGAAACTCTACCACTACTTTTCCTCCCCGTCAGGAAAGAGTTCCAAGACGGCGAGTTCGAGCGGGAGCGCGGGGATGGGCGCGTAGCGGATGCGCTCGGCGGCGGTGAGGAAGGCGAGCATCGTCGCGTGCGTGATATCCTTCCCCGCTGCGAACTTTTCAAGCGCCGAGAACTCGTCCGCGCCGAGCTCGCTCTGGAGCGAGGCACGGAGCTCCGGCGCGTAGCGGATGAGGAGCGTGGCGCGAAGCGCTTCCAGCACAAGTTCCAAGAAAAGCTTCATATCCACATCGGCCTTTGCCGCCCTCTCAATCGCCTCCAGCGCTTTGCCGCGCTCACCCTGGGCGAGCGCGGCAATGAGCGCGTGCACGTGTTCGCGCTTCGGCGCGCCGGTCGCCGCCTCTACCTCCTCCCGCGAGAGTTTCTTGTCCGGAGATGAGGCGAACACCTTCTGCAGGACCGAGAGCGCATCGCGATACGAGCCCTCTGCCAAGAGAGCGATAAGCTCGGCGGCGTCACTCGCGAGCGTGTACCCCTCCTTCTTCGCCACCGCGGCGGTCATCTTCGCCAGTACTGCTCGCGTCGGCTTCTTGAATTCGAACACCTGACAGCGCGACTGCACGGTCTCGGGCACCTTCGCGAGCTCGGTCGTCGCGAGAATGAATACTGCGTGTGCAGGCGGCTCCTCGAGCGTCTTCAAAAATGCGTTCCACGCGCCCTTGGAGAGCATATGCACCTCGTCCAGGATGTACACCTTGTAGGGCGAGGCGAACGGGAGAGTGTACACGCCCTCGGTCAAGGCGCGGATGTCCTCGACGCTGTTGTTGCTCGCCGCGTCTATTTCATACAAATCGTTCTCGGTACAACCGATAGCATCCGCAAAGATGCGCGCGACGCTAGTCTTCCCCAGCCCTCGACTTCCGGCGAAGAGGTAGGCGTGGCCGATCTTCTTCGACTTCGCCGCTTCTTCCAGCGGCTTCGTTACCTGCTCCTGCCCTACCACATCCGCAAAGGTTGCGGGCCGATGTATCCGATAGAGGGACTGGTGCGCCATAGTGCTCCGAGTATATCAAGAAAAGTCCTTCTAATGCCTGCTTTCGCGAACTCTTGACAGTGCTATTCGTACATGTTTTCATTCTTTCAGAAACAATAAGCGGTTCCTACCAACAATCAACCCAAGGAGAACTTCGTGAATATACCCGCACTCACCCCCACTCTTATCCTATGGGCATCGGGCATAGCTTCTGCATACGCCCTATGGTCAATCGTCGGGAAATATCTAGGTGTGTCCGGTGCATGGGTCGCCCTCATCGTGCTTGCCGGATCGCTCGTAGGCGGAATGGGTGTCGCACTCCTCGATACGCAGAGGCAGCCCGCACCGCCGGTTATAGCTATCGTAGTATTGCTCGTCGTTGGATGCCTCAATGGCGCCGCAGTGTACTTTCAAGCGATGAAAGTGAGCGACATCCTCGTACCAACGGTAAGTTTCATCGTTACCATCATCATAGTCATGCTGGTGATGACGCCGGTGTACGATTTCGCCCTGAACGGGGCGACACTTACCGGTAAGCATCTGCTCGGACTGATTCTCGCGATCGCCACTGTGCTGGTGCTTGCTAGTTAGCCGGCACTGCATTTCAAAAGCCCTCGGCATCGCGCCGGGGCTTTTTATTTTATAGATGCGGCCGCGATTGTTTTCTCAAGCTCTGCGACGGACTCGGCCGCCATAAGGCGCGCGCGGAGGTCGGCGGCACCGTCGAATCCGGTGACGAACGCCTTGATGTGCTTTTTTAGTATCGCAAAATTCTTCGACGGAGATATCTTTTCGAAACCGTGAGCGAGTTCGATAAGCGCCGCGAGCTTCTCAGCGAGCGGCGTGTCCTCGCTCTTGCGGCCTGCGAAGACCCAGGGGTTGCCGAACATCGCGCGACCGAGCATCGCGCCGTCGCACCCTGATTCTGCGACCTTCGCCCGCCCGTCTTCGAGGTCCTGTACATCGCCGTTCCCGATGAGGAGTACGTCGGGATTCACGCTATTACGTATCTCGACGGCTTTCTGCATCAGTTCCCAGTCGGCGGGCACGAGCGACATTTCTTTCCTCGTTCGCAGATGGAGCGTGATGGCGGCTGGAGCCGCTTCAAGAAGTGCGGTAAGCCACTCGTCGAGCGATTCTTTGTTGTATCCGACGCGTGTCTTCACCGAGACCGGCAGATTGCTCGCCGCCTTCGCCGCGCGGATAATTTCCTGCGCGAGCTCCGGATTCTTCATCATCGCCGAACCACAACCTTGTCGTTCAATGGCGCGGTCGGGACAACCCATATTAATGTCTACGCCGTCGAATCCGAGTTCTGCAACGAGTTTCGTCGCGTACGTAATCATCTCGGGCTTGCTCGAGAATATTTGCGCAAGGATGGGCCGCTGCCCTTCGCCGATCACGAGGTCGCGCATAAGCGGATTCTCTTCATCCGGCATCTTCTTAATTTCGCGGGTATGGTACAAGCCGTCCGCCGAGACGAACTCGGTCCAGAAGACGTCCGGCTTGCCGCGCGCCGCGACGAGCGCGCGGAAGGCGACGTCGGTGACATCCGCCATCGGCGCCATCACGAAAAACGGTTTTTGTAGCTTATTCCAGAACGACATACCGGCACAGTATCACTTCTTCTTCAAATACACTTTCCCGTCGAAACGCAGGTCCACATACTCGAGCGAACCGTCGGCGAGGTTTATATTCTCGCGCGAGGACACGAGCGCGGTGAAAGCGTTCTGCTCACTACCGAGTACGTAGGTGATGCGGGTACCGCTTGTAAGATAGTCATCCACCTCGTCCCCGCGCAAGACGAGGTGCGTGACCGACGAGCCGAGCGTGTCGAGCTGTCGGGCGAAGTCGAACGCGGCGGGGAGCCGGTCGACCTGCGCGATGGTCGCGCGGAGCGGCTCGAGAGTCTCTCCCACCAATGGCGCGTAGAGCGAGAAGCTGTTGATGGTCTCGCTGGATGTTGCCGCGGCGAAGACATAGCCGCTCGCATCGAAAACGTAGCAGTATTCCTCGACACCCTCGGTGGGAGCGAAGCCGCACCAACGCGCGACCGGAGCGCGCTCATCCGGCTTGATCGAGATGCCGGTCAGGCCGTTGCGAAATATGGAAACCGCGGCGATGCCGGGATGGTCGGCGAGAATATTGGAGCGAATGCGCGAGGCAGGGAAAAAGAATATCGAGTCGCGCGGGATGATGCCGAGGTAGCTCCCCTGCATCGCCTCCCGCGCATACGCGGCGAGCGAGGCGTCGGCGCCGTAGACCTCGACGCGCGCGATGCGCACCGCGCTCTGCTGGAGTTCGTACACGATCCCCGCACAGAGAATGATGAAAAGGATGATGAGCGCAATAAGCGCGCGGCGGCGGCGGAGCCGCCGCCGCGCCGCGAGGCGCTCGCTACCGCGGCTCTCCGATGATGCTCTTCCCCACATAGGGCACAAGGACCTCAGGCACCTTGATCGTGCCGTCCGCCTGCTGGTAATTCTCGATAAGGACGGCGAGGAGTCGCGGCGTTGCGAGTGCGGTGTTATTCAGTGAGTGGGCGAACTTCATCTCCCCTTTTTCATCACGATAGCGGATATTCAAACGGCGCGTCTGGAAATCGTGGAAGTAGGAAGAGGAGTGCGTCTCGCGATACTTCCCCTCGGAGGGCATCCAGCACTCGATGTCATATTTCTTGACCTGCCCGAGCCCGAGGTCGCCGCTGCAGTTGACGACGACATGATACGGGATCTTCAGGAGCTGGATCATCTCCTCGGCGTTCGCGGTCAGCTCCTCGTGATACTTGACGCTCACTTCATGCGACGCCTCGCAGAGAACCACCTGTTCGAATTTATAAAACTCGTGCACGCGCACGAGGCCCTTCGTATCCTTACCGTGCGCGCCGGCCTCGCGGCGGAAGCAGGGCGAGAACGAAAAATATTTTATCGGGAATTGTTTCGCGTCGAGGACTTCGTCCATATGGTAGCCCATTGTCGCGACCTCGGCGGTTCCCGCGAGATACTCGCCGTCCTGTGTCTTATAAAGGTCCTCCTCCGACTGCGGCAGGTAGCCGGTACCCATAAAGGATTCGCGGCGCACCAAGGAAGGCACGATCATCGGCGTGAAGCCGCCCTTCTTCACAAAATGGTTCGAGATGAACTGCCAGAGCGCGTAGGAGAGGAGCGCGGCGTCGCCCTTAAGGAAATAACCGCGGAAGCCGGCGACCTTCGCCCCCCGTTCGAAGTCGGCCATACCGTGTTTCGTCATAAGCTCGACGTGGCTCTTCGCGGTGAAGGTGAAGCTCGCCGGCACGCCCCACTTCTTCACTTCCATATTATCGGCGTCGCTCTCGCCCTCGGGCACCGACATATCGGGGACGTTCGGCACCATAAGCATCAGCTTCTGCCACTCGACCATCACCGCCTTCAACCGTTCCTCGCTCTCGGCCATACCGGCTTTCAGGTGCTGCATCTGCTCGATGATCTTCTCGCGCTCCTTGTCCTTGGTGATCTGGATCTCGTTGCTCCGCCGATTCTGCTCCGCCTTCTTCGCTTCGAGCTCCTGTTTCAAGAGCTTGCGCTCGTCGTCGACCGCGATGAGCCGGTCAATGTCGACCTCAATATGCTTCTTCGCCGCACCTGCCTTGATGATGTCGGCGTTCTCCCGAATAAAATGTATATCGAGCATGTGCTCCGTATTATACTGCACCTATGGACATTCGCGAACTGGAGCATGCGGAGTGGCCTGCACAACTCCTGGAGATACCCCAGCCGCCGAAACGGCTGTGGGCGCGCGGAAAACTGCCGGGGGCGGGGACGAAATTGCTTGCGGTCGTGGGTAGTCGCGCGATGACGCGCTACGGACAGGAGGCGTGCGAAAAGCTTATTACCGGTCTCGCAGGCTATCCTATCTCGATAGTGAGCGGTCTCGCGCTCGGCGTGGACGCCTGCGCGCACAAAGCTGCGCTTGCGGCAGGGCTTCACACGGTTGCAATTCCCGGCTCGGGCCTTGACGACACGGTCGTGAGTCCCCGTACGAATTTTGGGCTTGCACAAGATATCCTGGCAAATGGCGGAGCGCTCGTATCGGAACAAGAGCCGATGCATAAGCCACGACTGGGAGAATTCCCTTCGCGTAATCGCCTCATGGTCGGACTCTCCGACGCGGTGCTGATAGTTGAGGCGGGACAGAAGTCCGGCACGCTCATCACCGCGCGGCTTGCGAGTGAGTACAACCGCGACCTGCTCTGCATTCCGCACCGAATTGGCGACCCGCACTCTTTCGGCTCGCATCTCTTCATCCGTCTCGGCGCGGCGCTCGTCTCTGAGCCGCTCCACATTCTCGAGGCGCTCGGGATTCCGCCTCGCGAAGGCGCTTCAACGGGTGCCGCGCCGAGCGACCTTGAAGACACGGAGCTTGTTATCTGGAATATGCTCGAGGAGCCGATAACTCGCGATGAAATTCTCCGCGGAAGCCTCGCTTCTGCGGGCGAGACGCTGACTGCGCTCGTCGCCCTCGAACTGCGCGGGTTGGCGAAAGAAGAATTCGGCGCGTGGCGCCGTACATAAAATGAAAATCTATTCTTGGAATATACTCTGCCGCAATAAAGAGCTCGATCGCGTATTCGAGTTCATTTCGCATGCCGACTTCGATACCTTCTGCCTGCAAGAGGTGCCCGAGAAATTCCTCAAGCGACTGCAAACGCTACCTTGCTCCATCGCCTATCGCAGTGAACGAGAATTACTGTATCCGTGGGGATCAGCGCATAATTTCGTTGTCATACTTTCGAAACATCCGATCACTTCACAGGGCGAAATATCCTTTCCGGAATATTGGTCGATTCTCCCGTTACGCACTCGTCTTTTTGTGAAGTTAATGCCTTCTCAACTTTTTACCAAGATTCGCAACCGCGGAGCGCTCTTTGCCGATATTTCAGTGAATGGCAGGCTCGTGCGCGTATTCAATCTTCATCTCATCCTCGCGCAACCTGCCTGGCGCCTGAAGGAATTTGAGACCGCAATGGCTGAATATGACGCGTCTAAACCGACCATCGTCTGTGGCGATTTCAATACGCTTCAAGCACCGCATATCACGCCTCTGAATTGGATTCTCGGCAGTCCAGTGAGTGACGCATTGCTCTATAATCGCGAACGCACGCGCATTAATGAGCGTTTTGTTGAACACCAATTAATCAATCCGCTCGCCGGCGGCATCACGCACCCGCTCTCGCAATCCCAGCTCGACCACATCCTCGTTTCCCATTCGTTCACCATAAAAAATGCGGAGGTTCTTCCGGACCGCATCGGCTCCGATCATCATCCGATCCGTGTGGAAATCGCATAGCTCCCCTTGACCATATATAGGTATGCGCGCTATGAGTTAGAACGTGGCTAAACGATTACTCATTGTCGAATCGCCGACCAAGGCGAGAACTATAGGACACTACCTCGGCAAGGACTACACCGTCCTCGCCTCGGTCGGGCACGTGCGCGACTTGCCGAAGAGCAACAAGGACGCCGTCGATATCGAGGGCGGCTTTATCCCGCGCTACGTCATCCCCGCCGAGAAGCGCGAAGTGATAGAGAAGATAGAGCGCGCGGCGGCGAAGGCGGATGAGATATATCTCGCGACCGACCCCGACCGCGAGGGCGAGGCGATCGCCTGGCATATTAAAGAGGTTGCGGGGTTGAAAAAGCCGAAGCGCGTCGTGTTCCACGAGATCACTAAGGAGGCGGTCGAGGAAGCGCTGGCGCATCCACGACTGATTGATGAGAATTTGCGCCGCGCGCAAGAAGCGCGGCGCGTCCTCGACCGCATCGTAGGCTACGACCTCCCCGGCCTCATCTGGAAGAAAGTGCGCTACGGACTCTCGGCAGGCCGGGTGCAGTCGCCCGCGCTCCGCATCCTCGCGGAGCGCGAGCGCGAGATACAGGCATTCATACCCGTCACGTATTTCGTGCTCTCGGCATTATTTAAATCAAAGACGGGCGAGATCTCGACGACCTGCGTCGAGGAACCTGCGACGAAAGAGGAAGCGGAGCGCATCGTACAGGCCGGCAGGAGCGCGAAGTGGAGCGTTGCTTCTATTACTGAAAAATCCGAAGAACGTAATCCCCGTCCGCCCTTTACCACCTCGACCCTCCAACAGACGGCGTCGACCCGCCTCGGCTTCGCTCCCTCCCGCACGATGCGTGCGGCGCAGAAGCTCTACGAAGCCGGCCATATTACCTATATGCGTACCGACTCGGTAAACCTCGGCGCGGAAGCGGTGGCGAAGATGGCGGGCGTCATCGAAAAACAATTCGGCAAGGAATATCTCCAGACGCGCGTGTACAAGACCACCAGCAAGAATGCGCAGGAGGCACACGAGGCCGTCCGACCAACGGACCCGAACCACGCACGCGCGGGAGCGATGCCAGACGAAGTGGCACTCTATGAGCTTATCCGTACGCGCGCGCTCGCTTCACAGATGAGCGCGGCGCGCATAATGCGCACGAATGTTGCGGCAAAAGCTGATGCCAGTATCCCTCTCTTTACCGCGAATGGTTCGCGTATGCTCTTCCCCGGTTGGCTCGCGCTCGACACGACTGCGCGAGGCGAGGATGTCGAACTGCCGAAGCTCGCTCAGGGCGACGCGCTCGCACTCCTCTCGCTCGCGGCAGAGGAGAAGCAGACCGAGCCGCCCAATCGCTACACCGAAGCGGGTCTTATCAAAGAGCTCGAGAAGCGCGGTATCGGACGCCCGTCGACGTATGCCTCCATTATGAAAACTATTCAGGACCGCGGCTATGTCGAGAAGCTCGCTCGCGCGCTGAAGCCGACCGCCACCGGCATGGTCGTCTCGGGCTGGCTCGAAGAACACTTCCCTGAGTACGTGAGCGACACCTTCACCGCAGAGATGGAGAACGAGCTCGACGAGATAGCGCGTGGCGAGCGTGGCTATACCGAAACGCTCACCGCCTTCTATGGCCCGTTCGAGAAGGCGGTGCACGCGAAAGATAAACTCCCGAAGGCGACCTCGCTCGGCGACGCATCGAGCGAATTCCCTTGCCCCCTCTGCGGAAGCCCGATGGAATTCAAGCTCGGACGCGGTGGCGTATTTATGAGCTGTAAGAAGTACCCCGACTGTCTCGGCGCGCGTATGGAGGATGGCACAGAACTTAAGAACGATGTGCCTATCGGGAATGATCCGAAAACAGGCACGCCCATTTTTATAAAAACCGGACGCTTCGGGCCGTATGTGGAGATGGCGCTCGCTGAAGAGAAAGGAGAAGAGAAAATAGAAAATGGAGAGGATACAAAAGGAAAAAAGAAGACGGCGAAGAAAGGCCGCGGACGACCGAAGATAGCCGCAAAGCGCGCGAGCATCCCTGCCGGCACCGACCTGGCGCAGGTCACGCTCGCCGATGCGCTCCGGTATCTCTCGCTCCCACGCGAGCTAGGGAATCATCCTTCGACCGGCAAAGCGGTGTTCTCAAACACCGGACGCTTCGGGCCCTACGTCGGGAGCGACGGCGAATTCCGCTCGCTCAAAGCCGCCGTCGGTGACCCCTACACCATCACGCTCGACGCGGCACTCGCGCTCCTCGCTGTGCCGAAACAGCCGCCGAAAGGTGTTGAGATAGTAAAAGAGATCGGCAAGCACCCACGCACCGGCAAGAATCTCGTACTCTATAAATCTAAACAAGGACTCTTCCTCAAAAAGGGCCTCCGCCGCATCTACCTGCCCTCTACAACCAACCCCGACGCTCTCACTCCTCTCGACGCCGCCGAGTATCTGAAGTAGTTTCCTATGTCGTCGCAGAAAATTGCCATCGTGTGTTCCGGGGGTGGTATGCGATGCTCTTACTCGGCGGGTGCGCTCGTGGCTCTTGCACGCGAATATGGCTTTACTGAGCCATATCTTGTCATCGGAAACTCAGGGAGTGCCGGGTCACTCGCATACTATCTCGCTGGACAATATGATTCGATTCGAAATATCTGGACAAATATCCTGACATCGAAACAGTTCATCTGGATTCTACGATTTTGGAACATTTGCAATGTGGACTGGCTCATTGATTCAGTGTTCAAGAAAATAGATCCGCTTGACACGACACGGCTTGAAAATTCAAAGACACGATTTCTCGTTTCTGTATTTAGTATGGATGACGGCACAATATGGTTCCTTGACAGACATGAAGCCGATATCTTTGAGTTACTGCGAGCAACTAAAGCAATGCCAATCATTTTCAATCATGACGTGAAAATTAAAGATAGACGTTATCGAGACGCATCAAGATGTATGAGTGTTCATGGCTCAATTGAGCAGGCATTTTTTCTCGGAGCTGATAAGGTCATTGTAATAAATAATGAATTCGGGCGGTCATCGATTTTGTTTGCTCTCTACGCATTGCTACTTCCGGCTACCATGAGAACCCTCATCGCCGAAGAGAAAGAACGAGAAGCTAAAGGGTATCCGTCCCTCACGGAGCGTTCTCGAGACATTATTTGGATGTGCCCTCAAACTCTTCCCATTAGCCTTCTGGGCAACAGTTCCACGAAACTTATGAAATCGTTTGCGCTCGGTTATCGAGATGCGAAGGAAAATTTAGAATTCAAAACACTTTTGAGACAGAAATAAATCACGGGTGTATAGTAGACGCCTATGACGACCGTCAAGGAGATTATTGGCGAGATGTCGGGGGCGACGCCGGAGGATATCGCCTTCGTGGGGAAAGCATACGAATACTCGAAGAAGGCACACGAAGGCCAGACCCGCTACTCGGGCGAACCATATTTCATTCACGCGGCGGCGACCGCGAAGGTACTCGCCGAATACGGTATGGATGCGACGACCATCGCCGCGGGACTCCTGCACGACGCCGTGGAGGACGGCCGCGTTTCGCGCGAGGAGATGGAAAAAGAATTCGGAGAGGAGCTCCTCTTCATCGTCGACGGCGTGACGAAACTCGGCACGCACAAGTATCGCGGCGCCGAGCGGCATGCCGAATCATTGCGCCGGCTTCTCGTCGCCACCGCAAGCGACATTCGCGTACTCATCGTGAAGCTCGCCGACCGCTATCACAATATGCAGACCTTGGAACACGTGCCCGCGCACAAGCGCGGGCGCATCGCGCTCGAGACACTCGAGATATACGCTCCCATCGCCGATCGCCTCGGTATGGGTAAGATGAAGCGCGATCTCGAGGACCTCGCCTTCCCGTTCGTCGATCCTGATGCGGCGCGGCACACCGCCGAGGTGCGCAAATTGAAAACGCAGGAGACCGAAAGCGGGCTCGCGAAGGTACAAAAGGATATCCTGCGCGAACTCGGGACGAAGGGTATGACCGCATTCCGCAGTGACATCCGGATGAAAGGACTCTGGAGCCTGCACAAGAAGCTGGAGCGCAAGAACGACGATATCACGCTCATTCACGACATCGCCGCCTTGCGCCTCATCGTTCCGACGATCGAGGACTGCTACACGACACTCGGCATCGTGCACGCGCTCTACCGCCCCTTGCCGGGTGAATTCAAGGACTACATCGCCTTCCCGAAACCCAATGGGTATCAGTCGCTCCACACGACGGTGGTGACGCCGGAGGCGGGCATCGTCGAGATACAAATCCGCACCGAAGAGATGCACCGGCACGCGATGTTCGGTATCGCCTCGCATATGTCCTATAAACAGCTGGGGAAAGGGGTGGAGAAGCTTGAAAAAGGCGTCCAGAAAAGCAGATTCTCCTCGCTCTCCTTCTCCTGGGTCCGCTCGCTTATCCCCTCGCTGATGAAAATCACCAAGAAAGAGGGCGAGGGTCAGACGCGCGGCGTGACGAAGGTGCCGCCCTGGCTCGCGGAGCTCGCCGACGCGCATACGGAGGTCGCCGGATCAAAAGAGTTCGTCGAGGGACTGAAGGAGGACTTCTTCTCGCATCGCGTGTTCGTCTTCACCCCGAAGGGCGACGTTATCGACCTGCCGGCGGAATCAACGCCGATCGACTTCGCCTACGCGATACACAGCGACCTTGGCGACCACCTCCAGGGAGCGAAGGTGAACGGCAAACTGGTCTCCTTCGAAACGACGCTCGGCAACGGCGATGTCGTCGAGATCGTACGGCGCGACTCCGCGCACCCTTCGCCGAAGTGGCTCGACTTCGCCCGCACCTCGCTCGCGCGCCGGCATATCCGCAGCGCGCTCGGGATGACCGAACCGAACAAGCCTTCCCGGCGCCACAACCACCGGCACGCGAATAGGAAATAATTTAGACTGAAAAGTTGCTCACTACCAAGCGAGTGAGCGGAAAAGAAATTCTTATTTCATTTTCCCGAACGAGTGCAGGGAGAAAGCGGTTTACACTGTAAACCCGCTTACCGAGTAGAGCCCATCATCAAATTCTTCGGGCGCGGCAGGAGGAACGGGATCATTCGAAAGCTGAGTCGTGTTGGGAAACAGTTGTGTAGAAACTGCAGCAGCATTTTGGGCTTCTTGTTGCGCGGCGAGCGCGGCGACCAGCTGTTGAAGGTCGTCGGGCGAGAAGAAGTCTATGCGGAGACAGCCGCCCTCCGCGTTCGTCTCGATAATGACGCGCGTGCCTAAGGTCTCGGTAAGCGACTTCTCGAGCTCGACCATCTCGGCGGACTTACGGTGATATTTGTGCACGCGCTCCTGCGCGATGGAGCGCGCGATGCGCTCGGCGGCGCGGACCGGAAGTCGCTTCAGGATAATCTCCTTGAAGAGAGTCTCGCGCTCCTCCGGGCGGTCGTTGAGCGCCATCAGGGGGCGTGCGTGCCCCTCGCTTATCTCTCTCCCCACGATGGCGCTCTGCATATGCTCGGGCAAGGAGAGGAGGCGGAGCGAGTTGGAGACGTATTCGCGGCTCTTGCCGATCTTTGCGGCGCATTCGGCGTGCGAGATGCCGAACTCGTCGATAAGTTTCTGGAGCGCCTTCGCGCGGTCGATGGCGTTGAGATCTTCTCGCTGGAGGTTCTCGATGATAGCGAGCTCGAGCTTGGTGAGATTGCTCTCGCCCGAACGGATGACGACCGGTATCTGCTTCAGCCCCGCGAGCTTGCTCGCACGGAGCCGCCGCTCGCCCGCGATGAGCTCGTACACGCTCTCAAGCCCGCTCTCCTTCTCGACGTCGGTGCGGCTCACTACGAGCGGCTGGAGCACGCCGTACTGGCGGATGCTCTCCGCGAGCGACTTCAGCCCTTCTTCGCTGAATTCTTTGCGTGGCTGGTACGGGTTCGGCACGATCCGGTCGACCTCGATCCAGAAGACCGAGTCGTACTTGGTCGGCACGTAGCGCGCATCATCGTTCATGCAACAGATTTTAACATATGTGCCGGGGGAGAGACTCGAACTCTCACGTCTTGCGACAATGGGTCTTGAATCCATCGCGTCTACCAATTCCGCCACCCCGGCTTCGTTTGCAGATTAGCACATATTTTGCATCATTTCATACATTGTGGTATAGATATTTTCAGACAATCTTGTCTTGCCAACTCGGGAGAATGTCATGTTGCGGCGTTTTCTTCTCACCACGTTCGCAGTATTTGGGTGTCTTGCTGGAATCTTCGCGATCGACGGGGGCTCGAGGCTTGACGTTTTCCTCAATACTTTTAGCGTCATTCTGAGCCTCTGTATGTACGTCAGAATCGCATCAAGTCCCTGAAAGGGGCCTGCATCACTAAACGGGTCGCCCCTGGCGACCCGTTTATCTTTTTGTTCTATCCTTATAACTTCCCTACCAGGTCCAAGCCCGGTTCGAGTGTATCGGAACCAGGCTCCCACGAAGCGGGACAGACCTGGCCCTTGTGCGTCTCAACGTATTGTGCCGCTTGGAGTTTCCGGAATGTCTCGACGCCCTTGCGGCCGATGGAGTTATCGTTCACCTCCATCGAGCGCAGGATGCCGGCCGGGTCGATGATAAACGTGCCGCGGAGCGCGAGACCTTCGTCTGGCGTAAGTACTGCTTCGCCGCCTTCGATAAGAACACCGAAGGCGTACGATAGCTTCCCCGACGGGTCGGCCGCCATCGGATACTTGATTTCTTTAATCGCCGGAGAAGCGTTGTGCCACGCTTTATGGGTAAAGACGGTGTCGGAGGAAACCGAGATAATTTCGGCGTTTGCGGCCTGGAACTTCGGATAGAGCTTCGCGAGTTCCTCAAGCTCGGTCGGACAGATAAAGGTGAAGTCCGCTGGATAGAACACGATGACCGCCCACTTCCCGCGCAGCTTCGAGAGACTCATCGTCTTTATTTCTCCATCGTGATACGTCTCGAATTCGAAATCGGGTACAGTCTCGCCCACCTTCACCTGTGAGACATAATCGTGCGGCGCGTCATGGAACTCGCCGCAATGCTCGCAATAGTTGCTCTTGGTTTCTTTCATAATTGTATTGATTACGTTACGGCTATGATACCATCGCGGATAATGCGAAGACAAATCCTCTGCATCGTGGGGCCTACCGCCTCGGGCAAATCTTCCCGCGCGGTCGCCGAGGCGCTTGCGCGCGGTGGCGAGATTGTCTCAGTCGACTCGCGACAGGTCTATCGCGGGCTCGACATCGGTACTGAGAAAATAACCAATGAGGAAATGCGCGACGTACCCCACCACCTTATCGATATTCGCGAGCCGGGAGAAAAGTATTCTGCAGGCGAATTCGTTATCGACGCGACCCGCCTGATACGAGAAATCACCGAACGCGGGAAGCTCCCGATACTCGTCGGCGGGACGCACTTCTACTTCGACGCGCTTCTCTCCGGTCTCCCGATGGGAACTGATGCGAATCCGGCATTGCGCGCGGAGCTTGAAAAGCTCCCCACTGAAGAACTCTATGCGCGCGTCCGCTCTGCGGACGCGCGCCGCGCCGCGGAACTCGATCCGCAGAACCGCCGCCGGCTCATTCGCGCGTTGGAGATTATTGAAGCAAAGGGAAAAGTGCCGACGCGGACGCAGTCCGCGCCGGCATATGACGTCGAGTGGATCGTCATTGACCCGCCGCGCGAGGAACTGCGCGCGCGGATCGATGCGCGCCTCGCGAGCGCGCATGAACGGAGCCTCGTCGAAGAAGTGCGGCGAGTACGCGAGGAAGTCGGCGACGCTCGATTGAATGAATTAGGTCTCGAATATAAAATCGTGGGCGAATTCCTGCGTGGCGAGCGCACCGAGGATTCGCTTCTCCCCACTCTCTCGGCGAAACTCTGGCAGTATGCCCGCCGCCAGAAAGCCTGGCTCCGCAAATTAGGACATCCGATGTCCTAAATCCCACAACCGCAACCACTTGCCGCGCCAACGCTCACATGTAAATGTGTTCCTTCATTGAGCGTTGCCCCGCCGCACGCCTGAGCGGCGGCTGTCAGCACTGACATATTCTGTTCATCACCGAAATCAACCGCATAGGAGCTACCGATACAAGACCTTCCTCCATAATGGCAGGAATTGGCTGAGTGCTGACATCCGCCAGTTGCACATTGTGCAAACGTTTTCTGGCCTTTTATGATCAGGCTATCTGAAATGGAAGAGATCCTGCCCACGCCTGCCGGTACCTTATCGACCATACAGGACAATAGCGTGGCGAGCGGACCTGATGCGGTAGGCACCTGTGCATCTATCCCAGGATCAAAAGTGAATTTGCTCGCTACCCCGGGAATAGTGACGCTTGGAAGCCCGGGAACCTGCTTCAAGCTCCCGGCAAGTGGAAGGCAGAGCTTCGCGCCGCCCGAGGTCACGAGTTGCGACCAGGTTTGTCCGACGGTGGCTGGGTTGTAGAGTACCGCCATGATCGCATCGACGATGAGCCAGCCGGCGAGCGCGATAACGATGCCGACGACGGTGCTGGTCAGGATCTTCTTCGCCTGTTCTTTCCCGGCCGCGTTTACCGGATTCACCACGAAGAGGAAGCCGGACCAGGCGATCATTAAAGGCGCGACGAAGATGATGGCGATCGTGATAAGGAAACTGATGATGTTGTTGATGACGATCATCACCATACCCCAGCCTGCCGCGCATCGATTAACATCTTCTGGGATAATGGGGCCGAGGAACGGTATCGCCGCGTGCGCGGCAAGCGGCAACGCGAGCGAACCTGCGACAAGCAGAAGCGCGAACAGAGGTGCTCTAAAACGCATATCCCCATCATACCGCCCCTCGGCCGACTCGGGGCGGCTTTTCCCCCACCCGTCTATCTGCTATCGTGCACACACGGGTCCATATGTAGGCATATGGACCCTCGTTCGGAGAGAAAGAATGATTGAGGACACTCATTCATTTCTTCCTCACTTCGGGTCCATCGTATAATGGTAGTACATCGGTCTCCAAAACCGACAGCCCAGGTCCGATTCCTGGTGGGCCCGCCGCCATAAAATAAACAAACGGCTCAGACGTGGTCTGAGCCGTTTGGCGTCGCGTATATCCTCTATTTTTTTGTCTCTTTAAAAAGGACGCGCTTTCGAAGCGTCGGGTCGAACTTCATAAGCTCGATTTTGCGTTCGACGCTCTTCTTATTCTTACGGGTCCAGACGACGTGGCTGGACTTCGTGGACTTGAGCCTGAGCAGGCGGTCTTGTGACATACAGAAAATGTAGCAGAGAGGCCGTGTTTAGGCAACCGTCGATTCCTTTGAGCCCTTCGACTTCGCTCGAGACAAACGCTTCTTGCTTACCTCGAAGTGTGGCTTGTCGTTTTTGATGGAGATGGTCACCGTGCCGCCCTCCATGACGCCCTGGTCAACCATTAGCGAGGCGAGAGGGGTGAGTATCGTGTCCTGGATGGTGCGCCGCAGGGGACGCGCGCCGTACTGCGGGTTGTAGCCCTTTTCCGCGAGCCAGGTGTGTACCTCGGGCGCTATCGCGAGCGCGATGCGCTTGTGCGTGAGCCGCCTCATCACCTCCTCGACTTGCGTATCGACGATCTTCGCGAGCGCCTCCTTCGCGAGCACGTCGAAGATGATAATGTCGTCGAGCCGGTTGAGGAACTCGGGACGGAAGTGCTCCTTGAGCGCGTCCATCACCTTCTCCTTCGTCTCCTCGTAGCGGGTCGCCTCGGTCGCGTCCGCGGTGCCGAAGCCGATGTGCGCGAGCCGGTCGATGAACTCGCCGCCGATGTTTGAAGTCAGCACGATAATCGTATTTTTGAAATTGACCTTGCGCCCCTTGCCGTCGGTAAGGTGTCCCGAGTCCAACACTTGGAGCAGGATGTTGAACACTTCCGGATGCGCCTTCTCGATCTCGTCGAAGAGCACCACCGCGTACGGACGATGCCGGATGCGCTCGGTCAAGGTCCCGGACTCCTCGTAGCCGACGTAACCCGGCGGGGCGCCGATGAGCTTCGCTACCGAGTGCTTCTCCATAAATTCGCTCATATCGACGCGCACGAGAGCGTCGGGGTCGTTGAACATAAATTCCGCGAGCTTCTTGGAAAGCTCGGTCTTCCCCACTCCCGTGGGCCCGAGGAAGAGGAACGAGCCTATCGGACGATTCGGGTCAGAGATGCCGACGCGCGAGCGCTTCACCGCGTCCGTGACCTTCTTCACTGCGGCATCCTGGCCGATGATGCTCGCTTTCAGAGAATCCTCCATCCGAGAGAGCTTCGACGCTTCCTCTTCGAGCATCCGCGCGACCGGTATGCCGGTCCAGCGGGAGACCACCGCCGCGATATCCTGCTCGGCGACCTCTTCGTTCAACACGCGACGCGACTTCTGAAGCGTCTTCAGGCGCTTCAGCTTCGTCTCCAAGTCTTTCTGAATATGAGGGATCTTGCCGTACCGGATCTCCGCGACCGTACCGAGGTCGGCCGCCATTTCGGCGTTGTCCGCCTGCATCTTGAGCGTCTCGAGTTCGGTTTTCGCGGCGCGGATGCCGGTCAACATCTCCTTCTCGTTCTTCCATTTGAGCTCGAGCTCGCTCGTCTTCTCGCGGAGGTCGGCGACCTCCTTGTCGATGTCCTTGATGCGATCCTTTATCTCCTTTGCGCGCTCGCCCTCAAGATCCTTCTGGAGCGCCTGCCGCTCGATCTCCAGCCGGCGGATCTTGCGGTCAGTCTCCTCGAGGAGCGGCGGTTTATTCTCGAGCGCGATACGGAGCCCGCTCGCGGCCTCGTCGATAAGGTCGATGGCTTTGTCCGGCAGGAACCGATCGCTGATATAGCGGCTGGAGAGCTCGACGGCGGCGACGATAGCGCCGTCAGTGATGCGCACGCCGTGGAAGAGCTCGTACTTGTCGCGGAGCCCTCGCAGGATGGCGATACCGTCTTCGACTGATGGTTCGCTTACAAACACGGACTGGAAGCGGCGCGTGAGCGCGGCGTCCTTCTCGATATATTTCTGATACTCCTTGAGCGTGGTCGCACCGATGACTCGGATCTCGCCGCGGCTGAGCGCGGGCTTCAGCATATTCGACGCATCAAGGGAGCCCTCGGCGCCTCCGGCGCCGACAAGCGTGTGGAGCTCATCGACGAAGAGGATGACCTTCCCTTCCGCGCGCTCGACCTCCTTCATCACGTTCTTCATCCGTTCCTCGAACTCGCCGCGGTACTTAGTGCCGGCGATCATAAGCCCGAGGTCGAGCGAGAGAAGCTCCTTGCCCTTCAGCGACTCAGGAACATCGTTCGTCGCCATACGCGCGGCAAGCCCTTCCGCGATGGCGGTCTTCCCCACGCCGGCTTCGCCGATGAGCACCGGATTGTTCTTGGTGCGGCGAGCGAGTATCTGGATGACCCTATTTATCTCGATGTCGCGGCCGATGACCGGATCGAGCTTGTTCTCCGCGGCGAGCTTGGTGAGATTGCGGGCGTATTTCGCGAGTGCGCGAAAGCGCTTCGGTTCCGCGGTCTGGCCGTCCTTCGAGCTCTTCAGTTCCTTGAGGAGTGCGAGTGCCGCATCACGCCCGATCGAGAAGCGCGCGAGGAGGTCGGTGGCGGGGCCCGGATGCTCAAGCACCGCGAGGAAGAGATGCTCGGTGCCGACGAAGGTGTCGTTCATGCGCGCCGCGATCTTTCCCGACGCTTCGAGCGCCTGGGCGAGGTCCGGCGTGAGATAAATCTGGTACGAAGGAGAGAGCACCGAGGCGCTCTCGGGGGCCTCGAGGTGTTCGAGAACGGCGTCGGCGAGCATAGTGGTGTCGATCTCCATACGGTCGAGCATCGAGAACACCAGCGACTCCTCCTGAAGCACGAGAGCGGCAAGCAGGTGGAGTGGCGAGACATGATTCTGTCCCCGCTCTATCGCGAGCTCGTGCGCGCGGCGCACGGCTTCTTTGGCTTTGGTAGTGAAATTATTGAATGGAGGCATGCGTTTGGAAAATATTACCCCGCGGTGGCGGTCGGGGTTCCAGCCGCTTGCGGTGAACTCGTCGGACTCGTTGAGGTCGCGGTGAGAAGTGCGGTTATCTTATCCGCGCTGATAAGGAATCCGGGGGCGGCGCCCGCGCCGATGCCAATGAGATTGCCCGAGAGATTGACCACGGCGCTTCCCGCGCCGATGTCCGGCAGTGTGGTGTAGATGCCCTTGGCGCTCACGCGCGCCACGATGCCGGTCGCGGCGGAGCCGTCGGCGGTGAGCGCAAGCGCTGTCTCGCCGAGACGCAGGTCGCTCGCCGCAACAAGGATTGGCGAAGCGACTTTCGGCAATGCTACGGTATCTGAGAACCCGTAGATCGCGATGCCGTTGCCTTCGTGCGCGAGGGATGCGGGAATTGAAGAGCCGTCCGTAAATTCAATAAGGACCTCCTTCGGCAGGACATCGAGCGCCGCAGTCGCGATAGCGCGCGCCTTCGGGATATAGGTGCCGACCGTGATCGCCGGCGTTGAGGTGCCGGTCTCCGCGGCATAGATGGCGACGGCGCGCGTCGCGTCCGCCCCGATCGCCGCAGTGACGAGGTCTTGATTCGACGGCGCGGGAGCCTGGACGATCGCCGCGGGCGCCGCCGCCGCGACCGTTTCGATGGTGCGTTCGACGACGCGATTCACGGTCTGGGTCACAAAGGCCGGTGCGTGATCGAGGAGCGAGACCGTGAGGATGCCGGTCGCGACCGAGGTCACGAAGTTCACGAGGATCGTGAGCAGTATGAGCTGAGATTTGGAGAGTTCCTCTATGTTCATATGAGTATGATGCTACCCTTGACCGTTGCTGTCAATAAACGCGACCGCACGCGCGAGCGCCGATGCGAAAAGAGCCAGTTCGCGCGGGCGCGTGTCCGGTCCCCACGAGACACGGAGGGTCGCACGGGCGCTCTCGGCATCTCCGGTAAGGACAAGAACAGCGCGCGAACCCTCCTCGGAATCGGTCTCGCAGGCGCTCCGCGTGGAGACGGCGAATCCCGCATCATCAAGGAGCGCGACGAGGTAATCGGTGTCGCGGCCCGGGAGCGAGAGATTGAGGATATTCGGCGCCTGGGCGCGCGCTTCATTTATATGTACGTTCGGCACTGTCGCTGTCACAGCCGCAATAAGCCGCTCTCGCTCCTTTTCTGCTCTGGCGCGGAATGCTTCGCGGCCGAGAGCGGCGGCGGCGAGCGCCGCCGCGAACTCTCGCGCAAGCTCCGGCGCCTCGCTCCCGGAGCGGAGCCCCCGCTCCTGCCTGCCGCCGCCGTAGAGCGGTACGAGCGGTATCGTGCGGTGCGCAACGAGCGCGCCGATGCCGCGCGCGGCGCAGACCTTCGACGCATCGAGCGTGAGCATATCCGCGCCGAAATGCGCGCGAGTCATCTTCTCGGTGAAGGGCGCCTGGCTCGCGTCAACGTGGAGCACCGGCGCGTGCGCGCGGGATTTCTTCAATACGTCAGCGACCTCTCGCGTATTCCACACCACGCCCGTCTCGCCGCAGACCGCGTCCATCGAAACGAGGACGGTATCGGGACGGAGCATCTTCGCGAGCGCTTCGATATCGATGCGATACTCCCTGATCGGCAACGGTTCGACCGAAACTCCCTCCGTTGCAAGCAGTTTCGCATTCTCAACGACCGAGGCGTGCGCGCTCGGCAGATACAACACGTGCATAGTCCTGCCGGACGCGCGGAGCGCGCGCACGTGCCCTAGGATCGCAAGCGCGTTGGCCTCCGTCGCGCCGCTTGTGAAGATGACATCATCGGTTTGCACCTCAAGCAGTCTCGCAATGTCCTTCCGCGCATCTTCGAGTGTCTCTCTCTCCTTCCTTCCCTCTTCGTGCGGCGACGACGGGTTGCCACTCACGCCCGCGGCGCAGTCGAGATACGTCCTTCGTTTCCACAGCATCCGTCCATTCTACACGACGCGCCGTCCGAGGCGGCGCTTTCGACTTTCCGGCTCAGCCGTGGTAGAACTATCCGCGGACAAACCACAACAGGAGCCAGCAATGGAACCAACTGTGCCCGAAGACAAACACGACACCGCTATTGCCGTCATAATTGGCGAAAACACCTCCGATTTGATCCTCATCAGGAGTCGGAGGACGGGGCTCTGGAGATTCCCTGGAGACCGCATCCGCGACGAAGATCTCGGTACGGACTGCGCGTGCGACCGCGGCGCGGCGGCAAAAAATACCGTTATCCGCATCGCTCGAGAAAGGACCGGTCTCAGCGTCAGGATCAAGCGCATTGTCGCAATGCATCGGCCGATAGGTATGTTCTACGGCTATGCGGGGCTCGCCGACTTCGCGCGATTCGCACCGCGCGACGAGGATACCGTCAAGATATTCCCGTTCTGCGACGTTCCGGTATCCGAGATGGCCCCGATCCAGAGGATAACGTTCGAGAGGGTCATACGGTGGATACTCGAATGAAGCACCTTATACCTCGCCGGCAGTACGCCGGCGTTGCTTTTATACGGACGGCACAATTGCAATATGGTCATTTTTGTGATGAAATAGAGCCATTATGGCGCGGGAATCACGACCGCCCGTCATTGCGGTGATGGGCCACATAGACCACGGCAAGTCTTCCCTTCTGGATTACATCCGGAAGGCGACTGTCGTCGCGGGAGAAGCGGGCGGCATCACCCAGCACGTCGCGGCATACATCGCCGAGCACGGCGGGCGGCACGTCACCTTCCTGGATACGCCTGGCCACGAAGCATTCAAGGCGCTCCGCACCCGCGGCGCGGCGGCGGCTGACATTGCTGTCCTCGTCGTTGCCGCGGACGAGGGCGTGATGCCGCAGACGCTCGACGCGCTCGCCGCCATCAAGGAGGCGGGCATCCCGTACCTCATCGCGATAACGAAGATCGATAAGAACAATGCGGATATCGAGCGCGCGAAGAACTCCCTTCTTGAACACGAGATATTCATCGAAGGCCTCGGCGGCGATATCGCCTATGCACCCGTCTCTTCGAAGACCGGCGAAGGTATTCCTGAACTGCTCGACCTTGTCCTCCTCGCCTCCGACCTCGCCGAGCTCACTGCCGATCCCGAGGCGAGCGCCACCGGCTTCGTGCTCGAGTCGACGCAGGACCCGAAGCGCGGCGCCTCGGCGACGCTTATCGTGAAGGACGGTTCGCTCGCGAAGGACGGCTTCGTCGTCGCGGGCGACGCCTACGCTCCCATCCGCTTCATCGAGGACTTCCGCGGCACGCGCGTCGAGCGGGCGGGACCCTCTGAGCCGGTGCGCATTTCCGGCTTCAGCAAACTGCCGGCCGCCGGCTCCCTTTTCAGCATTGTGCAGAGCAAGAAAGAAGCGGAGGCGCTCGCGAAGGAGAACGCAAAAGAACTAGCGGCTACTCCCGAGCGCAGCGCCGCCGTCGAGGGCATCACCGAACTCCCGATCATCGTGAAGGCGGACGTCGCCGGCTCGGTCGACGCGATCATCCACGAGCTCGCGAAGATAACGCACGAGCGCGCCGCCGTCCGTATCGTCTCTTCGGGCGTCGGCAACGTCTCGGAGACCGATGTGAAGACCGCGAAAGCCTCGGGCGGCATCATCATCGCGTTCAACGTCGGGACAGATGCTATCGCACGCGATCTCGCGGAACGCGATACGGTCGCTATCGATACCTTCTCTATCATTTATGAACTCTCGGCGAAGGTCGTAAAACTCCTCGAAGAATGCGTGCCCGCTCTCGCGACCGAGAAAGAGCTCGGGCGCGCGATGGTGCTGAAAGCGTTTTCTTCGAGCGCGAAGAAGCAGGTGCTTGGCGCGCGCCACATAAGCGGTATCCTCACGGTCGGCAATCGCGTGAAGATACTGCGTAAGGGCGAGGAAATCGCGCGCGGGAGCATTAAGAACCTCCAGCAGGCGCGCGCGGACGTGAAAGAAATCAAGACCGAGGGCGACTTCGGCACCGAGATTGAGGCGCGCGAGAACGCGGCCTACGGCGACGAGCTCGTCGCCTTCGCCGTCACCGAAGTATGAATCCCGTTCGAAACAGAATGTCCGACGGAGCACGTCCCGATGGGCGCTCGCGTTCACCGCGCAAACAAAGCAATCGGGCCGCTGAGATAGTCGCGCGCGAAGCGGCACAATTTATCTCGCGCGAAGCGGGGAGCGAATCGCTCATCACCGTCATCCGCGCGCAAAGCGTCGCGCACGGTGACCGCATCATGGTCTTCGTGAGCGTCTTCCCTGTCGAGAAAGCGCGCACCGCACTCGCATTCCTCGAGCGCCAGCGCGAGGCGTTCTCGGACCACTTAAAGGCGCGCGCGCGACTGCGCCTCCCGCGCGTCGACTTTATGCTCGATAACGGCGAACAATCGCTTCCCGACCCGAGCGTCAAGTAGTATCATCAACGAACGGCCCGGTGGCGAAGTGGTAACGCGACGGTCTGCAAAACCGTTATGCGCGGGTTCAATTCCCGCCCGGGCCTCAAGGAGGATGCGTCAGCATCCGACGGCGGGAATTGAAAGGCGGAGCCATATCCGAGCGGAGCGAGGATGGCGAGCCAGGGTCGTGAGCACTTAGCGGATTGCGAATGCCTGGAGCAATCCGGTTAGTGACTCCTGACCAATCCCTCCCGGGCCTCCCGTTTGAAATTAGAGTAGAATGTCCAGTACTGCCAAGGTGGCGGAATGGTAGACGCACAGGACTTAAAATCCTGAGAGGGCCTAAAAACCCTCATGTGGGTTCGAGTCCCACCCTTGGTACAAAGAAACGTTTAGTACTACAGAAACTTAGTGCACCTACCTGGGCTCGAACCAGGGACCGTCTCCTTAAGAGGGAGCTGCTCTACCAACTGAGCTATAGGTGCGAGTGAGGATGTAAGAATACGTCCTCGGATTCTTACGGTCCGAACGAGCAGCCTATATCGAGTTTGAGAAGATATAGGTGCGTAAAGAAAAATATAGCAGAACATAGTATGCTTTGGAAGCGCTGGGGTGGCGAAATTGGTAGACGCACTAGCCTTAGGAGCTAGCGGGGCAACCCATTGGAGGTTCGAGTCCTCTCCCCAGCACTCGGACTAATATCGGTTCGCGCGAGTACGCGCTCCCCAGCACTTGACTTTCCCATAGTTTCGTGTATTCTGCATACCAGAAAGCGGCTCTTTCCGCCGCCCATACATCAAAGGAGAAACATCATGACCTATGTCATCGCGACAATGCTGTTGGTGGTAGTACTCATCGTTGGCTTCCCTTTCTTCCTCCAGTGGCTTGCGCAGGAGAACATCCTGTTCACCACCGTAAAAGAAGGGACGGTAAAAGCCATCATGCGTGGCAAGCAGTTCGAACAGTTCGTCATTTCCTTCGACGGCTACCATCTCAATCGTCCGTCAAAGCCGGGATACCGGCATGAATTCCCCGACTGGGAAGTCTTGTATCACGGGAGACACAATCAGAAAGGCTTCCTGGGTGATCAAATGAATGACGAGTATTATGACAAGGATCGTCCGTGGATCTTGAAGAAACTCGGTCTGTACTGGGTCGGATTGCCGTGGTCACATAGTGTCTATGTCTACTCCTTTGAGTGGAATGAGACAATCACTGACCGAGAGAGCGGAGGTAAGGAAAAGATTTTTCCTCGAGCGGCGCCGACCGATTTCATCTATGTTGCCGATTTCACCTATGCCATCAAGACTGATTCGGCGGAAACAGAAGACCGTCTGCCGACGGACGAGCTCACGCTCGTTACGGTCGCGATACGCAATCCGTATCGTGCACTGTTCAGTGGCGAAGACTGGATGCATCGCATCACGGCAGCAATCAATCGGCTCGTACGAGACTTCGTGGGGAAACATCTATTCGAGAAACTCATTTCTGCCGATCTATCCGATTTCTCGAAGAAAATCATTACCCTGAAAGATACTCTACCTGACGATGAACTCACCAGTAATGGTCTCAAAGGTCTGAAGGGACGCTATGGCGTAGACATACGCACGGCAGACCTGCAGACCATCGAGCTTTCTGGCGATGGGAAAGTGCTGCATCAAGAAGCCGCTACGAAAGCCTATGTCGCCAAGCAAGAAGCTGAGGCGACAGTCCTCGACGGAAAAGCGAAGGCGGAAGTAATCGAACGGATAGGCGAAGCGGAAGCTACCGCTCTCTCTAAGCGGCTCGAAGTCATTAAGAGGAACGGCGACGAGGGTATGTTGCTCGCCCAGCTCGATGCGATGCGGGACGCTGGTGGTGCTGGTGCCAGAATCATTTGGGCGAACAGCCCGTTCATTCCGAAAGGAGGAAACTGATTATGGACACGGCGCTTTCAGTTGTGAGCGGGTTAGTCTCGCTCTTGCTTCTGACAATCTTTGTCGTCATTTATCTTCGACTCGTAGTAAGACCACATTCAAAAAAAATGGCCCGAGAGCAGGCGGAGCTGGACCGAAAAACTGGGACGGCCTCTGGAACTTCTGCTACAGCAACGGCGACGAACGGAGGAGGACGGCTTGAACGGCTCACGCCATACTGGCCGTCCATCCTGCTCTTTCTCGTCGGTGTGGGGATATTCTGGGGTCTCTATACCCCGGGACTGCGGTTCTCGCAGATGGGAGACTGGAGCTGGGATCACTGGCTCTGGCTCCTCGCCCTTTGGGGAATCGTCATCGCCCTCATCGCACTCAACGCGGAAGCGTTGGGAGCGGCGGCGAAAACGCTGCAGACTATCGCAGCGGTGGCGATGCTTCTCTTATTTCTCGGAATCCCGATATGGAATTGGGCCACGAGCGATACGAGTAGCCGGCAGGAGCGGGAACGGTTCGCAAAATCGATCCTCTCAATGCCGGCAAACGGTGATTCTCCTCGTGTCAGCGCACCGCCCGGCTACGCAGCAGCCTTTACTGGTAGCGGGTTCACCACTCATTGTGTCTATACAGATGGACACGAGGGTATTGTGGGAGATACCCAAAACCCGTGCGGGAGCGGTCCGATGCTGTATCAGTATGTGCGCGACACGACCGGGAAACCGAACAGTGTTACGTACAAGTTCGTTCGACCAAACTGAAGTTCTTTCGTGCGCAATGCACACACAAGCCGTCCAGCAATGGACGGCTTCTTCTTTTTATATATTTACTGCGAGATTTTCGTGATCGGCGCGATGCCGAATGTGCCGAGCGCGACGTTGATGATGCCGTACGCGCCGAAGATGATAACGAGTCCGATGATGCCCCACATAATCGCGCGGCGACCCTCCTCCCGCTTCCCCTCGTCCCCCGCCCCCTTAATGAACTCGAAAATGCCCCAGACGAAGACGACGAACGCGCTCGCCGCGAGAAGCAGAATCAGTGGATTAACAATCTGCACGACAACCTTCGCGAGAAACGCGTTGAGAACTTCCATTTATCCGCCGATCTGGACGCCGGTCTTGGGCGTAGCGCTCGGCCCGGTGGCATTCCCGAAGCTGATGGTGCCGGTGAGGATGTTCACGAGGCCCCAGATAGAGACCATCACGAAGAAGCCGATAAGGCCCCAGAGCATGAGATTCTTGCCGTTCTCCTTCACCTCCTCGTTGTTGGCGCCCACGATGAACGTCTTGAACGCGCCCCAGAGGAAGACGATGAACGCGACGGCGAAGAGCACCGGCACGAGGATGTTGTTGATAGTATTGATAATGAACGAACCGACGTCCGAAAGATTGTTGACCGCAGCGAGAGAGACGAGCGGTAGGGCGAGTGCGGCGACTGTTCCGGTGGTGAGGGCGAGAGCTTTTTTCATAGGGTAGGTAAGTGATTAACGTAGTAATTGTAGCGTTCCTGCAGGTCCGGTCAAGCTGTTCCAGCGCGGCGTGTGGATATCACCTTTCGATTAGATGGTCGGCGGGCGCGGCGCAGTATTGCCTACCTGGAGGCCGAACGTCCCGCTGACGATATTTACCAGAGCCCATACGGATAAGATCACGACGAAACCGATAATGCCCCAAAGGACGAACTGTCGCCCGGTCGCGCGTTCGGTATCGCTGTCCGCGCCGAGGATGAAATATTTGTAGACGCCCCAGAGGAAGGTGATGAACGCGATAGCGACAAGCACCGGTACGAGCATCCCGTTGATGATGCCGATGATGCTGGTCTTGTAGCCCTGCAGATAGGTCGGGTCGATGCCGCCACTCCCAGAGATGGTGGGCGTAACGTTCGGAGCAGAAGGATCTGTGGGGAGTGCGAATTGAGCGGCGGCGAAAAGAGGCGTGGCGAAGGATGCTACGAAGACGAATATCGTGGCGAAGCGGGAAATTGTTTTCATAATATTAATATGACCTTGGGAGGATTGGCGCGTAGTAGCCGCCGAGACCGAAGGTGTTCGCGACGACGTTGACGAGTCCCCAGACGGATATCATCACCGCGAAGGCGATAAGGCCCCAGAGGATGAGCTTGTGGCCCTTTTGGACCTCCTCCGGCTCGCCGCTCGAGAAGATGTAGGCTCGGGCGATGCCGTAGAGGAATACGATGAACGCGATAGCGAAGAGGAGCGGCACCGCGACGTTGTTAATAAGGTAGAGGATGGTGTCCGCGACGCCGCAGACGGTGCCGGAACAGCCGAACGTCCCCGGACCGAACGAAGTCCCTCCCCAGAAGAAATTGGTGTAGTTTTGAGTATACATAAAGGCAAGTATGACACATCACGCGCGCGGCGCGATGCCGAGCGTGGATAACACGATATTCACGAATCCCCAGACCGAGAGGAGCACGACCATCCCGAGGATGCCCCAGAGGACGAACTGTCGCCCTTCGCTGCGCTTCCCCTCGTCGCCGATACTAAAGATGAAGTACTTCAAAACGCCCCAGATGAAGACGAGGAACGCGAGCGCGAAGATGAGCGGGATGATGATGGTGTTGATGA
Organism: Minisyncoccota bacterium; assembly: GCA_041660025.1. Classification (GTDB taxonomy): domain Bacteria; phylum Patescibacteriota; class Minisyncoccia; order Phycocordibacterales; family Phycocordibacteraceae; genus C7867-001. The sequence goes on along the minus strand of JBAZXD010000001.1, from coordinate 210,329 downwards.
TGCCGATGATGCCGGTACTGCCACTCCCGATGAACTGAGCGAATGTCATATCATCTCCCGGTCGAGAGCGCCTGCATAGTCGCCTCGATACCCGTGGCTATCGCCTGCGCGCCGAGCAGGATGAGCGCGCCAACGACGGTCCAGAGAAGCATCTGCCGCGCCTCGGATATCTTCCCCGGCTCGCCCTGTGCGGTGACGAACTTGTAGCCCACAAGGACGAGCATCAGGATGACGATGATAGAGCCGATGCGTACGACGAACGCTAAGATACTGCGCAGGAACGATTCGATACTGGCGCCGCCCTTAAGTGGGTTGATGAGAGTGACGTTCTGTCCAGAGGTGTTAACGCCCGTTACTTGGGTTCCAGAGGTATTGATACCGGTCGTTTGGGTCGCTTGACATGTTCCGCTACCACCGCACGAAAGTCCTGAAATGCAATCGCTGGAATAATTACATATCTCGCCCGCGGCCTGCGTACCGGCAAAAGCGGTAGAGGCGAGCATAAAGAAGGTGGAGATGGCGATGACAGATATACGCATATTATTTTTGAAGAAGCGAGCTTAAAGAGCGCTCGGCGGAGACGAGCGCGGCTTCTAGATTCGAACGGCCGCTTATCACACTCCCAATCATACCCGAGAAAACGGCGTCCGTATCGGCCGGCGCTGGGGACAGCCAGCCTCTCGTGTAGAGGGCCTCGGCATACGCGACCGCGAATATGGGGTCGGCAGGCGCCGCCGCGAGCTGGGTCAGGGTCGCAGGAGCGAGCCCTGTGTTGGCGGCGGCGGCCGTCTGTTGCGCAGGGTCGGTGAGAAGCGCGGCGGCCTGATACGCGCCGGCGGCGTTCGGCGCGCCGCGCGGGATCAGGAGCGCGTAGACGAGACCGTACGCGCTCTTGAGCGAGGCGGTCGCCGGCTGAGGCAGAGGCGAGACATCGAAATTGAGATTCGGATTCGCGGCGCGCAGGTACCGCGCTTCAGAGGCGTACCCGAGATAGAGTGCGAGGTCGCCTGCGAGAAATGCCTGTTGAGAATCCCGCAGTGAGGCGTTCCAGGTGTACGAGACCTTCGAAGGGTCGGCGAACTGGGTGTAGAAGCCGAGCACTGCCGGTCCGGGCGGTACGCCGCTTGTCGCCGCCACGCCGAGCGTGGCGGCGAGACTCCCGTTCGCAGAGTACCCGGAGAGCGGGACGCCCTGCTGGAGGAAGAGCGCGGAGAGTATCCCGCGCGCGTTATGGACATTGTCGTAGGTGCCGAGCGCGATAAGGCCGCGCGTGACCTGCCGCGAAGGAGTGAAGACGGCGACATTCGGCACGAGACCGGTCAGCGCCTCCCAGGTCGCAGGAGGCCGCGCGATGCCGCTCGATGCGAGGATAGAACGATTAGAGAAGAGGACGAGCGGGTCGATAAGGAACGGCAGTCCGTAGTAGCCGGCGCCGCCCGGCGCGATAAAGACTTCCCCAGCGGCGGCGAAGGTGTCTGAGAAGGTGCGCGGGGGGAGCGTATCGAAAGGTATCGGACTGATGAACTTCGCGAGCGCGTGCAGCTCTTCTTGCGACGCGAGGATGAGATCGGGCGCGGCGCCGGTCGCGATCGCTGAAGCGAGGTCGGCGGACAGTGTTGCCGCACTCTTCTGCTCGTACGAAACGCTCTTCAGGGTCGTGTCGGCCTGGGCGGCGGCGGTAAGCATCGCCAGGAGAGGCTCGGCGGGCAGTGTCCCCCAGATGACGACCGTGCCGACCATCCCCGATCCGTCGTTGTTGCTCGTATACGTCGCGAAGACGAAGAGACCGACGAGCGCGCCGATGCCGAATATGCCGAAGAGGATGCCCTGGAAGAGAGAGATTTTCATGGTGAGGAGAAGATGATGCCGTAGTGGTGCGGCCCGGCACGGAATGATTTTACCTTATGGAAGCCGCCGCTGATAAAGAAATCCTCGGTCGCGTGCTCGGACACGACTTTCTCAGGTGCTGGACCTATGCCGCCGTAGCTCCCCGCCCAATCCACCACCATAAGCTTGCCGCCCGACTTCAGTACGCGTTGCATCTCCTTCAAGAGCCCGAAACGGTTCTCGATCTGAAAGAAGGTGTTGGCGAGGATCACCGCGTCGAGCGACTGGTCGCGCAGATGCGTGCCACCCGGCTTCTCGATATCGCCCCAGACGGTGTTGATGATGTTCTGATGATGGATGTGCGCATTCAGCCGGATGTGCTTCAGCACATCCTCCTGTATGTCGATCGCGTAGACCCTCCCTCCGTGCCCGACGATGGCCGCCGCCGCCTTCGTATAATGACCCGAGCCCGCGCCGAAGTCGCCGACCTTCATTCCTTCGCGCAGGCCAAGCTGGAGTACATTCTCGTGCGGAGAACTGAAATGCGCGCTCATATATATAAACTACCACGCACTCCCCTCCCCGAGCCGCACAATCAACAAATGGAAAGGCCGCTCCTCCGGGCGGCCTTCGCGTTGAATGTTCATTGCAAAATAACTTTTCTGCTCGCATTGAGACTCCCGGAAAGCACCGTATCCCTTGCTGCTATGCGGTAGCTGACGCATGCATCTGCGAGTGCCTCGTCGATCGTTTCTCCTTTTCCGATGACGTCGGATGTCTCAAGGGGTAACTGATAGTCGAGCCAATTCGCGCCTGGCGCCGGCAACCGCACTTCCGCAATCCCCTCGGCGCAGTCAAATAAAAAAGGGAATTTTGATGACTCAGGGAGACCGAGTTCAGTCGCGATCGTCTGCATGATGATATGGTCGAGCATACCGGCTGTCATGGCTGTTCTCCTAAAAAGTTCTTCGAAACGGCCCTTTTAAAGGGTACGCCCGCTCCCCCTCCCGCGCAATGGGGACAAATATTTTTTATAACGCGACCATGCTGGCGATGCTGTCGCCCTCGCGCATCTTCATAATACGGACGCCCTGAGTGGCGCGCGAGAGGAGCGATATCTCGGCGACGCCGGTGCGGATGACCTGACCTTTCTTCGAGACCACTACGAGCTCTTCATCAGCGAGGTCGCCGGAGACGACGCGCGCGCCGATGATCTCGCCGGTCTTTGGTGTGACCTCCGCGGTCTTGATGCCCGAGCCGCCGCGGCCCTGCACTTTGTATTCGGAAAGCTTTGTGCGCTTGCCGTAGCCCTTGCTCATAATGACGAGGAGCGAGGCGTCCTTCGCGGTTGCGGGAATCACCTCCGCCGAGACGACGCGGTCGCCCTTCTTCACGCTCATGCCGCGCACCCCGCCGGCGGTGCGACCCATCTCGCGCACATCCTCGGTATCAAAACGGATGGACTGCCCCTTCGCGGAAACGATAGAGACCGTGTCGCCCTCGCCGGCGAGATTCGCGGAGACAAGCGTGTCGCCCTTCTTCAAATTGATGGCGATGATGCCCGAGCGGCGCACGTCCGCGAAGCTCTTCGCCGCAACGCGCTTCACCACGCCCTCGTGCGTGACAAAGACGATGGACGATGCGTCGAGCGCCGCGCCCTTCGGCACCGCGAGCACGCTCGTCACCGACTCGTCGCCCGCGAGCGGGAGGAAATTCATAATGCTCTTCCCCTTGGTCGCGCGCTTCCCCTCCGGTATCTCGTACATCTTGATCTGGTACGCCTTGCCGAAGTTCGTGAAGAAGAGAAGGTCGCTGTGCGCTGAGGTAACGAGGAAGTGCGTCACGATGTCCTCCTCCTTGGTCGCGATGTCTACGACGCCCACGCCGCCGCGCTTCTGCTTTCGGTATTCGCTCGGGTTCGTGCGCTTCACGTAGCCACCCTCGGTCAAGACAAGCATCGACTCCTCGTCCGGCACGAGGTCTTCGACCGAGATGTTCTGCACGCCGCCCTTCACGATTCGGGTGCGACGGTCGTCGCCATACTTCTCTGCGAGTTCTTCAAGCTCCTTCTTCACGACCGCGAGGATCTTCTTCGCCGAGGAGAGGATCTCTTTCAGCCGCTTGATGAGTGCCTGCACCTCCGAGAGCTCGTCCTCGAGCTTCTTGCGTTCGAGTCCGGCGAGCTTCGACAGGCGCATCTCGAGGATGGCGGCGGCCTGGAGCGGCGAGAAGCCGAACTTCTTCTGGAGTGCCGCACTTGCGGCGGGGATATCCGCCGCTTTCTTGATGACCGCGATGACCTCGTCGATATGGTCGAGCGCCTTACAGAGCCCGAGGAGGATGTGCTCGCGCGCCTCGGCCTGCCGCAGGTCGTACTCGGTGCGACGCTTCACCACCTCTTGGCGATGCTTGATGAAATGCCCGAGCATACCCGAAAGCGAGAGCATCTCCGGTACGCCCTGCACCAACGCGAGCATATTGTAATGAAACGTACTCTCAAGTTCGGTGTGTTTATACAAAGCGTTGAGAACCGCCTGCGGATGCGCGGTGCCCTTCAGCTCGACGACGACGCGGATGTCCGAGGTGGATTCGTCGCGCAGGTCGCGGATACCTTCGAGCTTCTTATCCTGCACCAATTCCGCGATGCGCGAGATGAGCTCGCTCTTATTCACGCGGTACGGGATGGAGGTAATGATGATCTTCGTATCCTTCTTCCCGTCATCCACTATTTCCGCCTCGCCGCGTACCACCACCGGCCCCTTGCCGCTCCCGTACGCGTGCTTGATATCCGACTGGTTGAATGCGACGCCGCCGAGCGGGAAATCGGGACCCTTCACAAAACTGAGGAGGTCGTCGGTCGTCGCGTCCGGGTTCTCGATAAGGTGGACAGTCGCGGCGACAACCTCACGGAGATTGTGTGGAGGGATGTTCGTCGCCATCCCGACCGCGATGCCGAGCGTCCCGTTGAGGAGCAGGTTCGGGAGTGCGGCGGGGAGCACGTTCGGCTCTTCGCGCGTCGCGTCGTAGTTCTTGTTCCACGCGACGGTCTCCTTCTCGAGGTCGTTGAGGAGCGCCTCCGCGATGCGCGACATCTTCGCTTCGGTATAGCGCATCGCCGCCGGCGAGTCGCCGTCGATGCTACCGAAGTTGCCCTGTCCCAAGACGAGCGGATAACGATACGAGAAGAGCTGTGCCATCTTCGCCATCGAGTCGTACACGGCGATGTCGCCGTGCGGGTGATATTTGCCGAGCACGTCGCCGACCACCGCGGCCGACTTGCGGAACTTCGCGCCGGGTACGAGCCCCATCTCCTTCATCGCGTAGAGGATGCGGCGATGCACCGGCTTCAGCCCGTCGCGCACGTCCGGCAGGGCGCGCGCGGTGATGACGGTCATCGCGTAGTCGATATACGACTGGCGCATCTCGGTGACGATCGGCTGGTCAATGACGTTCGCGGCGACAAGAGTCGCCGCGCCTTTCTCAATGTCGTCCTTCCCGCGCGCCATAGTTATCCAATTATCCGGTTAGAAAGGGATGGTCGTCCGCTCGGCCTGCTTCTGCGGCACTGCGGGAGCGGAAGCGTCGATGATCTCGATGTACGCCGGAGCATCATCCGCCGACTGCGCGGGGAGCGCGGCGGCGGCGCCCGCCATCCCGTTCACCACGGGACCGGCTTCGGGCGTGGTACCCTCCTGCCCCGCCGAGGCGAACGAGTTGTCGCGGATGGCGAACGTGCCGGTCCCTATCGAACCCGCGAGCCACACGAGCGCGATAAACGCGGTGCCGAGAGCGGCCGAGGCGAACGCGATGCGCTTGCGCACGTGATGCGGCTTGCCCTGCACGCGTTCGATGTGGTCAAGAATGGTTTTCATACTAAAAAGTTAGGGTGTTATGCCTGTAGTACCAGTATACTCCCCTCGAGCCCAACAAGGTCCTTCTTCTTCAGGGTGAGTTTATCGACTTTCTCGCTCCCGTTTCCCGCTATCTTAATGAACGCTTCGAGCGACTTCGGTTGACCAATGCCGCTCCAATGCATCGGGACGATTATCTTCGGCTCGAGCGAGACGGCGAGCTCGTGCGCCTTTGCGGGAGAGAGGACACCGTCGCCGCCGACCGGTACGAAGAGCACGTCAATATCATCGATACTCTCGCGCGCCTCCTTTGAAAGCTCGGTGTCGGAGAGCGCGCCGAGATGTACGAGCGTCATATCCTCGAGCTCCACGCTATAGATAGTATTAATGGCGTCCTCTTCGCCCTTCTTCAAACCATATTTGCTCTTGGAGAGGAATCCCTGAATAACGACGCCCTGCCGCTCGTATTCGCCGGGGCCCGTCACCGCAAAAGGCTTTTTCTCGCCATAGGTGACTTCATCAACGCCGTTCATATCCGGATGGTCGCGCGAGACGAGCGCGATGTCCGCGCCGAAGCGTACTGCAGGGAGCGACGCATTCTTGGCTATCGGGTCGAAGACAATGGTGAGGTCGCCGAGCGTTACCTTAAAGCACTGTCCGCCGTGGTGAGTAATGACCATATAGTGTGTATATTTTAGCACAAAACTCTCCCGCGCGACAGCGTTTTTGGCTCAAAAACGCTGTCGCGCGACTGTCCCCACCACGCCATAAAACCTCTTGTAAATAAGGTTTGTTTTGGTATATTCACGCTCAGACGCTCTCTTGACAGCTTGTATCGTCTCGGGGCGTCCTTCCGCGGTACCAATCCGTTGTACAACCTAAGGAGGTCACGATGAAGACACTCAAACGCGTTCTTGGCATGGCTTGCGCCGCGGCGATGTTGCTGGGTATGAGCTCGGTATTCGCACTCGAAGTCGGCGGTGCCTATGCGATCAAGGTCGACAACGCCAAGGAAAGGCCCGCGCCGGTTGCAGGACCCACCATGCTGGCGAGCCAGCCCGGCAGCATCATCGTCCTCGACGCCAAGCTCGATCTGTCGATCATGACCGCGGACGTAGCGGCCAACCTCAAGGCGAAGATCGGTCTTGCCGCGCGCGACCTGCCGAACGGCGATGGCATTACCAGTGCCGCTGCCGTCGACCCCGTCGAACCCGACTTTACCGGCCACACGGGCGCGCGGTCCGGGTAAGGCGAGAAGAGACCTGTCGGCGCATTCACGCTGATACAACCGCACCATAACCTTACGGAGGCAGATGGCAGCGTAGAGAAAAGCACTCAGGGTTGCGGAAACGCAACCCTGTTTTATTTTCCAAAGCCTTGTGCTATAGTCCCTTTGTTACGTGGGGAGAAGTACGGGTCAGCTAACCCTTGCGCCGAAAGGTTCAAGTACTGATCCGGAAAATCCGCACTGTTTATATATTATGTCTGAGGAGAAGAAAGTCTCGGTGCCCCTGCCGACCATCCACCTGCCGGAGGGACACCCGATGGCCGGGCTTATTGATTCCATCCCGACGCCGCCGGCGGTTGCTGACCTCGTCGAGGGCACCATCATCGCGATGAACCGCGGGCGTGTGTACATCGCCCTCCCGCCGTTCGGCACCGGCCTCATCTACGGTCGCGAATTCCTTAACGCCGCCGACGTGCTCCGTAAGGCGAACCCGGGCGACACCATCAGCGCAAAGGTCGTCGACCCAGCAGGCCGCGAGGGCTACATCGAGCTCTCCTTGAAGGAGGCACGTCAGGCCGCTATCTGGGGCGAGGCCGAGACGGCTATCGTCGCGCAGACTCCCTACTCGCTCACCGTCGAGGAGGCGAACAAGGGCGGGCTCATCCTCTCTTGGCAGGGCATCCAGGGATTCCTCCCCGCCTCCCAGCTCTCTAAGGAGCACTATCCGCGCGTGCCGGAGGGCGATAAGGACAAGATACTCGGCGAACTGATGAATCTCGTCGGCCACCCGCTCTCGGTGCGTATCATCACCGCCGACGCAAAGGAGGGTAAGCTCATCTTCTCGGAGCGCACCGGCAACGAAGCCGAGGAGAAGGCGTCCTTGATTGACAAGTACCAGGTCGGCGACACGGCCGAAGGTGAGATAACGGGCATCGTCGACTTCGGTGTGTTCGTGAAGGTGGAGCCGGGACTTGAAGGCCTCGTGCACATCAGCGAGCTCGACTGGGGCCTCGTCGAGGACCCGCACGCGCTCTTTACCGTCGGCGATAAGGTGCGGGTCAAGGTTATTGAGATAAAGGACGGCAAGATATCGCTCTCCATCAAGGCGCTCAAGGAGAATCCCTGGCACACCGCCGCCGAGCGCTACTCGAAGGGTATGGAGGTGCCGGGCGTCATCATCAAGTACAACAAGCACGGCGCGCTTGCGTCGATAGAAGAGGGTGTCGCGGGGCTCGTGCACGTTTCTGAATTCGAGTCGCCGGCACAGCTCCGCGAGGCGCTCGAACTCGGGAAGACGTATCCCTTCACCATCGCCTTGTTCGAACCGAAGGAACAGCGTATGACGCTTACCTACAGCGGCAAGCGAGGAGCAAAATAAAAGCATCTTTTATTTTCTCCGAGCGCAGTCAGATGAAAGCTTCGCTTACGCGGGCAAGAAGAAGTAAAAGGACTTCATAAGTCCATAGATGCCAACACGGTGCCCCTCCGGGTGCCGTGTTGTGTTTGTATGGTACCCTTACGGCATGCAGTGTGGTGGAACATCACCACGCTCTCCGTAAGACTCCGGTCATGGGGACTGAAGTATACCGGTTAAGCATAATTTCAAGGCGGATTGACCCAACATTCCACACAACGCAAATGAGGAAGACTTGCCACCTTCCATTCGGAACTACGGCTTCGAGCAACTTTCAAAATCCCGCGGTAACGCGGGATTTTTTATCTTGTGTTGGCGAACATCGTGGCAGATTCGATACCTTCGCTTGCGAAGAGGCGCGCGGCTTCCGCGGCTTTTTTCAGGACTTTCTTTACTGCCGCTTCTTCGGCCGGTCTCCACTTCCCTATCACCTGCTTAATGACTTTCTCTTCTCCAGAAACTTTTTTCGCCTGATTCTTTTTCCCCGGCGCGCTGATGCCGATGCGAATGCGCGCGAATGCGTCGGTCTTAATGGCTCGCATCACGCTCTCAACTCCCTTGTGCCCGCCACTGCCGCGCGCGAATACCATCTTGATGGTGCCGAGCGGCAAATCGAGATCATCGTGAATCACGAGAAGGTTCTTCGCCGCCTTCGGCGACTTCACAAATGCAACGACGGCCTTCCCCGAGAGATTCATCATCGTTTCCGGCAGGACGAGTGTCGCATTCTCTCCTTCGATCGCGCCCTTGCTCACGAGCGCCTTCACTGTTTTATTAAAAACGAAGTCGTCGAAGCCATTATTCTTCGCAATGAGCTCGACGGCATTCCTTCCCGCGTTGTGTCGCGTCTTTTCATACTCCTTTCCCGGGTTCCCGAGCCCGACAATGACGAGTGCCATGCGGAAAATATAGCACATGAAGCGAGTCGGTGAGGAAAAATGGTAGTAAGACCAGGGCCTCGGCCCGGAGCGCGACCATTTTTGCTCGCCAACGAGCGCAATACTTGCGTAGTGCCAACAGACGAGTACAATGCCCGCATGTCCGACACTTGGAAGGGTCTCTTAAAGGATCTTTTCACGTTAGCGCTTCTTATTGTGGTCGTGGTCATCCCGATCCGCCTCTTCGTTGTGTCGCCGTTCGTCGTTGACGGCGAATCGATGCATCCGACATTTGAAAATCTCGATTATCTCGTCATCGACGAGTTCATCTACCGCTTCCGCGAGCCCGCGCGCGGCGACGTCATCGTCTTCCGCTATCCGAAGGACCCTTCGCTCTTCTATATCAAGCGCATCATCGGACTCCCGGGCGAGACCGTCTCTATCAATCGCGGCGTCGTCGACATCCTCACTGCCGATGGAGAGAAACTGGCGCTCGCCGAGCCGTATATCGTGAACGAAGACGCGACCTACACCAGAGACGTCTCGCTTCTCCCGGGAGAATATTTCGTGATGGGCGACAATCGCCCAAACAGCGCCGACAGCCGCGTCTGGGGACCCTTGCCGAAGAAAGACATCATCGGCCGCGTTGACCTGCGGCTCCTGCCGGTACGGGAAAGCGGATTCTTCCCCGGCGCCGCAGCCTACTCTGCGAGCACGACACTCCCTAGAGCACCATGATGCGCGATACCATCCCGGCGGAAGAACTTCTGAACAAGGCGCGCGCCGTCGGACAGTATTACGGGTTCACGCCGCTCGTGGCGCTCACGGTCAAGAAGCGCGGCGCCGCGCGCGCGAATCCGGGACTCCCGGAGACGCTCTCTGCGCTCACACTCGACCCCGTCGCCGAGACGATCGCGAGCTTCTTGAAGCAGTGCCGGAACGCCGAGTGCGCGCCGACCCAGCGCCAGCCGCTCTTCCTCTGGCACACCAACATCGCGCCGGGCCGCCCCGCGCAGAAGAAGGCGACGATACAATTCCATGCGCTCGGAAGCGACCGTGCGCTCGCGGACGCGATCGTCATCCGCGCGCTCATTGCACTCGTGCGCGACCTCTACCATGAAGAGCCGGTGGTGCGCATCAACTCGATGGGCGACAAGGAGACCCGCGCGCGCTACGCGCGCGAGCTGGGAAACTTTTTTAAGAAGCGCGCGAACACGCTCCCTGAAGAGTGCATCACCTGCGCCAAGCAAGACACGTTCGCCGCGGCCGAGCTCGCCATCCTGCGCGAATGCGCCGAAGATCTGCCCGCGCCGACCGAGCACCTCTCGGACGCGAGCCGCAAGCGCTTCGAAGACCTGCTTGAATACTTAGAGATGACCGAGACGCCCTACGAACTCGCGCGGACGCTCATCAGCCGCGGCAGCATCTGGAACGATACGTGCTTCGAGGTGCTCGCGGGCGGGCGTCGCGTCGCGTGGGGCTCGCGCTACAACGACCTCGCGCGCCACTTCTTCCCCGGCGCCCCTTTCAACGCGACCGGCGCGGTGCTTCAGGTGGCGAGCGAGGGGATGGCGACCGCAAAGACGAAGCCTGCGCGTCTGCGCTACTCCTTTGTCCATATCGGCGACGAGGCGAAGCGGCTCTCCATCAAGCTCGCCGAGGACTTCCGCAAGGCGCGCGTCTCGCTCGCGCAGGACATCGGCGTCGAATCTTTGACCGAACAGCTCAGTCTCGCCGAGCGGCGTAACAGTCCCTACCTCCTTATTATGGGGCGCAAGGAGGCGCTCGAGGGTTCCGCTATCCTGCGCAACCGACAGACCCAGGAAGAAACCATCCTCCCGCTTCTCGGCCTCGCCGAGCGACTGAAGGCCTTTGCCTGAGTCCAAACGGCTCAGACCCCGTCTGAGCCGTTCGATTTACGCCCAGGTACGCCCAGGAGTGGACAATTCTACGGCTTGTATGTTAGAGTCCTTTCACTATGTCAGCCGACACACGAGTCGAGGTAAAGCGCGGAAAGAACGAGAGTTCGACCGCGCTCATTCGCCGCTTCACCCGCCGGGCGCAGGGGCTCGGGCTGGTGCGCGAGATGCGCGACCGCCGCTACTTCGAGCGCAGTAAGTCCAAGAACGTCGGCCACAAGCGCGCCCTTATCTCGAAGGTCCGCCGCGAGACCTACAACGAACTTGTGAAGCTCGGTAAGATCGACCCCGCCGCAAAGAAGGTGCGCAAGGGCGGCAAGCGGTAACCCGACGATGGGAGTTTCTATACAGAACACGACGCGACGCCGTACGGCGTCGCGTTCTGTATTTTCTGCAATCGCGGACAACGTGCTTCCCCACTCTGACATCTCGCTCGCCTTCGTCGGCGCGACGAAGGCGCGTGCTCTTAATAAGCAGTTGCGCGGCAAGGACTACACTCCGAACGTTCTCTCGTATGCACTCTCGGACAAGAGCTGCGAGGTCATCATCTGCCTTTCTGAAGCGGAAAAACAAGCGCCGAGCTACATGATGAATGCGCGTGCATTTGTCCTCTATTTATTTATCCACGGGTTGCTCCATATAAAAGGATGGGCGCATAGTGCTAGGATGGAACAATGCGAACGAAAGCTCCTGGCGAAATTCGTCCCGGGCGCCGCTCGCCCTTTACCCCATGTCACGACGCATAGCCACCGGCATCGATATCGGCACGTACCAGATAAAAGTGGTCGTCGTCGAGGAACTCTTCGATAAGCGCACTCAGACGCGGCAACTTCGTATTCTCGGCACCGGCCTCGCCGAGTCGAAGGGTCTGCGGCACGGCTACATCGTCAATAAGGAAGAGGTCTCCGCGAGCATCGTGAAAGCGAAGCGGGAGGCGGAGTCGGTCGCGCGCGTGCCGATACGCGCCGCCTTCCTCTCCGTCGGCGGCATCTCGCTCGACGAGGCGCGCGCGACCGGCTCCGCCATCATCTCGCGCGCCGACCAGGAGATAAGCCTGCTCGATATCGAGAAGGCGGGTGCGGTCGCGCGCGAAGCGGCGGCGCCCGGATTCCTCAACCGACACGTCCTCCACAGCATCCCGCTCGAGTACCGCGTCGACGGGGTCAAGGTGCTCGGCGACCCGCTCGGGATGAAGGGCGTTCGGCTCGAGGTCGACTACCTCTTCGTCACCTGCCTCGCCCAGCACGAGGAGGTGCTCGCCAAGGCGGTCGAGGATGCCGATATCGAGGTCATCGACCAGATGGCTTCCCCGCTCGCGGGCTCCTACGTCCTGCTTGAGGGCGACCAGAAGATGAAGGGCTGTGTGCTCGCCAACATCGGCTCGGAGACGATATCGATCGTCGTGTACGACGAGGGCATCCCGGTGTCGGTCAAGGTGTTCCCGATGGGCTCCGGCCACATCACCGACGATATCGCGCTCGGGTTCCGCATCTCGCTCGAAGAGGCCGAGCGGGTGAAGCTCGGCAGGCTCTCAGGGCAGATGTACCCGCGCAAGAAGGTGGACGACCTCATCGCGAGCCGTCTCACGACGATGTTCGCGCTCATCGACAAACACCTGAAGTCGCTCGGCCGACGCGGCCCTCTGCCCGCCGGCATCATCATCTCGGGCGGCGGCGCGGGCGCGGGAAGCATCAGCGATATCGCGAAGGGTTCCTTGAAGCTCCCGGCGCGTCTCGCGGAGTTCCGCATCCCCTCCGACGCGAAGATCCGCGACGCGACGTGGGCGGTCGCCTACGGACTCGCGCTCTGGGGACTCACCGGCGACACCAACGCGCCGAAAAAGAGTTTCGGCGCCGCCTTCGGGAAATTCCTCCAACAATTTTTGCCTTAATGTCAATATTTGCATCCGTTCCTAGAGTGCTATGATGGCCTGACTAGCCAATATATTTATATGTCCAAACGCATCGAACCCGAGATTGAGACATTTGCGAGAATTCGTGTCGTCGGCGTCGGCGGTTCCGGTAAGAACGCCATCAACCATATGATCGAGTCGAAGGTGCGCGGCGTCGAATTCATCGCCGTCAACTCCGATGCGCAGGACCTCCACCGCTCGCTCGCGAAGCGCAAGATCCACATCGGCAAGAATCTCACCCGCGGGCTCGGCACGGGTATGAACCCCGAGCTCGGGAAGCGCGCCGCCGAGGAGACGCGTCAGGAGATCCAGGAGGCGCTCTCCGGGAGCGATATGGTGTTCATCACCTGCGGCATGGGCGGCGGCACCGGCACCGGCGCGTCCGCCATCGTCGCGAAGATCGCGAAGGAGGTCGGGGCGCTCGTCATCGCGGTCGTTACCAAGCCGTTCTCCTTCGAGGGCGCTCAGCGCAAGGATATCGCCGAACGCGGCCTCGCCGAGCTTAAGAAGGAGGTCGACGCGTTCATCGTCATCCCGAACGACAAGCTCCTCTCCATCGTCGACACGCAGACCTCGGCAAAGAGTGCCTTCGCTATGTGCGACGAGATACTGCGCCAGGCGGTCGAGGGCGTCTCCGACATCATCACGACGCCCGGAGACATCAATACCGACTTCAACGACATCAAGGCGATCATGGAGGGCGCCGGCCCCGCGCTTATGGGCATCGGCATCGCCGAGGGAGACGACCGCGCGAAGGAGGCCGCAAAGATGGCCGTCAATTCCCCGCTCCTCGACGTCTCCATCAGCGGCGCGAAGGGCATCCTCTTCGTCGTTGCCGGTTCAGACGACCTCGGCATCATCGAAGTACAGGAGGCCGCAAAGGTCATCAACGAGTCCATCGACAAGAATGCGAAGGTCATCTTCGGCATTATGCGCGACGAGAAGCTCAAGAAGGGCCAACTCCGCATCATCGTCATCGCGACCGGCTTCCCCGAGGGCGCGGTGCACTCTTCGACGAACGTATTCGAGCGCTCCCTCTTCTCAATACCGGCCGAGAAGCGCGAAGAAGAGCGCGGCCGCATCTATCATGATGTCCTGAAGCGCGACGAACCGGAAACGGAGGAGAAAGGCTCGGACAAGCGTAGCGCGAAAAAGGATGAGCCGGCTCCCGTCGAGAAGGAAGAGCCTGTCGTCACCGCCCTGCCGCGCAAGCGTGAGAACGCTCCGGCAGTCCCTGAGGATGACGAATCCTGGGGCGCGATACCGGCATTTCTTCGCCGGCATAAGAAGTAAGCTTTGAGTAAGAACGGAACGCGGCGCCAAAGGCGCCGCGTTTTGTTATACTGCCTTTATGAACGATCTCATCATCATCGGCGGCGGGCCCGCCGGCGTCGCGGCGGCGGTGTATGCCGCGCGCAAACGTCTGAAAACGGTGCTTATCACAGAGGAGATCGGCGGACAGTCGACTGTCTCTGAAGGTATCGAGAATTGGATTGGCTCGCCTCGCGTGCAGGGCACGGAGCTCGCGAAGATGTTCCGCGCGCACCTCGACGCGGTCAAGGGCGACATCGTGGAGCTCGTACTCGGCGAGCGTGTCGTCTCACTCGCGAGGACGCCAGAAGGAACCTTCATTGCGAAAACAAAGACGGGCAAAACCTTTTCCGCCAAGGCGGCGCTCGTGGTCTCGGGCGCCGGTCGGCGCAAGCTCGAGGTCCCCGGCGCAGACAAGTTCGAGAACAAGGGGGTTACCTATTGCGCGTCCTGCGACGGTCCGCTCTTCGGCGGGATGGATGTTGCGGTCATCGGCGGCGGCAACGCCGGTTTCGAGACGGCGCTTCAGCTGCTCGCCTATGCAAAATCCGTCACGCTCATCCACCGGCACAAGGAGTTCAAGGCCGACCCGGTGACCGTCGAGAAGGCGCGTGCGCACCCGAATATGCGCATCATCACCCACGCCGAGCCGACCGAGGTTCTGGGCGAGCAGTTCGTTACCGGTTTGAAATATACAGAGAAGGATTCGGGAGAAGTGAAGGAAATTGCCGTCTCCGGTCTCTTCGTTGAGGCAGGCGTTCTCCCGAACACGGGATTTGTCGAAGGGCTCGTCGAGCTCGATGCGGTGAAGCGTGTGAAAGCCGACCCGCACAACCAGCGCACGAACGTCGAGGGCGTCTGGGCGGCAGGCGACTGCACCGACGAGCTGTACCACCAGAACAACATCGCCGCCGGCGACGGCGTGAAGGCGCTCGAGGACATCTACCTCTGGATTAAAAAGCAATAAGTCCGCAGAGCCGGACTTGCTCCCTGCATTCGCTCAAAAGAATAAAATAAGAATTTTATTCTTTTCTCACTCATTTGGTAGTGAATAAAAAGAGAAGCCGCCGAGAGGAACGCTCGGCGTTTCTCTCGGCGGCTATAGTTCACTCGGGCGCGTCCTTCTCCAGCCCGAGATTCGATTGTGCGAGACCGATTGCCTCGGATAAGGGCACATATACCCCTTCCCAGAGGAACAGCGCGCCTACCATGACGAGGCCGATCGGATTTGCAAAAAGGATGCATATCCGCCCGACGTTAGTCAGTCTCTGGAGTCGCATAACTCTCAGAGCCTCATTGGTATTGCTCCCTTCGAGTTGGACGAGCAGGAAGGAGATCAGTGCCGCGACGACCGTGAGCATGGGCACCGCGATGCCCACGAAGCCGAGCAGGTGAATACCCTGGAGTTTTTGCATCCCGATGAAGCCGACAACGAAGGGCAGCAACGTGAAGCAAAAGACCATACCGAGGCCGCAGAAGAAGGTCCAGAAGGCCTTCCAATACAGGCTGTCTTTTTCCATACCACCTCCGAAAGTGAGTCGCTCTTTGGGGGTCAAAGAGCATTCAGCCCACATATATACCAGAACTGTGGAAAATAGCAAGTCCCCTTGTGGGGCGCTACGCCAGCACGCGCTTCTTGAAGAATGAGAACTCGAACCGCTCGTTCCGCACTACCCAGCGGTAGAGAGCCGGACTGAGGAGGGTGGCGAAGACGACGGTGCCTGCAAGGTGCAGGAGCGTGAACGGTATCTGCCCCGTAAGTGCGACCAGAAACGGCTGTCCGGTGAACAAAGGGCCGATGGTGAGGCCGGTCGCGGCGTCGTATGCGATAGTGCCCGCGATGCCGAAGCTGACGAAATTCTTGACCGACGCTTCGCGGTGCCTGAAGAAGTAATAGGCGGCGGGGCCGAGCGCGCCGTATGCGAGCGCGGTCACAAGCGTCCACATCCCCCAGCCGCTCGTCACGGCGTCGAAGAGGACGATGCCGAAGAATCCGAAGAAGAAGCTCCCGAGTGGACCGAAGCGCTTAGAGAACGGCATTAAGGTCGCGAGCAATGGCTCGACGTTCGGCGGGCGGAACGGGATGAGCCTGAAGAGGAATACGACGCTCCAACCGATAACGAATTTGAGCCAGCCGGTGGTAAAGGAGAGATTCATATCGGGTGAGTATACTACAACCCCTTACGAAGGAAGAATATCATGAGTCTGCTTATGATATTCTCTCCGCAGTAATGAGGTTGAAAGCATTTTTGCTTATAAGAACCTGTTAAAGAACGCTGAGACGGAGTCCCAGAGGTTGTTGAAGAAAGCGCCGGCCGGTGCGTCCGCTACCGCGGCTGTCTGCAGATCGATAAGGACGGGTAGGACGGGCTCGATCGCCTTCTCTCGCACCGCTTGCTTGGGCGGTGCGATGCGCGCTTCTATGGCGACGGGTGGTGGTGGAGTCGCGACAGGGAGTGTGCTCGGAGCGATACTAGTCGACGTTGAATCTACGATGTTCCTCGGCCTTGAGAACGACTGCAGAAGTACCGGCCAATGCTTCCCGAGCGCGGCGGGTATCGCATAGGCGGTCGCCCACACGCGAGTCTGTGTGCCGGACGATTCGGGCTCGACGCCGCCATCAGACTGCTGGAGTTCGGCGAGATGGTCATCCTTGGTGAACGAGTTCGGTTCCCAGCCGCTCGGCGTCCAGCTGAGCGCGCTTGTCGCCTGGCGTACCCAGCTCATCGAGAAGCTGTTGCCGGCGCCGTCGCTCGGCTGTTTCGAGCGCAGGTACCCCTCGGCCCGTATGAGAGCCAGGGAGACGTCCGGGAGCATACGCACCTGCACGAGCGCTTGGATGGCGGCGGCCGTCAGGTCGACGCTCCCGTCCCACGAGCCGTCCCGACCCTGGCGCGAGAGGATGAATGCCGTCGTCTTCTGGATGATAGGGTCGTTCGCTCTGTACCCGACAGCAAAGAGCGGGAAGAGCGCGAAGATGTCATCGTTATCGAGCGAGGGGTCGCCAATCTGCGTCCCATCAAATGCCTGCACGATGGGCGTGATGGTATCGACCGGAGTGCCGGAGTACGGGTCGATAGCGAGCGCCGCGAGCGCCATCGCGTGCCGCTCATAGTCGGTCACGCTCGAGAGCGCCGGAGTTACCGTGCGCAGATACTCGCGAAGTTTCGCCTTCGCGTCCCCCGGGTCGACCGCCGCAAAGGCGATTGCCACCCAGTCGGAGAGCATCAACGAGCCGAACGAGCCGTCCCCCTGCTGTGTGCTCGCGAGATACGCGAGCGCATCCTCGACATTCAAAAGCGAATTCGGGATGCCGCCTCCCCCGCCGCCGCCCGAAGGCGGCGGCGGCGATACGAGAGAATGTGCCTGCAGTACGACCGTGATGCTCTCGACGTTCGTCATCCAGTCCGTGAGGATGAGGGAGAGCGTATCGCCCTGCGAGAGCGGGATACAGCCGATACCGCACGTCGCAAAAGCTCCGTTACTCCAGAGCGCCCAATATTCGGTCGCCCCCGGTGCGACGCCGTTCACACTCTCTACATAGAGACCGAAGTCCGGGTCGTTCGTGAGCGTGAAGGTGACGAGTCCCGCTTCCTGGGCAGCCTCGAGCAGGCAGATGCCCAGATAGTCGCTCGGTGAACCGTCTTGCGGGAATGTGTGCGAGACGCCGTCGGTATCGGTAATCGTACAATGACTCGGTACATCAATAAGGAGCGGCTCGTCAGCATATGCGGAGAGAGGAGCGGATGCGATGAAGAACAGGATGATACCGAGATGAATGAATTTTTTCATACTAAGACGCGGGAATTAATAACTCTTTTCATACTTCCACTCGACGGTGTCGCCCGCGTGTACCTCCGTCGCTCCCGCACCGACTGTTGCAGAAACGCCGTTTATGTAGAGGATCCAATACATGCCGCCGGCATTCTCCTGTCCGTTGATGGAATCCACGAAGAACCCGAGCGCTGGGTACTCGCGGCCGATGAAGGTGAATGTGCTCGACGAGGCGAGCGCACGCATCGCGTCGATTACCGTCTCGCCTTGTGCGACGGTTATGGGATAGGCGACTCCGCCTACAGAGAGCGTGGTGTTCGCGGTCGCCTCTGAGGCGACCGCGTCAGATACATCGGGCGAGGGCGTCGCGACACGCTCCGGCGCATACGCGAACACGCCGACCGCGGCGGCAAGAGCGATAACGAACGGGGCGAGTTTTTTGTAGGTGGGCATATGAAATGAAAAAGCTCTGCCCCGAAGCAGAGATCCTGGAAAGGTATATTGCTCTATACAAAGCGATACACGGTCTCCTGCTCGGGAATAATCCGGTCGATGATGATCGGACTCGTCCCTCGTGGACATTACCGTTGCGGCACAGTGCAGGAATCTCACCTGACTTCCTATCCGCCTCGCGCGGACCCGGCTTCTCAGCCGGCAATCAACCGTCTGATGAGTGTACGCGCGACCTTCGAATATGCAAGTGGATGAGTCTAAGTGATATGATTCCCCTATGTACCGTGCACTGTTCTTTGCCCTCCTTCTGGCAATACTCTTGCCGGGCTCTGCTCGCGCCGCGCCCGCGAGCCCGCCGCCCTTCGAGGTGAGCGGGTGGATCCCCTATTGGCGGATGGCGACAGGCACGGCTGACGTCCTCCCCCATCTACAGAATTTCAGCGCGCTGATGCCATTCGGGTATATCGTCCAGAACGACGGTTCGCTCCACGACGCATTCGGCTTCAGCGCGACCTCCTCGACCTCGACTGCGAATATTCTGCTCGCCGCCGCGCGGGCCGAGCACGTGCGGATAATCCCGACCGTGATGTGGAGCAACGGCACTGCCATTCACGCCATCCTGCGTTCGACGCCCCGCCGCATCGCGCTTGAAGATCGTATCGCCGCACTGGTGAAGGAAAACGGGTTCGACGGCATCGATATCGACTTTGAAGGCAAGTTACTGCAGACCCGCCCGTATTTCGCGCTCTTCCTCAAGGGGCTCTATGCGCGACTGGGAAAAAAGTTCGTCTATTGCAGTATCGAGCCGCGCACGCCGCCCTCCTCAGCCTTCGAGGTGATACCGGACAATCTCCGGTACGCGAACGATTATGTAGCTATCAACAAGTATTGCGACCGGGTGCAGATAATGGCCTACGACCAGGGCGCGGTCGACCTCCGGCTGAACGCCGCGGCGGGCGCTCCCTACATCCCCGTCGCGGACCGGCAATGGGTGAAGAAGGTCGTCGAGCACGCGGCGAAATTTATTTCGAAGAAGAAGATCGTCATCGGCATCCCGACCTACGGCTACGAATACGACCTACTGCCGCTAACGCAGGGATATCGCTACGACCTGTACTGGGCGCTGAATCCGGGCTACGCTCTGACCCTCGCGAGTGATCTCGGCATCACGCCCGCGCGTAACGGCGCGGGCGAGATGAGCTTCATCTACACCCCGACCACGACGCCGCAAACCGCGACCGTCGTCCGGCGCATCGTCTGGTGGAGCGACGTGAGCGCAATCAACGACAAGCTACAGCTCGCGCGGGAGCTCGGCGTCCGCGGCATCGCTCTCTTCAAGCTCGACGGCGGTCAGGACCCCGCGCTCTGGAGCATCCTGCCGACAAAACAAACATATGCGGAGGCGGGAGGATTCGAACCTCCGATGCGGTTTCCCACATACTAGTTTTCGAAACTAGCGCATTCGACCACTCTGCCACGCCTCCGTGTGTCCTGGATTCTAGCATTTAAGCCCGAAAATGGTAAGGTTTTAATTAAGGCCCTACAATCAAGCCGAACGAGAGAACAGATGGGATTTCATCTGTTCCGAGAGAGGCGAAGAGTGTATGGCCGTGTGCAAATAACACGGCCCTATCGTCTAACGGTTAGGACGCCGGCTTTTCAAGCCGTTAATCCGGGTTCGATTCCCGGTAGGGTCACAAATGCAAAACATACTGCTCACGCCCGAAGAGTTTGATGCCCATCTCGCGGACGGCACGCTCCGCCTCTCCTTCGTCGGGATGTCGAACTCGGGCAAGAGCTACCGTTCGCGCGTGCTCGCGGCTGACAGCGGCTTCTTCTGGTATCAGGTGGACGGCGACATACAGAAGACACTTGGGTTCAAGGATCAGGACGAGATATCCGCGTGGCTCGGCTACCCTTCCAGCGAGCACTACGCAAAGCGCGAGCGCCGCTACCTCGAACTCGAGAATGAATTTACCGGTAGTGCGGCGATGAGCGCACGCGGAAAGAACCTCGTCTTTGATACGACCGGCAGCGTCGTGCATCTTGCGGACGAAACATTGCGCACGCTCCGCGACAACACGCTTGTCGTCCACCTCGATGTCGGGAACGATTCGATGGACGACCTGCTCACGCGATTCTTCAGGGACCCGAAGCCGGTCGCGTGGAGTGGATTCTTTAGAATGGAGGAGAGCGAACCGGTGGAGGAAGCACTGCGTCGCTCCTACCCCGCCCTGCTTACCGAGCGTCTCGCGCGCTACCGCGCGCTCGCGCACCTCAACATCGGCGCCTCCGAAATGCACGACAAGACCGGAGCCGAAACGCTCGCCCTCATCAGAGGAAAATTGAAAACGGGTGTGGTATAGTCCAAAAACGCGCGGTTAGCTCAGCTGGTTAGAGCGTCTCATTGACGTTGAGAAGGTCGGGGATTCGAATTCCTCACCGCGCACATGCGACCAAAACGCTACAACAAACACGAAGACCGACGCGCTCCGGCGCGCAAGGCCGCCGCAGGCAAGATCTACATCTACGGCAAGCACGCGCTTATGGAGGCGCTCGAGAACAGACCGAAGGTCATCCGGAAGGTATTCCTCGCGCGCGACCTGCTTGATGGGGAATTGCGCGCACTACTCCAGATGCACACTATCCCGACCGCCGAGCTCGCGAAGGGTTCGGGGAAGGAACTCGTGGGGAGGGACACGGCACACCAAGGCGTCATCGCTACGATGGACCCGTCATCCCTGCTTATGTCGCTCGACGATTTCTTGGCGACACTTGATGTGAAGACGAATCCGGCGGTCGCCGTGCTCGGCGAGGTGCAGGACCCGCACAACGTCGGCGCCATCATCCGCTCCGCCGCCGCCTTCGGCCTCGCGGGCGTCCTCATCCCCGAGCACAACCAGGCCGGCGTCACGGGCGCGGTCGTGAAGACCTCTGCCGGGATGGTCTTCCGCATCCCGCTCGTCTCTATCGGCAATGTGAACAACACGCTCAAGGTACTGAAAGAAAAAGGCTTTTGGATATACGGGCTCGCGATGGAAGGGAAAACGGCTCTCGGCACAGATGCGTTCGACGCGCCCGCGGCGTTTGTCGTCGGCAACGAGGGCGCCGGCATCCGCGAGAAGACGCTTGTTGCCTGCGACGTCACGCTCTCTATCCCGATGCATCCGCGCACCGAGTCGCTGAACGCCGCGGTCTCCGCCGCAGTCGTGTTCTACGAGTGGTCTAAGAAGCATCCCGAGGCACTCCTATGACCAACGATAGACACCTCACGACCCTCCCCTGGAGCGATTACGAGCTCCTCGACTCGGGCGAGAATATGAAGCTGGAGCGATTCGGCGCCATCACACTCGCGCGCCCAGAGACGCAGGCGCTCTGGAAAAAGAGCCGGCCTGAACTCTGGAGCGACGCGCACGCGACATTCGCTTTCCAAGACAAGAAAGGCATCTGGGAGACGAAGAAACCCATTCCGGATTCTTGGGAGATGTCCTGGAACGGCGCAAAGTTCCTCGCGCGCCTCACCTCTTTCAAACACACCGGCATATTCCCCGAGCAGGCGCCAAACTGGGAGTGGTCACGCGAGCACATCACGTCACTGTGCGAACGACAGGAGCTTGCGAGAAAACAGTCTGGCCGACCAGAGGGAGGAGATCCGAGGACTTTTTCGCAGCAAGATGCTGGAGTGAGAATATTAAATCTTTTCGGCTACACCGGTATCGCGTCTGTCGTCGCCGCGCAGGCGGGGGCGTTCGTCACGCACGTGGACGCATCGAAGCAGTCGCTCGACTGGGCACACGAGAACGCGCGACTCTCGGGCGTGGGCGAAGACAGTATCCGCTGGATACTCGATGACGCGCTCGCCTTCGCGAAGCGCGAAGCGCGGCGCGGAGCGAAATACGAAGGCATCATCCTGGATCCGCCGGCGTTTGGTCGTGGCGCAAAGGGCGAAGTCTGGAAGATAGAGGAAGACCTCCCCGCCCTGCTTGAAGCGCTCAAAGAGACCCTCTCGGACGTGCCCGGTTCGTTCTTCCTGGTGAATGGCTACGCCGCGGGCTATGCGCCGCGCTCCTTCGCGCAGGCGGTGGAAAGTGTCTTCGGCCAAGTAGATGGCGAATGCGGCGAACTTTTCATACAGGAGTCTTCGTCGGAACGTGTCATCCCCGCCGGTATCTATGTGCGTTTTGTGCGATAAACGGATACACTAGAAGCATGCACGAATTTCATAAAGATATCGTTGTCCTCTACCACGGGAAGTGTCCCGACGGTTTTGCGGGTGCCTATGCCGCTTGGAAAAAGTTCGGCGATACTGCGACCTATATGCCGGTCGACCACGGCGATGCGCCGCCCGAAGGGCTCGACGGCAAGGAGGTATACCTCGTGGATTTTTGCTACGAAACCGCCGAACAGATGGACAGTCTCGCAAAAACAGCGAAACGTCTCGTCGTGCTCGACCATCATGAGAGCACGCGGGCGCTCGCCGAGCGCGCCCCCGAACATATCTACGACGCGGCGCGTTCCGGCGCCACCATCGCGTGGACGTACTTTCATCCGGGCGCACCGATGCTGCGATTAATGAAATATCTCGAGGACGGAGACCTGTATCACTACGTCCTTCCTGAGACTCGCGACATTTTTTCTTATCTGCTTGTTCTGCCCTTTGAATTCGCCGCTTGGGATGAACTTGCTCTCGGGCTCGAGGACGACATCAAGCGCGTCGAGATATTACAGAAGGCGCACGCCTATACGGAATTCTTTGAGGCACTCGCGCAGTCGTCGGTCGAACGGGCGAAAAAAGTTCGTTTCGAAGGATACGAAGTGTATTTCGTTGCGACGCACCCAAACATCACGGTGAAGTCATATGTTGCTCATGAACTGTACGTAAAACAGCCTCCCTTCGCCCTCATCGTGACCGCACACCCGAACGGCTTCGGCGTTTCCATTCGGAGTGACGGCTCAATCGACGTAGCGAAAATTGCAGAGAAATACGGCGGCGGCGGCCACCCGGGCTCTGCCGGTTTTTTCATTCCGAACGGCCACGAAATGCCGTGGGAAGAGATTGAGGAACAGCATGAAAATCCTGGCAATTGAGACCTCCTGCGACGAGACTGCGATAGCGATTCTTGAGTGCACTGGTGACGAGGATAGCGCCGCATTCACGGTGCTCGGGAACACGCTCCTCTCGCAGATAGATATCCACCGCGAATACGGCGGCGTCTTCCCTGCGCTCGCAAAGCGCGAGCACGCGAAGAATCTCGTTCCTATTTTGGAGGCGGCGCTCGAAGAAGCGGAACTCCTGCACGAGGATACCCAGGCGATACCGGAGGAGACGCGTGCCACAATTTCTGAAATCTTGGCGCGCGAGCCCGGCCTCGCCGAACAGTTTTTTGAATTCGTTTCCGAGTGCGAGCCGCCCGCAATAGACGCAATAGCGGTCACGGCGGGGCCCGGCCTTGAACCCGCGCTCTGGGTCGGCATCAACTTCGCCAAGGCACTCGCACTCCTCTGGGGGAAACCGCTCGTCGCAGTCAATCATATGGAGGGACATATTCTCTCCGCACTCGCGCGCGAGGAGGACGGAGCACTCGCCATCGATTCCGTCCGGATGCCGGTACTCGCGCTCCTTATCTCCGGCGGACATACCGAGCTCGTACTGATGAAGGGGTGGCTCGCGTACAAGCTCATCGGACAGACGCGCGACGACGCGGTGGGCGAAGCGTTCGACAAGGTCGCGCGTATGCTCGAGCTCCCCTATCCGGGCGGCCCCGAGATATCGCGCCTCGCCGAAGAGGTGCGTGAACTTGGAGGTTCAACCTCCAAGTTCGTGTTGCCACGGCCGATGATTAATGACGCGACCTGCGACTTCTCGTTTGCCGGACTAAAGACCGCGGTGCTCTATCTATTGAAAGGTCGGCCCGAATTGAGCGGGGAGGAGAAGAAACATCTAGCGCACGAATTTGAGAACGCCGTCGCAGATGTGCTGTGGAAGAAGACTGCGCGAGCGATCGAAGAGACCAGCTCGCAGACGCTCGTCATCGGCGGCGGCGTCTCCGCTAACACGCACATTCGCCGCGTCTTCACGAAGAAAATGAAAGAAGAGTATCCGGAAATAGCGCTCCGTATCCCCACTGCCGCGCTGACCACCGACAACGCTATTATGATCGCTCTCGCCGGCTTCTACCGCGCGTGTCGCGAGGAAATCGCGACCGACTTCCGCGCAAACGGAAATCTCTCACTTGTTTCTAAATAAAAACAGGGGCGCTTTCGCGTCCCCGTTGCCCTGCTTGCTACACTACTTCAGCCTGTCCACCACCTGCTGTGGGATCAACACCGTCACAGGCTTGGCCGAGACGACAGTTTCGAGCTCTTCCTCGATCGTTGCGTCTGCGGCGAGCACCAGTTCCCCGTTTCCCTTTTCCCTCACATCCCTGTGGGGAACCTGAATCCTCTTCCCGTTCGGCAACGTGATGATGTAGTGATGGTCAAACTTCTTAAGGCGCCCTTCGGTGTACACCATATACCCCCCTCTTTCAGATTGAGTAATTCCAGATACAGTTGTACACTATATAATTATAAAAGCAAGCGTACGCGCATTTTCTTGCGTATTTGCTATATTTTAGGCAATGGACGAGAAATTCCTGAAGCCTTACGATTCGTCGGCGACCGAATCGCGTATCTATGCCGAGTGGGAAAAGAGCGGCCTTTTTAATCCCGACGAATGCATCAGGCAGGGGGTAACGGGAACGGACGCGCCCGCGTACTCCGTCGTGCTCCCGCCGCCGAATGTCACCGGCCGCCTTCATATGGGCCACGCGCTGATGCTCGCCGTTGAGGACATCTTCATCCGCTACAAGCGTATGCGCGGCTTCCGTACGCTCTGGGTACCCGGTACCGACCATGCCGCTATCGCCACGCAATCGGTCGTCGAGAAGCAGATTAAGAAGGATGAAGGGCTTAACCGTCACGACCTCGGACGCGAAGAATTGCTAAAACGCATTGAGACGTTCGCGATGGAGAGCCACGACACCATCGTGAGTCAGCTGAAGACGATGGGCGCGTCGCTTGATTGGTCGCGCGAGGCGTTCACGCTCGATGAAACACGCAGTCGCGCCGTACGCACGGTCTTCAAGCAGATGTACGACGCCGGCCTCATCTATCGCGGCCACCGTATCGTCAACTGGGATCCGAGGGGTCAAACGACAATTTCTGACGATGAAATCGTGTATGAGGAGCGCGCGGCGAAACTCTACACGTTCCGTTATTCAAAGGACTTCCCCATCCCCGTTGCCACCACACGCCCCGAGACCAAGGTGGGTGATGTCGGCGTCGCGGTGCATCCGGATGATGCGCGCTACAAAGAATTCGTCGGTAAAGAATACGATGCGGTCTTTTGTGATGTACCGATACATATAAAGGTCGTCGCAGACAAGGAAGTGGACCCGGCATTCGGCACGGGCGCCGTCGGCCTCACTCCCGCACACAGTCAGACCGACTGGGACATCGCCGATCGGCATATGCTCTCGCACGAAGTTATCGTCATCAACGAAATAGCGAAGATGACGGTGGAGGGACGACTTCACGGAAAGAAAACTACGGAGGCGCGCGAGACAGTTGTGGAGTGGCTTAAGAGCGAAGGCTTGCTCGAGAAGGAAGAGGATACTAAGCAGAACGTTGCCACAGCCGAGCGTACCGGCGGCATCATTGAACCATTGCCGAAATTGCAGTGGTGGATTGAAGTAGAAAAAGAAGTCCCCGGCCGCGGGAAGACGCTCAAAGAGCTTATGCTTGAACCGGTGCGTTCGGGGCAGATAAAAATAATTCCCGAACATTTTGAGAAGACCTACTTCCACTGGATAGAGAACCTGCGCGACTGGTGCATCAGCCGGCAGATCTGGTACGGCCACCGCATCCCGGTCTGGTATAAGGGCGAGGAGATAGCCGTCGGCGAAGCGCCGACGGGAGCGGGATGGACGCAGGACGAGGACACACTCGATACTTGGTTCTCGTCCGGTCTCTGGACCTTCTCCACGCTCGGCTGGCCCGACGAGACGGCAGACTTTAAGACCTACCATCCGACCGACCTGCTTGAGACCGGATACGACATCCTTTTCTTCTGGATAGCGCGGATGATACTGATGACCGAATTTGCGCTCGGCACGATACCGTTCAAGACCGTCTATCTCCACGGCCTTGTGCGCGATGCATCTGGAAGGAAGATGAGCAAGTCGCTCGGGAATAATCTCGACCCGCTTGATATCACGGCAAAGTTCGGCGCGGACGCAGCGCGGATGGCGCTCGTCGTCGGCAACACGCCCGGGACCGATATGCGTATGAGCGAGGATAAGATAAAGGGCTATAAGCATTTCGCAAACAAGCTCTGGAACATCGCGCGCTTCGTGCTCGATAATGCAAAAGATACTGACCCTGTTGCCCCGCTTACGACAGGCGACGCCGAAATACTGTCCGCCTGCGACACGATGTCTGCTGACATCACGCGCGATATCGAAGAGTTCCGCGTTTATATGGCGGCGGACAAGATATACCACTATGCCTGGCACGAGCTCGCGGATAAGGTTCTCGAGGAGTCTAAATCGATTCTCTCAGGGAGCGATGCAGTGGCGAAAGCATCGCGGCAAGCACTTCTCATTACGCTCCTCGATCGCACACTTCGACTCCTCCATCCTTTTATGCCGTTTATTACCGAGGAGATCTATCAGTCGATGCCGACCAAAGATTCGAAGTTCCTGATGGTCGCGAAATGGCCTATCAAGAGTGCGCTAGAATAAACAGGTGACCTCTACTACGCTCGGCTACGCGTTTCTTGGCGGACTCTTACCCTCGTTCATCTGGCTCTATTTCCTCCTGAAGGAGGACGCCCGTCATCCGGAACCGAAACGACTCATCGCGCTCGCATTCGTCGCCGGTATGCTGGCGGTCCCGCTTGCGCTTCCGCTCGAGCAGTACGTGAAAGTGCATTTCGCCGACCAAGCGTCGATTCTGACCGCGTGGGCGCTCATTGAGGAGTTGCTTAAGTACGCAATGGCGGCCATATTCATCCTCTGGCGCGGGGCTATCGATGAGGCTCCCGACTACGTCATCTATATGATCACAGTGGCGCTCGGCTTCGCCGCCGCGGAAAATATGCTTTTCTTGCTTGCGCCACTCTCGGAAGGAAATCTCGCAAATAGCCTCTTTACCGGCAATATGCGATTCCTCGGTTCTACCCTGCTTCATGTGGTCGCCTCCGCGACGATCGGTTTCGCGCTCGCATTCTCGACAGGATATCGCGCGGCCGGACGCACTGCCGCCGCCGCGCTCGGACTTATCCTCGCCATAGCATTGCACACTGCGTTCAACACGCTTATTATGAATGAAAGTGCTTCAACCGCACTTGCCGCGTTCTTCCTCATCTGGATGGTCGTCGTCATCTTTTTCGCGACGTTCGAAGTACTAAAATATTTCCAGTACCATAAGCTCCCTAACAATACTTACTCACTATGAATATGAAACGCTCGTTTTTTGAACGTCTGTCCGGCAGCACCTCGGCTGACACCTTTGATTCTTTCGATGAGGATGAGGCGCCTGTCGCGCCGACATCGGTGCATAAGGAGAAAGGCTCGCGCGCGAGCGGGACTTCCGCGCGCGCGGCGACATCCGACGACGAACCGTCCGGGAACGAGGGCCAGCTTCCTGTTGATGTGCACCAGACGGCGAGCGATATCATCATCCGTGCCTTCGTCGCTGGTGTGCGCCCCGACGAACTCAGTATTTCTATAAGCCGCGACCGCGTCGAGATCGAGGGGTCGCGTATGGAGCGCGAACAGGTCTCCGGCCCCGATTATTTCTCCCGTGAGCTCTTCTGGGGCTCGTTTTCTCGTGCGATTATGCTCCCGCAAGAGGTCGACGTTGAAGCATCCTCCGCAAGCGCAAAGGACGGCCTCCTGACCCTCATTCTCCCCAAGCTCGATAAGGCGAAGCAGACGAAACTGCGCGTCAAGGTGGGCTAACCTATTCCTATTGGAGCGTAAGTATTGTTGTCGTAGGCGACTGCGCGGTCGCTACGACCGTGAACGGCAAACGCGCGATGTGGCGGCCGTCGGAAGTCTCGATACTCACGCGCCACTCCCCCACTTCCGCTATCGTCACTGACGAATAGCCGCGATACCCGCCGTCGCGGCCTCCGAGGATCGGGTACGCGACTGTCGCTCTCGTTACCCATTGTTTCTGTACCGGGTCGTACCACTGCCAACGGTGCACGATGGTCGTCCTGAGCGTCGTTGGCGCGAAGATAGAACTGTAGGCGAAGAGTGAGTCGCCAAGAGCGAGATGTAGTGTCGGTGAGAGGCCGAGATACCGCACCTGCCACGGCCTCGGCTCGCTCGTCGCTAGATATGCGCCCGGGACGCGCCATACTGAGTGGTATACGCCCGCCGCCTCGGCCGAGAGTGGGAGCGGTGGCAGGATGTTGGTGAAGTAGGAACCATTGATAAGGATGAGCACGCCGAAGGCTCCGGCGCGGATTCTCCATACATCAGAGCGGAAACGCTCGTGCGCGAGGAGCCGAAGCAGGGACGTGAATAGCGCGAATACACCGATTGCTAGCACACCGCTCCCGAGGAAGGTAAGCGTCCCGATGGTGCCGGTATAGACCGGCACGGCGAAGATCGCGTACGAGTAGAGCGCGAAGAAGAATAGCACGCTCGTGAACACGAGCCGGGCGTGGTACCGGTGGAAATATTCGCCGCCGAGGAACACCAGCACGAGCAGGAGGAGGAACGGCCACGACGCGCCAAGGACCGCCGAGCGCCCGTAGAAGATAACGAAGCCGCTCCAGAACCCGCCGAGCGCGAACTGCGTCGCGATGGGGAGCAGAGCATGCCAACGCGGCCGCTCGACACCAGCAACGGCGCGCGACTCGATAAAGTGCAGGAGCGGTATCGTGACGAAGCAAACCGCCGCATACGAAGCGAAGACCGCCTGCGTCTGCCACAGGTCGATGCGCTCGAAGAATAGTGTGTCGACGATGAAGCCGGCAACCATCGCGAACGCGGAGAGATGCCGCTCATATCGGTGCACCCAATAAAAGAACGTTTGTACCATATCGGTGCCTGGACCCAGGGTCGAACTGGGGACCCCTTCCTCTTCAGGGAAGTGCTCTACCAACTGAGCTATCCAGGCAAGCCTTTCACGGGACTCTATTGTCCCGCTTTGAACGAGTTTATCAGCTTTTGCATATCAGCGGAAGTCGGGAGGCCGAGGAAGCCTGCGGTGGTCTCACCGGGGGTCACGGAGAACTTCTCAACGAGCGGCTGTAGATATTGCTGATAGAGATAGAACGGCGTAGCGAGTATGACGATCCAGAACACAATAGTCGTCAGAAAGCTGTACCACTGGTGGCGCCGGATGGCGCTGAGCATACGATGGTTATCTTTCGCGAGCGCGTGTATCTCTTCAAGCTCTCGTTTCAGTTCCGGGTCCATATGCTTTCAGTATACCAGGATGTGCCCTTAGCCGGAATCGAACCAGCATCTACCCCTTAGGACGGGGCTGTTCTATCCATTGAACTATAAGGGCGAAGTGAGGAAGAAAGAGTGAGTGTCCTCAATCATTCTTTCTCTCCGAACGAGCCCGCATATCGAGTCTGCGAAGATAAGGCGGCCGAACAGTTACGCGGTTATGCCAAGAGAAGACACGAGCCTTTCCTTGTCGAAACCGATGATCATCTCGTCGCCGACGAATATGACCGGCACGCCCATCTGACCGGATTTCTGAATCATTTCTTGGCGCTTCTCGAGGTCATGCGCGACATCGTGTTCGGTATAGACGATACCCTTTTCCTTAAGAAAATCCTTGGTCATCTGGCAGAAGTGGCAGGTCGGCGTGCTGTAAATAGTGACGGTTTTATCCATATATGTGTGTTATACGCTGAGTATAGCACGTATTCTTATCCACAGAAATATTTGGTGCGGAATGGGAGAATCGAACTCCCGCCCGTTGCTTGGGAAGCAACTGTTCTACCACTAAACCAATTCCGCATTGCTCAGAACCAGCTCAACACTTTCCGCCACCACGACGGCGCCTCAGTCGAGGTCGCTGTCGCCGGCGGCACCACCACGATAACCTCTTCTCCCGGCCGCGCAACCCCGAAGGCCGTCCGAATGGCGGCATCCTTACCCCGTTCCGTGGCGAGCGCGGCAAGATTCGCCTCAAGCGTCACCTTACGCTCTTCGAGCGTCTGATACTGCCGCTTCGCCTCGTACGCCTCGGACACCGCTATATGCGCCTTGCCGGCGAGCCCCCAGATGAGCGACACGAGCCAGAAGCCGATCAGCAAGAGGACACCGATAAGGAGGCCTTGTCGCCACTGTTTCGCGCGCATAGGGACAGTATACGATAAATCATTCAGCGGAGGATTGCACCATTTTCATAAACACCTCCTCGGGAATGTTCACCTTACCGGTACCGCGAGCGAGCATCTTCTTCTTACCACGCTTCTGTTTCTGCAATAATTTCATCTTGCGGGAGACATCGCCGCCGTAGAGGTAGCCGGTCACATCCTTGCGCATCGCCGAGAGGCTCCGCGAAGCGATGATACGCCCGTCCGACCTCGCCTGTATTTTCGTGACGAAAAGCTGTTTCGGGAGGAGGCCGTGCAGTTTCTCCACCATCTTCTCCGCCTCCTCCTGGACTCGGCGGCGCGCGACCACGCGCGCGAACGCCGGCACCGGCTCTTCGGCGACGAGAATGTCGAGCCGGACGACATCCGCCTCCCGTTCGGAGAGAATTTCATACGAGAGCGACGCATAGCCCGAAGAGATGCTCTTGAGCGTATCGAAGAAGCCGCGCATAAGTTCCCGAAGCGGCATCTCCACCGTCATCTCGATACGTCCGTCATGATAGGTCTCGGTGCCGACGGTGTTCGCTTCATGCTCGTAGAGCATCTGCACGAGCGCGCTGACCGAGTCGGGCGGCGTGATGATTATGACGCGCGCCCACGGCTCTTCGATCTTCTCGATGCCGCCTTGTTCGGGGAATTTCGCCGGCGTATAGATGATCTCACGCGCGCCGTTCGTCTTCGTCACGACATAGGAGATGGTCGGTATCGTGACGATAAGCGAGATGCCGAATTCGCGCTTCAGGCGTTCGGTGACGATCTCGAGGTGGAGGAGACCGAGGAATCCGCAGCGGAATCCCCTGCCGAGCACGCCCGACGATTCCTCCTCGAAGGAGAGGGAGGAGTCGGACAGCCTGAGCCGTTCAAGCGATTGTCGGAGCAGAGGAAGGTCGTCCTGGCTCTCTGGGTACACCGAGGCCCAGACGACCGGGCGCGGCCGCGCGTAGCCCGGGAGGGAGGACAGAGAGCCTCTGACCGCGCCGATAGTGTCGCCGACCGCGACGACCCCCGCCTCCTTGATACCCGTCACGATATATCCGATCTCGCCTGCTGAAAGCGAGTCGGCGGGACGCTCTTCGGGCGCGAAGACGCCCACTTCGAGTGCAATGAACTCCTTCCCGGCCGCGTGGAACTTAAGCGACTGCCCTTTCTTAAACGTACCGTCGAACACGCGCAGATACACCGCCACGCCGCGATGCTTTGAATAAGAAAAATCGAACACGAGTCCGCGCGGTTCCTCTGTGCTTTCCGTAGCCTTCGGCGGGGGTACGCGCTTCACAATAGCTTCAAGAAGTTCATCGACGCCGACGCCCGTCCTCCCCGATACGGCAAGCACTTCCTCCGGCGGCACGCGCAAGAGTTGTGCCAGCTCCCCCGTCACCTCCTCGACGCGCGCGGCGGGAGAATCTATTTTCGAAACGACGGGGATGATGGTGCAGCCTTGGGCGCGCGCGGCGGCGAGTGTCGTCAGCGTTTGTGCCTGCACGCCCTGCGTCGAATCGACAAGCAGGAGGACGCCCTCGACCGCATGGAGCGCGCGCGAAACTTCGTAGGAGAAATCGATATGTCCTGGCGTATCGATCAGGTTCAGAATGTAGTCTTGTTCGCGGAGGGTGTACTGCATCCGCACCGGTTGCATCTTGATTGTGATGCCGCGCTCGCGCTCGAGGTCCATACGGTCGAGCACCTGGTCGCGCATCATACGCGCGGGGATAGTTCCCGTGCGTTCGAGCATACGGTCGGCAAGCGTCGACTTACCGTGGTCGACGTGCGCAATGATGCTGAAATTTCTGATGTCTTCGGGGTTCACGGTTGTGTTGGTTCCTTAGCGGACGGCGCGAGGACGGCCGAACGCCTGCCCGGCAAGCGGATAAGTTTCGCGAGCGCATCCGTCACGATGCGGAATTCTTCATTCTCGATAAGAAAGAGTGCGAAGGCCGAGGCGGTAAGACCGACCATACCGGCGATGAGTCCCTCAGTGAAGACGGCCATAAGGGTGGTCAAAGGCGCGATGCCGCCGAGGAGCGCGAGCGTGCCGTAGGTTGCTACGCCGCCGGCAAGCGCTGCGACGAGTCCGTCAAGGAGCGGCCGGAGAAGCGTGCGCGCGAGACCAGGAGAGACGCTCCGGAGTGCCGCGAGCGAAAGAAGCGCAAGGAATATCTGTCCAAGAGTGGCCGCGAGCGCGAGGAGCAAGATGCTCGTGCCGTGCACATCCCCCACCCTCAGGAGCGTGGCGAGCGCGGCCGGCAACCCTGTCGTTTCCATCTGGAGAAAGAGAACCGCGAGAAACACTGTCAAGAAGCCTCCCGAGAGTTGGTACAGAAGCGGGCGCCAGGACTGGCGTACCGCGTAGAGCGCACGCGAGAAGAGGAGCACAAGCCCTTGTGCAACGAGACCAACGGCGAGGATGGCGAGAAGGGCGGCGGTAAGGCGCGTCGCGTCCCAGTCGAACGCGCCCGTGCCGAGGATCACGCGCACCAGGTGTGCGCGTAAGACAACGATGAGCCCGAGCGAGACGACCGACCAGAGGATGATGTGTCGAGCTCCTGCGGAGAGGATACG
Source organism: Minisyncoccota bacterium (assembly GCA_041660025.1). Taxonomy (GTDB): domain Bacteria; phylum Patescibacteriota; class Minisyncoccia; order Phycocordibacterales; family Phycocordibacteraceae; genus C7867-001. The sequence goes on along the minus strand of JBAZXD010000001.1, from coordinate 176,809 downwards.
AGTGAACTCGTCACGGCGCTCGAGCCCCGACGCCTCGGAGAGCGCCGGGAAGGCCGCGACCGCATACGAGGAGCCGATAAGTGCGAGCGGCACCGCCTGAAGATTACCCGCGAAGGTAAAGACGGAAACCGCACCCGTACCGATCCTCGCCGCGAGCGCGGTAAGCACGAGTGCCGTTACCGAGCCGACCCCGAGTGCGAGCGAACGCGGTAGAGAGTCACGAACGACCGGCAACATACGAGCGAGCCGGGGGAGAGCGAAGCGCGGCACGACGCCAGCCTCCAGCACGACCGGGACATTCACGGCGAGATACGCGAGCGCGCCGAGAACGACGCCTGCGCCAATTCCCGGAAGACCCCAGCGCGGATAGAGAACGATGGTGCCGAGAATGATACCGATATTGTAGAGCACCGGCGAGATCGCGAAGAGCATAAAACGCCGATGTACCTGCGTCACGCTCGCGAGTATCCCAGAGAGCCCGAGCAGGATGGGCTGCAGGAGGAGAATGCGCGCGAGCAGTATGAACTCGGCGTGATAGGAAGATGCTGCGAAGCTCGGGTACAGGAATGCGAGGAACTGCGGCATTAGGAATGCAAGTACGATACAGATGATTCCCCCGATACCGAAGAGGAATGTCGCCGACTCGGAGAGCAGTCGCCGGGTCGATTCCCTGTCCTGACCTGTGATACGCGGGATAAGTACGTAGGCACTCACCAAGGAGGCAACAAGTGCGAAAACGAGGTCCGGCACGCGAAACGCGGCGTAATAGAGGTCGAGCGTCTCTCCCGCGCCGAAGGTGTGTGCGAATGTCCGATCGCGCAGGAGCGCGAGGCCTTGCGAGGCGAGAGTGAGTGCCGCGAGCAAGTACGCGGCCTGATGCAGGCCGCGTACCGGTGCCGCGATGCGCTCTAAAATCCGTCCAACCATTCCCTCATTCTATCTCTTTTTCCGCTTTACTACCAAGCGAGTGAGTCAAAAGGAAAATTCTGATTTCTCTTTTGCGAACGAGCGCAGGGAGCAAACCCGGCTTTGCGGCTTTACCACCAAACGAGCGGATGTCAGGAACGTGTCCGGTGCTACGGACTTATTGGACCGAGGTTGGGGAGAGCGAGAGGAGATTCGCGGGGAACGGATTCTTCCCTGCTTCGAGAGCCGCGAGCTGAGTGGCGACTGCTATAGCGTTGTCAGTCGACATATCCGCGATGGCCTGCATCTGCGCGAGCGCCTGCTTCAGGTCGCCTCGCTTCGCGTAGACCGCGGAGAGGAAGTAGCGCGCATTCGCGAATTGCGGGTTCGCCGTGACCGCCGCAGAGAGCGCCGCCGCCGCGTTCGCAAGCTCATTCTGTGCGGCATACAAGATGCCGACCTGGAACAGGATGTTCGGGTCATTCGGCTGGAAGTAGGCCGCAGCGAGCGCCGAGGTAAGCGCATCTCTCACGTTGCCATCCTGCACTTCGAGCTGTGAAAGAAGGAATATCGCGGCAGTATAGTCCTGTTTCAGCGTGATAGCGGCCTTCAGATGTTCTTGTGCGGATTTGATATCCTTGTTCGCGATATCGAGCTGAGCGAGGATATACAGGATTTGTGGATTCGTCGGGCTGAGTTCCTTGGCCTTATCGTACGCGGTCTTGGCGCTGTCGTACGCACCGGCCACGCTAAGCGGCACGGCCTGCGCGTAGAGATTCCCGAGCGCGAGCCAATTTCGGTAATCGGAAGGTGCGAGATTCGTCGCCGTCAGCGCGGCATTGATGCCGGTCGAGAGCGCGTTCTGGAATGCGCTCTGAGCCGCAGCGGCCGGCATCGTCGAGGACGCGGCTATCTGGCTGAGACGCTCGCGCGCGATGCTGGACCCCATCTGATACGCAACCGCGGAGGGAGCGAAAGAGATCGAATTCTGCACGGCGCGGTCGGCCGCATCGAGGTCTCCGGAAGAGAATGCGACCTGGGCCGTGGTGAGTTCCGCTACGGCGATATAGCGCCCCACAAGAGCGTAGGCGGCGACCACCGACCCGAGCAGGATGATGGTGAGCGAGAACACGATAACGAAGCCGAGCCGCGGGCTCCGAGAGAAAACGACTCCCCACTGTCCCCCCCGCACCCCGAAACGCGTCGTCGAGACGAAGAGGCCGGCGAAGACGAACGCGAGGACGAGTACGACCGTATTCGGCAGGTCGAAGATCGCGACAGTGAAGAGGTAGAGGGAGGCGAGGAACGAGACTATCGCGACATATCGGACGAACGCGTCTTGGGGCGCCCGCAGGATAAGCATACGAAGACCGAACATAATAAGGAGGACGAGAAACACGATCCACGCCAAAGCTCCGACGAGACCAGTTGTTACCACCGAGGTCGGGATGAATCCGATACCCGAGGAGAAGTCGATATTCCAGAAGACGGTCGAATTGAGGGAGGCGTCGCGGTGCTTGAGCCACTCCGCGCCGAACGTGCCGGGACCCGAGCCGAACACCGGAGCGGAGGAGAGAACCTCGCTTCCGACTGAGAAGGTCGCTTGCCAGGAGGGACGCACGTTCGTTTCTTGTACCTGGAGTGCGTTTGCGAGTGCGTTTCCGAGTGTTCCGCCGATGAGGAAGAATAGCGAGACGGCGAGAAGAGCGAGCGGCAGGACGATCGAACGGTTACCCTCATCCGTTGCGAATGATGCTTCGTCGATTACCGCCACATCATCAAGGTCCGTGTCGCCCGCCTTCGCACTGCGTTGCATTACCGACTCGACGAAGAGGCCGAGTGAGACGAGCGCGAGCAGTATCCAGACGAGCGAAACATTAGCGATCGCGAGCAGGACGACTGCGCCGACGCCACTCATGACAAGCGCGCGACGCGTGCGCTCCGTCAGTTCCAATTCCCGAAGCGCGATGAGGATGGCGATAACGCCGAGGCCGAGCAGCGTGGCGAGGTCGCTCTGAGAGCCGACAATCGAGAATGCGGGCGAGACCGTGCCCGGAGCGAATTGCCCGACGATGACCACCAGCGCCTGCAGGACGACCAGCACGATGAACGACCATGCCGCGGTACTAAGGAAAGAGCGGTAGTGTTCAGAGCGTCGCAACACGAGTGCCGCCATCGTGCCGAGCACTGCCGCGACGAGCATAACGCCGAGCGTATCCGGCTCGAGTGCCGACCCCCAGAGCGCGCTCGAGAGCGGCGTGCCTGAAAACGCCGTCGAGAGCGCGTACGCGATGACCGGTAGCCAGAGCGCGCCGACGAGCATAAACGGAGGAAGAATGACATTCCCGCGCGAGAGACGGGCGAGGATATAGAGCGCGAGCGTGATGAGCGCACCGGCGGCGAGCACGAACGTCTTCGTCGTTGCAAACGGAATTGAGACAGACGGAATGAAAATAAATACCGCGGCGACGAGGGTAACGAGGAGCGCCCCCACACTCACCGTCTCAAGCGAATGGCGACGTGGAGTGGGGGATGATTGATACGGAGGCATGGTGGATTCTATTGATATTATTCGATGATAATACTGACCAGTATACCTTGCAGGCACCCCTGTCGAGGGGGTCGTCCCCAATATTATAGTGTGGTATAATATACGGAGACCAGGCTAGACGATCGCTCGCCACACTTTTCGTGTGGCGGGAGGAAAGTCCGAACATGCTTCCCTGCCCTCGGGTGGGAAAATAGGTAGCGGGTAACGCCCGTCGTCCGCGAGGATAGAGGTGACCACAGTGACGCCGAAGACGAAAGTCGGAGGCTCCCTTCGGGGAGAATCTCGTCGAAAGACGAGGGTGCAACGAATAAATCCTTACCCGCATGCAAGGCCGTGTCCCGAGAGAAATCGAGGGAAGTGCCGCTCGAGCTTGTCAGTAATGACAGGCCCAGATAAATGATCATCCACGACAGAATTCGGCTTATCGGCCCGGTCTACAAAATGCGAACACCCGCGCTCCTGCGCGGGTGTTCGCTTATCTTATATTGAGTCGCGTGGAGCCTTTACATCTCGATCTCGCAAGTGCCGCCGGCGCAGGCGAGCTCCTTTTTCATATCCGACTCATCCTGGCGTTCGTACGCGATAAGCTTCGTATAGTCCACCTTCGGGAAGCGCTCCATACGCGCCTCGTACTCCTCTTTCGTGATCGTCTCATAGGGCGCGAGGCGGTAGACGTGGTTTGAACGCGGGAGGAAGGAGAGTCCGCCGATAATATTCCAGTTCTTCTGGATCCAGTCGACGACGCCGATCCACTCATCCTCGCTGACCGAGACGGTCGCCGAAGGGTTATGCTCGGTGAAGTTGAGCTTCACCCGCTTCCAGTATTCGAGCTGTTCGAGCGCTGAGAGATTGTCCTTAAATCGCGCTTCCTTGGAGTGGTCGGGCGCTTTGACCGGGAATTCGAATACATAGGTGTTCGCCTCCTCCATCGACTGCCCCACTTCCGGATAATACGGCACGCCCTGGTCGCGCATCAGCTTAAAGAGCGAGTCGGTCGCGCTGATGCGCACGCGGCGGATGTAGTATGGCGCATGGCGCGGATGAATACCCGAGGCGCAGTTGAAGGTCTGCGAGACGGTGCCGGAAGGTTTTACCGCCGTTACCGACATCGACCGTTCGACGCCGAAGCGTTTCGCATACGTGGCGTTCGTCCTCACCGCCACGTCGCGGACCTTGCGCATCACCTCCGCCTGTCGCGCGACCGGCGAATCCCATTGTCCGGTGATCGAGACGCCGAGGAGCCGCTCCGTCGTGCAGTGGTCGGTCCACTCCTTCGAGATGTAGCCGAACTTCGTCAGTGTCGATTGATAGGTGCCGAGGATCGCCGCGAGACGTGCCTTCCGCAGAAGCGACGCTTCGGTGTCGTGCGCGCGCGCGATGACCTCGGAGAGATTACAGAATTGCTTCGACTGGAGGATGATCTCGGCGCACGGGTTCGTACCGATAGAGCCGCGCACAACGCCGTCCTCGCCGATGAAGCCAGTGCTCTTGAAATAGTCGATGCGGCGCTTGGGCATCGTGACCGCGAGCGACCCGCGGTTGAAGATACCTCGCTCGCCGCTCCCGCTCTTCATCAGCGCGACCCATTCGTCCATCAGCTCGGCATTGGTCGGCTGTACCTCGTAGACCGCGGAGTTGTTCGCTATCGAGCGGTGCGGGTCGGTCATATAGAATTGACCTTTCTTGGCGTCGCGCATCTCGACGTCGTCGAGGTCGGAGAGCGAGATCATCGCGGTGCGGCGCACGCCGCCGGCAACCACGCACTCGCCTATCTTGCAGATGACGTCGTGCGCGTCGATAGGGCGCAGACGTCGTCCTTGGCGCTTCAGCACGCGCTCGCGGGCGAACGCGAGGAGATTTTGAAGCGGCTCGGGGCCGCTCGCTTTTCCGCCCATCGTCTTCAATCGCGCACCCGCCGGGCGGATATGAGAGAAGTCGAATGCAATATCCTTGCCCGCATACCAGGTTGTGAGCCCGAGCGTGAGCGCATCGCACCAGCCTTCCTTCGAGTCGGCAATGACATGCGCCGGCAACTTCACTCCCGTCTGCTTCATAATCTGCGGGAGCTGTTCGATGTTCTGGCTCTCTACCGCGAAGCCGACGCCGCATCCCTGCATCGAGAGATACATGATTTCGGCGAAGTCTTCGAGCTTCACCGGCGCGGTGAAGGTGCAATTATAGCCGCAGGTGTTACAGCGGCGCGCCGCCTCGCCCGAGAACTGCATCAGACGCATCGAAGGCATCACTTCCTGTTTGAGAATTCCGAGGCGCACTTCAGCATATTCTTTTTCAGTGAGTTTGTTACCGAGGTTCTCACGCATAAAACTGATATAGCGGTCGACGGTCTCTACCCAGGTCTCGCGTCGTCCTTCTTCCGGTATCCACTTCGCGTACGTGCGTAGATAGACGAACTCGCCGAGCGCATTCCCCTCAAAATATTTCTTACTCTCCTCGGCGAGCTTCTTCACATGCTCCGGAATTTCGACGTGTGTCGCACGGAGCTGTGCGCGCTTGTCGCGATAGAGAATGTACGTCTTCGCCGTCTTCACATAATCGTTCAGGATGAGATATTTCTCTACCGAATCTTGGATTCCCTCGACCGTCGGGAGGAAATTTTTGTATTTCTTCGCAAATCGCCCGAGCTCGCCCGCCACCTGGTGCGCGACGAGACTCGCATCGTCCTGTCCGCCCTCCTCCGCAGCGGCCATCGCCTTCCAGATCGCGGCGGCGATCTTATCGAAGTCGAATGCAACGAGTCGTCCGTCGCGCTTTTCGATCTGCGGGATCATTTCGCGATAGCGGCGCGTTTCTTTCGAGATCGGAGAGTCCGGAACGACGGAAGCAACGGCTGTTTCGGTTTTTGCGCGCACGGAAACTTTTGCGGTTTTGGACATGAACAGGGCCGGTTACTGCACGGTGCTAATAAATCGCTTCATTAGGATTAGTTTACTCCTGCCTGTACGAAACGCTATGTGGACAGCGTTACTCTGAAACGCCTTTAAGATTTTTCAACAGGAGCGGTGTGCCGGTCGCAATAGAATGTTCCCTCGCGAAGCCTGAGGCGATCTCAAGGACATATCGCGCCGGCAGATTTGGATAAAAGACATTCGGGAAAGTAGACGTCGCTACCTCCGACGCAATAAAGACGACCTGTCCTTGAGCATCCAGCCAGAACATATCAACTGGTACGAGCATATCCTTCATCCAGAAGCCATATCGGCCGTCTTCTGGGAACACGAAGAGCATCCCGTAGTCGCCCGGGATACTCGTCCGCCCCGCAAGCCCTCTCTCCCGAGCGGCGCTCGTTGTCGCATACTCGATTCTCAAGGACACCCCGCCGAACTCACCTGTATTCGCCCTCTGCACCGCCGACGGTGTCCGATAGAAAAACAGAGTTACCAGGGCCGCTACCGTGAGCACAAGAAGTCCAATATGAAAATGCTGACGCATGCAGACATTCTAGCGTGTTTTGATGCGGAGGCGGAGAGATTCGAACTCTCGGAGGGTTGCCCCTCACACGCTTTCCAAGCGTGCGCACTAGACCACTATGCGACGCCTCCGTATCGAACTGTTATAGCAGAAAAAGTTTTATTGCGCTTGTTGATTGAGGAGTGCCTGGATGCGGTCGGGAATGGGCGGATGCGTCGAGAACAGTCCGCCGATCCAGCTGCTCACCGACCGTTTGCCGTCGGCTTTCATTCCGAACGGGTCGCCGATAAAGAGGTGGGCGGTCGCAGTATTCGCACTTTTCATCGGTGAGACATAACTACCAATCTTCCCGAGTGCGGAGGCGAGACCTTCTGGATACCGGGTAAGGAGCGCGCCGGAAGCATCGGCCAAGAATTCGCGCCGGCGCGAGACGGCGAGCTGGATGAGCTTCGCGGCGACCGGCGCGAGCACGATGCCGACGACAGCGAGGACCATCAGGAGCGCGTTCGCGTTCTTGTTGTCGCCGCCGCGAGCGCCACCGTGGAGAGATATGCGCAAGAAGATGTCCGCCACAATAGCGACGAAGCCCGCGAGCACCACTGCTACGGTCATCAGGAGCATATCGCGATTCTTAATATGCGAGAGCTCGTGCCCGATGACGCCCTCAAGCTCCGGTCGCGTCATCACCCCGAGGAGCCCGGTCGTCGCGCAAACGACGGCGTGATGTTCGTCGCGGCCGGTCGCAAATGCGTTCGGTGCCGGGTCGTCGATGACGTAAAGCTTCGGCTTCGGCAGTCCCGCCGCGATGGCGAGATTCTCGGTGACGGTATAGAAATCAAAAAATTCTTCCCGAGTCGCCGGTCGAGCGCGATTGAGCGAGAGCACGAGCGTATCCGAGGCCCAGTAGGCGTAAAAGTTCGTTCCGACGGCGATGACGACCGCAATATAGAGTATGGACGGATTGCCGTAGTACCAGGCTATCGCGTACCCGACCGCGATAACGACGATGAGAAAGCCGAGAATGAGCGTCCAGGTCCGGCGGATATTGCTCGACCGTTGTTCATAGAGATTCATGTGTCGTTATTTGTATGCCTCGACCTTATTTCCGCCGGCGCGCTTCGAGAGATACGTCGCTTCATCGGCCTGCTTGATGAAAGTTTTTGAATCAGTTGCGGTAGATACGTCCGACGAACAAACTCCGAAGCTCCCGGTAATCCCGAGATCCTTGAGCTCAGGATCGTCCGCAAGCGCCGCTCGGAGCTTCTCCGCGATGCGTAGGGCATGTTCTTCGTTCGTATTTGGCAAGAATACCGCGAACTCGTCGCCACCGTACCGCGCCAACATATCGGTTCCGCGGATCGCACCCTGCAAGAGTCCGGCGATTTTCTGCAACACTTTATCACCCGTCAGGTGCCCGTGCGTATCATTTACCTGTTTGAACCGGTCGAGATCGATAAAAATCAGCGAAATACCTTCCCCGCGATGTTCCCCCTCTCCGTGAATCCTTTTCAGCGATTGATCGAGCGCGCGCACGAGAACCTCGCGCCTTCGCGCGCCCGTGAGCGGCTCTATGCCGTGCTGGGTATCCCGCTCCTCGAGTTCCCACTCGAGCAGTCCGATCTGCGCGTCTTGAATCTCTTCCACCGAGAGCTCTTTTCCACCCCCCGACGATACATTCGGAACCCGTTCTGACCTCGCAGATTCCATACGAGCGTTAGAATCGCACTTTCACCGGTTCGGCCGCGGCTGCATCGGCAGCGGCGAGCTCGAAGAGGTCCATCGGAGAGAAGCCGAATGAATTCGCGATGAGGTTCCCGGGGAACGATTGTTCCGCCGTGTTGAGCGTCATCACGGTCGTGTTGTAGAAACGACGGGCGGCCTGGATCTTGTCTTCGGTATCGCCGAGCTCCCTCTGGAGCTGGAGGAAGTTCTGATTTGCCTTCAGGTCTGGATATGCTTCGGAGACGGCAAAGAGGGTCTTGAGTGCGCCCGTAAGCTGATTCTCCGCCTGCGCCTTATCGGCGGGAGCTGACGCGCCCATCGCGGCGGTGCGCGCCCGGGTCACGTTCTCGAAGGCGCTCGATTCGTGCGCGGCGTAGCCCTTCACGGTTTCGACGAGATTCGGGATGAGGTCGTAGCGACGCTTGAGCTGTACCGCGATATCGGCCCAGGCCTCCTTCGCCTGATTCACGAGTGTAATAAGCCGGTTATAGGCGAATATCGCCCAAAGCACGACGATCGCGACGACGATAAGCACAATGGTGGTTGTAGTAGACATAGACGAAGTATATACCGCGTATGCTAGGATTCAAGCACATTATATGTAATCAATACGCAATCTGTATGAATAGAAATTCTACCGGTCTTGTTGTCGTTCTCATCATCATCGCGGGCGGTTGGTACTTCCTCTCGAAAGCTCCAGCAGGCGAGCCCGTGCCGGATACGACGAATCAGATGCCCGTGATCGGCGAGACCGCGACGGATACGGTCGTGACCTCCGGCACCACCATCACGTATACCGACCAAGGATTCTCTCCTGCGAGCGTGACGATTGCACAGGGCGAGACGGTCACCTGGGTAAACCAGAGTTCAAAGGATATGTGGGTCGCCTCAGCGATGCATCCGACGCATATGGCCTATGACGGCACTGCGCTCAAGGAGCATTGTGCCACGAGTGCTCCGGCATCGTTCGACGCGTGCCGCGTCTTCAGTTCCGGCGCTTCCTACTCCTTCACCTTCGACAAGGCGGGGACCTGGAAATATCATAATCACCTTGACGCGTCCAAATTCGGGACCGTTATCGTGACCGCACCGATTTAAATCGGGGTCTCCTAGCGCACAGCGCGTGCGACGGCCTTCATCACCCGCGTATCAAGGAGGTCGGGGATAATCTTCGCCGCGGTCGGTTTCGCAACGAGCGCCGCGAGCGCACGAGCGGCGCGGAGCTTCGTCGCCTCGGTGATCTTCTTCACGCCCTTGTCGAGCGCGCCGCGGAAGATGCCCGGGAATACGAGCGCGTTGTTAATCTGATTTGGGAAATCGCTGCGGCCGGTCGCGACGACTGCCGCACCCGCTTTCTTCGCTTCGTCCGGCAAAATTTCCGGTTCTGGATTTGCCATCGCGAAGACGATGCTCCGTGGTGCCATTGAGGCGACGTGGTGCGCCTTAAGCAGACCCTTACCCGAGACGCCGATGAATACATCGGCGCCCTTCATCGCGTCGGCGAGGTCGCCCTTCACGCCTCGCGGATTCGTGAGCGCGGCGAGCTCCTTCTTGTGCACATTCAGTTCGGGGCGGCCGGCATAGATCGTTCCGGCGCGGTCAAGAAGAACGATATCCTTCACGCCGGCGGCGATAAGGAGCTTCGCGACCGCCGTGCCGGCCGCGCCCGCGCCGCTGATGACGACCTTCAGTTTCTTAAGTTCCTTCTTCACCACTTTTGCGGCGTTGATGAGCCCTGCGAGTACGACGATGGCGGTGCCGTGTTGGTCATCGTGCATCACCGGTATATCGAGCTCTTCGACAAGCCGTTTCTCGATGTCGAAACAGTTGGGCGCCTTGATGTCTTCGAGGTTGATACCGCCCCAGGCCGGCGCAATAGCCTTCACGATCCGCACAATCTCGTCCGGGTCTTGCGTATCGAGCACGATGGGCCACGCATCAATATTTGCCTTCTCTTTAAATATGAGCGACTTCCCTTCCATCACCGGAAGTGCGCCGTAGGGGCCGATGTTCCCGAGACCGAGCACTGCCGAGCCGTCAGAGACAACCGCGACGCTATTCTTCTTCACCGACATCAGCCGCGCATCCTTCGGATGCTTCGCCAAGTGCGACGCGGCGAGGCCGACGCCCGGCGTATACCAGAGCGAGAAATCCGGCTTGCCAGAGAGCTTCACCCGCGCCTTGGTCTCTATCCGCGCGCCCTGTTTCTTGTACGTAGCCAGTATTTTTTTGGTATCCATAGAATCGCCAGTATACACCCGGCGGCCGTCTCCCGTTCTGTGGATGAAATACGTGCAACACCTAGTGTTGCGCAACTAAGTAAGGTATAGACAAAAACAAAAAGCCCCGCGCATTTCTCCCATCCCGAAGGATGAAGTAGATGCGCAGAGCTCAGTTTAAGACCGCTAGAAAATCTCGGTCGCGTGTCTCCCCAGGTAACGTGCGATGGCGGGATGATCGTAATTCTCGCGGAGAAAATTCTCTCTCGCACAGGACACAATCGATGACTCTTGTGCCGCCATTATCCATTCCTCACCAGCCTTGTCCAGGAATGCCAGCGCTTTTGCTTTTTGCGCAGGCGTTGCTTTCTTGAGTGCAGCGCCGAGCAATCTTGACTCGGCGTTTTTCCCCCCGAGAATCTTGTCGATCGCTTTGTCCGACAACGGCTCGAGCTCATCACATTTTCCTATACTCATGTGTTTCTCCTTTTCCATGAATTCTAAATCAAGATTCGTTTTTGGGCAGACCAGAGGCCCATGTCCTATTGGCAACTTTCGCAGTAGTTGTGCCCTTGTCGGCAGGCCACGGATTCGCGGCAAATTTTGCCAACTGTTTGAGATACTCGGGGTCCGAGTTGATTCGAAGTGCGACTCCGCCAGCATCTCTTCCGAGAGCTACCCAGAGATTTTGTTCTGCCGCCTCTTTTGTCCCTGCGGACATATCTTGCCATTCCATGGTTATCTCCTTGCCGTTGACTCCTTTCGGAGTGAGGGCGCAGAACCCGCAATCGTGCGGTACGGTACCGTCCCATAAGACGAACTTTTTACGGCCTAGTTAGACGACCTTGCGGAAGTCAATTGTAAAAGATAAGCCGTAAAGAGTTCGCCTCATGCGGTATAGTGAATCTGATTTTGCAACGAACCTTCTGCAATACAATATATACATAAATTATGGAGTTGTCAAATACTGTTGAAACCATATTTACACGGTTGAAGCCGGAGCAGAAGCGCGCGCTCACGAAGCTCGGGATACGGACCATCCGCGACCTCTTGTATCACTTCCCCGCCCGCTATGAGTCGAGCGGGGACGTGGGGACGATCGCCGGCGTCGCGGCCGGTGCCGAAGTGACGCTCTACGGCACGGTGCGCAAGCCGGACATCCGGAAGACCTGGAAGAGCCGTCGCCCCGTCGCGGAGGCGTGGCTCGAAGACGCGTCTGGAAAAATAAAGATGATGTGGTTTTCCCAGCCTTACATCGCGAAAACGCTTCATGACGGCATGGTCGTGAAAGTCAGAGGGAAGGTGGCTGGAGCAGGAGCAAAAATATATCTCGCGAATCCTGCTATTGATAAGTCGCCCGTCGCCCCCGAAGACATACATAATTCGCTCTTCGCACAGAGCACCGCGCCGCAGTCGGAACTCTATCCGATCTACCCGGAAAGCCAGGGCATCTCTTCGCTCTGGCTTATGCACGCTATCCGGAAAGTATTTGAAACGAATATTCACGAGCATATTGCAGACCCTATTCCTTCGGAGATTCTCGCGCGATACAATCTGCCATCTCTCTCTTCCTCTCTCGTTTTCATCCATGCGCCGCAGAAAATGTCCGATGCGGCGGCGGCGCGCAAGCGCTTCGCCTTTGAAGAGGTCTTTGCGCTCCAGATCGTGATGCAACGGCGGCGGCGCACGCTCAAAGAGGAGGTGGCGCTACCGGTCGCGGCTGACCGCGCGAAGCTCGCGGATTTCGTCGCCTCCTTCCCCTTCCCCGCGACAAAAGCACAGTTGCACGCCATCGATGCAATCGTGGGCGATTTTGAAAAAACGCATCCGATGCTCCGGCTCCTTGAGGGCGACGTGGGGAGCGGAAAGACCGCGGTCGCCGCGGCGACCGCGTACTTAGTCGCGACCTCGCTCCCTGCCGGACGCATCGCTGGCACACTCCAGGTCGCGTATCTCTGCCCCACTGAGATTCTCGCGAAGCAGCATTTCTCCACCTTCGTCTCCTACTTCAAGGACCATCCTATTCCCATCGGTCTCATCACCGGGAGCGAGTGTCGTAAGTTCCCGTCAAAAGTGCGGTACGAAGAGTCCGCCAAGCTCTCGAAGGCGGCGTTTCGGAAAATGGTTTCGAACGGCGAGATACCTATCGTCATCGGCACGCACGCACTCATCGAGAAATCGCTCTCGTTCAAATATTTCGCCTACGCCATCATCGACGAACAGCACCGCTTCGGCACGATGCACCGGCAGAAGCTCGCGACGAAGGGAGATGTTGCGCCACACCTGCTCTCGATGACGGCGACGCCCATTCCGCGCACGCTCGCGCTCACGCTCTACGGCGACCTCGACCTCACGCTCCTCGACGAGATGCCGGCCGGCAGAAAGTCGGTGCTGACCGATGTGCTCGGGCCAAAGGAGCGCGAACGCGCCTATGCACGCGTACGGGAGGAGCTCGCTCTCGGCCACCAGGCATATGTCATCTGCCCGCGCATCGACGAGCCCGATCCGGCAAAGGAGCTCGCACTCCAGGCGAGGTCGGTCAAAGCGGAGGCGGCGCGTCTCTCGAAAGAAGTATTTCCGGACGCACTGATAGAAATCCTCCACAGTAAAATGACGCCCGCGGACAAAGAAAAGACGATGAAAAGATTTGAAGACGGCACTACGAACATCCTCGTCGCGACATCGGTCGTGGAGGTGGGCGTGAACGTCCCGAACGCGACCGTCATCCTTATCGAGGGCGCCGAACGATTCGGACTCGCCCAGCTCCACCAACTTCGCGGGCGCGTCATCCGCTCGACGCATCAGTCGTACTGTTTCGCGCTTCCCGAATCATTCGGTCCGGCGACAAAAGAACGTATGAAGGCGTTCATGACAGCGAAAAACGGCTTCGAGCTCGCCGAATACGACCTCGCGCTCCGGGGCGCGGGCGAGCTCGCGGGCGGCAAGCAGTGGGGCGTCTCCGACATCGCGATGGAAGCGCTGAAGAATCTCAAGCTCGTCGAGGCCGCCCGCGCCGAAGCGTCCAAGCTCATCGCCATGGATCCGGAATTGAAACAGCATCCCGTCCTCGCCGAACGCGCCTCCGCCGCCGACCGGGAGATGCATTTGGAGTAATTAACGCAGGTATTTAAACCACTCAGGAACAACGTATGTATATGGATTGCTATATGCCCAATCTTTATTCGAAATCGGATTCCCAACATCGACGCAATATTCTCGTGCCTTATTGATTAGAGAGAGCGAAGCATTCTCTTGTGTGAGCTCAAATACAATTCCTGGACAGATTTGCCCAAGATCGTCTGAGACTAGATATCCAACAGCAGACTTACCTTGTTGCGTAGTCGGGACACCAAGTAGGTAGTGAAAGAAATAGAAACCTTCCTTTTGGGAGTTCGTAAGGGTATCTAAATACTGTACATGGAAAAGGAGCAAGAACTGCTCTGATCCTATGTCTGCAGTTGGAATTGGGTAATTAATTAATGTGGCTCCAAACTGGCTTGTAGCTCCGGGTGGCAATTCGCTTATATATTGGGTATCCCAATATTTTAGACAGTGTCGATTTTTTATATAAAAATCTCTATAGCATCCGAAAAATTCGAGACGAATATTATCGGCAGTGGCTTTACCGATGTTTGTTAAAGAAGGAACAATATTATCAGCGGCAATATCTGCGCTCTTAGTTTTAAAGGTCTCGATTTGTATCTCTGACGGGGAAATCACTACTTCAGCCTTATTTAAAACTGTGAGTTTCGTGTGGGTGTAGAAACTAAATAGGAGTGAGAGAATCGCAACAATTAATGCCCCGTCTATATATAGTTTATTATCTCCTGAGCTTCTCATAGTGCGCCCTCTTGGACTCGAACCAAGAACCGCCGAGGTATAAGCTCGGTGCTCTAACCAATTGAGCTAAGGGCGCGCCCTTTTATAGTACAACAATCGGAAGTTTATGCGACGTCACCCGAACCGAGAGGCGCGATGGTGATGCCCTCCTCTTCCCGCTTCTTCGGCGTGATGCCGTTAGCCAGCAATATCTTTTCGAACTCGCCACGTTCGACCGTCTCCTTCTCGGTGAGTTCCTTCGCGATAGCGTCGAGCGCGCCACGGTGTTCCGTGATGACCTTCTTCGCGCGCACCTTCGCTTCGTCGATGATGCGGGCGACTTCTGCATCTATCTGCATCGCCACGTGCTCCGAGTACGGTTCATTCCCCAGCTGGCGCTCGCCGAAGGCGATGGGTCCCATCGCGTCGCTCATCCCGTAGCGAGTGACCATCTCTCGAGCGATCGCGGTGATGACCTGCAGATCGTTAGAGGGTCCCGTCGTAACATCGTCGAAGAGCTCTTCTTCGGCGACATAACCCCCGAGGGTCGCGGCGATATCGTCGAGGAATTGTTTCTTCGAATGCATCTTCTTATCCTCGAACGGAAGCTTCAGCGTATAGCCGGCCGCGCGCCCACGGCTGATGATGGAGATCTTGTGCACCGGGTCGGCGTGTTCGAGCACTGAGGAGACAAGCGCATGGCCGGCCTCGTGATACGCCGTGAGCTCTTTTTCCTTCTTCGAGAGCAGGTGGGACTTGCGCTCCGGACCGAGCATTACCTTCTCTATCGAACGTATCAAATCGTATTGCGCCACCTCCGTCCGGTTCTCGCGCGCGGCGAGTATCGCGCCCTCGTTCATAAGCGAATAGAGCTCGGCGCCCGAGAAGCCCGGTGTGCGCTCGGCGATGACTTCGAGCGCCACGTCCGGGCCGAGCGGCTTCTTGCGTGCGTGTATCTTGAGGATTTCTTCGCGGTCGCGGCGGTCCGGCAGG
Source organism: Minisyncoccota bacterium (assembly GCA_041660025.1). Taxonomy (GTDB): domain Bacteria; phylum Patescibacteriota; class Minisyncoccia; order Phycocordibacterales; family Phycocordibacteraceae; genus C7867-001. The sequence goes on along the minus strand of JBAZXD010000001.1, from coordinate 161,170 downwards.
TCGATAGTTACGCGCCGGTCAAAACGCCCGGGGCGCAGCAATGCGGGGTCGAGCACATCTGGACGATTCGTCGCCGCCATCACCACCACCTTTTCGGTGGGTTCGAAGCCATCCATCTCGACAAGTATCTGGTTCAGGGTTTGTTCGCGCTCGTCGTTGCCGCCGCCTACCCCCGTGCCGCGCACGCGGCCGACCGCATCGATCTCGTCGACGAAGATGATAGCGGGCGCGGCCTTCTTTGCGAGCTGGAAGAGGTCGCGCACCCGGGAAGCGCCGACGCCGACGAACATCTCGACGAACTCGGAACCGCTGATCGAGAAGAACGGCACGCCCGCCTCGCCGGCCACTGCGCGCGCGAGCAGTGTCTTACCGGTGCCGGGCGCACCCATCAGGATGATGCCCTTCGGGATGCGGGCACCGATATCGAGGAACTTCTTCGGACTCTTGAGGAAGTCAACGATTTCAAGAAGCTCTTCCTTCGCCTCGCGCGCGCCCGCGACATCGGCGAAGGTAACTCGCTGCGAGGAGTCGGCGGGATCAATGACGCGCGCCTTCGACTGACCGAAGCTGAACGCCTGCATCCCCGCGCCCTTCACCTGCCGCGTGAGGAACCAGAAGAGAAATGCGATGAACAGTATCGGGATCAGCACCGGCGCGAGCGTGAGGAACCAGAATTGGAATCCCGACTGCCCTTGTATCGTGATGGAGACTTTTGCGAGTTCTTCGGGCGTGACGCCGTAGGTCGCGAGCGTCTCGGGGAGCCCTGCGGAGGGATCTTTGCGCGACCTCTTAACGGATTCGTCGGTATAGACGAGGTCGAGCGAGTCGCCCTCTACCGTAATCGACTGTATCTTCCCTGCCGCGACGTCGGCGGCGACGACCGAGAGCGGGACATCGCTCGACGGCTTAATGAAGCTTTCGACGAGCGAGTACACGCTCATAAGGAGGAGGAAAATGAGAACGGTGGTCACGAGATTGCCGAAGAAGGAAGGACCGCCGAGGAGCGAACGCAGACCGCGACGCTTGGGCGCAGGTGGCGATGCTTTTTTCCCTTTTGGTTTCTTCGCTGGTGCGGGAGACATGAAAGGTACTATACTCTTTCGTATGGCCCTCGTCGAATATAAGAAGGCATTTCTGAAGTACGCCCCGCTAGAGAGCTTCTCGGCGGGCCTTGAACTGTTTGGCACCGAGGTAAAAGCACTACGGAGCAAGCTCGGCTCGCTCGACGGCGCGCGCGTGGTGATCCGCGGCGGCGAAGCGTTCATCATCGGTATGACCATCCCGCCGTACCAGGTGGCGAATACGCCGAAGGGCTACGACCCTGAACGAGCGCGTCGGCTCCTGCTCGCGAAGAAAGAGATAGCCCTGCTCGCCGCCGCAGAATCCAAGAAAGGCTTGACAATTATCCCTCTTGAGGTGTATAATAACAAAAGGTTCATAAAGGCGCGCATCGCCATCGTCCGCGGCAAAGGCAAGGCCGACCGTCGCGAAGACCTGAAGAAGCGCGACGCGCTGCGCGAAGCCGCCCGCGCCATAAAATGAGAGTTGAATTGGCCTAGCGGCCGGAGCGCTCTCATTTTATGGCGCGGGCGGCGGAGCTCGATCAATCGCAGAAACGATGTGATGGTATCATTTCATTTCTGGGGGTGACCGGCTTTGACGGTCTGTACCTTGAAAGACGTGCGACGCAGTGCACTCTCGCCTACCACTCTAATCTAGCGAGAAACCATACTTGCAAAGAACACTCTTGCAAGCGTGAAGTCTCCGTACTTCGGTACGCGTGATTTCACGTTCGCGTACGCGGTCGCCTAACGGCCACTCGCCTCGCGACGTTCATCCTCTCGGGTTCTCACGGCCGGAGGTATGGGCGGAATTATCCGTGAGATCGATGTCCGACCTCCCGCTCGGCACGTCTAAATAAGGGATCGCCTAGGAGTGGTTTCGTCTGCGTTCCTCGCACCCTAGGTTAAAGCTAACGCTGACTATGCGTCGTAGACTCGCTTTCGTGGCCAGAATCGGACGGGGGTTCAATTCTCCCCACCTCCACAAAATACACAACGAGCGCCTTCGGGCGCTTTTTGTTTTGTGGAGGCGGAGGAAGCAAACTTCTTTGCTTCCGCGGGGAATTGAATGGCGGAGGTATGTTTTTGTAAACAAAAACGACCGAGCCGGGGTCGAGAGTGCTTAGGAAAATGCGAGCGCTCGGAGCATTTTACTTAGCAACTCGTGACCAACCCGCACCTCCACTGCTTCACAAAAACCGCCCATTCGGGGCGGTTTTGCTGTTATACTGTCGAAAATGACCACGAATGGCCGTACAAACGGTTTTCTGTTGCATGACGTGCTTATCATCGCCGTAAGCATCGTCGTCGCCCTGTTGCTGGTAAAGACGGATGTCCTGGTGAAGATACTTCTCTCTGCGCGGGAGCTGGAAGTGTTGGGGAGCTTCATAGCCGGGATGTTCTTCACCTCAGTCTTCACCACCGCGCCGGCGATAGTCACGCTCGGCGAGATCGCCCGGGTCAATTCGATACTCTTAGTGTCCCTGTTCGGAGCGCTGGGCGCGGTCGTCGGCGATGTCATCATCTTCCGGTTCATCCGGGATAAATTCTCGGAGCATCTTCTCCAGCTCGCGCAGCACACGGGCATAGGGAAAAGGACCCGAGTCCTGCTCAAGCTGAAGCTCTTCCGATGGGTGTCGCTCTTCGTCGGCGGCCTGATCATCGCCTCCCCGCTCCCCGACGAGCTCGGCATCAGCGTCCTGGGCTTTTCAAAGATGCGGACCTCGTGGTTCATCCCCCTTTCCTTCGCCTTCAACTTCCTCGGTATCCTGCTCATCGGCCTCATCGCGCGAGCGATCTGATGAGCGGAGAAAATGGCTCGCCCTGAGGACGGCGTTCGCGAGCTGACAAACACACATTCCCAAACGGCTCAGACCCCGTCTGAGCCGTTCGCTGAGACCAATTGCAAATCGATATTTTCGTGATATAGTCTGTCCGGACCAATCACGAGAGAGGTGTGTAAATGAACGCGAAAACGGCAACAACGCGTGAATCGGCGCGGAAGAAATTGCTCGATGAGATCCAACGGAACGTCGCAGACTTGGAGGACTGTTTTGGGCCGCTCGAGGCCTATCAGATATTCCTCCTCCTGCTGAGCAGGAAGCTCGTCTTTTCGCGAGGCAGGATCAGCACGAAAGATTTCCCGGAAATATCGTTGGGCAGGAAAATGGAAGTTTTCCATCTCTTCTGCAAGGCGGCGGACGAAATCAGGAGATTCCAGCGCTCAGAGAAGGAAGGCAAGGCGCTTTTCGCGAAGCTCCTTGAGTGGACGGCGAGCGAGATCGCACGACCGCACCATGCGGCGCTTCAAACGCAGGAGGTCTTGTGCAGACATACTATGGACAAAGTGTCGTTCGGATAACGTCCAATGTATGAAAATCCCGGGATGGACCCCGGGATTTTTTATTTAGCGGCGGGCTTTGGCGCGGTCGTTCTCGGTGAGGTATTGCTTGCGCAGGCGGACCGACTTCGGCGTGATCTCGAGATACTCGTCATCTCCCATAATTTCCATCCCGCGCTCGATGGTGAGGTCGAATATCGGCACAAGCGTGAGCGCCTCGTCCATACCCGAGGAGCGGACGTTCGACTGATTCTTGCCCTTCGTCGGATTCGCCATCATCTCCTCGCCCTTGCTGGTATTGCCGATGACCATACCTTCGTACACCTCGGTCGCCGGCTTGATATAGAGCTGTCCGCGATCCTGGAGATACCAGAGCGAATAGCCGAGCGCCTTACCGCTCGCCATCGAGATCATCGAGCCGACCTGCCGCTTCTTGATCTCGCCCGCATACGGCTTGAAGCCGACAAAGTGCGACGAGAGGATACCCTCACCCTTCGTATCGATGATGAACATATTCTTGTAGCCGAGGAGGCCGCGCGTCGGGCCCATCAGCGTGAGTCGCACGATGTTGCCGTGCTGGGTGAGATTCTGGAGCACGAACGCGCGCTGGCCCAGCTTCTCGATGACCGCGCCCTGGAATTCAGACGGCGTATCGATAACGACTTCTTCAAACGGTTCGAGCTTCACACCGTTCTCTTCGCGGGTGATGACGTGCGGCTGGGAGACCTGGAGTTCGTACCCTTCGCGGCGCATGTTCTCGAGGAGGACAGCGATGTGGAGCTCGCCGCGACCGGATACGTGGAAGACTTCTGTTTTATCAAAATCGACTTTCAGCCCGACGTTCACTTCGAGCTCCTTCATAAGCCGGTCGCGTATCTGGCGGCTCGTGACATACTTCCCTTCCTTGCCGGCGAACGGCGAATTGTTGACGAGGAAGTTGAGCGCAATGGTCGGCTCGTCCACCGCGATCGCCGGCAAGGGCGCGGCCGACTCATTCGTCGTGACCGTCTCGCCGATATAGATATCGGGGAGGCCCGCGATGAGCGCGATATCGCCCGCCGAAGCTTCCGCCGCTTCGACACGCTCGAGACCCTGGAAGGTGAATATCTTGGTCGTGCGGCCGGTGCGCATCGTGCCGTCCGGCTTCTTGATGAACACCTGCTGGTTGGGCTGTATCGTCCCTTCGTAGATGCGGCCGACCGCGAGCCGGCCCATAAAGTTGTCGTACGCGAGATTGAAGGGCTGGAGCAGGAGCGGCGCGTCGGCAGAGGCGGTGGCGTTTGCGGCGGGGACCTTCTCGAGGATGAGGTCGAGGAGTGGCGAGAGGTCTTTCTCGTCGCCCACCAAGAGCTCGTCGGGCGTGAGTGCGGCGCGTCCGTCGCGGCCGATAGCGTATACCACCGGGAAATCGCACTGCTCGTCGGTAGCGCCGAGTTCCATAAAAAGTTCCAGTACCTGGTCGTGCGAACGTGCCGGGTCGGCCGCCGGCTTGTCTATTTTATTCAAAACGACGATGGGCTTCAGGCCGAGCTCCAAGGACTTCTTCAGCACGAACCGCGTCTGCGGCATCGGACCCTCCTGCGCATCCACGATAAGCAAGACTGAGTCGATAGAACGCAGGACGCGCTCCACTTCAGAGCCGAAGTCTGCGTGGCCGGGCGTGTCCACGATGTTTATCTTCGTGCCCTTGTACTCGACCGCCGCATTCTTGGCGTAAATGGTGATGCCGCGCTCCTGTTCGATTGCGTTCGTGTCCATCGTGGTGCCCTCCTTTGCCGCGCCGGTCTGCTTCAGGATAGCGTCAGTGAGCGCGGTCTTCCCGTGGTCGACGTGCGCGATGATAGCAATATTGCGAATTTCCATAAAAATAAAAAAGGCCCGTGGGCGTCTGATTACTATATAACAATAATGTGTTTAATGCAAAACCACTATCTGGAAAGTGAAAACCCGCTCCCTCGTGTCGATTGAGGGAACGGGCTTCTAGGCCTGCTGGCGTGCTGTTTGACCCTCTCACCTGCCTCCAATGTGGAGTCATTTCGGGAATCAAGTGCGCTTATCGCGAGCTGCCCGTCTCGTCCGGCGGACGAGGACTTTTTCGTCGCTCCCTATACGCGTCGCCTATTTAAAGGTTTCCACAAGGGAGCGTGGTTTGGGTGAAGTCGGTTAGACCTACTGCACCGGTGTAATCCTCCATAAAAGACCAGCAAGACAAGTCTAGCATAGGTTGGCTATTTTGTCAATAGCCCCGGTAAAAGGCCTCTACGCAAGCAGGGTGCCGCCGTCGACCACGACCTGTGAGCCGGTCATATACGAGGAGAGGTCGGAGGCGAGGAAGAGCGCGACCTTGCCGATCTCGTCGGCGTCGGCCATACGATGCAGGGGAATCTTCGCGACAAAGGATTCCATGATCTTCGCGATCGTTGGGTTCGTCGATTCGCCCATACCGGTACCGGGTGTCGCCACGCCACCGGGAGCAATCGCGTTCACGCTGATGTTGTGCGGCGCGAGCTCGAGCGCGAGGTTCTTGGTGAAGCCCCAGAGCCCGTGCTTGCTCGCGTCGTAGAATGCGAGACCGGCGGAGGAGGGGTGGAGCGCGTCGATAGAGGTGATGTTGATTATCTTGCCGCCCCTACCCTGCGCGATCATCTGAGCGGCCGCCGCTTTGCTCGCGAAGAACACCCCCATAAGGTTGATGTGGATGATCTTCTCGAAATCTTCCTTCGTCGAGTCGAGCACCAGCTTCGTCGGATAGATGCCGGCGTTGTTGACGAGGATATCCACGCCCCCCAGCTCCGCGACCGCCTTCGCGACCATCGCAGAGACCTGTGCCTCCTCTGATACATCTGTAGTGCACGCGAGCCCGCCGATCTTCTCCGCGGCCGCCGCTGCGGCGGCCGCGTCCCTGTCCGCGACCAGCACCTTCGCGCCCGCCTCAGCGAGTCGGCTCGCTATCGCGAAGCCGATGCCCATACCTCCGCCGGTAACGATAGCGACCTTCCCCGAGAGATCCATAAGTTCTGAAATCGGTTTGTGTTCCATACTATAAAGTATACGCGATTTTTGCCGTCGGAATGTCGGAATTTACCGCGAGTGCATAAGCTTCTCTTCCGCCATTTTGATATCTCCCGGATAACCGATCGGTATCCAGAAATCCTGTTTGACAACCATAATGGGATGTTCTTTGGCAAAGAGCCCGAGCGGATGGGTCATATAGTATTCGCCGTTCTCGTGGCGCACCGTCTCGTACTGGAAGATGCGCGTATCGAGCACCATCGCGCCGGTGGAGATAAGGTCGGTCGCCGGCACTTCCGGCTTCTCGACGATGCTCGCGAGCGTCCCTTCTGCTGTGAGCTCGAGGACGCCGAAGAGGGACGGATTCGAGTGCCGCGCGGCGAGTATCGCGAGCGGATGCGCGAGCGCTTCTTCGAACGCGCGCGCTCCGTGCAGGTCGTCGGCGCAGAGGAGGACGAAGCGCCCCTCATTCAGCAACGGTTCGGCCATCGAGAGTGCGTGCGCCGTCCCGGCCGGCATCCACTGGTGCACATAGCTGACACGCCGGTCTTTATACGAGTCGCCGAAGTGCTGTTTAATCATCTCGGCCTTGTAGCCGACGACGAGAATAATCTCATTTACCTCTTTCGGAAGCGCGTCGATGATGTGTTCGAGGATGGGACGGCCCGCCACAAGAACGAGCGGTTTCGGCCGCTCAAGAGTGAGCGGCCGCATACGTTTCCCCTCTCCTCCCGCGAGAATGACTGCTTGCATGTCTACTTATATAACACACCGTCCGCCTAAAAAGTTTTATTTTGCGAGACCGTGCGCGCGGATGAACGTGCCTTCCTGCAGATCGCGGAACGCTTCGCGCAACTCTTCGTCGGTATTCATCACGATGGGGCCGTGCCAGGCTATCGGTTCATTCAGTGACGCGCCGGCGATGAGCAGGAACCGCGCGCCGAAGGTCCCGGAGTGGAGCGACACCTCGTCGCCCGCGCGTTCGAAGAGCAGGATGGTACCCGGCGCGTAGCGCTCGCCGCCTGCGCCAGCGGGGGCTTGTGGGTACACAACCCCACTTGGATTTTTATAATCGCTTCGCTCATTAAAAATCTCAGCGCCGAGCGCGCCATCGACCACATACGCGAACACGGTGTGTCCGACGGGGAGCGGGATAGAGACCGAGCCATTCGCATCAAGCGTGATATCCGCGTAGAGCGGATTCCCGGCGATCGATCGGAGCGGCCCCTGTGCTCCCGCGAGCTCGCCAGCGATAACACGCGCCCGCGCCTCTTTACCGAGTGCAATCTCCGGCACGGTCGCGGATTTGAGATCCTGATACCGAGGCGGCGTCATCTTCTCCTTCTTCGGCAGGTTTATCCAGAGCTGGAAGCCGCGGATACCATTCGCGCTCTCGGGCATCTCTTCGTGAATGATGCCGCTCCCTGCCGTCATCCACTGGATGGCGCCGCTCTCGATGACACCCTCGTTGCCGAGACTGTCCTTGTGCCGCACCGCCCCGTCGAGAATGTAGGTCACGGTCTCCATCCCCCGATGCGGGTGCCAGGGGAATCCGGCGAGGTAGTGTTCGGGAATAGTCGAACTGAAATCGTCAAAAAGCAGGAATGGGTCGAACTGCGCGGCTTCGACATTCGAGAAGCCGCGCTTGAGGTGGACGCCCGCGCCCTCGAGCGTATCTTTCGCTTTGAATGTCGCGGCGATAGCTCGAGTTTTCATTTCTCCAAATCGAGTATCTCGTCGATGCGTATCTGGGAGACAAATTCGGGCACGTGCGAGACGAGTATCATCGCGCCCGCGTACTGGTCGAGCGCTTTTGCAATGACGGGCAGGTGGCGGAAGTTGATGTGGTTCGTCGGCTCGTCGAGGATGAGAAGTCCTGGGCGCTCGAGTACGAGCGAGGCGAAGGCGACGAGACCCTTCTGCCCTTCGGAGAGATTCCCGATTTTCGTCTGCATCACGTCGGCGGTGAGGAGGAATCCGGCGGCAATCGCACGGAGCCGCTCCTCGTCCGGCTGACCCATCGCGTGCCGGAGCGCTTCCAACACGGTCTGATCGAAATCGAGTGTGGAGAAATCTTGGCGGTAGTAGCCGACCTTCACGCCCTCGGTAATAGTCGTCCCCTCCGCGACGCCACGCGCGATCGCCTCAAGCAGGGTACTCTTGCCGATGCCGTTCGGACCCTTGAGAAGGAGATGCTGATTCTTCCGGAGCGAGAGGTCCGCTTTCTTCACGAGAGGCTTCCTGCCCTTCAGGACGGTGTAGGAGGTCAGTGAAAGCACGGTGCCGCCCAATTTTTCTTGTGCGGGTATCGTGAAAGGTCGGATAGTCCGATCCTCTTTGCGCACATCCACCTTCGCCTCTTCCATCTCTTCGACCTCGGTGCGCATCTTCTTCGCGACGAGGCGCATCTTCCCGCCCTTCTGCGCGAAGAAGTTCGCTTTATCCTTATTCTCCTGGATCTTCTTCTCGAGCTGCGCGTTCTTCCGATTCTCCTTGTCGATGCGCATCAGGATATCGCGCTGCACGTCATGATAATTCCCGTTGTACTGCTCGATCTTGCGCGTGAAGACGTCGAGATAGAGGACGCCGGTCGTGAATGCGTTGAGGAATTCGGCGTCGTGTGAAATGACGACGACCGTCTTCGGGTATTCGACGAGGAACTTTGTGAGGTGTTCGATGCCAGCCGTGTCGAGATTGTTCGTCGGCTCGTCAAGCAGGAGCAGGTCGGGGTTCTGGATGAGCGCCGAGGCGAGGAGGAGGCGCGCCTGTTGGCCGCCGGAGAAACTCTTCACGATGCGGTCGTGCATCTTCTCATGATGTTTGAGGTTCACCACCTCGAGCACGTCGTCGATCCTGGGGTCGATGTCGTACACCGGAGAGCTGAAGCATTTCAGGAAGAATTCGCGGACCGTGAGGTCGAGACGGTCGCGCGGGATGACCTGCGCCGCAGTGGCGACCTTCATGCCGTGCGACACGTGTATCTCGCCGCTCTCGGGCGCAAGCTCGCTGGTCATAAGGGAGAAGAGCGTGGACTTCCCGGCGCCGTTCTGGCCCATCACCGCCATCTTCATCCCCCGGCGCAGCGCGAAATCCACCTCATCGAGGATCGGCTTGTTGTGCCCGTATTCAAACGATACGCCTTCAAAGCGTATGACGCTTTCTTCTCTTGCCATCAGCCAACCATACCTCACTTCGCATTAAAATGGAAAAACTGTATAGTGCCCCTATGGTACAGACTCCTACGCCCGCGCCCGACGAGTACCCGATGCGCATCAACAAATACCTCGCGCACGAGGGCATTTCCACGCGCCGCGGCGCGGACGAGCTTATCGCACGCGGAAAAGTGCTGGTGAACGGCCGTGTCGCACTCATCGGCGAGAAGGTCAACAAGGGCGACAAGGTCGAGTTGCGCGGCAAGAGCTCCTCGAAGCAGTTCCTCTACTACGCCTACAATAAGCCGGTCGGCGTCATCACCCATTCGCCCCAGCTGGGCGAGAAGGATATTAAGACGAGCGTCCCGATGGACGTCTTCCCCGTCGGCCGTCTCGACAAGGACTCGAGCGGGCTCATCATCCTTACCAACGACGGCCGTGTGACCGATCGTCTGCTCAACCCGGGCTACGATCACGACAAGGAATACCGCGTGCGTGTGGGCGAGAATCTCCGCGAGAGCTTTAAGAAGACGATGGAAGCGGGCGTCGACATCGAGGGCTACCTGACGAAGTCTTGTGCCGTGCGCAAGACCGGCCCGAAGAGTTTTAATATCACGCTCACTGAGGGCAAGAAGCACCAGATACGCCGGATGGTCGCAGCGCTCTACAACACGGTCATCGAACTTGAGCGCGTGCGCATACTGAATGTGCGGCTTGAGGATTTGAAGCCGGGCGCGTGGCGCCCCATCCTTGGCGAGGAGCTCAAGACATTCCTCGCCCAGATCGGGATGAAATAACCGCTATGGAGAAGTTCCTCAATTTCAAATCGCTCGTTGGAGTAGCCACAGTAGCAATTACCGCTTCATACGGCTTCGTGGCGTGGGAAGCGATGGCGCCCTCCGCCCTGCCGGCGGCCATAGTCGTGCCGCTTCCCGCCCCCGCGAAGCCGCTCCTCCTTAAATACATAGAAGTAGTGGACGGGTGCGGGCCGTACTACGAAGGGACCTGCGTGAATATGCGCTCCGGACCGGGGACAGAGTTCCCGGTAGTGATGCCGCTTCGCACGGGAGTAGTGCTGAAGGTGGCGTCTACTACCGTCGGAGGGGACGGGCGCACGTGGTACCAAATCGGCTTTGACGGATGGGTGCGCTATCCGGAACGCGTGGTCGGCGACTGGTACGTGGCGGCAGATTATGTGCGCCTGTTTGAGGACGCCGGCCCGCGCGAAACGACGAGCGGCATAAACGCGACGAGCACGAAGCGCATCGTGATACGCCGCACCGAGAATATGCTGTACGCATACGAGGGCGACACGCTTTTTATGAAAGAACCCATTTCTACCGGTCTGGAGTTCACGCCCACGCCGCGCGGATTGTTCTGGGTGTATGGAAAAATGCCTGACAGCTATATGCAGGGGCCCATACCGGACATATCGGATCAGTACTACGACCTCCCCGGCGTGCCGTGGGACCTCTATTTCACCTATCAGGGCGGAGCGATACACGGCGCGTACTGGCACAACAACTTCGGTCAGCCGTGGTCGCACGGGTGTGTGAATATGCCGCCGGAGCAGGCGAAGAAGCTCTACGAGTGGGCCGATCTCGGCACTCCCGTTACCGTGCGGGATTAGACTCTCGCGTCATTCAGTCGTCGTCCCGTCGAAGTGCTCGCTCTCGTCGGCCTGTGCTTCTGCCTTTGTCTTGTGTATCGTGCCGTCCTTGTGGTTTGGCGGGGCGTAGACGGTGTAGAGCTTCATCGGCTCGGTGGAGGAGGTGTTGATGATATTGTGTCGCGCGCCCTGCGGCACGACTATCGCGAAGCCGTTCTTAAGTTCGTGCGCGACGCCGTCTAAGACTGCGCGCCCCTCGCCTGCCTCGACGCGGATGAACTGGTCGAGCTGATGCACCTCTTCGCCGATATCCTCGCCCGGTTTCAAGCTCATCACCACCAGCTGGACGCGAGCATCGGTGTAGAGCACCTTCCTGAAGTACTCGTTCTCAAGCGACTCTTTTTCGATATTGGTTACGAATCCTTTCATATACGTACAGTATATACCCTCTACTCGCCCTCTATGCGGGCGGGGACGGAACGGATGGACGAGAGATACGCGCTCCCGACGAAGAGGAGCCCGATAAGGCCGGTGATCGGTTCGGGTACGTCCACGAAGATGCCCGCGAACATCGCTCCGGCGAGGCCGAGGATGGCCCAGTGGGCGCCATGTTCTATGTATATAATCCGCGCGAGCGTGCCGTGATGCACCATATAGACCGTAAGGGCGCGTACGAAATATGCACCGATGCCGAGACCGACGACGATGATCGGGATGCTCGTCGAGAGCGCGAACGCTCCCACGACGCTGTCGAGCGAGAACGCCGCGTCGAGAACGTTGAGATAGACGAATAGCGCGAGGCCCGCCGCCGCCGCCGCACGTTTCGTCGACGCGGCAAAGGAATTCGCCACTCCCTGCACGACGATAAAGAGTATTATCGCGACAATGCCGGCGAGGAGGATTCCGGCGCTGTCGCTCGGAGCGAAGAAAGCGAGATTTGCGAGGATGATAAGCGTTATGGCGATCTCGAGCGCCTCTATGCTCCCCCACTGCGAGAGCCTGTGTTCGATGTGGTGGATCCAGTGCGTCTCCTTTTCTTCGTCGAAGAAATATTTGAGCCCCACCATCGTGAGGAAGATCCCTCCGAACGCGGCGATGATATGTTTGGAACCGTGGAGCAGTTCGGCATACTGTACCGGGTCGAAGAGCGCGAGGGCGGCAACGAGCGCGGGCGACAGCATGACTGACGCAGAGACGATGACTATCGGGAGCACCGCGCGCGTGAGGAATACTGCGACAAATATCCCCCAGGTGAGGAAGCGCCGTTGCCAGAGGGGGCTCATCTTCTGGAGCACGCGCGCGTTGACTACCGCATTGTCGAAGGAGAGCGTTATCTCGAGTATCGTGAGCAGTATCGCGGTAAAGAGCGCGAGCGAACCATACACCGCGCCTACTCCCGCGAGTATCAGGAGAGAGACTAATCCGGGAATGAGGAAAAAACGGAACGTTGAATGCGCACTTTCTGTCATAGTGCGGCGAGTATACCACGCCGCGTTAAACGGCTCAGACGGGGTCTGAGCCGTTTAACGCGGCCTCATTCCTTGATTCTATACGACACCCCCTTCCCGCCCGCGCCTACCTGCGAGATGCCGCCCGCGGCCTCGAGCTCCTGCAGGTACCGCTCGGCGGTCGCGTCGGAGACGCTAAGCAGGGCCTGCACTTCGTCGTTCGTGATACTCCCCTTCTTTTGTATTTCAGAAAACACCCTCTCCAGCGCCATCTGCTTCGCGACAACGCGCCCCTCGTTCACCGCGCTTTGCGTGTTTCCACCCTGCGGCGCCCGCACGCCTCTCTTCGCCATATACACTCCGAGTGCGACTCCCGCCACTCCGATAATAATCAAAATGAAATAGTTCATACCGAGTATTGTATCAAACCGCGCCTAGATAATGCTTGAGTGTATATATCCAGTCTGCCTCTCCCGTCGGATCCTTCTCTTTCTCCTTCAGGAGCCATTCCAGATAGCTCTTATCGAGGCGGACGACCTCTTCTATCTTCTTGCCGTTATATTTGCCGAAGCGGAGCGTGGTAAAGAGCATCGGGCGCGCTGAGATGGCGAGCATCGCCTCGAGCGCGGCCTCCTCGGTCCCGTGCCGCTCCTTCATCTTCTCGAGGAGCCGTTCGAAGAGCGCTTCGAGCACGAGCACATCGCCCCAGGCGTCGTGCGCCTCGGCTTCGATATCGAGATCGAGCAAGTAGCGCAGATATTGGAGCCGATAGTTCGGCACGGCGTCGTCCGGGTCGAGCGCGTAGGCGAGCTTGTAGGTACAGATGGTCCGGCGCGGCACAATGCCCTCGCGTGCGAACATCGCCACGTCAAAGGCCGCATTATGCGCGACCGCGACTGTCTCCTCGTTTTCGAAGAGGTCCTTCACACTCCCATACTCCGGCGCGTCCTGAAACGCCGGCCGGCCGGCGACCATCCGCTCGGTGATGTGATGAATCGCCATCGACTCGATGGATATCGGCACGGGCGGCTTGTACGTCGCGTTCACCAGCGGTTCGTCCACGAACCGCTCCTTCACCGCGAGCTGGCAGAGTCTGTCCTTGTCGCCATTCCCCGTCGTCTCCGTATCAAAAAAGATAATCCTCATGAGGGTATTGTACCTCATCGAATTTCCTCCCAAAAGCTACTGGATTTAGGATTTCGCTCTCCACATGATCTCCACAGGGCGTATTTCATAGACAGGAGTAAAATGTATGGTATCGGCCTAGTCAAACCGAACAATATTAACCAACGCATAATCTATGACAAAACTCACCAATCAAAAAAAGAATCCGCCTGCCAAAATTACGAACCAGCCGAAAAGCCTTCCCGTTAAGTTGACCAACTTACCTAAAAGCGCACCAGCCAAAATTACGAACCAACCGAAACCAACAAACTAGAGTTTCTTACTCCACGAAATTCGATCTCGCGGGGTTTATTATTCTGTCGGTTTAATAACTTCCTGAACAACACCTTGCACACTGTCACCCTCGTCGGGAGTAATCGGCAGGTGTTCTTTATTTGTACTCTTAGGGAGTAACAGACGGACACCGTCTTCTCGTGGGCCATACTCTTTGATAGTGACGTTTTCACCTCCTAAAAGAGCCACGACTCGATCACCTGTGTCAGCTTTTTCTTGCAGGCGGCATAAGACAAGGTTCCCATCATTTATACCTGCGAGATTCATTGAGTCTCCTTCGGCCCTGAGGATGAAATATTTAAACCCGGGCTTGATTTTTGCTTTCTCGACTAAAATATACTCTTCGATATTCTGTTCTCCTACTAATGGGTTACCACATGGGGCCGATCCGACGAGCGGAACACGAATCATGTCCCGGGTAATCGGCGACAATACCGGTGCGAAATATTTTTGATAGTCTATCTCTTTTCCGATTCTATTCTTAAAATAATTTTCCGTTTCCTTGTCTACAAAATAGACATAACATCCTTTCATTCCTCGGGTCATGAGGGTCCTGTAGGTATTTTTGATGATTGCATCAGCTTTCTCGGCTGCAGCCTTTGGGTTTTCTTTAAATTCCTTTTTGTATCCTTTTAGTGATGCATCGGTCTTCGCGCGTTTATCAGGATTAATCACTATTTCGCCGTTTCGGACAACAAAATCATTTCCAACAATAACCCCAACATAATCAACTTCAAGACCCTGGCACGTATGAATGCAACCTACTTCGTTTACAGACTTCGGTGATATTATCCAAACGTTTCCATCGCTTGCAAGATTCCACTTCATCCCAAAGTCATATTCTGGAATTACGATGTCATTTAAATTCTTATCTTTTTTGCTTACCCAATTCCAACAATACCCAGCAACTAATCGTGCTTTATTGGCAATTTTATTTTTCTCGAAAATTATGTCCCGCAATTCATTCGGCGATTCAACAATCTTAAAATCATAATTTATCCCCTCCAGGGTTGTATTTGCTGTTTCTTCTATACCAAGGGCATTATCAAGCCATGATAGATATCCGTCAGAACCATTGCAGCGAAACTGCGATTCAAGTTTGAGACCATGAACCTTTGCACCAATTTTATTTGCCCACTTCTCAATTTCCTCTTTCCTCCCGATATCGTGCCATGTCACTTTTTGATCTTCATCTATGAAAAATATCGAGCACTTTGCAGAATCAATAATCTCCTTGATTTGGTTCTCACCAAGATTTTTGAACATTCCAGATTTTTCATTAAGCCGATGTGCTTCGTCGACAATAAGAGCATCGAAGATATTTTCTTCCTCTCCAACAAATGACCCCGATCCAGTGAAGAAATTCGATATTTGCGACTTCTTAAATGACCCCACAAGCTTTGCCTCAAACACGCCACGTGGCGCTGCATTTTTGGTTACATATTGCGTATTGAGCCCCAGCTTAGTAATTGCTACCAGAAGATTTATCGCTACTACCGACTTGCCAGTACCCGGACCGCCTTCGACAATCAATACGTTTTTATTGGTTTTTGAAGATTTCTTCGTGAGAGAAAGCGCTGTCTCATACACAATCTTTTGTTCATCTATCATGACAAACTCGTCATTACCTTTGAGCATTGAAGCCAGACTATCCGCGAGATTCTTTGATGGACGAATCTCGCCATGATCGATCCGATAAAGCGTGTTTTTCTTTTCTCCGTGTTTAACAAATCTCGCAATGAAGTCCTGAAGTTTTTCTTTGTCCCCCTTGCAAAAAGCAGGTGCTTTTTGAAGATAATCAGCATAAAAAGGACTCAATATGACGTCTTCATCCACATGATTATGCAAATATGCACAGGGTTCTAGACCAATTTTCTCCTCGTATACTGTAGCGTTGAACCCATAAAGAAGAGTGGAGTACGACCATGCCTGATACGAGGGATGGAGTTCTTCGCTTAAGCCGCTTTTAAAGCGGGTGGTGACGATTGCATCTTTATCCGTCTTTTGAATATCGGTCCATTGTTTGAGCTCAATGATAATAACTTTCTCTTTACCATTATCATCCTCACCTGTAATGACAAAATCAATACGGTTTTTCGTGCGAGGTATTGAGTATTCTATTGCAACGCCAGAATCATCTGGGATCTTATCCGTTTGCATTACCTTGTACATCGCATCTCCCAAGGAGTTTTTCCAGGAGTTATATTCACTGCTCCCGACTTTAATATCGATATTGAGCCTTTCTTTTACCTGTTCTCTAACTATGTCTTCGATTCCATTTGATGCATCTTTCAAAAACCCTAGTTTCGTAGATTGATAAACAATCATAAATTAAAGTTTGTTGTACTTCGTATGTTTCCCTTTTGCTTTTTTGATGGGATACTTCTTTTCGTTTTTCTTCATCTTTTTATCGAGCGCATTGAGTACATCTATTTTTAGGTCGTGGCTCATCAAAAGAACCCAATACAAGACATCTGCGAGCTCCTCCCCTATTTCTCCTTTTGCTTCAATAACGTACTTCTCTATTTCTTCTTTATTCTTCCACTGGAAATGCTCCATGACCTCGGTGGCCTCGAGAACGAGAGAGAGTGAGAGATCCTTGGGATTATGAAATTGCTTCCAGTCCCGGGCGTTCCTGAAGGCAACTATTCTCTTTGTAAATTCGTCTATTTTCTTCATACCTATCTATACCGCTTAAGTCTACTCCTTATTTAAATCCGTGCTATGTCCAGTGGTATTTAAGTTTTAAATCCTGTAATTTGTAACCCAAGCTCATTTAGTAACTGGGTCCATGCATACCTTCCCCAGATACAATTGACACCAAGAGTGCTGCAGTGGTTAGGAAGCTTAATTTTCAGAGGATTTGTGTTTGCATGAATTTCTTTAAGCACTTCGTCGGTGACCAACGTGTGGTTATCATGCCCAGCTATCGCTAACAGCATCGGGTCAGCGTATAAAGTCGACGTACTGTTTGGATTTATGAGCCCATTACATCGTGGGTAAACCTCCTGTCTCAGATATTGAAAATGCTCTGGAATATACGGGTAGTTTATCTCTGACCTTCGCATTTTTACCCAATCCGTAATCGGTAGATCATAAAATTTCCTTTTTAACTCTTCCTCTACCTCATCGATGGTTTTCAGAACACCCTCTGTCACCTTTACCCCAAGAAAATCCCATATTGGTTGCCATTGTGCGAAGGGGAATAACGTATCAAGCACTACAAAAGCACTTGTATCAATAATGTATATTCGCGTCGAAGTCATGTTGGCCATCATTCGAGCTTTAGGTTCTTTGCGGACGCTAATTCGGTACCAACGTTTTTCAAAGAATGCGAGGTGGTGTCAAAACTTCTAACGAGCGTTGCTGTACTAATAACACCGGCATCTCGTGCTTGAAAGAGCTTCGAGGCCATAGTGACGCCCACGTTCATTAGGGCTTTGCGAGCAGGAGCTATGAACCCCGAATTCTCGCTTGTTTCAGATTCTTCCTTTCTTCTCTGTTGAATTTTCTTCAGTTCTGCTATTTTCTGATTGTAAAATGATTGGGTGATATCCTTAAGAATCAATAGCCTTCGTAAAACGACTTCATGACTAACTTTGAACTCACCGGCCAACCTTCCTAACCAGAAATCGGACATTTCAAGCAGGAATTTCTCCCTGTTTTTGCTTTCCATCAACTTTCTTTTGGATACAAGAAACGCCCCAGCAAAGTGATTGCAGTACTCTTCCAATCTTGTGTGAGATATAGATTCTGATTTTTCTTTCAGCAAAAGATGGCAAAGCTCGTGGAATATGGTGAATATTCTGCCGGCAGGGTATTCTCCCGAATTCATGACGATGGTGGGAGGAAGGTCCTCATTGCCACTTAAACAAAACCCCCTTTCTGGAAGAGAATATTGGAAGACTAATAGCCCGTGTTGTTCAACAAGAGCTATCCAAAATTTTAAGGCAACATATTTATCTTTGAATCTCTCATGAATGTTGTCTGAAATACCGAGATACTTTCTGACTTTATCTGCGAATTGATCGGCATCATCGTTAATAGAGGTGATGGGAAAATTGAAGCTGTATTTCTCTTCAAGTTCCTCTAGAAGAAACTTATACAGGTCTCTATTTTCTTTTGACTTCCGAAGTGCAATAAGGGTCTTTTCTGAAAGGGAATCTAATTTGACTGAATCAAATGTTCTAAAAGCTGGAGTAATTAACTCCTCTGTTGGAGGAACAGGCGCGAAGAAAAAAGCGATGGGTCTCTGGTACAAAGATCCCAGTTTCTTAAGTTGAGTGAGACGAACCGGAGCAGAATTGGCTTCCCACGAACGAATTTCGCTTGGTGTTGCATCCAAATCCGCCGCAATCTCGGCGATAGATTTGCGACTTGTTTCTCTTGCCCACCGAATTACTTCTCCATTTGGCTGTAGATTTAGAGTTGTCATGACTTCCACCAATTAAAGCACCCATTCCTATCGATTCAAATACGTAACCGTAAGTTGCAGGACGGTCGCGAAGGAGACCCAGAGGAGGTAGGGGATGTTGGCGAGGGCGACCCAGCGGGCGTGGGGCCAGACGACAATGAGCGCCCAGACGAGGGTGCCGAGGACGAGCAGGATGTCGATTGAGGCAAGCGCATTATTCTGCAGGCCGAACTGGAAATACGTGAAAGAAAAATTAAAGACGAGGTTGAGTGCAAACGGGAGCGCAACCGCCCAGGGGACTTCCCTGGTGAACGCCTTATAGAACACTGTGCCGAACGTAACGGCGATGATGGCGTACAGCACTGTCCACACGGGACCGAAGACCCACGCGGGCGGCGACCAGCTCGGCTTGATGAGCGCCTGATATGAAGTGTAGGAGTCCATGAACAAAGTATATCAATAAAACGCCGCGGATTACCGCGGCGTTTTTCTCCCGCATGCAATTTTAATTTTATCAATCGCCGCACACCCCGCTCTATCTATTGCAGTCTTTTGCAAAATACTAGAACAGATTCAGCGCGGGGAGTGAGCTTGTGGCGCACCGCGTTGCCGTCGTTGCGCTTCAACACGAGACCGGCGATCGCCAATTTACGCACATGGTCGGAGGCGTTCTCGTATCCGATACCGAGCCGTTCAGAAATATCGTCCACCGAGAGCTCCGGTTCCCGCTTGAGCAGGTCGAGTATCTCCAAGCGGCGATGATTCGCGAACCCTTTCACGATCCGTTCCATCCGGCGGTACGAAACCTTTTCCGTCATACCCCCATTCTACCACCGCTATTGCAGTCTTTTGCAAAATATTTGTACACAATCAACGTGGCGTCCGAGCCATTCAAAGTTAAAGGGCGGTTTCCCCGAGGGGGAAACCGCCGGTGATATACTAGACGTACGCTAATTACATAGCAAAAAATCATATGAAAGAAGGCGCCGAAAGGATTCAGCCAGAGTCGAATGAACCTAGGAAACCTGAAGCGCAGGAAAGCGCGGAGGTAGTCTATATTAATGATTTTGCCGCATACTCCGCCCTGCCGGGCGGACACCTGAAGAGAGAGGAATTTGAGCGAATCAAGAATGCCGCAGAAGACCCGAGTGTGAAGGTCAATGAGGTCTATGCCACAAATGCCACAACGTATGCGAGACAGGCGGAGATAACGCTATCGCCTGAATCGCTCATTCTGTATTCCGTTCTTCGAAGCGACCGTGATATCTCCTCCGAGCTATTGCGAGGCGACCAGCAGATACTCGCTGAAGTGCTTCGCATAGAGGGCAGAGCCGCCGATGCGGAAAAACTTATAGCCGCGTACCCGGTCATCAAATTCTAAGTACCGACTTCCTATTTCTTTCCATTGTGAGCAAGGGTAGCCCTTGCTCACAAAAGTTAACAGGCGGTTTCCCCTTCGGGGAAACCGCCTGTGATTGTTTGATGCCGCCGGTTAGCGAGCATCATTGAGCCGGAGAATGTTCGCGCGGAGGAACTCGAGCACTTTCGGTAGTTCCGATTGAAGCGAGACGAGCGCGTCGGAGTACTGCTCCTGATCCTGGATTTCCAGTTGGAGCCCGAGCTCCAGGCTGTAGTGGGAATCCACGCTGAGCAGATAATCGAACTGCTCTCCGAGATACGTCGGCATCGTCTCCCGATAACGCGTTCGGACATCCTGCTTGGAATCGCCTTCCAGAGTGCCTTCGTAGATGAGCATCTTACGTGCTATATGCATCGGAGCTTCAAGCGCCTTTCTGAAGAACCTTGCGAGCTCCTTTTCATCGAAAGAGGCCATCTGCGCCAGCGCCGCCTGCAGGCTGTACATTTTCCTCGAGATGTACGACTCGAGCTCCTGCGCCACGGGTACCGTCGGTGCGAGCAAATCGGCAAGGTTGCCCTTGATGAGCCCGCCAGCGTCTATCGCACATTGTAAGTGCCGAACGAACGATGTTCCGACGACATGGAGGCGAGTTCTCGCCAGCGCCGTATCGCACGGCGTGTAGTTGATAGGCACGTGTAGTGCGTGCGCCATCCGGTCGACGTGGTGCATGGCCCCCACAGCCGAATTCTGCCCTCCTGTCTCATATAGAACGATGCAGTCGACATCGCTTCGGATGTTGAAGTCGCCGCGCACGACGGAACCGAAGAGGAGGGCGCTCACTACAGATGACTCGTTCGAGAGTGTCTCGCGCAAGTCCGCCGCAACACGATGGAAGCTTTCTAATTTCGGGACCCTTCCGGCTTGGATGGAATCCCATGTAAAGACCTGTCCCATGACTTTTCTCCTTTCATAGGGGGGTGATTGGGCTACCTAGGCAGAAAGGTACAGCGGGTGCCGAGAAATGTCGAGCTCTAAATTCCAGCCAAACGGCTCAGACCCCGTCTGAGCCGTTTGGCGCGAGGCGGAGCCTCGTGGATTTAGTTCAGAGCCGGGGGCGAGACTTCGACGAGCGTCGTGCCCTCTACCCTCAGATATTTGCTCACGCCCAAGGACGGCTGAGTAGTCATCGGCTCGCTCGGTCTGCGCTCCGCATAATTCACTATCAGCATCCCGTCTCGTATCTCGGTCGTCTGTGGCGCGATGCGGTCGCCGAGCAAAATAGCGTTCGTGCCCTGATAGCTACCGTCTGCGGCGACGAGCGTCGCGACGACGTAGTAGAAGGTCCCGCTCCCGCCGCTATTCTGTGTGAGGAGGAACGCGATGTCAGGCGCGCCGTCGCCGCTGAGGTCCCCGGTCGCGACATTGCCGAAATATTGCGTTACCGTCTTCGACGCCGCGCCGGGCGCGGCGTCGGTCTCTGCCCGACCGTCCACGAGCAGTATCGGCTGACCCTCGATGAGGAAAGTCGGAGCCGCTGGCTCCCTGCTTATCCAGTACCACGCTCCGCCGGCGACCACTGCAACAAGCACCACTATCGTAATAATTTTCTTCATCCGGGAACTATATCACTTATGCCGCGCCAGCTACAGTAAAAAGAGAAGCCCCGGGCGGGGCTTCGGTCTGACAACGGATCAGAAGAACTTGGAGCTGAGATTCGTACTCCGGACTGTCTGCTTGCAACTCTTTAAAAAGGAGTGCGGCAGGACGAGGTCAGTTTCTCGCCCTTGCTGTCTGAGCTTGATGAAGGTACCCAGTTCCCTTTTCCGCCCCGAGACAACGCCCGTTGCGATGAGGAAAAACCGCACATACCTTTCTTCGGGCTTGTGGCTCTGCAGATAGTCATACAGAACTTCATAGAGAAGACTGAAGTCCAGGAGCGGATCGAGCAAGAGCTCTTTCACGGTACCCAGGAGCCGCCGATGATTGGAGGTAACGTAATACGTCCTCCTTTTTGGTACCCATGGAATGAGCCCCGTATCGACAGTGAGAGGAACTCCGGCGATATGCACATCCTCGACAACCGCAGGAGCCGCAACGGCTTCCGGTTCTTTCTTTACTTCGACAACGGGCTTTGTCTTCACGACAGGAGCCCTGCTCTCTTTGGCCTTAGTAACGACTGCGGGGGTCGCACTCTTTTCGGCCTTGGCGATAGTTCTCTCAGGACCGCGCCACGTGAAGTCCTCTGTGGGAAGCTTCCTTTGTCGCCCGGGCGTCTGTTTGTTGCTTCCGCTATAGAACTGCGGATTACTCTTTTGTGCTGCCCCTCCGTACGCGGTCCCAGCGACGCTTCTTGTCGGTAATTCAGATAGCTTTGACATCGCCCTCCTCCTCATGCTCGTTAGTGAAAAGTTACTGCGCTCGCAGTAACTGGCTAGATTCCTCGCACATCCTATACCTCGCTCCCAGGATGTAAATGGTCTGATAGAAAAAGTTAACAGGCAGTTCCCCCGGAGGGAAACTGCCTGTGGTTGGCCGGCGGGCTCGTGCCCGCCGGTTTGCTGCTGGCCGCGCGCCGGTGCCCGGTTAGGTCGCGGCGAGAGACTTGCCTTCGGATTCGAGGAACTTGGTCGAGAACACGCCGGCGGCGGCGATGCTCATCGCATAGGCCTGGGGCTTGTTCTCATCGGGCCACACGATGACGCTATCGCTGGGCTTGGTGCCGAGCTTGAGCATCGCGGGACTGTTGACCTTCTCGCCTTTGAATTCGCCGTGGAGCGGTTCGCGCAGCTTCTTGTCGATGCTGTTCGGTACCATCTTGAACGAAATGCCGCCGATGGCAACTGAGACCAGATGGGCGGTTTTATTGCGTTGATTCCTGGGCATGGGTAACTCCTTCTTTTTGATGAGTGAATGTGCAAAAGTCTTGCCTCCTCCCATAGGTCGGGGACAAAACGCGAAATCGGCCCGAAAGGGTCGACTGGGAGATACTACACAGAGGGGGTTTTAAAGTCAAGACCCCCTGAATATATTGAATAAACCGGGCTTTTAACGTATCGTCTAAGGAGCACGGCACCGGAGTGCCGTGCTATTGCCAGATCGTCTAATGGTAAGCCCTCCGGGCTTTCTAGCTGCGTTCGCCTCACAAATACAAAAGAAGACTTTCGTATTTGGCTCGGCTCACTTGCTAGTAGGACACGTCCTCCCAAAAGACGATTGGCAAGAATAAAGTGTTCTTATTGCCAGATCGTCTAATGGTAGGACCTCAGACTCTGAATCTGAGTATCTTGGTTCGAATCCAAGTCTGGCAGCAAAAATAAGCGCAGCGTTTTTGCTGCCAGAAGCAGGTGTGGGACGCCTGCGGCTTGGATTCGAAGACCTTGTGAGCATTTTATGGAGCGAAGCGAACAGAAAATCCACAAGGTGTACTGAAACGGTACGTTTCGAAAAACGTACTCGTAGTCCAAGTCTGGCAGCCCGAATAAAACTAGAAGAAGAGTTGGTAGATGAACGAGACGAGAGGATCGACATTCGGGCCGTAGACGATGGCCGCGCCGAGACCGCCCGTAATCGTCATTCCGATAAGCGCGATAAGCGCGAGCACGGGCAGAAGCCACGTGTCGAGAATGAGGTGTGCGAGGTATTTTTTCACGTTCCATCCCCACGCGAGGAAACGGTTTGTCCCGATGACGAGAGTAAACCATCCCTTTCTGTCGAATATACGATTGAGATACGCCGCCGCAAGGACGAGGTAGAGAAGCGTCGTTGTCGCGGCGAACGAGGAATGGGTCTCGACGAGCGCGCCGTTCGGGTCCCCCGCCGTCTCGATAAGCTCCTCGGCCATATCGCCCGTGACAAGTGTCGCGAACGCGGCCAGGATGCCGACGAAGAGGAGGAACGCGTTTACCGGGAAGAGCCAGGCCTGTCGGCGAAGCGCCGGAAAGAGGTATGCGCCGAGCTCAAGCACCGAATACGCGACGAGAAGCCCTATCGGGAAATGCACGAACAAAGGGTGGATATTCATACGCTCAGTATACCGCAGACTCTAGATACGGAAGTTTGTTATACTCCATCAACTATGCAGAAGGCTACAGACGCACTCGTCGTGACCGACCTGATGAAGCGCTACGCGGGCGGTACTGAGGCGCTCAAGGGCGTCTCGCTCACGATACCCACGGGAGAGCTCTTCGCCCTGCTTGGCCCCAACGGCGCGGGCAAGACAACTCTCATCGGCATCATCACCGGCCTTGTGACCAAGACCGGAGGAACCGCGGAAGTGTTCGGCATTAATATCGACCGGGAGCCCGAGCGCGCCCGAGCGCTCATCGGGCTCTGCGGGCAGGAGATAAACTTCGACCCGTGGATGAAGCCGCTTGATGTGCTCGTGAACCAGGCGGGCTATTACGGCATCCCGCGCTCTGTCGCTCTCCCGCGCGCGAAGAGGCTCCTCGAGGACCTCGGCCTCGCAGACAAGAACGACCAGATAGGCTGGAAGCTCTCGGGCGGGATGAAGCGCCGGCTGATGATCGCTCGGGCGCTCATTCACGAGCCGAAGTTCCTCATCCTCGATGAGCCCACCGCCGGCGTCGATGTCGAGCTCCGCCGGAGTATGTGGGACTACCTCACCTCCCTCACGAAAGAAGGCATCACGATACTCCTCACCACGCACTATCTCGAGGAGGCGGAGCGCCTTGCAAAGCACGTCGCCATCATCAACAAAGGCGAAATTGTCGCGCAGGGCACGATGGAAGAGATCCTCGCGCTCCATGACAAGACCGCGCCCGTAAGCGGCTATGGCGGCGGGCGGCTCGAAGAGGTGTTCGTTCAGCTCACCAGCGACGCCTAAACTATGCCGATAGAAAAACAATTCATCTCCTTCTATACCATCCTGCGCAAGGGCGTCGTGCGCATCCTGCGCATCTGGCCGCAGACACTCCTCCCCTCTGTGGTTACCTCGGTGCTCTACTTCGCCGTCTTCGGCAGTATCCTCGGCTCGCGGATCGGAGAGTTGAATGGCGTTCCCTACATTCTCTTCGTCGTGCCGGGCCTCGTGATGCTCGCGGTCATTACAAACTCATATATGGATGTGGCGACGACCTTCTTCGTTTCTAAGTTCTTCTCGCGCAACATCGATGAGATACTCGTCTCGCCCACGCCGCCGAGCGTTATCATCGCCGGCTTCATCGCGAGCGGCGTCGTCCGCGGGATGCTGGTCGGCGCTCTGGTGATGCTCGTCTCGCTCTTCTTCGCACTCCCCTCCGTCGCCCATCCGCTCGTCGTACTACTCTTCCTCCTTCTCTCGAGCCTCGTCTTCGCACTCGGCGGACTCATTAACGGCATCTATGCGAAGAGCTTCGATGGTGTCTCTATCGTTCCGACCTTTGTGCTCACTCCGCTCGTCTATCTCGGTGGCGTGTTCTACTCGATACACTCGCTCCCACCCGTCTGGCAGACAGTGTCGCTGTTCAATCCCGTATTCTATATCATCAACGGCTTCCGCTACGGATTCCTCGGCACAAGCGACGTCCCGCTTCTCACCTGCTTTCTCGTTCTCCTCGCACTGATGCTCGTCCTCCTCGGTGTGAATGTGTACTTCCTTAAGAAAGGTCTTGGGCTGAAGCAGTAAGCAAAATTATTTCTTCCTTTTGCGGGAAATGGCGGCGCGGAGGAACTCGGTAAACAAAGGGTGCGGCGCAAGCGGGCGCGCCTGGAACTCCGGGTGGAACTGCGTCCCGAGCATAAAGGGATGTGTCGAGCGCGGGAGCTCCGCGATCTCCATCAGGACGCCGTCGGGACTCGTGCCCGAGAAGACAAGTCCGGCCTCTTCGAGCGGCTTCACGTAGCTTGAATTTATCTCGTAGCGGTGGCGATGACGCTCATCCACCAGCTCTTTCTTATACGCGGCGCGCGCGAGCGTGTTCTTCTTCAGGTAGCAGGGGTAGGAGCCGAGACGCATCGTGCCGCCGTATTTATTATCGGCGAGATGCTTCTTCTGTTCGAGCATCACATCAACCACCGGGTCTTCGGAATTCTTCTGTATCTCGGTCGTGTGGGCGTTCTTGAGCTTCAGGACGTTCCGCGCATACTCGATGACCATCAGTTGCATACCGTAGCAGAGGCCGAAGTACGGGATCTTGTGTTCGCGCGCGAACTGTATCGCCCGTAGCTTCCCCTCGATGCCGCTTTCGCCGAAGCCGCCGGGCACGATGATGCCGTGATACTTCCCGAGCGCGGCGACCGCCCGGCCTCCCCCCTGCCTACCGGCAGGCAGGCCTTTTTCAAGATCTTTCGAATTCACCCAGGTAATGCTCACGCGGCGACCGAGCTTCGCCGCAGAGAACTTGATAGCTTCGATGACTGAGAGGTAGGCGTCGGAGAGCACGAAGCTTCCTGTATCAAAATATTTCCCGACGATGGCTATGGTGATCTCCGGCGCTTTCGTATTGGTGGCGGAGCGCGCAAACTTCTTCCAGGCGGCCAAGGACGCCTTCTTCTTCGCGGGGAGCTTCAGCGCATCAAGTACCGCGTCGCCGAGTGCATCCTTCTCGAAGTTGAGCGGTGCCTCGTAGATGCTCGAGATATCCGGCGCGCTGATGATACGGTCCTTGCGCACGTTGCACCAGATAGCGAGCTTCTCCTTGCGCTTCTCGTCGACCGGCTCCTTCGAGCGCGCGACGATGAAGTCCGGTTGGACGCCGTAGGAATTGAGGTCGCGCACTGCCATCTGAGTCGGCTTCGTCTTCATCTCGCCCAAGGTACCCGGTGTCGGTAGATAGGAGACCATCACGAAGAGCACATCCTCGGGGTGCTGCATCTTGAGCACGCGCGCCGCCTCGATGAAGAGCGCATTCTGGAAGTCGCCGATGGTGCCGCCGATCTCGATAACCGAAACGCGGCTTCCGTTGTAGGAAGCCGCGGCCTCGATGCGCCGAAGGATCTCGTCGCGTACGTGCGGCACAGCCTCGACGCACTTGCCGCCGTAGCCGAGGGAGCGTTCGCGCGCGATGACCGACTGGTACACCATCCCGCTCGTCATATAATCCTCGTTGGTGAGATCGCGGCCGAGGAAGCGCTCATAGTTGCCCATATCCTGGTCGGTCTCCATACCGCTCCGGAGCACGAACACCTCGCCGTGCTCGGTCGGATTCATCGTTCCTGCGTCGACGTTCAGGTACGGGTCGACCTTTACCAGGTTCACGGGATACCCTTTCTGCTGGAGCAGGAGACCGAGCGAACTCGTGACGACGCCCTTCCCGACGCCGCTCATCACCCCGCCGAGGACGAATATGTATTTGTGACCTTCTTTCGCCATACCGGACTAAATATTCAGATACTTACGAATAGCGAACACGGATGCCACCGCGCCGAGCGCGAGGCCCGAGAGTATGAGTATGAAAAAGATGAGGACGAAGTGGTCCGCATAATAGCTCGCGAGGTTGAATCCGCCGAACCACCCCACGGTCTTCGTTCCCGCGTACCACGTCGCCGGCCACAAAAGGAACAGGACAAGGGCGGCTGCGGTAACGCCGGTAACGACGCCGGTAACGATGAATGGTCCCTGGATGTACGCGTTGCTCGCTCCCACGAGTCGCATCACGGCTATCTCGTCCTTGGCGGTATAGATGGCGAGCCGGACGGTCGCGAAGGCGATGAGTATCGACGCTATCGCGAAGAGAATAACGACCGCGAAGCCGATCTCTCGTGTCGCGCGTATCGCGAGCGAGAGCCGGTCGATGACGTCTTTGTTCTGCGCGTAGTTGATGCGGTCGACGATGGAGGCACCGCCCGCCGAGAGCGCCGGCGACGCCTCGAGGAAGTTCACGATACTCTCGTACTGCGACGGGTCCTTCGCGCGTATCTCAAGCGACGCGTCGAGCGGGTTGCCGCCGAGCTCGTTCAGCGCCTGGAGCGTGAGCTGATCATTCGCGTGACGCTCCCGGAAGGCGGCGAGCGCCTCCTCCGCTGAGGTGTAGCCGACGCTTGCGACCTGCGGCAACTTCTCGAGCTGGTCCTTCACGGCGAATATCTCCTGTTCGCTCGAGGTGGTAACGAAGTAGACGGACACGTCGACTTTGTCGCTGATAGTCGCAAGCGTGAAGGAGAGGAGCGCGGAGACGAAGATGAGGGAGCCTATGATAGCGAGCGTCACGGTCATAATGAGTACCGTCGCCGCCGAGACGGCGCCGCCGCGGACGAAGCTCTTCCAGCCGCT
Organism: Minisyncoccota bacterium; assembly: GCA_041660025.1. GTDB lineage: Bacteria > Patescibacteriota > Minisyncoccia > Phycocordibacterales > Phycocordibacteraceae > C7867-001. The sequence continues at coordinate 133,106 of JBAZXD010000001.1, read as the reverse complement.
CACGAGCACCCGCTTGATGATCATCCAATCCATAGTCATAGTATATCAGTCCTCATTTTCATAGGATGTACTTCCCTTTCGCATCGTCGCGGACGACACGTCCGCGGTCGATGGTGATGACGCGCTTGCCGATGGCGTCGACCACGCCCTTGTTATGGGTCGTGATGATGATAGTTGTCCCGAGCTCGTTGATCTTCTTGAGTATCTCGACGATCTCGTAGGTATTGATGGGGTCGAGATTGCCGGTCGGCTCGTCGGCGACGATAAGGTCCGGCTGGTTGATGATGGCGCGGCCGATGGCGATACGCTGTTTCTCGCCGCCCGAGAGCTGGTCGGGGAAATGCTTCGCCTTGTCGGCGAGATTGACCAGCTCGAGGATGTAGGGCACGTCGCTCGCGATCTCGTCGTCGGAGCGCCCCGCCGCCTCCATCGCGAACGCGATATTCTCGTAGGCGGTCTTGTTCGGGATAAGGCGGAAATCCTGGAACACCATCCCTATCTTGCGGCGGTAGTGGTGCAAGGCCGAGCTCGGGAGGTCGTTCACATCGATAGATTCGAAAAAGACGTTGCCGTCGGTAGGGCGCTCTTCGGCGAGGAGGAGCTTCAGCAAGGTCGTCTTACCCGCGCCCGAGTGGCCGACGATGGAGACGAACTCCTTGGGGGCGACGGAGAGCGTAACTCCTTCGAGTGCCGCCATATCCCCATACCGTTTCGTCACCTGGTCGAAATAAATCATGCTTCGTTCCCTATTGTACCGCACCTGCCTCTGCGGCGTCTATAAACCCGTCGAGGTCGCCCTCAAGCACCTTATCCGGATTAGAGGATTCGTACTCGGTGCGATGGTCCTTGACCATCTTGTACGGGTGGAGGACGTAGGAGCGGATCTGGCTCCCCCACTCGTTGGCGGTCGTAGCGGCGATGGAACGGCCCTTCGCCGCCGCCTCGCGCTCGGCCTCTTCTTTCGCAAATATTTTCGCCTTCAGGAGTTCCATTGCCTTCTCGCGGTTCGCGAGCTGGCTGCGCTCGCTCGAGATATGTACTGAAATGTTGGTCGGCGTATGCAAGATGCGCACGGCCGTCTCGCGCTTGTTCACGTTCTGGCCGCCCGCGCCTCCGGCGCGGGCGAACTGTATCTCAAGGTCGTCGCTTCGGAGCTCGACCTTGTCGGTCGCAACCAGTGTCGGGAGCACTTCGACAAGCGCAAAAGAGGTCTGCCGCTTCGCGTTCGCGTTGAAGGGCGACTGGCGCACGAGCCGATGCACACCCGCTTCGTACTTCAGGCGCCCATAGGCACCACTGCCGGTAATCTCCAGCATCACGTTGCGGTAGCCGCCGTGGTCGTTCTCGTTCGCGTGGAGCTCGCGAACGCGCCAACCCTTCTTCGTAGCGTACCCCTCGTACATCCGGCGGAGCATACGTGCGAAGTCTTCGGCGTCGTCGCCGCCCGCGCCCGCGAGGATAGCCAAGGTCGCATTCCCCGCATCGTGCGGGTCGCCGTCGCCGCCCTCTTTCAGAGTTTGGTATTCCTGTACGAGTTCTTGCGCCTTCCCCTTGTCCGTCCAGAAATCAGGCGATGCCATCATCGCCTCGAGCTGTGCAAGCCGCGTTTCTCTCTCGTCAGCCATTATGCGAAAAAATCACTGGATGACTTCAGCTTCTGAAACAGAGATGGCGTACTTTGCAGGATCGATACCTTTCCCCTCCATTTCTGCCTCGAGTGCCTCTTTCTCAACTTCGAATTTATTTATTTCTTCCACGGTGGCGGTGCGCAGAACTATGGCTAGGTCCTCTAATCTCGGGTCCTTGTGTTCTACAACAGCTTCGGCGCCTCTCTGTTTATTCGCTTGCAACTCATTGAGCCGTTTTTGCACGGCGATATACCGGTCGCTAAGCCGTTTCTCCGTTTCCGTGCGTTCGATATTATAATCGGCGGCTCGCTCCATCGCCGCCCTTGATGGCGGCCCCGTACGTCGTGCCCCCTCGGCATTTTCCATAGTCATATGCCCCTTATTCTACTCCCCGATGGGCGAGTTGCAAAGATGCAGCGATCCATATTTCTATCACATTGACTTGGGCGCAAATAGGAGCATTATCCATCTGGGCCACATCATAACTTCTGAATGGAGGAAATATGGGCGCAATCGTCGTTTTGGTCATGCTGATCATAGTGGTCGCACTGTTCATTGGCATACGGCTCGGTACGATCAGTTCGAATCATGCCATTAAAGAAGCAAGGGAGTTGCTGGCAAGATTGCCGCAACGTCTCAGAATGGCGCATGCGATCGATCTTCCGCGCGGGTACGAGATAGAACTTAAAAGGTCTATCGCACAACTGGAATATGACACCGCTATCCAACTGCTTACCGTGACGGAAGACGTGGATAAGCCGAGTGTGTATTACCGGATGCTTCCCCAGCTGCAAATGGCGTCCAGATACCTCGACGAGGTCATGGCGTATGCGGCCGCACAAAAACTTGCGCCCGCATGACGAAACCTTTGAGCGCAGACGCCCGGCAAATGCTGGGCGTTCCTTTTTTGAGCCGCCTCTCAGATTTGAACTGAGGACCTACCCCTTACGAAGGGGTTGCTCTACCAACTGAGCTAAGGCGGCAATGCCTTCCATTTCTACCATAAAATCCCTTTCTGAAAAAGTATTCCTTATACCTCATCCGCGAATACCACGAGACGCTTTGCATAGCTCTTGGAATCCTTATTCCACACTCCCCCGCACGTGACGAGATTCAGGTGCGCCTTCCCGTCGATCGAGCCGAACACCTCCGGAGCATCTTCGTATTCCCCGTAGCTTCGGAGCTCGCGTACCACAAATGCAGTCAGTACTCCGTTCTCGTCTTCGATATATATTTTGTCCCCTTTCTGTAAGGCAGACAGATCGTCAAATACTGCCGGCAAGCCGTCTTTCCATCCATAGTGTCCGGCGATGACCGCACTGCCCTCCTCGCCGGGGCGCGGACCAGGGGAGAACCACGCCGCGTTCGCGGGTCCTGTCGGCACATCCATTGCTCCCTCGGGAGTGAGCCCTACAGACTCCAGAGCCGCGTCGACGCCGATGCGCGGTATCGTCAGACGTACCGGTAATCCGGAACGCATTTCTTCCTCTCCAAGAAGCGGCAATAAGCTACTCTCCCCTGAGCTTTTCAGGCCGAAGAAGAGAAATATCAGAACGAGCGCACACCCGGTAAGGATGACTACGAGCTGTGGATTTTGTTTCGCGTGTTTTTCCATCCTGCCTTGAGTTTCTTCGCGAGTGCTTTTATTTCCGGCGCGTGCTCCTTATATCGTTTACTATAGGTTGCGGCAATGGTGTCGACGGCGTCCCGATATAGCGGCTGGGTAACGCTCTTTGCCTTCTGCAACTTCTTCTCGATATCCGTTTCCATCTTCGTCATCCAGACCTTCGCTCTCCCCCGGTGCTGTTTTCCTTTCGGTCCGAGAAAGTAATACGCCCCGGCGCTCACGGCCGCTACGCCAGCACCGATCGCCGCCGCTGTGCCTACCGACATTCCGCTCTTCTTCTTTTTCACAACTTTTTTCTTTGTCATAGGAGGGGTACGTAATTGAGATTAATGAGTGCGACTTTTCTGTTTTCTCTTGCGGCGGAATAGGAACTGGAAGACACTGCTCTCTCGCATATCGTCGAGCATTTCTTTCGTCGTGTCGCCGATGGCGTCTATATCCTTTTCTGCTTTTTCCAATATCCTCGAGAACGAGCGAAACGCGCGCAGGATATAGACCAGGACGGCGGCGACCAGCGCTCCTAGGATGATGAATCCTATCGAGGAGATGAAGAAGAATATCTCTGATTGCATCAGGGTAGTCATACGTTCGTTCTGGCCGCGGGTACTGCCGAGATTATACAGTGCGTTTCTTCAGCGTGACGTTGAGCACTGTTGCGATAAACCCGAGAATGCCGACGAGAAGGACGGCGCTCCAGGGAGTTGTCGCCTGAGGAGGGAGTCCTGTGTTCGGCAGTTTCGGCGAGGCGACGACGACCGTAGCGAACGCGAAGTCGGTTGCGGTCAACCCATTCGCGCTTCCTGAGACCGTTACGATGTTCGTTGTCGTTTGCGTCAGATTCGTTTTACAGGAGAACACCCACGATTCATTGCTTTCGAGTAAATTGTTGTTGTTCAGGTCTCCCGGATGACCCGAGACGCGTCCGGGCAGGCCGGTACACTTATCGTCCGTGATGCTGACGTTCTGTAGGGCCGCGGTGCCGGGGTTGCTCACGATGTACCGGTAGGTAACCGCGCCGGGAGCGGAGAGTGTCAGTACGCTCGGCACCTTCTCCACGTGGATGAGCGGAGGCACGACTGATGCGCCGACGATGACCGTGGCACTCGCGATATCGATCGCGCTGATGCCATTGGCCCATCCGGTCGCAGTGACCGTGTTCGTGTGCGTTGCGGAGAGTGTTGTAGAGCACCGGTATACCCAGGTCTCGTTCACTTCAAGTTTACTGTTCGCGTTTGCGTCGCCGGAAGCGAGTACGAGCGGACTGCACGTATCGCCGACCATCGTGATGTTAGTTACCGGAACCGTTCCGATATTGCGGAGCGTATAGGTGTAGGCTACCGGTCCAGGGCCGCCGGGAAGCGCGAGAGGATTCGCCGTCTTCACCACGTCGATAAGGGGCGGCACAACAGGCGCGGGCACACCGATGTCGTTGTTCGTGACGATACAGACTTTGTTGTCGCCCGGAGAGAGCGTCAGGCGACCATTGCTATCGCACGCGCCGGAGAACGTCCGTGTGTAGTTGGCATTCCCCGTTTCAGTCACGGTGTACACAGACGCGGGCGCTGGGAACGTGTTGGTCACGCCTGAGACGACCGGGTTGCCGTTCACGAAGAGCGGAAAGTCGGTAACGGTCTTCGTCCCTCCACTATCGTTGATGACCGTCTTTACGACATTGATCGTCCCCTGCTGCGGGTTGCTTCCCGGTACCGTAGTCCCGGTCGCACATCCGGAGATATTGGTAATACCGGCCGCTGACAAAGTTCCGGTGAGTGCCATCATTCGTCCGACAACCGTTGCGCCGGATACCAGAGATACGTTGTTGTTTGCAATAAGCGTTCCGACAAATTGCTTGCCGGGACTTCCGTTGATGGTGGCGTCTCGGTCAATCTGCCAATAGACGTTGCAGGCGCTCACTCCGGCACCTAAGACGACTGTGGCGGCATTCGTGAACGTAAGGTCGTTATTGATTTGGAAGATCCAGACCGACGAGGCATCGCCGTTCAGCGTAAGAGTGGTGCTGATCGTAGCGTCGCCGGAGCGGGTGTACAGACCCGGTACCGGAGTCATATCGGGGGGAGAGGCGGGATCCCAGGTAGTGCCGAGTGGCTGGTTCGTGGGATTCATACTAGTCCACGCGGCCGTAGCGTCAGTCTTGGCAGTTCCCGACAGACCGCCGGTGCCAAAATAGCTTGTACCTCCCACGGTCCAGGGTCCGCTTACCGAGAGACCTGGATTGACGCCAAGGTCACCGGAGACCGTGGCGCCCAGGGCGTCGGCGGTCATCGCCGAGCCAGCAAAGACTGAGAAACTCGCCGCTGTTCCGAGATTTGGCGCTACCGCCACTGTTGCGAAGGCAGTCGTTGGTCCGGCTAGAACGAACACCAAAGAAACGATGAACGCGCGTATTACGATTTTGTGAGATAGTTTCATACGTAATTATATTAAGTCGAGAGGTTATATTATTTTTCGGCGTTGATTGCCGCACGCGTCAGCGGACCGAAATATCCGCTTGCCGGAGTGATACCCTTAGCCTTCTGATATTTCACGAGGGCCGCTTTCGTCGCCACTCCGAATCGAGTCGTTTCGTTCCCCGGAGAACCCGCGCCGCTCGCGGCAACAGTATAGCCACGCGCGTTCAGGAACTCTTGGAGAGCTTTTACCTCGCTCCCGAGAGAACCGACCGTGAGATTCGCCTTGAACACGGCCACGGCCGCACTCGTCACCGAGCCGGTGGTCGTACCTCCGAGCGAGGCTTTCACGTTCGCAATGACTGAGGCGTCGGCGTTGAACGACGCAAGTACGTCAAGAATTGCCTGAACCTGTGAGGTCGAGAGTCCTGAAGCCGATGGTGCCACTGTCGTCTGTGTCGAAGGCGTTGCCGGAGTAGCGGGGGTAGCCGGCGTAGCGGGAGTGGTCGGCGTTGTCGTTGTCGTTGCCGGCGTAGCGGGAGTAGCGGCGGTTGTGGTTGGCGCGGTAACGGTATTCGCATCAAGCGTAACCGCGGCCTGCGCGAGTGCTCGGCCGTTCAGTACGGCGCCAGTATTCAGTACGATCGACGTTTGGTCCAGTACGTTTCCGTTCATGACAGCGGTCGTCCCGAGAGTCGTCTGCCCCGCGACCTGCCAGAAGATGTTGGAGGCCTGTGCACCGCCGGAGAGAACGACGCGCGCACCGGAACTTACTGTAAGATTCTGCGCTATCTGGAAGATCCAAACGTCTTGCGCGCCACCCGAGAGCGTAACGTCCGTCGGTATGGTGACACCGGTACTCCATTTGTAGAGACCCGGAGCAAGCGTCATACCACCGATATTCCCGGCACCGAGCTCAGTCGCGGTTGGGTTGGTTCTTCCGGCGGCATCGGTGTAAGCGTTTTGCATATCGAGTACCGCGGTGGTGAGAGCTGTAGGTGTCGGATCCGCATATCCGGGCGCATATACTTTCCCAGAGACTATGACCGACGTAGCGAACGCGCTCGCCGAAGGAAGCGTTAGCGCAAATCCGGTCAGATAGCTCGCGGCCGCCGGACTAAGGCCGACGTCTCCGGAGATGGAGGTGGCTCCGGTCGTTGAGACACCCGTTTTTGCCAAGATTGTATATCCACCGGCTGTGCCGAGATTCACTGCTGACGGACCGGCCGCAAGCGCGACAAAGGGCCCCGTAAGAACGAGTGCTAAGGAAAAAACAGATGCGGCGATAGAAACGCTTATAGCTGTTTTCATACCTAATTATTTATTATGTGTAAGACCTTCCTTCTACCTACCTTACTAGAGTCAGATTGCCGTGCGCATCTAAGTCAGCACACGAACAGAACGCTGTGTTTAGTATACCACCTTCTCGATAGTTCTTGTGTTGTCAATATCCCTCTTGTTGATAGCAAGCTCAAAATACCCCGAGAAACGCTGGTTTCTCGAGAGAACTTCGCTATTTTTGATCTTTGAGCCGAGAGTCGGGATTGAACCGACGACCTCGTCCTTACCATGGACGTGCTCTACCAACTGAGCTATCTCGGCGAGTGAAGGTGTGAGGGAATGTGTGTCCTCATACATTCCCTCACCGCCCGAACGAGCCGAAAGAAAAGCGTGCAAGCAACGCTTATCGCGGCGACTCGGATTTCTCGCACTCGTGCATCCTAACTGAATTCCCGCATTCTTTCAATTTCTAATTACAACAGGAGTACGCCGGCGACAATCGAGACGTCGAGAACCGTAAACAGCGCGTGCGTGATAATGATCGGTTTGTCCTTATGTACGATGCCGTAGACCACCCAGAGGATGTTGAATACTGCGAGCAGAACCCACGTTTCGAGAGAGACGCCTTGTTTCTCATGATCTACGTAGATAGAAATAACCTGCGGCATAAGTGCAAGCGGTGCGAGAATTCCGACGCTGTACATAAGGCGGTCGAGGAAACGTTTCCACGTGCTTCGTGCCGGGAACGGTTCGAGACCCTGCGCGACGAGCGCTCGAGAGCGTAGATGATGGAAGCCAAGCATAGGATATAAAAAGCTTGGTGTACTTATACCATGCCTGACGCTAGCTCTCGAAGTTCACCTGGAACGGGTACATACCCATACCACACATACCGATGAGCGACCCGGCCTTTGGATCGGTTATGGGGATGTCGACGGTGCCCGTTGAGGGAAGGTTTTTGCTGACGTTCATACTCGGGATGCGGATGTAGGACGAGCAATCGAACGTACCGTCAGTGCGAAAACGCAAAATCGTCGGAATGCCGGCCTTCGCCGTACTCGTGCGCGGCGTATAACCGCCCTTCGCCTCTATCTCGATGACCTGCTGACCGTCGACGATGGTAACGTTATTTGCCGGAACCTCCTCTTGCACGCTCGGTCTGTTGAGCGAAATCATAAGTGAGCCACCGATGAGGGTGGCGGCGACAACGAGGGCGAGGTGCAAGGGCTTCATAGGTAAGGGAATGATACCTAGAAATTGAACACAGGGGAAATGAGGCCGATGACCACCAGACTGTTTATGATATTAAAGAGCGCGAACAGTATCACGATGAGCCCCGCAGACTTGAAGAAAATGCCCGCCTTGGCGTTGTTCTTAATACTGAACGAGCTGAAGCCGATAAGCGCCAAGACCGGCAGGGTCCCGAGCGCGAAGGCGAGCATCGTGAGGCCTCCGACGAGGAAGCCGCCGGTCGTGAGACTGTAAAACTGCATCGCCTGCGTGAATCCGCACGGCAGGAAGAACGTCGCGACGCCCACAATGAGCGGTGTGAGCGTGTGACTCATTCTTGAGGCGCCAAGCGCGCGAGTCGCGAGGAATTTCGGCATTGCCGGCTGAAGCCGCTTTACCCACGGGAACACGTCGAGCAAATTAAGACCAAGCACGAGCATCACGACGCCGACCAGTAGACTCAGGGCGAACATCCCGGTCGTGCCGAGAGTAAACGACGCACCAAGCGCGCCGATGGCTCCGCCAAGGACGAAGAACGCCGCGATGCGTCCCGCGTGGAAGAGGACCTGCGGACGCACCCGATCCCCTTCCCGGGCGAAGGTGGCGGACATCGAGAGCACGAGACCGCCTACCACCGCCATACAGGTCGAGAGCGAGGCGACGATGCCGATGAGGAATGCCGTGCCATACGAAACCGAGCTGGTGTTTATCACATTCACGATGCCAAGCTTCTGAAGAAGCACAAAGAGCACCGCAAATCCGAGTGCGATCGGTACCGCAACAGCGAAGTCCGCCCAATTCGCGGCGTGCTGTTGTCGCTCTATCGAAAGCGAGTATCCGTGCTTCTTCAGCACCTGTGAGAGCTCGTGTGCGATTTCTGCAGGGCTTCGATCGCCGAAGTCGCCGCACACTTCGACGGTACGTGTGGTAAGACTCGAGGTCGCGCGCGAAACGTAGTCGACCTCCCGTAACTCGCTCTCGGTCAGTAGGATGCACGCCTGACAGTGCATACCCTGTATATGAAACGTGTGTGTCTGGTGCGGTTTGTTTTCCATAATTTACAATTTCTTGGTTTTAAGCCGAAGCGAGTTGCCTACGACCGACACGCTCGAGGCCGCCATCGCGAGCCCCGCGAACACCGGAGAGAGCAGCCAACCGAAAAACGGATAGAATATCCCGCTCGCGAGCGGAATGCCGACGATGTTATAGACGAATGCCCAAAACAGGTTTTGCTTGATGCCGCGCATCGTCATCTTGGAAAGCGAGATGGCTTTGACCAGCTTGGAGATATCGCCGTGGAGGAGCGTGATGCCCGCGCTCTCTATCGCTACATCGGTACCGGTCGCCATCGCGATTCCCACGTCCGCCTGCGCGAGCGCCGGTGCGTCATTCACGCCGTCGCCGGCCATCGCGACCACCTTCCCTTCCGCTTGCAACTCTTTAATTTTATTCAATTTGTCTGCCGGCAGAACCTCAGCGACCACATCGTCTATGCCGATTTGTTTCGCTATCGCGAGCGCCGTGTTCTTGTCGTCTCCGGTCAGCATAACCACTTTGATGCCTAGCCTGTGGAGATCCCTGACCGCCTCGACCGCTTCCGGCTTTATCGCGTCGGCAACCATCGCGACGGCAAGCACGTTCCCGCTCGCGGCGAGGATGACCGGCGTCTTCCCCTCTCTCGTCTCTGTTTCGAGCGACGCGAGGTTCCCGCCGAGTTCTCCCGCGAGCCGGGCGCTCCCGATGTGGTACTGGACCCCGCCGACGATGCCGGTAATACCCTTCCCTTGTAGCATCGCGAACTGCTCGACGGGTACGAGTGGAATATGTTTCTCCTTCGCATATGCGACAACAGCGTGCGCGATCGGATGCTCCGATTTATTTTCAAGTGATGCGAGGATCGCAATAATATCGGCATCGCTTTTATCTGAAAAATTTTTCAGTGCGACCATCTCCGGCTTGCCGCGGGTCAAGGTCCCCGTCTTATCCACCACCACGACGTCCACCTGATGAAGTTTCTCGAGCGTCGCAGCGTCTTTGACCAGTATTCCTTCGCCAGCTCCCTTGCCGACACCGACGATGATGGCGGTCGGCGTGGCGAGCCCGAGGGCACAGGGACACGCGATGACGAGCACGCCGACGAACGAGACGAGCCCGTAAGAGAGCGCCTGTGCGAATCCGAGCGACCCCGACCCGATGAGGAGCCAAAGACCGAGTGAAAGGAAAGCGATGACTAATACGGTCGGCACGAAGACGCTTGATATCCTATCCGCGAGCGCCTGAATGGGCGCCTTACTCCCCTGAGCCTCTTCGACCATAGTAATGATGTTCGCCAAGAGCGTTTCGGAACCGACCTTCGTCGCCCGAAACGTGAACGAACCGCTCGTATTGAGCGTTCCGGCGACGACCGTCTCCCCTTCCTTCTTCTCTACCGGCATCGGCTCGCCGGAGATCATCGATTCGTCGACGTATGACTCTCCTTCGGTAACGACGCCGTCGACCGGGATCTTCCCGGCCGGCTTCACGATGATCAGGTCGCCGTGCACGACATCGGTAATGGGGATCTCGACTTCTTTTCCATCTCGCAGGACGAGCGCGGTCTTTGCCTGCAGATTCAAAAGCTTCTCGATAGCATCGCCGGTTTTCAATTTGGAGCGCGTTTCAAGATATTTGCCGAGCGCGATGAACGCGATAACGATGATCGTCACGTCGTAGTATGTCTGGTCGACATCGATGAACGGACGCAGCGTTCCTTCAAAGGCGGTCACGGCGAAGCTGTACAGATACGCGGCCAAGGTGCCGAGTCCGATGAGCGTATCCATATTCGCGGTCCCGTGACGCAAGAACCGGTACAGGCCGAGCAGGTACGGCTTCCCGACCACGAACAGCATATAGGTCGCGAAAAGCGGCAAAAGATGATGGAAAAATTCGCTCCACACGTACGGCATGTCCGGTACCAGCTCGAATTGCACGGACATATCCCATCCTAAAATGATGGCGCTGAACACGGCGAGCGGCAGAGCGGAAATAACTTTCCATTTCATATCCGCGAGCTCGGCCAATTTCTCTTCTTTCGTCTGATTCAGCCCGAGATGCGCCGCATGCGCATCGGCCGACATCCCCATTTCTGTTGCAGACCGCTCCTTTGCAACCACGAGCGAATACCCAAGCGGTTCGATAATCTTCGACAGTTGTTCCGGACTCGTTGTCGTTTCATCGTATGAAATTTTTGCCGCCTCGGTGCCGGGATTCACTTCGATTGCATGCACGCCCGCCACCTTTTTCAACGATTTCTCGATAATACTCGCACAGGACGCGCAGTGCATTCCTCGTACCCGGTACGTGCGAGTCTGCATACGATTATCTGCGCTTGAGGTTATATACCTTCAGTATCTCGCCGATGGCGGTGCGCTCCTTCCCCTTTTTCATCTGGTGGACGACGCAGGTGCCGAGATGGTTCTCCATCAGCACATCCTCAATGCCGGAGAGCGCCTGCTTCACCGCGGAGGTCTGGGTAATAACGTCGATGCAGTACGTGTCTTTCTCGATCAGTTCCTGCAGTCCGCGCACCTGGCCCTCGATGATCTTGAGCCGGCGGACCAATTTTGCTTTGGGTACGGTCATACCCCCGAGAATACCCCTAGGGGGTATTCTCGTCAACCTGGGGATATAAAAACCGACGGTCCCGGGGACCGTCGGTTTTTATTGATGCGCGGTCGACCGGACTTGAACCGGCAACCTTCCGCGTGACAGGCGGATGCTCTAACCAGTTGAGCTACGACCGCAAGCGAGGAACAAAGTGAGATTCTGCTTTCACTTTTTCCGAGCGCAGCGGGCGCAATCCTTCTTAGGATTACGACCGTGGACACCCGAAGACCTCGTTCCGCCATCCTATCAAACTCTCCCGAAAATGTCGTGTACGACTCTTATGGTGCCGGTGGGTGGAGTCGCGCCACCGTCTAGGGTTTATGAGTCCCTCGTTCTAACTCTTGAACTACACCGGCGAGTGAGGAAGTGTGGGAACGAGTGTCTGCACTCATTCCCACACTCTCCGAACGAGCCGGGTGGAAGCGTGCAAGCAACGCTTACAGCGGCAATCCGCCCGGCACTCTCGACACACTATCAAACGCACCTCATTCAGACAATCAATCCTTCCGGATGAAGCCGCCCGCCTGGATCTCCCAGAGCTTCTTGTAGAGATTACTCTCGTGCGCGAGCAGTTCGTCGTGCGTACCGGAGAGGACGACAGCGCCCTTCTCCATCACGATGAGGCGGTCCATATGCATCACGGTCGAGAGCCGGTGCGCGATAGCGATGACCGTCTTCCCTTTCATCAGCCGCAGGAGCGCGTCCTGGATGAGCCGTTCGGATTCGGAATCGAGGCTCGAGGTCGCCTCATCCAAGACGAGGATGGGCGCGTCCTTCAGGATGGCGCGCGCGATGGCGACCCGCTGGCGTTCGCCGCCCGAGAGCTTCACGCCGCGCTCGCCGACCATCGTATGGAACCCTTCGGGGTACTGACTGATGAACTCGTGGCAGTGCGCTTCCCGCGCCGCCTCGATGACCTCGTCGTCGGTGGCATCCTGCCGACCGTAGCGGATGTTATCGAGGAGCGAACGATGGAAGAGCATCGGCTCCTGCGGGACGAACGCGATCGAAGAGCGCAGGCTCTCCTGCGTCACGCGCGATATATCCTGGCCGTCGATGCTGATAGTGCCGCTACTCACGTCATAGAGGCGCAGGAGGAGCTTCGCGATGGTCGTCTTGCCCGCGCCAGAGGAGCCGATAAGCGCCACTTTCTCGCGCGGTTGTATCGTAAGGCTGAAATCCCTGAGCACTTCGTGGCCGTCGTGGTATTCGAAGCGCACGCGGTCGAAGACGATCGCTCCCTCGCGCGCCTGAAGCGACGGAGCGCCCGGCGCGTCCTGGATCCCGTGCGGCAGTTCCATAATGTCGAGCATCTCGGTCGCGTCGGCGAAGGCGTCGTAGAGCTGGCGCATATTCTGTCCGATACTCCAGATACGATTGAAAAGACCGAGAATATAGATCTGGATGAGCACGAAGTCGCCGACCGTCACGAGACCCTTCTGCCAGAGCACTATCGCGCCGGCAAGAAGGGCGAATTCGATGCCAATAGCGAGGAGCCCTTGGATGCCGTAGACCCAGACGTCGGCATTCCACACGCGCATCAGCGCCCGGTACCACCGCTTGATCGTCTCCGCGAAGCGCGTACGCTCGAACTCTAGGGCGGCAAAGGTGGTGATAGTCGAATGATTGAGCACCGCGTCAGAAAGGAAACCGGTCACGCGACTGTCCTCCTCGGTGCGTGCGATGCGCAAGGGCTGGCGCCGGAGCATCATCTTGAATTGCAGATAGACGAACACTATCGTCCACACCAGGAGCCCCGCCCCGAGGAGCGGGCTGCGCAGAGAGAGCACGCCGATGATACCGATGGCGAATATGAATGCGGGAAAGAAATTGAACAGGAAATTATCGAACACCTGTTCGAACGAGCGTGCATACCGCGTCACACGGCGGGTCAGCGTACCGGTAAAATTCGAAATGAAGAATTCGTGCGCGTGTCCGAGCAGATACTCGAAGGAGCTTTGGTAGAGGTCGACCATCGTCCTCGATTCGAGACGGTTAACCGCGTAGAGGCGCAGCCTCTGGCCGAGCCACCCGACCAGATTGACCGCCGAGAAGAACAGGAGCGCCAGAAAAATCGCCCTGACAACCTCCGCGGTCGGCGTGCCGCCCGAAAGCAGGTTAATGAACTGGCGCAGGAACAGCGGCGCGACGACTCCCGCCGCCTCGATCGTTATCGCGGCAATAACTGCCGCGCCCAGCGCCCAGGGGTACGCGAGCGCGGCCCTGCCGTACGCGCGAAGCACCGCTCTCACGCGCGCCGGTTTTTTCTTCTCAGGAAGCATAGGAATTCATCCTATCATCCTTTGTATTTAGACCGAAAATTCTACGATGAAAGTCGAACCCTTGCCCTCCCCTCCTGATTCGGCGCGGATAGTGCCTTCATTGGCCTCTGCGATCTGCTTCGCGATGTAGAGGCCGTAGCCGGTGGAATGGACGTTCACTCTCTGCGAATCCTTGCCGTGGCCACCCTCGGTAAAGAGCCGCTTTTTGTCTTCGTCGGTGATGCCGATGCCGGTATCCTTGACGCTGAATATCAACTTCCCGGCATCCTTCTTGAGCGCGACGGCGACCGAGCCCGCAGGGGTGTAATTGATGGAATTGTCGATGATGTTGCGGAGTACGTGGTCGTTGATCTGTGCTCTGTCTCCGGTCATCTGATACGACGACTCGTCGGCGGTAAAGGTAAGCTCGAGCCCCTTCAGCTTCGCCGCCGGACGCGCCTTCTCGACCGCCTCCGCCGCAAGCGCCTTAAGGTCGAAGGGTGCCTTCGTGTAGGTCACGGTTCCCTTCTTCAGGTTCGAGGCTTTGAGGATATTCTCCACCGAGTCGACGCCGTGGCGCGTCTCCACGAGCGCGCGATCGATAAACGTCTTCTGCGCTTCCGATAACGCGCCGAAATCGCTCTCGGAGAGCGAAGCGAAGACTCCCGCATCCTTGGTCAGGAATCCTTTCACCTCATGTCCGATAAAGTGGAGGAGCGTATTCTGCCGCTCATTGGTCGTCTGCAACTCTCCGGCGAGCTTCTCGATCCGTTCCCGCTGTTCTACCTCCCGCTTCACGCTTCGTATCAGTAAGATGCCGAGGATGATCACAAAAACAAGAGTGCCTATCAGAATGTACCTGACGTGTTCGATCGTCCGCACGAACAAAGCCGCGAAGATGAGCGCTATCAGCGCCCCCACCAGCGCCTGTGCGCCGAGCACGCGCATATGGAATGCGTGATACTTGACTATGAGGTAGGCGATGAACGCGATGAACGCGACCATGCCAAGCGGCCCGAAGAGATTTATATTGTAGATCAGCGTAATGTCGCCAAGCATATTCGACAGGATAAAAATGCCGAAAAATATGATGATGCCGATCCCCAAGGTCAAAGCTTTTTTATATTCTTCCTGATTCTTCCTCTGCTTACCCTTCCGCATGCACAGGAGGAATGAAATGACGAGCGCACCGATCTCTAGAGCATACATATAGAGCCACAGAGGCCCCTGGACGCTCTCGCAATTCGCGAGATCGAACGCGCTGAGGTTGAGCGTCGTGGGGGCAAGAACGAATATCGGAAGGAGGAAAAGGAGTATCAGCCATTGCCAACGGACTTGCATAGGCCCGCCGGTGAGAAATGTGTGGGTGAAGTAGATGAGCAGGAACGAAAGCACCGCATGGAAAAGGATGATGGTTTGCCAGACAAAATGCACCATCGGCGCCGACACGGCGATCCAGAGGAATAGTTCGCTCGCGAGCAGGAGCGAGAAAACGATCGCTATCCATAAAAGGAGGCGGCCCGAGAGCGTTTCCCGACTGACGATGAGAACGAACAGGCCGAAGAGGAGCGCGATGACGATGATGGGAATGTACGAGTAATAGAGAAAGGGCGGAGCGATCGATGGGTCCAAGAGCCCGAACACGGTCGGGATCGAGTCGGAACAAATGAGGCCTATTCCGCCGAGGTCAGCAAAGCGCTCGATCATAGGGGGGATAGCGTCTCATCCGGCAACACCACCGAGACCGATCCTTCGTAGATGGTCACGTAATAGCACGCCCCGATTGCAGCAAAAAAGCACACGATGAGCGTGATTAAAGGGAGTTTCGTCAAACGAACGAATTTCATACAGGAATAGTAAATGAATCCTCGCGGTATGCAAACGCTAGGTATGCATACGCTCGCGTACGATATCCAGAACCTCTTCAGGATAACTGACCCAGAAACGATCACTCTCGAATGTCTTCGGGACCAGGGGCACGATGATCGGACGAAAACCGAAACGTTGTTCTATAAAGCGACACGCGGGACGCAAGATATGTCTGACGAAGGAAGCTTCGTACGCATCCTTCATAAGGTAGTCCTCAAAGAAGATGCCGTGGACCACGAACAGGGACATCAGTTCCTTATAGTGCTGGAGCAGGTCCCCGCGATGGTGCCGGTCGATCCACTCGGCATCATCCGGACTTTCGGTATTCTTCTGTGTGAACTTCGAGAACAAGTGTGCATGAAAATCGACCAACCGTTCTCCCCACAGCGTCGTGATGGCATCAAAGCGCTTGCCATTCGCTGTGTTGAAATCAATGATCGAGATATTTTCGAATCGTTCGTTCAGGCGGGTGCCGCTCTGCGAAATGCCGCGGCAGATGGAGAGCTTGCCGAGCGCTCGTTTCGCCTGATTGTTCGAAACGAACAGGTCTTTGGTGTCCTGACCCACGACAGCCTTCATCCCGAGCGGCTCCATTAAATATTTGAACCGGAGCGTTTCGAAATTGGGAGTTGCGATATGCCGGGCCAGGTACAAGATCGGGCCGTTATTGAAGTACTCGGGGATATCTCCCTGGAGATACTCTTCAACCGCCCTCTGCAATGCCGGGTCTCGTCTGCGTCTCTCAAGCTCTTGCGTCGCTTCAAGAGGAGCGGTCGTCATATCGGACATATCGCCAGCTCTGTTCTTCCAGAAAAAAAGCGGAGAAAAGATCTCGCGTATGCTGTTCATATCAGCTCGAAAAAACAGAGTACCACGGCATCAGCCACCTCTCGAAGATCTCAATGACGCCGAAGATGGCCAGCCCCCACCACACGTTCGTGACGACGATGCTTGCCCAAAAGACTTTCCAGTCTCGGGCGGACATCACGTGATTCCCGCTCCCGCGCCGCATATACACCGTGACAATGAACGGGTCGTACTTGATGCTGAGGAGCAGAAAGGCCAGCACGTCGCTTTTCGTAATGATGCGTTGAAAAAGCTTCCTGGCCCTCCCCACCGCCTGTTCGTCTCGAAGAAGCTTGATGGTCTCGATGCCGAGCCAATCTTGTTTCGTCACGTCGTAGAACCAGAGCGTCCCGAGACAGAGGACAATTGACCCGATCACCGCGTACAGCCACCCGAGGAGAAATCCGAAAGTCACGAGGAGGTAGGGATAGACGACAAAGTCATATCCGTACACCATCAAAAAATTGCCTAGATGCCCGAGTATTAAAATGCCGATCCTCTTGTGCAGGCGAGTCGGCTGACTATCCGTCATACGGACACTGTAGCACCGCATGCACACATCTCTCTCGTACTCCACAGGCACGGCTTTCATTCTGTGCTCCGTACCTTAGAATGAAAATATGAATACCTACACTGTCCAGCAGTCGGCACTTGCACACGTTTTGACCACCAGTACGGTAAGCGCGCCGCTCTGGTTCGTCGTCCGTCTCTACCTCGGCTACGAGTGGCTCATCGCCGGTTGGGATAAGGTCGTGAACCCGGCGTGGTTCGGGAGCGAAGCGGGCGCCGCAGTCCAGGGGTTCGTCCAAGGGGCGCTCGGGAAGACCGGCGGTCTCCACCCGGATGTCCAGATGTGGTATGCAAACTTCCTCCAGAGCGCCGTACTCCCCCACGCGAACGCCTGGGCGAACGCCATCGCGGTCGGCGAGGTGCTCGTCGGACTCGGGCTTATCGTCGGGCTCTTCACCGCCATTGCCGCGTTCTTCGGCTTCTTTATGAACCTCAACTTCCTGCTCGCCGGCACGGTGAGCGTGAATCCTATCCTTCTCGTGCTCGCGCTCGGCATAATGCTCGCACACCGCGTCGCGGGACACTGGGGTCTCGACCGCTATGCGATGCCCTACCTCCGCCGCACCTTCCGCCACCGCACGCTCTGATCAGGACACTCTGAAATTTTCGAACTGCCACGGGTCTTCAGCGTCAAAGTGCTCGGGGAACAACTTCCCGCGACCTTCTATCGGCGTCCAGTCGGTGTACTCGCCGAACACTTCGCCGAGATACGGCCGCGCGATCTTCATCAGGAGCTCGTGATCCATCTCGTCGGCGTCCACGATGCCCGAAGTCGGGTTCTCGATCGCCCAGACCATCGCGCCGATGATGCTCGATGTTACCTGGAGTCCGGTCGCGTTGTTGTGCGGCGCGAGCCGACGTGCGTCGTCGATGGAGAGGCGCGAGCCGTACCAGTACGCGCCCTTCGCGTGTCCCATAAGGAGAACGCCGAGCTCGTCGACCCCGCCGGGGAGGATATCGTCGCCGATGAGTCGCTGTTCTTCCTGTAGGATGCCGTTATTAGCCGCGAGCTCGTCGAGCGAGAGTACGGCGCCGTCGCACGGGTGATACGCATAATGTACCGTTGGCCGATACACGGCTTTGCCGCCCTCCAGTACCGTCAGGTAATCGGCGATAGAGATGGATTCGTGGTGCGTGATGACCCACCCCTGCTGAGCTTTTGAGGTAGGGGTCCAGCTCCGCGCTTTCGTCATAAAGCTCGGACGTTCCAGATAGATGGCACAGCGCGAGCCGAAATCGTGTTCTCGACCATCCGCGGGAATGGTCTTTTCGTGCGTGCCCCAGCCCATCTCCGACGGCTGACTGCCTTCTGAATAAAACCCGTCAATGGACCAGGTATTGACGAACTCGCCTATTTTCTTCGGTACTGATGACTCCTGCGTATCCCGTTCGGCGATGTGGATGACCTTCACGCCGAGTTCCATCGCGAGTCGTGCCCATTCCTCGCGCGTCTTCGGCATGTCCGTTTTTACTCCGGTGTCTTCCGCGATATTGAGGAGCGCCTGTTTGACGAAGTGAGAAACAAGACCCGGGTTCGCGCCGTGTGCGATTACCGCGGTCGGGCGCGGTCCCTCTAGGGAGAGCGAACGGAGCGCGAGCGCCTCTTCGCGGAGCGCATAATTCGAACGCTGTGAGACCGAGAGCGACGGGTCGGTGTAATAGCCGACCCACGGCTCGACGACGGTATCGAGGTAGAGAATACCGTTCTTCTGGCAGTATTCGATAAGCGTGGCCGAGGAGACGTCCACCGAGACGTTCAGGAGGAAATCACCCCTTCCGATGTGCCGTCCCACGATTCCTTCGTAATTCTCGGGGACGAGAGGATCGACGACGAAGCGGACGCCGTATTCACGGGCGACCTCCTCGCCCCGCGTGTCGGCGGTAACGATGGTGATATTCTCGGGCGGCGTGCTGAAATGTCGGAGCAGGAGCGGTAACACGCCCTGCCCGATACTCCCGAATCCTACGATAAGGATCTTGCCGTCGAATGCGTACTTTTCCATTTCCAAAATTTTTACTTACTATGCGGTTCTATAGTGATATATTGTACTATACCTTTTATGCATATCCATTACTTTTCGGGCGAGGCGTGGGAAGAGGAGTTTGTGCGCACGAGGCTCACCGGACACGACATCACGTTCCACTCGGAGACCGTTGCCGCATCCCCCGACTTCGCCGACCCGCAAGCAGAGGTGCTCTGCGCTTTCATAGAATCCCCTATCGGCGAGGCGGAGATGCAGCGATTCCCGGCATTGAAGCTCATCGCCACCCGCTCGACCGGCTTCGACCATATCGACCTTGCCGCTGCGAAGGCACGCGGCATCGCGGTCGCGAACGTCCCGTTCTACGGCGAGAACACGGTCGCCGAGTTCGCCTTCGCGCTCCTCTTGGCGCTCTCGCGCCGCATCATCGACGCCGATGAACGCGTGAGGGGCGGCGCGTTCTCGCCCGCCGGGCTCCGCGGCTTCGACCTCGCCGGTAAGACCATCGGCGTCGTCGGCACCGGGCACATCGGTGCGCACGTTATTCGTATGAGCAAAGGATTCGGTATGCAGGTCGTCGGGTTCGACGCCTTCCCGAATGCCGAGCTCTCTCACACGCTCGACTTCTCCTACGTCTCCCTGCCGGAGTTGCTTGCGGCCTCCGACATCGTCACGCTCCACGTCCCGTACAACCCGCAGACGCATCATCTTATTAATCGTGAGAATATCGGCAGTCTCAAGAAAGGCGCGTACCTCATCAACACCGCCCGCGGCGCGGTCGTCGAGACGCAGGCACTCGTCGATGCGCTCACAAGCGGCAGTCTCGCCGGCGCCGCGCTCGACGTACTCGAAGAAGAGGGCGAGCTGAACGACGAGATGAAGCTCCTCACCGCCCCGCACCCGAATGCAGAGGCGCTGAAGGTCACCCTCGAGAATCACTACCTCATCGAGCACCCGCGCGTCATCGTCACGCCGCACCTCGCTTTCAATACGCAGGAGGCCGTCGAACGCATCCTCAACGCGACGATCGAGAACATCCAGAAGTTCGCCGCCGGAACGCCCGCGAACGTCGTCGCGTAAATCACGACTCGCGCAAATCCTCGCGGAATCGCACCTCCTCTTCGTCCATACCGAAGTAGTGGGCATATTCGTGCCAAATGGTCTCGGCGATAACCTTCCGAACATCCTCCCCGTCTTCGCGAGCCGCCTCCTCTATCGGCAACTGGTAGAGCGTGATGGTATCGGGGAGCGTGGGGCCAACACCATAGGAGTCGCCGCGCGCCGTATTCGGGATGCCCTGATACAAGCCGAGCAGTGTCTCATCGCCTGAGAGCCCTTCCCGCTCCCGCACCTCCCGCGACGGCTCGTCCTCGACCAGAAGCGCGACGTTCCGTATCTTCGCGCGGAACTGCTCCGGAATAAGCAAAAACCCCTCCTCTACTAATTTTTCAAACTCCTCGCGGTTCATACCGGGTAGTGTACCAAACGGCTCAGACCCCGTCTGAGCCGTTCAATAACCGCCATTTAAAAGGGTTTTATAGAAACTGCTACACAACGCAAAAGTCCGGCGTACGCCGGACTTTTGCTTGCTTGTTGCGGGGGCCGGAATCGAACCGGCGTCTGGAGGTTATGAGCCTCCCGAGGTACCTCTCCTCTACCCCGCTATTACGACACTATACTCCAACAAAATACAGGAGGCAAACGCATTCCAAAAGCGAGAAAACAATTTGTTCCTATATCACTTTCAATTCGCGGAAGACGGCGTCGTAGTGCGCGATGGTGCGGCGCGCGAGCGTCTCGGAGAGATCGAACGTGGAACCTTGATGCGCTATCTGATTGCGCACCTTGTGCGCCTCCCACGCGTCCTGAAGCGTCGCGAGTTCCGCCTCGTCGACGCTCTTCAACTTTTCACCAACGCCGACGCCGACGTATCCCCGCTTCGCGAGCACGTCGTCGAGCATAATGTCCGCCTCGATGCTCGCCTCGCGCCACTCGCTCGGGCTATTCCCCTCCACGAGCATCTGGATGTGTTCCCAGCGCGGGTGCATACCGCCCGGCGCTTCGGGCGGTATGATGAGGGTCTTATAGAACTCCTCCTCGCGCTTGCGCAGTTCGAAGAGGCGCATTGTGCAGTACACGATGACAAAGAGCCCGAGGATCGCGAGGATGTAGCCGACGGCGATGATCCAGAGCCAGAGATGCGCGAGCCACGCGGCGAATCCGGCGGTGTCGACCGAGCCGTAGCAGGCGCCGTAGATGCATTCATAGAGGAGGCGAAACCAGTATTCGACGTTTG
This sequence comes from Minisyncoccota bacterium, assembly GCA_041660025.1. Classification (GTDB taxonomy): domain Bacteria; phylum Patescibacteriota; class Minisyncoccia; order Phycocordibacterales; family Phycocordibacteraceae; genus C7867-001. Next base: position 111,463 of record JBAZXD010000001.1, on the reverse strand, counting down.
CCTGCATATGCACCTAGTATAAACGAAAAAAGTTATGCCGCGGACTTAGTAGTGCGCTCTACTGTGTCCCCAATAGCGAAAAGAATATTCTCTGCTTGGTGCGGCGCAGTGAAGTGAATGCCGACGGGAAGCTTTTTACCTTCCCGTTCCACAAAACCCATCGGGACGGAAAGTGCCGGCATACCGGTAAGGTTCGCAGTAACGGTAAACACGTCTTCAAGATACATCGAGAGCGGGTCACTCTTCTCACCGAGAACGAATGCCGGCGCGGGCGTCGTCGGGAAGGCGACAACGTCGCACGCCTGAAACGCTTCGTTATATTCGTTCCGTAGTACATCGCGTACCCGGGTAGCCTTCCGATAATACGCATCAATGTAGCCCGAGGAGAGCACGAAAGTGCCGAGCAGGATGCGGCGGCGCGTCTCGGGGCCGAAGCCTTCGGTACGAGAAAGCAGATAATCGTCGAGCAGGGTGTCGCCGCGCTTAAAGAGGCCGTAGCGCATACCGTCGAGCCGTGCGAGGTTCGTCGAGACCTCGGCCGGCATCACCACGTAATACGACGCGAGCGCGTACGTACTCGTCGGCAATTCGATATCGACGAGCGTGTGCCCGGCGCGCGCGAGTGAGTCAAGCATAGCGTCGAACGCAGCGCGCACTTCTGCCGTGACGCCCTCGGCGAGCAGGTGTCGCGGGACGCCGATGCGCATCGCGGTCCCCGCTTCGCGCGCGGGATAAAGACCGGCGGGGATGGTCGTCGAGTCGAGCTGGTCAATGCCGGAAATCGCTTCCTGCAGGATCCGAGCATCCTCGACCGTCTTTGCCAAAGGGCCGATCTGGTCGAGCGACGAGCCCATCGCGATGAGCCCCGAGCGCGAGACGGCGCCGTAGGTCGGCTTCAACCCGACGAGACCAGTGTATGCCGCCGGCTGGCGGATGGAACCACCGGTGTCTGAGCCCAGGGCGGCGATGCAGAGGTGAGCTGCGACCGCAGCGGCGGAGCCGCCGGAGGAGCCGCCCGGCACACGGGACGTGTCGTGTGGATTCAACGTCCTGCCGAACGCAGAGTGCTCGGTCGAGCCGCCCATCGCGAACTCGTCCATATTGGTACGACCTATGAAAAGAGCCCCCGCGGCCCTCAACCTCGAGATCACGGTCGCGTCATACGTCGCGCGGTAATTCTCGAGCATCTTGCTCGCGGCGCTCGCAATCTTCCCTTCTATCAAGATATTGTCCTTAATGGCGAGCGGGATGCCGACGAGGAGCGACGCATCGTTTGCATCAATGCGCTTCTGCGCCGACCCAATCGCTATATCGTCAGCGGGAAAAATCTCCAGATACGCATTTAGTTCTGGATTCCGCGCCTGCGCGGCCGCTACGCAGGCGTCCCAGAGCTCGCGTACCGTGAGTTCCCGCGCCCGCAGGGCGCGGGCGGCCTCTCCAATCGTCATCTCATTCGGTTTACTCATGAGAAATAATCTGCTTCACCGAGAGCGCGTCGCCCTCACGCGCGGGAAATTGTTCCGCGAGCTTCTCGGTATGCCTCCCCGCCGCGTGCGGTTCGCCGTCCGCGCGCAGGACATTACGCAGTGCGGGCTTCGCCTTATCGCCGCCCGGCACCTCCAGCTTCTCTAGCTGTCCGACGTACGCGAGTATCGCGTCGAATTCACTCGTGAACTTCGCGAGTTCCGCGTCGTCTATCCTGATGCGCGCGAGCGCCGCGAGCTTCTTCACTTCTTCTGTCGTCGCCATTCCTTAAACTCTATCACGCCCCCAGTTTTTTGAGGAATTCGGCTTCGGTGAGGACGCGGACCCCGAGTTTTTTCGCCGTGTCGAACTTACTGCCCGGGTTCTCGCCCGCGACGACGAATGAGGTCTTCGCCGAGACCGTGCTCGCGGGCTTCCCTCCCGCTCTTCGCACCATTGCTTCCGCCTCTTCGCGCGAGAGCGTCGGCAAGGTGCCGGTAATGACCACCGTCTGATCGGTCAGGGGACCTTTCGACGGGGCAACGACCTTTTGTACCTTCAGGTGCTTACCGAGCCGAGCCAAAAGCGCGCGGTTATCCGCGTCGGTAAACCACGCTGACACTGAGTGTCCGATGATAGGACCGATACCGTCTATGTTTGAAAGAAGCTCCTCTTTCGCCGCGCGAAGCGCGGCGAGCGTCCCGAAACGCGTTGCGAGGAGATACGCCGTCTCGCCGCCGACATGCGGAATACCGAGGCCTATCAAGAGCCGGTCGAACGGAACTTTCTTCGCCGTCGTAATCGCCCGTATGAGTTTGTTCGCTTTCGTTTCTTCGAATCCCTCGAGTGCGAGCAGTTCGTCCTTCGTCAGTTCGAAAATATCGTCAAAATCCGAAATGAGATTCTGTTCCATCAGAAGCCGCACTGTCTCCTTCCCCATCCCGCCGATATCGAGCGCGTGCTTCCCCGCGAAGTGAATGAGCTTGCGCGCCTGTTGCTCGAAGGAGCCGGCGACCGAACAGCAATGCGCCGCTTCGCCGGGAACGCGCTCGACGCTCCCGTCGCCGCCGCACAGAGGCGAGTGTGTCGGAAACTTCCACGCTTTTGCACCCTTCGAGCGCAACTCTGGTATGACCGCGACGATCTCGGGGATGACGTCGCCCGCCTTCTGGAGGATGACCGTATCGCCAATGCGAATGTCTTTTTCCTTGATGAAATCCTCGTTGTGCAGGGTCGCGCGAGAAACGATAGAGCCCGCGACCGCGACGCTTCGCAGGTGCGCGACCGGCGTGAGCTTCCCTGTGCGCCCTACCTGAAGCGTGATGTCTTCAAGTATCGTCTGCACCTGCTCCGGCGGGAACTTATACGCGATAGCGAAGCGCGGCGCCTTGCCGGTGTAGCCGAGCGTTTCCTGTGCGAGGCGGCTTTCGACCTTCAGCACGATGCCGTCGATCTGGTAATCAACCTTCTCTCTCGCGCTTCCCTGCCACTTCCGCCAATAAGCGAAGACTTCTTCGAGAGAATCCGCGTGCTGGTGTTCGGGATTCACCGGCAATCCGAGCCCGGTGAGATATGCGAGTTCCTCGCTCTGCGTCTTTGGGGATGGCTCAGAGGTGCGCGCGACGTCATAGAGAAACGCGCCGAGCGGCCGAGCGGCCGCGACCTTCGGGTCCAGCTGGCGGATAGAACCGGCGGCAGCGTTGCGCGGATTCGCGAATAGCGGCTCACTCCTCTTCCGGCGAAGCTCGTTCAGCTCCGCAAATCCGGAGCGCGTAAGATACACCTCGCCTTCGGCGATAAGGTCGACGGGTCGCGTGAGGCGCTCTGGTATCTCCCGTATGGTGCGAATGTTGTGGGTGACGTCTTCGCCGACCTCGCCGTCGCCACGGGTCGCCGCCGTGGTGAGCACGCCTTTTTCATAGGTGAAGACGATCTTCAACCCGTCGATCTTCAGTTCAAGGTCGTAGGCGGGTACGGTGCCGCTTACTTTTCGCACGCGCTCGTCGAATGCGCGCGCCTCTTCTTCGGTGAATGCATCAGTAAACGACCATTGCGGCACCGTGTGCCGCACCTTCTTGAGTTCCGGGAGCGCGTCGCCCACAATGCGCTTCGTGACCGAACGGGTATGCGAGAGTTCGGGGTACCGCTCTTCGAGCTCGAGGAGCTCGTGATAGAGCGCATCATAGGCGCTGTCGGATATCTCCGGGGCATCCAGGGTGTAGTAGCGATGCGCGTGGTGCGCGAGCAGATCGCGCAGTTTCGCCGCTCGCTCGTTCGCTTTCTTCGGAGCCGCCATATGCCGCCACTATACCAAACTGCGGCCGCGGACGAAGCTAATAATGCGCTCGTAAGCCGCGAGACACGAATCGTGCTCCGTCAGGACTACTCACCGTAGCGCAGGGGACGTCATATCCCTGCGAGAAAAGGTAGGTCGTCCCCGAGCCGGGGGCTGGCTTATAGATCGTCACGTCCGCACATCGTCTCCCCGCGTCGAGCGAGAGGCGCGTTGCGACGACCCAGCGGGACGGCGTGTACGAAAGGATCTCTGCGGAAACAGGGGCGACCGCGTCGCAGAGCATCGCGGGCGCGGAGGGAGGCGCGGGCGAAGGATAGGAGAACAGGTTCTGTTGTTGGTCGGCGTAGAGCGCGCACTCGAGCGCGGCGTCGGCGGCATAAAAGGCGTATTGCGATTCGACGGCTGAGGAGGCGAGCACCTGCTGTTTATATCCGAGCGAGCCGAGCGCGAGACCGAACGAGAGCATCACCGACATAAAGATGACGGCGATAAGGAGCGCGAACCCTCGCTGTGTTTTTTTTATTGCCATGGTGTGAGGTGATCGGAGACCGTTACCGAATACGGAATACCGTGATAGCTCCAGGAGACGGTCGAGACGATGCGTTCATCGCTCTCTGAAACATTGATTGCCTGGATGACGCGCGTGAACGGCGTCCTCACCGCCCCCGCGATCTCGCTCTGTTGCGTATAAATGCTGTTCGCCAAATACAGAGGCGTGCACGCGCTCTCGGTACACGGCTGGAGTGAGAAGCCGCTCCCTGTACCCATAGGACTCGCCGGGTCGAGGGTACAGGTCGTCGCGCGACACTGCGTTATGGACGCGACATCTCCACCGGTAAGGAAATTGGTCCATGCAGTACTTGAAACACTTGAGCCACCCGCCTGATAGGCAGCGAGGAATTCGTTATCGCGCATCGCACGCACGTATTCGATGCCCTCTTGCGCGAGATACGAGGCGGTGAGCTGGTCACGTGCGGTCATCGCCGCAACGATCGCACGATTCGCCGTGAACAATGGGCCGGCGACCGAGAGCGTCAGGATTGATACCGCGACCATCGTTTCAATAAGAGTAAACCCAGCACTATAGGAAAAGTGCTGGGTTTGCTCCCTGCGCTCGTTCGCAAAAGAGAAATCGGAATCTCTCTTTTGACTCACTCGCTTGGTAGTGAACCGCTTCATACTCATAGGTCGCTTCCGCGCATCGTCGCACCAGTCTCGATAGTGAACGGCTCTACCTTCCCCGCCCCGTAGGTGACCGTTCCTGAGATGATCATCGTCACGCGCGGTTGCTGGTAATCGGCCGGAGGCTTTTCGGTGCCCTCGGTGTAGAACGTGAGCGAGGAGACGCTCACCGACGGGTCAGTAAGTGTCCGTACGGAACCGTCGATCGTCTCTTGTATCGTCGATCCGGCGAGGCTGTATGAAATGGTTGCCCCGCCGACGCTCCTGAATGAGAAACTGCCGGCGCCGCCTGGACAATCGCCGAGTCCTCCGCAATCGTAGAGGGAGCCGGTGCGGATGGTACGCGTCATAGTCTCGACGGCGAAGGAGAGGTTATTGATGCCGGTGGCGATGCTCTGTGCGTGTCGGTTCAGGCCGATCATCATAAGATACGCTCCCGAAGCGAGGAGCATAACGAGCGCGAAAAGGCCCACAGCGACGATAAGCTCGATAAGCGTGTATCCGCGGGCATTTCTCATGGACAGGAAGCGGCGGTCGCGAGTATCTGTCCCGACGCCGCGATCGAGATGAAATGCTCACCGCCCTGGGGCGACGTGATCGCGAGGCACGCGGCCGTGGCCGGAAGCGCCTCCGAATAGGACCCGTTCATGCTTATGAACGGGTCCGGATTCGGGCGGGTGAACACAATGTCGAGCGACGAGAGCGTTCCGCCCTCCGCATACGCGCACGACCAGCCGCCGGCCGTAGAGGCGCAGAAATCACTGATCGTGATGCCGTTCCCGAGTACGTAGTCGAGGACCTTTTCACTTTGATCAGCCTGGTAAGAGCAGTCGCCGGGTCGCGCGTCGGGCGACGATACGTCGTCGGTCGGGTGACAGACGGAAAGCGTCGAGGGGGCGGGATACACATCGGCGAACAGCGTGAAGAACCCGGGATTCGCCTTCTGCAGATTGAGACCGTATCCGGCATTCGCCGACACCGAGGCGGCGCGGCTGCTCAGACCGTAGGTCTCGGCGGAACGAAGCGTGAGCGCGATATCGTAGGCGGTATTGGTGAGAATGAGCGTCTTGTTGAACGAACTCTGGTTGGTAAGCACGACCGTCGTGATGACGACGATGATCGCGAGCACCACCGTAAGTTCGGCTAACGTGAACCCTGCGCTCAAAGGCTTCAGTTGCCGAAGAGGCTCGCCGCGATGAGGATGAAAGGATTCCATTGGGTGAAATAAGCGAGGAGAAAGCCGGCCGCAAGAAAAGGGGCGAACGGCACCTCAACTCCCATTCTAGAGCCGATGGGCCTCGTGAACAACACGACTATCCCTATCGCGGCGCCGATCCAGAACGAAAAGATGAATCCGGCGAAGGCGGCGGGGCCGGTAAGAAGCGCGAGACCGAAAGCGAACGGCGCATCGGAAAAACCTATCGCGCGCCCGCGCGAGAGCAGGTGAATGAGCGCGAGGCTCGCGGCGATGAGGAGAGCGGTGAGCGCGACGCTGGAAAATGTCTCGCGCGACGGCGCGAGGAAGAAGCCGGTCGCGGCGCTGAGAAAGACGAATGCGCCGAGGAGCGCCGGCGGCAGTATCTGATGCTGAAGGTCGTAGAGGACGAGCGCGAGCAGGAAGACAAGCGACGCTAACATAAATGGAAGCGCGATGGTCATTCCGAGCGTGATATAGGTAAGGGCGAAGAATCCGCCGAGCGCAAGCTCGGCAAGCGGAGCACTGTGAGAGATGCGCGCGCCGCAGCAACGCGCGCGAGCGCGCGCTGCTGCGTACGAGAGGATCGGCACGAGCGCGGCGGGCGCAAGCGGCACGTCGCACGCGTCACAGCGGGAACGTCCGGAAAAGAAGCTCTGTCCGGTACTCAATCTCGCGACGACGACCCCGACGAAGCTCGCACTGATCGCGCCGAGCGCAAAGAACGCCGCAGTTGGGAGCAAGGACATGCACGCATCATAGCAGAAACCCGTCCGCCAATTGGCGGACGGGTTTCTGCTTGCTCCCTCACTGACTCGCTGCGCTTAGCTTGCCGGGCAGACCGTATCGGTACCGAGTGCCGTCGTCCGCTGTCCTGCGAAGCCGGTCGAATCGACGCACCAGTATTTCGCCGTGTCAGACGAAAGAGGCGACGATATCGCGTATGCGGAGACCGTGTTGTTACAGACAATGGTGCCCGTACCGTTCGCGACTTCCGCACCGGCGATTGCCTTGGTAATCGTCCCGTCGGAGAAAACATTCGTAGTACAGAGGTTTCCGGCAGCTGCACCGTAGGAGTTAGACCCCGCGCCACCGTAGTAGATTTCCGCCTGTGTCTGGATCGTCGAGAAGTCCGACTGGATCGCGGCGTCATTGCCCTTGCTACGGGCAGTGTTCAGCGACGCGAGCACGACCGCCGAGAGGATACCGATGATGGCGATGACGACGAGTAATTCGATAAGGGTGAAGCCCCGGGAACGAGTAGTGTACATAGTGAATATTGTGCGGTTAATAGCTAAATTGTACGGCATAGCACCCGATATGGGAATACGGGTGTGGACAACCCTCAAATAGAGCCGGCGAGGTTATATATCGGGAGCAGGACGGCGGCGAGTAGCGTGCCGACGCCGAGACCGAGAAGGACGATCATGATCGGCTCGATGAGACCGACGAGCGTGTCGACAGCGTTCGTCACCTCGCGGTTGTAGAACTTGGCCAGTGTCGTGAGGATCTTGCCGAGCTCGCCGGTCTCCTCGCCGACTTTCGTCATCGCGACCATAATGCCCGGTATCTCCGCATGCTTGCCAAGCGCGTCTGAGATCGAAGACCCGCCCTTCACATCCCTCCCCACGGTTTCAAGCACGATCCTGTACGCGGCGTTATCCACGACCGAGCCGGTAATCTCGATCGCCTCGACAACGGCAACGCCGGAGAGGAGCATCGTGGAGAAGTTGTCCGCGATGCGGGCGAGATAGAGCTTCTTGTAGAGATCGCCTACATACGGCACCGAGAGCTTGAGGCTGTCGAGCACGAGTCGGCCGCGCTCGGTCTTACTCAACTGCCACGCATAGAACCCGAGCCCGACAAGCGCGATAAGTACGAATATCCCGTAGTGCACGAGGAAATTCGAAAATCCGATGACGATCGCGGTGTACACCGGTACCGCCTGTCCGGAATCAATGAGTACGGCGCTGATCTTCGGGATGACGAGGGTAAGCATCAGCGCCATCACGCCGAAGAAGACGACGATGACGAATATCGGGTAGATGAGGGCATTCTCGGCCTTGCTGACAACGTCGTACGTGCGGTCGAGATAGTCGGCGAGGTACACGAACGTTTCCGACAGTTTGCCCGATTCTTCGCCCGCGCGAACCATATTCACATAGAACACCGAGAAGACCTTCGGGTGCCGCCCGAGCGCCGAGCTGATGGGACTGCCGCCCTGCAGGTCGTCGCCGACGGAAGAGAGGACGGTCGCCAACTGCTTATTGTCGACCTCGGCGGCCAGGAGACGAAAGATGCGGAGCGCGGAGACCTGCGCCTCAAAGAGCGTCGCTATCTGCCGCGAAAGGATCACGACGTCCTTGTTGGAAACCCGCCCGAAGAATGAAAAATTGAGCTCGAGCAGGGAACGCTTCTCGGCAGAATCGATCGCCGAGACGATAAGATTGCGCCGCTGGAGAGCGGAGACGGCCACCTCCTGCGACGGCGCCTCGATGGTCCCGTCCCGCTCGTAGCCGTCCTGGTCGATGGCGTGATATTTAAAAAGCATATTTTACAGATAACGCTCGAAGGTCTTGGGATCCATCGAATGCTCGTAGGCGTGTTCGACCGTCACCTCGCCCTTCTGTACGAGCTCGGCGAGCGAGCGATCCATATCGATCATCCCCTCCTGCGACGAGGTCTGGATCACTGCGCTGATCTCCTGACTGCGCCCGTCGCGGATGAGCGTACTCACCGCGTTGTTGTTGATGAGGAGCTCGTATGCCGGGATGAGCCCGCCCGAGACCCGCGGGATGAGCCTCTGCGAGAAGATGCCCGCAAGGCTCCCCGCCAGCTGTACGCGCACCTGGGACTGCTGCTCGGCCGGGAACATGTCGATAATGCGGTCGATGGTCTGTGCGGCGTTATTGGTGTGGAGCGTGGAGAACACGAGATGGCCGGTCTCGGCGGCGGTCACCGCGGAGGAAATGGTCTCGTAGTCGCGCATCTCGCCAACCATAATGACGTCCACGTCTTCGCGGAACGAGCTCTGGAGCGCCGTATGGAAATCGGGCGCGTCAATGTAGACCTCGCGCTGATGAATGAGCGACTTCTTCGGTGTGAAGAGGTATTCGACCGGGTCCTCGATGGTGAGGATGTGTTCGGCGCGAGTCTCATTGATGCGGTCGATCATCGTGGCGAGCGTGGTCGACTTGCCCTGCCCTACCGGACCGACGACGAGGAAGAACCCCTGTGCGCGCTGGGTAAATACTTCGAGCACGGACGGAAGATTCAGCTCGGTGAAGGTGTGGATGGTGCGCGGGATGAGCCGAAGCGCGAGCGCGGTCGTCCCCTGTACGCGATAGCCGTTGACGCGGAATCGCGCGTCAACCTTGTGTGCGTACGAGAGATCGATCGTCTGGTTGGCGAGGAAGGATGACCAGCGATCAGGAGGTACGATGCTCTTGAGCATCGCCTCGGTCCCTTCGGGAGAAAGCGCAGAATACTTCGTGAGAGGAACGAGCGTGCCGGACACGCGGAGCATCGGAGAACCTCCGGCGAAGATGTGGAGATCGGAACCGCCCTGGGCGATGACGATGTCGAGAAGTTCTTCGAGATGTTTGTCCGTAGCCATATAGTATTCAACGAGCGATCTCTGACTCGATGGTGCGCAGCGTTTCTGCGAGCACTTCCGAAGGGATCGCGGACGCTTTTATGATGTAACCGTCAGCGGACAATTTTTTCGCGTTCTCGATGTCAGAATCCTGGCCCTGGTTCGAGAGGATGATGATCTTCGAGGTTTTCGCGAGCTGTTCCTTCCGTATCGTCTCGAGCGCTTCGAACCCGCCCACGCCGGGCATAATAAGGTCGAGCAGTATCGCATCCGGCGGCGGCGCATCTTCCTTCCGGAGCGCCGCGAGAAGGTCTTCGCCGCTCCCGAACACAGTCACCTCGTGACCGGCATTTCTGAACTTGACCGCATAGAGTTCGAGCAGGAACCTATCGTCGTCGACAAGATACACGCGGTACGCCATTACTCGCCAGTATACTACGCGGTCGCGTCAAGCAGGGGCGCCCTCGGGGAAAAGTTCGCCGCCGAGCGTGTTGATCTCTTCGAAGGGGATCTCGCCCGCAAGCGCTTTCATAATGGCGTCCTCACGCATCGTGAGCATACCGTTCGCGCGCGCGGTGGCAAAGACCTTCTCTTCGACCGGCTCCTTGAGCACGACCTGCTCGAGCGTCTTATCCATTTTCAGTATTTCGAAGACGCCGGTACGGCCGCGCGTGCCGTTCGGACAATCCTCCGTCGGGCTCGCGTGATAAAAATTCTTGAACGGTGGCAGGGCGCGGCGATGTTCTTCGGGCAGGTCGGCGAATTGCCGATCGAGGAATTCCTTGATGCTGTCCTTGATCGGGAACGGCTTCCCTGCCCCGGGACAGAGCTTCCGGACGAGCCGCTGACCGATGACGGAAACGAGTGTCGGCGCGATGAGGAATGGGTCGACCCCCATATCGATGAGGCGCGGGATCGCGCCGACCGCCGTGTTGGTATGGATGGTGGAGAATACGAGGTGGCCGGTGAGCGCGGCCTGCACCGCGAGTACCGCGGTCTCCTTGTCGCGGATCTCGCCGACCATAATGATATCCGGGTCCTGGCGCAGGACGGAGCGGAGACCGCTCGCGAACGTGTAACCGATCTCGGGACGCATCTGGCTCTGCGCGACGCCGGGGATCTCATACTCGACCGGGTCCTCGAGCGACACGACGTTCTCCGTTTCGCGGTCGGTCTCGGAGAGCATCGCGAAAAGCGTTGTCGACTTACCCGAGCCGGTCGGTCCCGCGATGAGAATGATCCCGTACGGGACCTTCATCATCTCGCGGACCTCGACGAGCTGGGCGGCCGAGAGCCCGACGGATTCGAGCGTCGCGGTCGCATCCGACTGGTCGAGGATGCGCATCACGACCTTCTCGCCGTATTCCGTCGGGAAGGTGGAAACGCGGAAATCGATGCTCCGCTTCTCGACGCTCGCCGAGAAGCGTCCGTCCTGCGGCTTGCGCTTCTCGTCGAGGCGCAATTTCGCGAGGATCTTGATGCGCGCGACGACCGCTTCATGCACCTTCGCCGGTAATTCAAGCGAGGTGTGCAGGTCGCCGTCCATACGGAAGCGGACGCGCGTCCTCTCGGATGAAGGTTCGATATGAACGTCGGAAGAATGCTGCTCGATGGCGTATCGCAATATCGTCGAGACGATCTTTGTCACCGGCGCATCCTCCTTGAGCGTCTCGTGCGGGCCGGTAAGACCGAGCGTTTCTTCATCCAGCACCGAGGTTTCCTCGACGGCGGATGGGCTACCGGCGTGACGCTCTTCCGCGACCGGCGTCGTCGTCGTTTCGTATTCGGAAAGCGCCTTGCCGATCTCGCCCGAGAGATTCTGGTAGGCGTCGATCACCCGGTCGAAATCCTGTTTCGTGATGAGAAATATCTTGTATGGCATCCCGATCTTCCCGGAGATGAATTGCAGGGCGTCGAGCGCCTCGATGTTGTCGGGGTCGATGATGCCGACCTCGAGCGCGCCCTCCTTGATATCGAGCGGCACGAATCCGTAATGGCGAGCAGAATCGATCGGCACATAGGCGAACACCTCTTGGGCGGCGGGAGGGTCGCCGAGCACGCGGGAAGGGATGCCATACGGCTTTGCGGCCTCGGCGAGCGCGCTCTCAAGCGAAATGCCGCGCTCGGCGAGCACGTCGGCGAACGGACGTCCTTTGGCGAGTTCTGCTTCGACCGCGGCGCGATCGCTTTTGGAAATGAGCCCTTTGTCAACCAGTAATTCGAGAAAGTTCATTACTCATTTTGCGCTTACGCCGATGATGGAGGCGAATGGGTCAAGGCGGCCGGACGACTCTGGCGTGATCGGTGTCGTCAGATCGGTGAGCGACAGGAAGCGCGGGTTCGAGAAGATGCTCGTGTCAAACGATATGGGCTGCAGTTCGCTGACAAGCGCCTGGAATCGCATCTGCGCCTCGTTTTCGGTAACGGTCGTGGCGGTCAAGGGCGGCTGATTCCCCGTTCCGGTAAAGAAATACCAGTACGCACCGGCCGCGACGATGAGTGTCGCGATGACGATGAGCGTGGTGTTGGAGTCGATTTTCATAGGGGATAGTGCGCTCAGCGGCTAGCGGAGCCAGTAGAGGCGCAGCGTCATCTGGTAATTGTAGACACCCGTTTCGGAGCCCTTCACAAGGATGTCACGGACGTCGAGGAAACGTGCGCTCCTTTCAACGCCGGCGAGGAACAACTGGAGCGCCGCGTAGGTCCCAACCGCGGAGAGCGAGAGGTCGATCGAGCCTACCGGGCTTACCCCTGCCGCCGGCAATCCCTTTTGCGCCGGTGTCTTCGCAGCGGCCGCGGTATTCGAGACCACGTCGATATTAGAGAGCGAGAATCCCGAGCGCGCCGCGAGCGCGTTCAGGTCCAAGATGAGCCCGACGTTATCGACCGAATCGGGCAAGAAGACAGAAAGGCGCGCGAGATTCGCAGGATCGATAGCATTGCGCGCCGAGGCAAGCGCATTTTGTTGTTCCGTGTATTGTTTCGCCGCGGCGAGCGCTTTATCGTCGAGCGCGATGGCTTCTTTCGCTGCTGCGATCGAGCCGGACCAGGTCGGGCTCACGTAGGTAAAGAATATGCCGAGAGCAATGGCGAGCGCGATGAGCGGGAGGATCCGGTCGTTCATGGCAGTGGGGCGGGCGTTCCCGCGTCATCGGTCAGTGCGGCGGCCGGTGAAAAAGCGATGATCTTCGGATCAAGCGTCGCCGAGAGAACGAACGAGACCGAGCCATCCCGGTTGACGCTTATGTTCGAGAAGATAGCGTCCTTGATCCGTCCGTCGGTCGCAAAGGCGTTCGACGCCGACGCAAGGGCGTTGAAGCTCTTCGCGGTGCCGACGCCCTCCATCTTCGGCATACCGATATCGCTCTGCGAGAGGTGGAGCGACGTGAAGCGGACGCTCGCGGGGAGGAGTTTCTCGAGCGAGGAGAAGAAGCTGGAGAAGGAGGCGTGCTTCGCGAGGAGCGAATTGCTCGAGGTGAGGCGGTCGCGCAGGCGGACGAAGTTCTCCACGGTCGCCGGGTCGATGTTCGCCTGGGCGGCTGCGAGCTCTGCATCCTTCGCGGCCTTGTTCGACGCGAGAATGCGGCCGTAGAAGAATACGCCGAGAGCAAGCACGAAAGTGATGCCGAGAACCGCGTATGTGAAAAAACCGAATGCGCCGACAAGGTCGGTGCGGAACCGACGCGCGGGCGCGGAGGTCGCGTGCGGAACGAACGAGGTTGGTATCGTGGGAGGAAGAGCCATTTCTCTTTCAGTATACGCTATCAGCGCAAGCGTCACGCCGGAACGCTGTGCAAAACGTCATCCTATCTCTTCGAGCTTGCGGAGCGCGAGACCGACCGCCACGGCGAACTCGGGACCGATCTCCTCGAGGACCGGGCGCATGAAGGCCGGCGCCTCGGTCTTCGCGAAGGGGTTCGCGATGTGCACGTCGATCGAGAAAACTTTTTTCGCATAAACACCGAGCTCTTTCGTGATCCCGCCACCACCGGTGAATATGATAGAAGTGACCGATTTCTTGTGCGCCGTCTCGTACTGCATCAAGACACGACGCACCTCGGAGAAGATGCGCGAGAACACGAGTTCGGGGCTCCCGAGCGCACCGCTCTCTCCGAGTCCCTCCCTCTTCTTCAGCGCTTCGGCTTGGGCGATGGGCATATTGCCGGAGATCGCGATAGCGCGTGTGATGTCCTGGCTCCCCGCGCTTATCGCGTGCGAGAGCGCCACCACGCCGTGTTCGACGACATATACTTTCGTCGATGCGGCGCCAATATCAAGCACCATGACCGGCTTCACCGGATCCTCAACCGCCGCCCGGATGGTACTGAATATCTCGATCTCGTAGAAGCTGGCCGCGAGATTCGCCGTGGCAACAATCTTCTGAAGCAGGGTGAGTTCGTCATTGTGGACGGCGACGAGCAGGACGTCGACAGTCCCCCCTTGGGCGGGAGGCTGCGAGCCGGCGACGCCCGCGACCGATTGTGCGGGACTCATCTGCGGGACGATGAACCAATCGAGCTGTACTTCGGCAACGGGTACCGGAATATATTTGCGCGCCTCAAGCTCGATGACGGTCTTCTGTTCCTTCGCATCGACACGGTACGGTAGCTGAACGAGCGTGAGGAGCGAGCGCGCGTAGGGTATCGAGACGCCGCAATTCTTCGTGGTCACCTTCGCTTCGCGCAGGAGGTCCTTCAAGGTTTCGGCGATCTGTTCGGCGGAGAGGTTCGTCGCCTGGCCGATCTCTCCCCCGCCATAGGGACCGAGCGAGAGTTCGCCGTACGTCTCAAGCACTGCCTGCCCGCGCTCCTTGCGCAATTGGACCACCTTCAAAGAGGAGGAGCCGATATCGACACCCAGAACGCTCTTTTCCTTTTTCACAAAGAGATCGGAGAGGAACGACATGCAACAATAATACCATGATGCGCTTTTTGGATTTCTTGTTCCCCCCGCGCGTGGATGAGATCGCAGTCCGCAAGGTCTCGGTTGACGCATTCCTCGCGCTCGTAGTCCCGCGAGTGGTGCCGGAGACGCGTCCGGAGACGGTCGCAATCCTCTCTTTCGCCAACGAGCGCGTGCGCGCGGCTATCCACGAAGCGAAGTATCACGGAAGCAGTCGTGCCTTCGAGCTCCTCGCCACTGCGCTCGCCGACTACCTCCGCGACGCCGATGACGGATATCGCAAACCCCTCATTATACCGGTGCCGCTCGGTGCCGCTCGGCGCAAGGAGCGCGGCTTCAATCAGGTCGAGGAGATCGCGCAGCGAGCCGCAAATGAGCTCGGCATCCCGGTCGATACGACACTGCTCATCCGCACGCGCGAGACAACCTCGCAGGTCTCGCTCCAGCGCCGCGAACGCGAGAAGAATATGCGCGGCGCCTTCGGCGCCGCGCACTCTATCGATCCATCACACACCTATATAGTCATCGATGACGTCATCACCACCGGCGCTACGCTCCAATCCGCCATCGATACCCTCGCGGGCGCGGGCGCAAAACGCATCATTTCGCTCGCTCTCGCGCACTAAATTTGGTAGTGTTGCCTCATACGGAGGGGTCGCATAGAGGCCTAGTGCGGCGGGTTGCTAACTCGCTATACGGGTAAAACCGTATCGAGGGTTCGAATCCCTCCCCCTCCGCACCCGATACAAAGGCGCCCCTTATGGGCGCTTTTTGTATCGGGAGGACGGGATTCGAAAGCCGGAGCGCGACGGCGCGAGGCGGGGTCGCGCAAAAATCCAACAGGATTTTATGCGTGACCGAATCCCTCCCTGTACTGAAATGGTACGTTTCGAAAAGCGTATTCGCGGTCCCTCCCCCTCCGCCAGAAAGAAAACAAAAGAGCGTCCGGAAACATCTCGGACGCTCTTGTCGAATGGGGGGAGTTTGTTTTATTAGAGACTTACGACGCCGCGACGACCGCGGGACATCGGGACAGCAAGGCGCACATAGTGCTTTGCTTCTCCGATACTCGCGAGACCATCTTCAGGCCGTTGCGGACGAGTGAGTTTCTTTTTCGGAGGTATGTAACTCGGGTTCAGATGACAGATATCGCAGATGTCTGACGACGCAGGACAGGCGAACCCGAGACATTTTACCGGCGCAGGAGCGTCTTCGCGATGCGCCGTTGCACGATAGTCGCTCGCTTCGACTTCATCCAGTCTTTCGTCGCGATCGGAATATCGTGCTACAACAGCATGTGGCGGCCATACTGCGCCGCCCTCTTCTCTTTCTATCGTTCCTTTTTTCATTCGAACCTCTCCTTTTTTTGACAGAGCATCCGTTTGTTTTGTCGAAAGCAATTCCTTTCAACATTTTGATGCTACTACCAAGCGAGCCGAACGTCGAGTGCATGTCCCCATGCGTTCGACCGAGGCGAGCGAAGGGAGTAAAAAGAATCGCCGGCGCTTTGCGCCGGCGATTCTTTTGCTTTTTGCCTTGCGGCTTACTACCAAACGAGCGAGGAAATAATGAGATCTTTACTTCATTATTTCCGAGCGAGTGTAGGTAGAAAACTCTGTCTTCAGAGTTTACATCCCCGAAGGGTTGCAGGCGCGGCAGTCCTTCTTGTGCGAGAAGACGAGTGTGAGCGCCGAGAGACCGACAACCAGATAGACGAGATTCTCGACCGCCGGCCACGAGCCGAGGAGGAGGTTCACGACGTTCCAGTTGCTGCCCATATAGGACCCAATCGCCACGAGTCCCCAATTGAGACCGCCGATGACGACAAGAACGAACGCGATAGCGTGTAACTTCATGCGGGTTGAAAGATGGTTAAAGCGGGGGTGGTGGTCCGCTCGATATAGTATGACCCCCTTTCTCACAGTGTGGAGACCCCCCTGTGCAAAACGTATTCGCATTAAATGGCGCATCAGGCGGATGCGCGTTCGTTAGAAATTATTTTTCCGTCGTCGAGAGTGATGATACGGTCGGTGATGCGCGCGTATTCCTCCTCGTGCGTCACCATAATGATGGTCTGCCCCGCTTTGTGGAGCTCCTTGAAGATATCCATCACGGTCGAAGAAGATTCGCGGTCGAGGTTCGCCGTCGGTTCGTCGGCGAAAAGGATGTCCGGTGTGTGCGCGATGGCGCGGGAGACGGAGACTCTCTGCTGTTCGCCGCCCGAAAGCTGGCTCGGGAGATTATTGAGCCGGCTCCCGAGGCCGACGCGCTCGAGCGCGGAGGAGGCCTTCGCCTCCGCGGCGGCGCGCGTGGCGCCCTGCATAAGGAGCGGCAGGGCGACATTCTCGAGCGCCGTGAGCTCCGGCAGAAGCGCATAGTCCTGGAACACGTAGCCGAACTCGGTGAGGCGGAAGAGCATCTTCTCGTGTTCGCTCATCCGGTGCGCCTCCTTGCCATTGATGCGGATCTCGCCTGAGGTCGGTTCGTCGAGAAGCGACATCTGGTAGAGGAGGGTGCTCTTTCCCGCTCCCGAGCGGCCCATAATGGCGATGAACTCGCCCCGCTTCGCGGAGAAATCGATACCCTTCAGGACTCGCGTCTCGATTGGGCCGTCCTTAAAACTTTTTACGAGATTTGTGACTTCGATCATAGATAGTTAATTGCGACCGAGGATGGAGTCGAGCGTGTTCCGGCGCACGATCATCCGCGAGGGCAGGTAGCCCGCGACGACGGTCGTGAAGACGAGCAGGAGAATACGCACCGAAGTATCGACCGGTGGCGCGACGAGGATGCCGTCGCTGAACGGGAAATCGATCGGGTGCGCGGCGAGCCCGGGCACCAGGACTCCGTAGAGGACGAGCACGCCTATCGCCGAGCCGATGACGGCGTAGAAGAGCGACTGGAAGATGTAGGAGATCTCGATAGCCTCGCCCGAGATGCCGATACCTTTGAGGATGCCGATGAATTTCCGCCGCGTGATCGCATTGATGAAGATGACGATGAAGATGGTGATGGCCGCGACGACGAGCCCGATACTGCTGAAGCCGTTCCCGAGCATCGCAAAGGTCGTCTTGATATCGGCGACGCCGTTCGGGATGGAATCTTCGAAGGTCTGCACCTTCGCCTTTACCCCGATGCCGCTCGCGAGGAGGAGTTCCTTGAACGCGACCGGATCGCTCCCGGGAGTAAGGCGTATCGCCACCTGCGCGACGTTCTGGTCGTTCCGGCCCATGATCGTCCGCAATTCGGACGCGGGCATAAAGATGCTCATCGCGAGCGCGTCAATCTTGGTCTTCACAAATCCTTTCACGATGACCTCGCGCGTGGCGCCGTTCACGGTGAGGCGCACTTTCGTTCCCGGCGAGACGTTCTTCAGAGGCGTGAGGCCCGGCAGCTCGCCGAACGCATATTGCGCGAGCAGGTAATTGCCGACGAGGATCTGGTCGTAGTCCCCGTCGGCGAGATACTGCCCCTCGATAATGTGCTGAGAGAGTCCGGTGAACGCGTCCTCGGCGACGGGGTCGATACCGATAATCTGCGCGCTGGTGGCATTCGGCTTCTCTGTCTCGCTCGTGCGTGTGAGATAGTTCGCTTCTATGGTGCCGCCCGTCTGGTACCGCTCGGTCAGGAGCGCGACCTGCGGCAGCGTCTTCAGGAACGCGACGATGCTCGGCGTATCCTCGATGTACTCCTTCGTCGAGAGCGCCGAGAGAATAACGTCGCCCGTGTATTGGGTACGATAACTATTGTTGATGCCGTCAATGAGCCCGACGAGGATGCCGGTGACGACGACGAGATTGAGGAACGTGAGAAGCATCACGAACACGATAAGCCCCGTGGTCCAGAGACTCGCTCTGCGGAGCTGTCGCAGGGCGAGGTAGAAGCCGACGCGGATATTGAGAAGGGAGAGCATGCCTAGGGCGCAGGAGAGAGAAGAATAACGTCGCCGGATGAGAGGCCCGAGAGGATCTGAGCTTGCCCCAGCGCGGGAGCGGGGCCGGTGGTGACCGGACGGGGCACTATGGTATCGCCGGTGGAAACAGAGACGTACGACGCGCCGTCCTTCGTACCGACCGCGCCCGCGGGGATGACGATGGCGTCGCGGAGCACGCCGGTCTCGATGACGACGTTCACCGTCATACCGCTCCGGATACGCTGGTCCGCCGTGAGGAACGCGAGCGTCGTCTTATACGCCGGCACGCCGTCCTTCATCGTCTCCGCCGGGTCGACCGCGACGACCGTCGCGGGGAATGCGATCGCGGAGCCGTACGCGTCAAGCGTCGTCGTCGCTCTGTTCCCGACGACAACGCGCGCGATGGATACTTCGGGAACGTAGGTCTCGATCTGAAAGATGCCGTCGCTCTGCATAGAAATAAGAGAGGTCGAGGGGGAAACGATCTCACCAACCTTCGCATCCATACGGGTAATAATGCCGGTGAAGGGCGCAACGACGCGCGTCTTAGCAAGCGCGGCGCGCGCCTGTTCCACGTCCGCCGCGGCGGCGGCGACCGCCGCTTCTTGCGCCGCGATGTCTTCGCTCGTCGAGCCGGCCTGCTTGAGCGCGAGATTCCGCTCGGCCGAGTTGAGCGCCGAGGTATCGGTCGTAAGCGTCGTCGCGGCGGCGTTCACGTTGCTCCGCGCCGTCGCGAGCGTCGTCCCATACGAGGTAAGCGTGGCGGCTGTCACGGTCGAATCCGGAACGCCTTGGTTGATTGCGGCATTCGCGTCGGCGAGAAACGTCGTGACCTGTGCAAGAAAGGTCTGAGA
The DNA here is from genome assembly GCA_041660025.1 of Minisyncoccota bacterium. Lineage (GTDB taxonomy): Bacteria > Patescibacteriota > Minisyncoccia > Phycocordibacterales > Phycocordibacteraceae > C7867-001. Next base: position 92,062 of record JBAZXD010000001.1, on the reverse strand, counting down.
TTGTTTCGCCGCAGAAGCGGCATTCGCACTCGAGAGCGCTCCGACGAGAAGCGCCCATTGCGCGAGCACCGGCTCAAGCGCGGTGCGGTCGCGTTCGACCGTAGTCTTTAGGCTTGCGTTCGAGACATTGAACGAAAGCTTCGGGTCGATGCGCGGATTGGTAAAAAAGGTGTCTGTTTTATTGTGAATAGCATCATCAGAAGAAGTGTAGGCGCCTCGTACGGCGTCAACGAGCGCGGCCTGCGCATTCACAACGGAGGCGGAGGCTATGGCGAGTTCTTCTCCGCGCGTGCCGGCGCGGAGTGCTGAGAGATCCGCCTCGGCTTCAGTAAGCGCGGAGCGTTTCTGCGTAAGCGCCGCGACAAGGTCGCCATTCTCTGTCTCCGCAATGACCGCTCCCGCGAAAACGCGTTGACCGACGCTCGCGTACGTGCCGGAGATGCGCCCGTTCGCCGCAAAGCCAAGATCGACATCCCGGGCCGCGATGACGGCGCCCGAGACGTTCACTTGTTGTCGAAAATCGCCCGAAATAACGACAAATGTCGCGCCCGAGTCGTCGCTCCGGCCGAAAAAGAAATACCCGCCCGCCGCAAGCACGATGAGCGCCGCGAGCGCATAGCGCCACCCCGGAAATGCGAGACGATTGAGGAGAGACTGCATTAAAATAAGTGTACCACTCGGGTATACTGAATGCACCATGTCGCCTCCCTCCCTCTTCATTGCCGCACTCGGCATTGTCATCGCCATATTCCTTATGCGGCCGCGGCGCTTCTACTTCATCCGCCACGGCGAGACGCTCCTGAATGCCGAGCACATCAAGCAGGGCGCGGAGAGGGCGCTTTCCGAGCGCGGCCGGCAGCAGGCGGAAAAGGTCGGCGAGTATCTGAAGCGGTTCCCTATCGAGCGCGTCCTCGCGAGCATCTATCCGCGCGCGCGGGAGACTGCGGCGATCATCAACACCCATCTGAAGGCGCCGATCATCTATTCCCCCTTGTTCGTCGAGCGGAAGAACCCGAGCGAGCTCGTCGGCAAGCATACGGACGACCCGGACGTCGTCCGCATCGTCGACGCGATGGACCTCGCCTATCACGAGGACGAGTACCGCTTCTCCGACGAGGAGAATTTCATCGACCTGAAGAAGCGGGCACGCAAATGTCTCAATCTCCTCGCGCGCCAGGGCGCGCGCGAGACCGCCGTCGTGACGCACCACGTTTTTCTCAAGATACTCGTCGCGTACCTCCTCCACCGCGAACGGCTTCACGCTGCCGACTTCGCGAAACTCGCGTTCTTCAACGTCTCGGACAATGCTGGCATCACCGTCTGTGAATTCCACTCGTGGAAACTCTTTTCAAAGACGCGCGGCTGGGAGGTCGTCTCCTACAACGAGCAGCCGGAGTGATGAAAACACCGCGGCGCTCAAGGCGCCGCGGTGTTTTTTCAAAAATTCTAAGGTCGGACCTTAGTAAGCCGCAAAGCCGGCTTTCTAGCAGCGCTCGTTCACAAAAGAATAAGGAATATTCTTTTGATTCACTCGCTTGCTAGTAGCCCATCCCGCCCATATCGCCGCCGCCGGATGGCGGGGACTTCGGCTCGGGAATGTCGGCGATAGCCGCCTCGGTAGTAAGGAGCATCGCGGCCGCCGAGACCGCGTTCTCAAGCGCCATGCGCGGCATCTTCACAGGATCGACGATGCCTGCGGCGAGCATATCTTCGACGATTTCGTCCGTGAGCGCATTGTAGCCGGCATTCGCCTTGCCCGACTGCACCTTCGACACGATAACGGCCGCGTCATCCTTGCCGGCGTTGAGCGCTATCTGCGCGAGCGGCGTCTCGAGTGCCGCGACGACGATGTCGAAGCCGGCCTTCTCGTCCACGCTCATCTTGTGCTCCTGCGCCGCGAGCTTCTTCGCGACTTTGGCGAGCGCAGTGCCGCCGCCCGGGACGATACCCTCTTCGATGGACGCCTTGGTCGCCTTGACCGCGTCATCGATCTTATCTTTCAAATATTTCATTTCTGTCTCGGTTGCCGCACCCACCGAGATGACCGCCACGCCGCCCGAGAGCTTCGCGATGCGCTCCTCGAACTTCTCCTTATCAAACTTGGAGTCGGTATTATCCATCTGCGCCTTGAGCTGAGCAACGCGCGCGGTGATGTCCGCCTTCTTGCCCTTGCCGCCCACTATGGTGGTCGCGTCCTTGGTCGCGACGACGCGCGCGGCTTTGCCGAGCATCGCGAGGGTCGCGTTCTCGAAGGTCATACCGACTTCGTTGCTGATGACCTGTCCGCCGACGACTGTCGCGATATCCGCGAGCATATCCTTCTTGCGGTCGCCGTAGCCCGGCGCCTTGATGGCGAGCACGGAAAAGGTTCCGCGCAATTTATTCACGATGAACGTGGAGAGCGCGTCGCCCTCGACATCCTCTGCGATGATGACGAGCTCCTTCTTCCCCGACTGCACGACCTTTTCGAGCAGTGGCAGAATTTCTTGTACGTTGCCGATCTTTTTATCGGTGAGAAGCACGAGCGCATCCTTCATCTCAGCCTCCATACGCTCCGGATTCGTGACCATATACGCGGACACGTAGCCCTTATCGATCTGGAGCCCTTCGACGATGTCGTACGAGAGCTCCATACCCTGCGATTCCTCGACTGTCACGACGCCGCTACTGCCGACCTTCTCCACCGCTTCGGCGATAATACTTCCGAGCACCTCGGACTCTGCAGAAATAGAGGCTACTTGCTTGACTTCCGCCTTGCCGGAGACCGGCTTCGCCATCTTCTTGAGTTCGGCGAGGGCGGCACCCTTTGCCTTCTCCATACCGCTCCGGATAGCCATCGCGTTCGCGCCCTTCATCACGTGTGAGAGACCTTCCGCGACCAGCGCTTCGAGCAGGACGACCGAGGTCGTAGTGCCGTCGCCGGCGGTGTCGTTGGTCTTGTTCGCCACTTCCTTCACTATCTCCGCACCCATATTCTCGAAGCGGTCTTTGAGCGAGATCTCCTTCGCGATAGAGACGCCGTCGTTGGTGATGCGCGGGCCGCCGTACGACTTCTCGATGACGACGTTGCGGCCGCGGGGGCCGAGGGTCACCTTCACCGCGTGCGCCGCCTGCGCGATACCCTTCGCGATCGCCTTGCGTGCGTCCTCAGAAAAAAGAATTTGTTTCGCCATAATTAATTTTGGATAAGAATAATGTCGGATTCCGGAAGCACATAATATTCGACCCCGTCGACTTTGATCGGTTCATCCCAGGGCTTCTTGAAAAAGACGGTGTCGCCCGGCTTCACCTCTATGGGAAGGTGCTTCCCTTCATCATTCCGACGACCCGGACCGACCGTAATAACTTCTCCTTTCAAAAGTTTTTCCTTATCTACCGTTTCGGGGATGATGATGCCCGAGGCGAGCTTCTTCTCCCCCTCCTTTTCAGAAGGTCTGACGACCACACGGTCTCCAAGCGGCTTTAGCGAAAGCTTCTTTGCCATAGCGTTCTATATATAAATGGATAATCTCGCACCTGCCCTTGTGTGGGGAGTATAGAGAAACTCCAGTTCACACGCAAGTTGCGCCGATATACCCGCCCATGCTATTGTTGCAGACAAGATGGAGGCACTCGTATCGGCACTGCCGTACGCGGAAATCATCCTCGCAGTACTCCTCATCGTCGGCATCGTGCTCCAGCAGCGCGGTGCGACCCTCGGCGGAGCCTTCGGAGGCGATAATTTCGCGTCGACCTTTTACAAGCGCAGAGGCGCCGAAAAATTCCTATTCAATGCGACGGTTGTCATTGCGATCCTGCTCGTACTCGCGGCGGTAGCGAACTTCCTTCTCGTAGGATGATGGACCCCGTTAGCCTCCGCGAGCGCTTCGAACTGTGGCGAGAGAGACTCTTGCGTTCTCGGAGCGTCGAAGCTCTTGAACGTTTGCGCGAGCGCATCCGCGCTTTCTCCCCGGGCGACCGGGCTCTGTTCTATCTGTTCGCGGTCCTCGTGAGTGTCGCTTCCCTTGCCGGGCTCTACGCTCTCGAGCAGTCGCTCCTCGCGGAGGTGCCGACCTACGGCGGGAGCCTCGTCGAGGGCGAGCTCGGGAGTCCGCAATTCATCAATCCGCTCCTCGCCATCAGCGACGCCGACCGCGACCTCTCGAGCCTCGTCTACGCCGGACTTATGGGACTCTCGGGCACCGGCTCCCTCGTACCGGTGCTCGCCGAGAGCTACACGCTGTCTCCCGACGGAAAGAGCTACACCTTCACCCTCAGAAACGATGCCGTATTCACCGACGGCACGCCGGTCACGGCGCAGGATGTCGTCTTCACCGTCCGCAAGGCACAGGACACCGCGCTCAAGAGCCCCGAATACGCGAACTGGTCCGGCGTCAGCGTACTCGCGGTCGATGCGCACACGGTGCGCTTCACGCTCGCGAAACCGTATGCACCGTTCCTCGGGCTCACGACCTTGGGCATCCTCCCGTCGAGGCTTTGGCAGAACATCTCGAACGAAGAATTCCCTTTCTCGAATCTTGAGACGAACCCGGTGGGTGCGGGACCCTTCAAGGTCGACAGTGTCTCGCGCGATGCGTCCGGACTTATCAAAAGCGTATCGCTCGTTGGGAATCCGCAGTACGCGCTCGGCCGGCCGTATCTCGACGGTATCCGCTTCGACTTCTACTCGCGCGCCGAAGACCTCGCGGCGGCGGTGCGGAGCGGGGCGGTCGAGAGCGCGTACGGCATCTCGTCGAAAAACGCATTGACCGCACCGTACGCCCGCGTGTTCGGCGTGTTCTGGAATCCGGGCGAGAAACAGGTGTACGCGCGTGCCGAAGTACGCAAAGCGCTCTCGCTCGCGCTCGACCGGCAGAACATCGTCGACACCGTACTCGGCGGCTATGCGACCGCGATTATGGGGCCCGTGCCGCCGGGAGAGAACGTCCAGCAGGTGCCGGTGCCCCAATCGGAAAATCCGACGGCGGCCGCGGCGAAGGTACTCCAGTCGGCGGGATGGGTATACGACAGTTCCTCGCGCGTTTGGAAACATACGGGCGCGAAGCAGACGCTCGACCGCATCACACTCCGCACCAGCAACGTGCCCGAATTGAAGAATGTCGCGAGCGCAGTGAAGGCCGAATGGGAGCGGTTCGGCGTCCCGGTCGACGTCGAGCTGTACGAGCCCGGCGACCTCTCGCAAAACGTTATCCGCCCGCGTAAGTATGAAGCGCTCCTCTACGGTATGGTCATCGGCCGCGACCAGGACCTCTACGCCTTCTGGAATTCGCAAGAACGCAATGACCCCGGTCTCAACATCGCGCTCTATGCGAATAAGACCGTCGACGCGCTCCTGGAGCACGCGCGGAGCTCCGCCGACCCGACGGAGCGCGCGGCGGATCTCCAGAAGATCGAGAATATCGTCGCGGCAGATTATCCGGCCGCATTCATTTATGCACCGGACTTCACCTACTCGGTGCCCGAGGATCTGCGCGGCGTCGAGCTCTCGCAGATCATCATTCCCGCAGACCGCTTCGCGACTGTTGCGTCGTGGTATCGCGTGACCGATCGTGTCTGGCCGTTTTTTGCAAAAAAGTAGCTCACATCAGTAATTTCCGTACGGGTTTTAAATTATTAATTTCACAAGCCCAGTAACTAATCAATCCAGTATGAACTCAGCACCAGCACCAGCACCTGCGCCCGCACCAACTCCCGTGCCCCCTCGTCCAAGTCATGGACAACCGAGCCCCGGAGGTGAAACGCGTTCAGGGAGCGCACATGCGCCGAGACGTTTCGATCGCGGAAGCCGGCCGCCCGGTTCTCGAACGCCTGCCGGCAGGCAGAGCGGACCGCGTCCCGGCGGCGCCAGCCGCCGCATCCAGCGGATCCTGCGCCGCCCGATGGCTCAGCCCACACGAGTAAACCGCACCGCCGACTATTACCCCGAGCCGGTCGGGCCGACATCGGTCCGTATCATCCCCTTGGGCGGTGTCGAGGAAGTCGGTCGCAATATGACCGCAGTCGAGATAGGCGCCACAGGCGACATCCTCGTCTTCGACGCGGGATTCCAGTTCGTCTCCGAGGACACTTCTCCCGGCGTCGATTACATCCTCCCGAACACCAAGTATCTCGAGAAGAACGCCAGCCGCGTGAAGGGCGTCATCATTACGCACGGTCACCTCGACCACATCGGCGGCATCCCCTTCATCCTGCCGCGCTTCGGCACGCCGCCCATCTACACCCAGAATCTCACGTCGATCATGATCCAGCGGCGCCAGGAAGAGTATCCGGACGTACCGAAGTCGGAAATGATCGTCGTTGAAGTGGGCCAGTCGGTGGTCATCGGGAGCACGCGGGTGAAGTTCTTCCCGGTCACGCACTCGATCCCCGATTCGATGGGCTGTTCGATCGAGACGCCGCAGGGCAACGTGGTCATCACCGGCGACCTCAAGCTCGACCACGATGACGGCATCCCTTCCGAACGCGAAGTGAAGACGTGGGGAACGCTCGGCAAGGACAAGAACATCTTCTTCATCGCCGACTCGACGAACGCCGAGCGCGACGGCTTCTCCATCCCCGAGAAGCGCGTCATCCAGACCCTGGAAGACATCATCAAGACGGTCTCCGGACGCCTCATCATCGGCACCTTCGCCTCGCAGTTCGAGCGTATGATCCACATTATGGAAACCGCCGAGAAGCTCGGCAAGAAGATCGTCACCGAAGGGCGTTCCATCAAGAACAACCTGGAGATCGCGGAGAAGACCGGACTCCTCAAGATCAAGAAGGACACCATCATCCCCTCTCAGGACATCGGTAATTATCCGCCGGACAAGATCGTCATCCTCTCGACCGGCGCGCAGGGCGAGGAGTTCGCCGCACTGATGCGTATCGCAACGCGCCAGCACAAATACATCACGCTTACCGAGCGTGACACTATCGTGCTTTCCTCCTCGGTCATCCCCGGCAACGAGATCTCGGTGCAGAAGTTGAAGGATAATCTCTACCGCCACAACGTGTCGCTCATCCACTACCGTTCAAGCGACGTCCACTCGACCGGCCACGGCAACACCGGCGAACTCATCTGGATCAACCAACAGGTCGGCGCGAAATTCTTTATGCCCGCGTACGGCTACCGCTCGATGACGACCTGCCACGCGAAGGCGCTCGAGCAATCGGGCTTCCCGCGCGAGAACATCATCATCGCCGACAACGGCACCGTCATCGACATCGAGAACGGTGAACGGATGAATGTGCACAAGCAGAAGGTCCCGTCGGCGCCGATGGTCGTCGACGGCTTCACGATCGGCGACATCCAGGAGGTGGTGATCCGCGACCGCCAGTCGCTCGCGAAGGACGGTATGTTCGTCATCATCGCGAGCGTGAACCTCAAGACCGGCAAACTGCGCAAGTCGCCCGACATCATCAGCCGCGGCTTCATCTACCTGCGCGAGTCGCAGAATATGCTCAACGAGGCGCGCGTCCTCATCAAGAAGACCATCGAGGACTCGACGCGCAATATGAACCCCATCGACCTCGATTACGTGAAGAACAATCTCACCGACGTGATGGCGGGGTTCCTCTTCCAGCGTACCAACAAGGCGCCGATGGTCATCCCCGTCCTCATCGGGATGTAGTTTGGATCGCATCGAAAACCACGGCGCGCCAAAGGCGCGCCGTGGTTTTTGTATGGTATCCTCGACACAATGCATCCGCGTGTGGTCATCTCCGTCGGGAATTTTTTCTTCGCGCTCTTTTCCACGACGACGATGTATATCCTCCTTCCGTACCTCTCGTCCTTTATGCCAACGGCCTATACGGGACTCGTCATCGCGGGCGGCGCGCTCGTTGCCTGTGTATTGTTCCCATTCCTCCCCCGCTTCGTCGAGCGCTACGGCGCACAGCAGCTCGCACTCGTATTCGCGATCCTCGAGATGATCGCGTTCCTCGCGCTCGCCGCGACGCCGGGAGCGGTCGCGGCCGCGTTCTTCGTCGCGCTCACGGTGGCGCTTCAGCCGTTCCTTGCCTACGAGCTCGATCTCCTGCTTGAAGCGACGGTTTCTGCGGAAGATGCGACCGGGCGCATACGCGCGCTGTACCTCACAGCGTGGAACGCCGCCGCGCTCGCCTCGCCGCTCCTCATCGGCGCTCTCCTGGCGCGCTCCGAAGCCTATAGCAATGTGTTCCTCGCCGGCGCAGTCGCGCTCGTGCCGTTCATCACGCTCTTCGCCGCGCGGCGATTACCGGAAGTGAAGACGCCCCAGCTTTCCCATATGGTCGACACCCTGCGGTGCCTCCTGAAGGACCGCGACCTCGCGGCGGTAACGTTCGGCCACCTGCTCCTCTACCTCTTCTTCATCTGGGCGCCGCTCTATGTGCCCGTCTATCTGCATACCGAGCTCGGCATCCCTTGGAGCGAGCTCAGTTGGATATTCTTCGTTATGCTCCTGCCCTATGTGCTCATCCAGTATCCCTCCGGCATCCTCGCCGATCGGTATATCGGCGATAAAGAAATGCTGTTCACCGGATTCTTCCTCGCGGGCGTCTCGCTCGCCACAGTCGGCCTCTTTTCTTCAGCGACCCCGCTCGTCGTCATCGCGTGCGTGCTTGTCACGTCGCGCGTCGGGTCCGCGCTCATCGAGAGTATGACGGAGGGTCATTTCTTCCGGCGCGTCTCGGAAAAAGATATCAATTCAGTCAGCGTGTTCCGGGGCATCTGGCCGCTCGCTAATCTTATCGCACCGGTTATTGGAAGCTTCATCCTTCTGTTCGGGAATTACCAACTACTCTTCCTTCTTACCGGTGGGTTCGTCGCGCTCGCTGGCATTGGCGCGACGATGTTCATCAAGGATTTCCGCTGATCAGTCCTTCCGCGAGAAGCGCTTCAAACGCCGTTTTCATCTGTTGTCTGCGCGCAGGACCGAGAAGACTCACCAGATGGGTGCGAGACGTAACTCCTTGTGTGAATTCGCGCAAAATAGCGCCGCGCGCTTCGCGGAGTGAGCCGCTGAATTTCGACTGTTTCGCATACGTTTTGCTTTTCGCATTATATGAGATGCCAGAGCGCTTCAGGAATGCACCATAGTCCATCAGCGCGCTGTACCACCCCCGTGCCCTCCCCTTCGGTAGTGCCTGTGCCAAGATTTTTTCTATTTCCGTATCTGATACTTTCTTCTTATTCCTAAAGAAATGGTGTATGACAGCAGTACGAATGTTTGTCTCGACGAAAACAACATCCTGATTATAAGCGAATGCGCTAATCGCGCGGGCCGTGTACGGCCCGACGCCCGGCAACGCCTCCAGTTCAGAGACTGTAGTTGCCTTTCGCGTCGCGAGTTCCTTCGCAGCACTATGCAGCATCTTTGCTCGGCGATTGTAGCCGAGTCCTTGCCAGCTTTTCAGTACTTCAGAGAACGGCGCGGCCGCAAGCCGCTTCGCCGTCGGGAACTTTTTAATGAAATCTTTGTAGAACGGCAGTACCCGCTCCACTTGCGTCTGCTGGAGCATCACCTCAGAAACCAGTACCCTATATGTAGCGTATGTTTTTCTCCACGGTAGAGTATGCCGTCCGGATTTTCTATACTGCGCCCATACGATCTTCCGAAAGCTCGGTATCGAGGTCATTTCCTGAAGGTTACTTCGCTTTCGGCCAGCGGAGCGCGGCGGGCGGCCAGAGTTTGGTGAGCGGGTGCGCCGCACAGTCGTGCGGGCGCGCCGGACAGACATAGCGGCCGTAGAGCACGAGGTCGTTGTTCACATATTTCCAATCTTTTTTCGGTATAAGCGCCTCCAAGTCTTTGGATATTTTCGTGAGGTCATTCTGGTCGGTGAGGTCGAAACGCTTCGCAAAACGCTTTACGTGCGTATCGGTCGCGATGCCTTCCCACACACCGTGGAGTTCGCCGAGGACGACATGCGCGGTCTTGTAGCCCACGCCCGGCAGTTGCACAAGCTCGGCTTCGGTCTGTGGCACCTTCCCGCCGAATTTTTCCTGGACCATCTTCGCCGCGCCTTGGATCGCCTTCGCCTTGTTGCGGAAGAACGGCACGGACGAGACCTCCTTGGTAAATACCGCGGGATTCGCCTTCGCGAAGTCAGCGGGTGTTTTGTATTTCTTAAAAAGCGTCGCGGTGAGCTTATTTACCGCCTTGTCGGTGCACTGCGCCGAGAGGATAACCGCGACGACGAACTGGAATGGTGTCGTGTGCATAAGCTCGCTCTCGGGTTCGGGGTACGCCCTTTTCAAATACGCGAGTATCTTCTTCGCGCGCTCCGCACGCTCGTCACGGCTCATACCGATTCAGGTGTCTGTTCCTCGCCCGGGAAAGCGAAGTGGAAAAAGAGTTGCAGGAGCGCGCCCGCAGTGAACATCGTGAGAAGCGATGCGATAAGAAACCCGATGACCGGTATGAGCGTCACGAGCGAGAGGGCGAGCATACCGAGCATACCGTCGCGCCAGAGCACCACCTCGCGCCCCAAGAAGCGGCGCGCGAACAGACTGCCGAGCAGGATGCCCGCATAGAGCGCTGAGAGCAAAGCGAGGAGGGCGTACAAGATGAGAAGCAGGAACGCGAGGCCGATGCCGACGAACGTAAGCGCGAGCAGAAGAATCAGCGCCGGCGCTGCAACGAGCACTGCGAAGCCGAGTAGCATCGTGAGCAAGATACTGCGCGGGCGTTCGGTGTACAGGCGCTCCGTCATCGCCTCCGCGAGTTTAGGGAAGAGGCCCGCGAGAAGTCCGGCGAGAATAAGCGCTCCGAGAATGCGCGCAAAGAGAAAGAATCCGATACTTACGAGCGCGAGTATGCGCGAAGTGCCGGGGTCGGGCAGATAGGAAGCGCTGGTATATTCGATGCCGCCGATGACCGTGGCGGATGCGGGAATGACGGCTGTTTCCGGCGCTTGGTACGAGAGCACACCGCGGATAGTGGTACCCTCGGCAAGAGACAGGCGGCCAGTCGCGATGATCGTGACATCGTCCGTGAAGTCGCCCGCAAGCGAGATGTTATTGCCATAGATGGTGACCGGCCCCGAGGCGCCCCCTGAAAGGGAGGTATCCGCCGCGACGATAAACGTGCTCCCGCGGATACGCCCAAGGCCCTGTACAGAAAAGCCAAGTGCGACCAGATCACCGGCAATCGAGCTCTCAAGCGTGATGTTCCCGCCCGCTACGCGCACGTCGCCAGCGACCTGTGCGCGAGAACTTACCGAGCCAGCAAGAAGGAATTCGTCGCCCGCAACCGGCGCCGCAACGACTATCGAACCGCCGACCGCGGAAAGGTCTCCCGCGATCGGCGCGGTGCTGACGACTGAAACGCCCGTGAAATACGCATTCCCGGGCGAAGAGCTGGCGACAATGAGCGAACGCCCCGTAGAAAAGGAGGCGGGTTCGCGTGCCGCAAAGGCGCTCGTCGGTATGAGAAGCGCCGCGAGAAGGATGAGGAGAGCTCGTCGCATAGTGTAGGTTATGACGTGAGTGGTGAGGAAGACGGGCGCTTTCGTATCGGCTCGAGCAAGCTCGCGAAAACGAGGATGAGTAGCGTGATGACAGCCGAAGCCAGACAGTAGATGCAAAATGCCTGTATGACGAATGTTTGGAGGAAGGTGAAATAAAGCGAAGCGATGACGCCGACAAGCGCGAGCACTTGGAGCGCACGGCGCAAGAGCTGGTCAAAGAGGACAATCTCAAGAGCGGCAAGGACGAAGAGGACACTGTAAAACAGGACTCCGAACTCCGCGAGCGGTATGCCGAAGATGCTCGAATACTGGCTTGCGGCGACGATGTTGCAGCCGGAAAGATTTTGGATATCGCACAAAAGCGGTGTGCCGTTCAACAGATGCAGAGTGAGATAAGCGGAATCCGCGAGCCCGAAGAAGGCGAGAATGAGGATGAGGATGGCACCCACTCGTTTCATAGAGTACAGAATACGCGCTCTGCGCGCCGCACGCAAGCGACAACGTCCTATGGAAATCTGGTAGACTGGGATGATTCCTATGTTCGCTTTCCTTTCCCATTTTGCCGGTGATACGGTCAGCAGTGCGATGCTTCTATCGCTCGTGATTGTTTTGTGCGCCTCGGTTCTCGAAGACCTCACGATACTGGTCGTCGGGGTGCTCGTGGCAGATGGTATGATCTCGGTCCCGATTGCATTCCTCTCCCTCTACACCGGTATCATCCTTGGGGACTCCCTGCTGTATGCTCTCGGCGCCTTCGCCCGTACTCACCCGCGGCTCGCGCATTATATCGATCACGATTTCACTGCACCCTTTCGCTCCTGGCTCGGGAATCGGTATGCGTTCAATATCTTCTCCGGGCACTTCGTGCCCGGATTCCGATTCACGTCATACGTAGCGAGCGGCTTCTTCCGTTATCCACTCGCTACGTACCTGCCGACGGCGCTCGCTGGGGGTCTGGTCCTGCTGACAATCCTTTTCTCCCTCTCGTATTGGTTCGGCAGTCTAACTTCAGGATGGGTCATCCATATACGCTGGGGCATTGCGGGAGCATTCCTCCTCATCCTCTTTTTTATTGGACGGCACAATCTCCTCGCCTATCGCGCGGGAAGGATTGCCGCGAATGCGCCAAACCGGGACGAGCAGTGATCAGCGTACTCGGCCGGCAAGTGCGCTGAGTGCATTCGCGAGCAATGCTTTCGTCGAATCGTCTGTCATGTTCCCTTTCTCGTCAAAAATCCCTTGCACGGGACCGACATAGATCTCAGGTTGACCGACGAGAACTGTATCAAGATAGACCATAATCTGCCGCAGGTGGCTCTGCGCGACGGCGGTGCCGATCTTCCCGACCGACACGCCCGCGACGAGGACCGGTTTCTTCGCAAAGGAATTCTGTCCGTACGGGCGGCTCGCCCAGTCGATTGCATTCTTCAGTACACCCGGAATGGAGCGATTATATTCCGGCGTCGCGATGATGACGCCGTCGGCGGCTTTTATTTTATTCTTAAATGCTTGCGCCTCAGCCGGAAACGCCGCTTCGTCGTCAGAATTATACAGCGGGAGACTGCCGATATCTGCAATTTCGATCTGCATATCCTCCGGAGCGAGTTTCGCGAACTCGCGCAGAAGCGCCGTGTTAAACGACCCCTTTCTCAGACTCCCTGAAATGGCGACGATATGCATAGTGTGTGGTATGAGCGACTAATGCTTCTTTCCATACTACCCGCTCTGGAAATGTACGGAGCTGTGGACAGTCGCGGTATATACTGGACGTATGAATCCGAAGGTACTTCGTGCGGGTGTGGCACTGGTGCTCGCACTTGCGGCGGGCGGCGCCGGATACGCGCTCGGGAGCGGGAACGCGGCGGCGGAAGCGGCGAGTGTCGCCATCCCAGCGCAGACAGTTGCAGCTCCGCCCGCTGATTCGGTACGCATCGTATACAGCTTGAACCAAAAACAGAACGATCAGGAGATCATCGCGCTCATTACCGCCGCAAAGGAGCGTATCTACTTCGCGATCTACACCTTTACTCTCCCGAGTATCGCTGACGCCCTTGTCGAAGCCAAGAAACGCGGTGTCGATGTGCGGGGAATCGTGGACTCGGAACAAAGTAGCAACAGTTACGGCGCTCCAATCACGGCGAAACTCCTCTCCGCCGGCATTCCTCTCGTGAGGGAGAAGCATGCGACCGGCAATGGGATTATGCATATCAAACTTCTGGTAACGGAACGGGCGTACGCCTTCGGTAGCTACAACTGGACTAAATCGGCAACAACCATTAATGATGAGATTCTTGAAATCGGTACCGCTCCGGCGCTCCGACAAGCGTACGAGAACATATTGAAACGACTCTTGGATGCCTACCGAGGCAACGCGGCCGCGGGAGCGGCCGCGCCTGTTTCTATCGGGACAATCGACTACACGCAGGCTCCCGCGCACGTAGGCGAATACGCCTCCGTGCGCGGGAAGCTTATCGAGGCCTACACCTCAGCCTCCGGCACCGTCTTCCTCGACTTCTGTGAGAACTATAAGACCTGCCCTTTCTCCGGCGTCATCTTCGCCGACGATGCGAAACAATTTGGCGACCTCTCCCGCTACGCCGGACAAACCATCACCCTCACCGGCAAAATCGCCTCCTACCAAGGCAAAGCCGAAATCGTCCTCTCCGAGGTCAGTCAGCTCTCGAAATGATGTTGCGCCGCCTACCCTTTTTGTGCTATATTACAGTTACTTCCAGTGGCTACCGACCGACTTCGCATCAATAACGAGATACGCGCAACAGAGTTGCGTGTTATCAGCGCTGATGGGAGTAATCTGGGCGTCCTCTCGCTCGAAGCCGCCCTCGCGGCAGCAAAGACCGCCGGGCTCGATCTCATCGAGATTTCGCCCTCGGCCGTCCCGCCAATTGCGAAAATCATGGATTATGGTAAATTTGAATACGAGCGCAGTAAGAAGGAAAAGATAGCAAAAGCCAAGGTAAAAGTGTCTGAAACCAAGGAGGTCCAGATCAAGGTGGGCACCGGCGACCACGACATGGAGCTGAAGGCTAAGAAGGCCGCCGAATGGCTCACTGAGGGCCACCGGGTCCGCGCCGAGCTCTTCCTCAAAGGCCGCTATAAGGGTATGAGTGAGGAATTCCTCAAGGACCGTCTCGAGAAGTTCCTCGTTCGCATCCCGTATGCGTACAAGATCGCCGAGCCGGTCACCCGGAGCCCGAAGGGCTTCGCCGGTGTGATAGAGAGAGACCTTATCGCACAAGCCAAGAGAGAAAAAGAATTAAAACATGAAAACAAATAAATCTTATACAAAGAGGATCCGCGTCACCCGCAACGGGAAGCTTGTGGTGCGCGCGAAGGGTCAGAACCATTTCAATGCGAAGCAGAGCGGCTCTGCGCGTAGCGCGAAGCGTCGCTCGGTGAGCCTCACCTTGACCGCAAAGGTGCGTCGCCGCTTCCTCCCGGGCACCGGTGCGAAATAATTAATCTATTTTAGTAATCTTTCTCGTATGACAAGAATCAAAGGTGGGGTGATGGCGACGAAACGCCGCAAGAATATTCTCGAGAGAGCCAAGGGCTACCGCGGCATCCGCTCGAAGAAGCTACACGCCGCGCACGAGGCGCTGATGCGCGCCGGCCGCTACGCCTTCGCCCACCGCCGCGACAAGAAGACCGACTTCCGCCAGCTCTGGATCGTCCGGCTCAACGCCGCCGTCCGCGAGAACGGCCACCAGTCGTACTCCACCTTCATCGCGAAGCTGAAGAAGAACGGCTTCGCCCTCGACCGTAAGGTCCTCGCCGAGTTCGCCGCCGACCACCCCGAAATCTTCGAACGCATCGCGAAACAAGTCGTCTAAATTTTACAAAAACCGCCCCGCTTAAAGCGGGGCGGTTTTCGTTTCAAACCTTCTTAACCGAATCTTTGGTAATCTCCCACGTCTGACCCTGCTCGGGGACGATGGCGTTTCCACCCAGGTAGTCGTGGATACGTTGGGCGAGGAAACGTTCGGAAGAAGGCTCGCCATGAGCGGTAAAGACGGCCTTGGGCCGCTTCTTCGCAAGCGCGGCCTCGGCAAACTTAAGGAGCTGGTCGCGGTCGGCGTGTGCCGACCATCCTTCAAGCTTTTCAACCTTTGCTTTGATTTTCACCTCGGCGCCGGCAATACGGACACTTCCCGCGCCCTCCATCATGCGCCGCCCGGGCGTACCGGGCGCCTGGTAGCCAACCATAAAGAGCGTCGTCGAGGGGTCAGGCAAGTAGCGCGTCTCCCAACGAGCGATACGGCCACCGTGGCTCATGCCTGCGCCCGCGATGATGATCTTCGGCCCCGACACCTTCTCTATCGCTCTTGAGTCTTCCTGCGAGAGCGTAGCCTTCAAGAACGGGAATTCAAAGATGCTTCCTTCTCGCTTCATCTCGTCTTCGGTCTCGGGTTTGAAATAGCTCATCCCCCACTTCTCATACACTGCCGTCACCTTAATCGCGAGTGGCGAGTCCAAGAAGACTGGAATCTTCGGTAAATCGCCGGCATCAAAAAAGTTTGAGAGCTCATAAAGCATGAGCTGAGTGCGCTCAATCGAGAAGGCGGGGATGAGGATTGTGCCGTCACGCTTGATCGCGTGCTGAAGACTCTCTTTAAGCAAGAGGTTGCGGTCTCCCTGTCCATGAACCTTGTCGCCATAGGTACTCTCCATCACCAGAGCATCGGCGTCCGGAACCGGCTCCCAATCTGGCAGAAGAGGCGAAGGAGAATTGCCGATATCGCCCGTGAGTACGACCGTCGTTCCGTCTTCGTCCGTGATGCGCACGCTCGCCGAACCGAGAATGTGCCCGGTATTGCGGAAATAAGCAGAGAGCCCGGGCGCAACTTCTTTTTCAGTATGATACTCAAGTGTTTCGACGAGCGCGAACGCCGCTTCAACGTCATTGGCATCATATAAAGGCATGCGTCCAAGACGTCCGGCTTCTTCCGCGAGGATGTGGGACGAGTCGAGCAGAATAAGTGCCGCGAGATCGCGGGTCGCCGGTGTCATAAATATCTTCCCGTGAAAACCATCCCGCACAAGCTTCGGAATGCGCCCGACGTGGTCAAGATGCGCATGAGTAACAACGAGTGCGTCAATCGTTTTCACGTCGTACGGAAACGGCCCGTACACTTCCTCTACAGCAAAATCGGCACCCTGCTCGATGCCGCAATCAACGAGCACCTTTCCGCGAGCGCCTTGAATTAAAAAATTGGAGCCGGTCACTTTCCCCGCTCCGCCGTAGAAACTAAGTCGCAATGACATATATGAACTCTACCACGCGAAAAAACCGCTCCATAAGGAGCGGTTTTTTCGTGGAGTCATTCCCTTAAGCAACTTTATCTTGCCAGGTGGGTAGTGCAACGGCAGTTCTCGGATTTCCTTGCGGAATTCGCCAAACTGCCTTACTGCATGGCTCCCGAGAGTTAGGCAAGTTGCGTAAAAAAGGAACGGCTCCACTTACGAGTATACACCCCGTGTCAAATGTCTCGGTGGATAACTATACTCGACAGTACGATGAGACATCGAATTAGCTAAGAATACCCTTCATATCCACGTCGTAGAGCGTCGCCTCGTGCGGCACGCTATATTTCATGATCTCTGCATCGTTGAACCAGTGCGGTATCTCCATCTCCGCCTCCGGTACCGAACCCGATGCGTGGATGAGGTTGCGGATGGCACGACTGTCAGTATCCGCCATTTGGTAGGAATCGACGACGAAATCGCCACGGATAGTTCCGATGCTTGCGCTTCGCGGCTCTGTTCCGCCAGTGATCTTCCGTACGAGTTCCACGGCGTGTGCGCCCTCCCAGACCATCGCGATGACCGGGCCGCTCGTCATATACTTCTTTAGATTTCCGACAACGACGTTCGCCACCTCGATCGGGTCGTTCGAAGGCGGTGTCTCCCCTTTCTTAACATACGAAGCGATCGACTTCTCGCCGACGTTCTTCTTCCAATTCGGATCGAGCAGGTAGTGTGTCTCGATCATCTCTTCGGTCGGGACCATCATCTTGAGCGCGACGAGCTTCAGGCCGAGACGCTCATAGCGCTTCATAATCTCGCCGATGAGGGCACGTTGGATGCCGTCAGGCTTCACGATGACGAGCGTTCTCTCTGTTTTAGGATGTGCCATAGTTTAAAAATGAAATCGCCCGCGGCGGTTATTGAGTCACTATACGCGCTCCGGACGTCTCGAGCAAGATGGTGTGCTCGAAATGGGCCGAGCGCGAGCCGTCCTTGGTGCGATACGTATAGCCGTCGGGCGCGAGCACCACGGCGGCCTTGCCGGCAGTCGAAATGGGTTCGAGCGCGAGCACCATGCCCTCTTCGAGGAGTTCCCCCTCGCCTGGGCGGCCATAGTTCGGAATGAAGGGCTCTTCGTGGACAAGATCGCCCACGCCGTGTCCGCCGAGCTCCTTCACCACTTTAAATCCCGCATCTTCAATTTCTTTTTGGATCGCGTGCGAGATATCACCGATATGATTTCCCGGAATGGCCTGCGCGATGCCCGCCGCGAGCGCGCGCTCGGTCGCCACAAGCAGTTTTTTCGTTTCTTCATCCACCTCCCCGACCGGCACCGTGATAGCCGCGTCCACGATGACGCCATTATGCGTGAGTCCGAGGTCAAGGCCGACGATATCGCCCTCTTTCAATGTCCTCGTCGACTCATTCGGGATGCCGTGCACGACTTCGTCGTTGATGGAAACACACAAGGTCGCCGGGTACGGCCGGTGCGCTCCCTCGGGGGTATACCCGAGGAAGCAGGGCTCGTCGCCGCCCGCGCGGATGAGCTGTTCCGCCAAGGTATCGAGTTCTTCTGAGGTCACGCCGGGCGCGACTTTCAAACGAAGCGCGCGAAGGACGGCCGCAAGACGCTTCCCGCCCTCGATAAGATTCGCCCGCTCGGTGTCGTTCTTAATCGTCATTTTATGCTGAGCGCCGCACGGATATCGACCGCGATCTCTTCCGGAGTCTGCTCGCCGTTTATTTCGATCAACGCACCCGCGGTGCGGAAGAACTCGATCGCAGGCGCGGTGTGCGCCTCGTATTCCTTCAGACGCTCCTCGACGACAGCATCATCGGTGCGACCCTCCATCTCCTTGCGCAGGACGAGGCGGCGACGGACCTCTTCATCGGAAACTTTGATATTCAAGATCGTGCACGGGCGCCCGAGCCACTGCAGCGAGTCCAAAACAAGCTCGGCCTCGGGAACCTTGCGATTGAACCCGTCAAATATCGCGCTCTGCCCGTCAGGGATAGAAAAAAGCGAGTTGAGATAGAGGTACATCGCGAACCAATGCGGTGCGAGGACACCGGCGTCGTTCTCAGCCTTCATCTTATGTCCCACCGGCGTATCCTCCTGCGCAATGGCGCGGAAGAGCTTCCCTGAGGCGAATACCGGCCATCCGGTCTTCTCCGAGAGCAGTTTCGCCTGAGTTCCCTTCCCGCATCCGGGCTTTCCAATAAAAAATATTGTCCGTGTATCCATCAAACTACTCTAACATTTTTAGTATTCGCGAAGCGAGACCTGGGCGTCGATCTTGTGGGCGAGGTCGAGGGCGACCTGGACCGCGATAAGAAGCGCGGTGCCGCCGAGGACGAGGGTGGTGACGCCCGTAAGTCCCTGGATGATGCTCGGGGAGACGGCGATGAGGCCGAGGAAGGTGGCGCCGGGGAGCGTGACGCGGTTCACGACATTGCCGATGTATTCCTCTGTCTCGCGGCCAGGACGCACGCCGGGGACGAACGCGCCGGTCTTTTGGAGATTCTCCGCGACGCGATGCGGCTCGAAGGTGACCGAGGTATAGAAATAGGTGAAGACCACCACGAGGAAGAAGTACGCCGCGCCGTACTTCCACGGATTGGAGAGGAAGGCGGTATACCAGAGCGCTCCGCTTGAAGCGAAGGACAGGTCGAGCGCGCCGAGCGCCGAGAGTACCATCTGCGGCAGAAGGAGGAGTGAGAGCGCGAAGATGATGGGGATCACGCCGGCCTGGAGCAGGCGGATCGGGAGATACGTCGCCGCGCCCTGGGAGAGCGCCGCACCGCGCACCGCGCGCGCATACGCGATCGGTATGGAGCGCTCGGCGTCAGAGACGACCACGACCGCATATATCATCGCAAGGCCGAAGGCGATGAAGGCGAGGTACGCGGGGATGTTCGCCGCGGAGGCGGCGAAGATGGTCTGCGAGATGCTCGCCGGCAGGCCCGCGAGGATGCCCGCGAGAATGATGAGCGAGACGCCGTTACCGATACCGAACTCGGTAACGAGCTCGCCGAGCCACATAAGGAGCATCGAACCCGCGGCGACGAGTGCGATGTTCGCGATGAGCGCCACCGTACTGAGGTGCGCTATGACGCCCTGGCTCTCAAGCAGGAACAGGAATGCGATGCCCTGCAGGATAGCCATCGGGATGGTGAGGAGGCGGCTCCAGCCGACGAACTTTGCCCGCCCCGCCTCGCCCTCCTCGAAGTATGCCTGCTTTACCTGCGGGAAGATGATGGTGCCGAGCTGCATAATGATCGACGCGGTGATGTAGGGACCGACGCCGAGCATCACGATAGAAAGGCTCGAGAGACCGCCTCCGGAAAAGATGTTCAGGAGGCCGAAAAACTGGTTATTCGCGAAGAAGGCCGCAAGTGCATTCTTATCGACGCCCGGGATCGGGATCGATGCGAGGATACGGAACAGCGCGAGCGCGCCTATGAGAAACAAGATGCGGGCACGGATCTGGGGGTCGCCGAACGCGAGTTTGAGTTTACGAAAAAAGGAATTAAGCATGGCTGGTTCGAACCTGCTCGCCGCGAATGGTACCGCCCGCCGCAGTGAGCGCGGCGAGTGCGGCGGCAGACAACGTGCAGTTCTCGACGACAAGCGCCTTCGTGAGCGCGCCGGTGCCGAGAATCTTCACCACCGGCGCACGCCCCTTCGCCCGGCGTACGAGCCCCCGGGCGAGCAGGGTCGCGGGCGAGACCGTCTCGCCGACCTTGTACAGCGCCTCGAGCGCGGCAAGGTTCACCGCGGAAACGGCGATGCGATTCGTGCGGACCGTGCGGGCGCGGTTCTTGCCGTGGCCGCGGCGCTTCGGAATCTTCTTGATGAGGTCGCGAACTTCCGGGCGGATCTTGTGTCCGGCGCGCGCTGTCTGCCCCTTGCCGCCGCGACCAGAGGTCTTGCCGCGCTTGCCGCCGCGACCGACGGGCGGATTCTTCTTATTCTTGGTGCGGGAAACGATGGAATGGAGTTGCATAGGAAAAAATTACTTCGTGCGAAGCTTCTTCAACGCCGCAACGGTCGCGCGCGCGATAGTGAGCTTATTCTTGGAACGCGTATGGATCTTCGTTACCACGTCGGTCACGCCTGCAAGGTCGAGCACCGTCCGCATCGCCGAGCCGGCGACGAGCCCACGCCCCTTCGAGGGGATGATCTCGACTGTCGAGGACGCGTACTTGGAAGAGACCTGGTGCGGGATCGAACCAGAAGCGGTGCGCGGGACGGTAAAGAGATGTTTCTTCGCATCGCGCGTCGCCTTGTCGATAGCGAGCGCCGTGTCGATACCCTTTCCGAGCCCAACACCAACGCGCCCTTTCTTGTCGCCGATGACGACCACCAAGCTGAAGTTGAAACGGCGCCCGCCCGCCATCACGCGCGCCACGCGACGTGCGTCGATGGTGACCTGCTCGAACTCGCCACGCTCGCGCGGCGGGCGCCCGCGGCCTCCCGCGCGCGGAGCGCGGCCGCGGAGCGCGCCGCGGCCGCCACTACGTGGCGACGGGACTGCCGCCGCGACCGGAGCGACTTCCGCAATCACGGCCTCAGCCGGAAGCGCCTCCGGTGCGGCAGTATCCTCCACTTCCTGTATGATCTCCGGTTCAATGGGTGTAGTCATAGTTGTATTTAAAAGGCGAGTCCGCCCTCGCGTGCGGCGTCGGCGAGCGCCTTTACCTGCCCGCCGTAGCGATACCCGCCACGATCGAACACAATTGTGGTGATGCCGGATGCCTTTGCCGCCTTCGCTATCGCGGCGCCGACCTCCTTCGCCTGTACGGACTGCGGTCCCTTGAAATCGCGGCCGTGCGAGGCGGCAATCGTCTTCCCCGCAGTGTCATCAATGAGCTGAGCGGAGACGAAGCGGTTACTGCGGAATACTGCGAGGCGCGGACGCTCTGCGGTACCCTTGATAGTCGCGCGCACCCGCGCGTGACGGCGCTTGCGTAGTTCTCGATTGGTGGTGCCTGCGTGTTTCATATCAGAATATTAGACGGCCTTCTTGCCCTGCTTGCGGCGGACGACCTCGCCCTCGTAGCGGATGCCTTTCCCAAGATACGGCTCCGGCGGCTTGACCCGGCGGATGTTCGCGGCGAACTGCCCGACCGACTCCTTGTTCGCGCTCTCGAGTTTCATCACGTTCTTTTCTGCCGTGGCGGTGACATCTTCCGGTATCGGGAGCGCGACGGTGTGCGAGAAGCCGACCGTGAGCACTACGTCCTTACCCTTGACCTCCATCTTGTAGCCGACACCTTCGAGAATGAGCTTCTTCGTAAACGGCGTTTCGACGCCTGCCGCCATATTCTTCACGTGTGAAGCGAAGGTACCGGTAAGCGCTTTCGCGAGCCGGGAAGCATCCTTCGGTGCGATATGCACGCCGTTTTCATCGATCGTGATCGACACGGACGGGTGTACGCGCTTCGTGAGTGTGCCCTTGGCACCCTTCACGGTAAGCACGCCGCCCTGTACCGAGATATCGGCTTTCCCTACGATTATTGGCTTCTTTGCGAGGCGGCTCATACAAAAATTATTACCAGATCTCGAAGAGATCTTCCCCGCCGACCCGCTGCTTACGCGCTTCGTCATCGGTGATGATACCGACCGAAGACGAGAGGATACGTGCGCCCGTACCGCCCTTCACTTTGTGGATTGCCGTGTGCGGCGCGTAGAGCCGGCGACCGGGCTTGCTGATGCGCTTCACGCCGCGCAGTTTGGCGAGACCGCGTTCGTCGTACGCGAGCGTCACAACGACATCTTTCTTCACGCTTCCCTCTTCCTTCTCCTTCACTTCCACATGTGTTATGAAACCGAGTTCCTTAAGCTTCTTCGCGATAGCGAGCAGGTGCGCCGAATGCGGTGCTGATACCTCCTTCTTACCAATCATCGCCGCATTCTGCAGACGAACGATGAAATCGCCGATACGGTCGCTTACCATGATGCTTTCTTAACGCCCGGGATCTTCCCCTCGCGGGCGAGTTCCCTGAACTGGATACGAGAGAGGCCGAAGGTGCGCATATAGCCGCGAGAGCGGCCGGTAATCGCGCAACGGTTCTTCAGCCGGACCGGCGAAGAATTCCTCGGGAGCGCCTGGAGCCCGGCGGCATCCCCGGCCAGCTTCAAAGCCGCACGCTTGACCGCGTACTTCTTTACGAGTTTGACCTTTTTGGCGTATCTCGCCAGTTGGGATTTCTTTGCCATAAAAAATAAAGCTCCGAGGAGCGTCACTCCAGAATATCAGCGTTTTACGCTCGAGTCAACGATAAGCGGGAGCCCGAGATGGCGGAAGAAGGCTTCAGCTTCGGCCTTCGACTTGGCCGTGGTGACGACGGTAATGGCGAACCCGAACACATCTTTCAGGTCTTCATCAGACGTTTCCGGGAAAATGGTGTTCTCCTTGATACCGATGGTGATATTCCCCATATCATCGATCGCTTTCGCGGAGAGGCCGCGGAAGTCGCGGGTGCGCGGGAGCGCGATGTGGATGAGCTTGTCGAGGAAGTCGTACATCCGCGCGCCGCGAAGCGTTACCTGGAGTCCGACCGTATCGCCCTCGCGCACCTTGAAAGAGGCGATGGAGAGGCGCGCGGCGCGCGCGGACGGCTTCTGTCCGGTGATCTTCGCAAGACGATCCTCAATGACCTCGAGCTGCTTCTTGTCGCGCTTCTTGCCGACGCCGGAGGAAACGACGACCTTCATAATGCGCGGGCCCTGCATCGCGCTCGTGTAGCCGAAGGTCTCCGCGAGTGCGAGATAGGCGCTTTGCTGTCGTTGTTTGGTGATGGACATAATTATTTTGCGTCAAGCGCGGATTTGATCTTCTCTTTCGAAACGAGTGCGACGTTCGACACGTGCACCGGGCGGGACTTCTCGATGATGCGCCCGACCTTCCCCGCCGTGCCCTTCATATGGCGCTTGTAGAGCGCGACGCCCTCGACGATCACTTTGTCCGCGCGCGGGAGCGCACGCAGGACAACACCGGTCGTGCCTTTATCCTTGCCCGTTATTACCTTTACCTTGTCGCCTTTTTTGATATGCATATGAGAAAAATTAGACGACTTCAGGCGCGAGCGCCACGATGTTGTGCCAGCCTCGCTCGGAGAGCTCGCGGGGCACCGGGCCGAAGATGCGGTTCCCTTTCGGTGCCATCTCCTTACCCTGCTTCTCGATGAGCACGACCGCGTTCTCATCAAAGCGCAGGTACGAACCGTCCTTGCGGCCGAACGGCTTGACCTGCCGTACGACGACCGCGCGGAAGATGTCCTTCTTCTTCACCGCCTTTCGCGGAGCCGCGGTCTGGATGGAAACAACGACCACGTCCCCTATCTCCGCATAGCGGCGCTTGCTCCCGCCGAGCACCTTGAAGATCCGCGCGACGGTGCCGCCGGAATTATCTGCCACAGTAACGATGGATTGGGGCTGCAACATATATTATTCGGCGCCGTTCTCCGCACGGACGGTCTTCGTCGGATCGATGGCAAAACGCTTCAACTTCGAGATGGGGCGCGTCGCGACGATCGTCACCGTGTCGCCGACCGCGACCGTATTACCCGGATCGTGCGCGAGATACTTCTTCGAGCGCACGAAATACTTCTTGTATTTCGCGTTCTTCACATAGCGGTCGACCTTGACCGTGGCAGTGTCCTTCATCGCCGTCTTCACGACGACGCCGACGAATGTCTGGGGGCGGAGGGTTTTTGTTTCCATAGTAGTTATGCGGCCTTCAGGGCACGAGCATGCTGTTCGGTGAGCACGCGGGCGATAAGGGTACGGAGCTTGCGCGGCGCATTAGAGTCCTTCGCGCGTGCGCCGGCAGCCGAGAAGCGCTCGGTGCGGAGCGTCGCGCGCGTGTCAGCGAGGAGCTTCGAGAGCTCCTGATCAGTCTTCGTGGCCATTACATCCTTTTTTGTCATAGAAATCGTAAAAAAGCAATTATTACTGGCGCGTGACGATCGATGTCTTGACCGGGAGCTTCATCCCCGCCTGCCGCAAATGCGCGCGCGCAACGTCCTCGGCCACGCCGTCGAGCTCGAAGAGGATGCGCCCGGGGCGCACCTCGAAGACGTAGTGCTTCGGGTCGCCTTTACCGCTACCCATACCCACCTCCGCCGGCTTCGCGGTCACCGGACGGTCCGGGAAAATGCGGATCCAGAGCTTGCCGGTCTTCGCGGTCGCGCGCGTGAGCACCTTGCGCGCCGCCTCGATCTGGTTGCTCGTCACTCGGGCGCTCGAGAGCGCCTTGAGCGCGAACGAGCCGAATACAACGGTAATGCCGCGCGTCTCGGGACGGTTCAAGCGCTTCTCGCTCTTGCGCTGAGTCTGCCACTTGCGATGTTTTACTTTCTTGGGAAACAACATACGAAAATATTATCCGCGCGGCGCGCTCTCGGGCAGCGCTACCTTCGTCTTCTTGTCCTGGTACACGTTGCCACGGTAGATCCACACCTTGATGCCGATGACACCATAGGGCAGGTAGGCCTGCTCGTGCGCGAAATCGATGTCCGCGCGGAAGGTCTGGAGCGGGATGCGGCCCTTCTTGAGCTCCTCCTTGCGGCTCATCTCCGCGCCGCCGAGGCGGCCCGAGATCGCAATGCGCACGCCCTCGACCTCACGGGCGGCGATGACCTTCTCGATCGTCTGCTTCAGCACGCGGCGGAACGGCATTCGTTTCTCGAGCCCCTCGGCGATCATATATGCGACGACCGCCGCGTCGGTCTCCGGTTGGCGTATCTCATTGATATCGAATTTCAGTACGCGACGGTCTCCTGAGGCGACTTTACGGACTTCGTCGGAGAGCTCCTTGCGCAGTTTTACCGCGTTCTCACCGGAACGGCCGATGACGAGCCCGGGGCGCGCCGTCGAGAGGATGACGCGCAGCTCGTTTGCCGAGCGCTCGATCTCGATACCGCTCGTATAGGTGCCGCGCAGGCGCTTGGTGAGGAAACGGCGAATCGTCTCATCGACCTTGATGTTCTCGCGATAACTCTTCTTATCGCCGGCGAACCAACGGCTCTTCCAGTCCCGGATGATGCCGAGACGATGCGCATACGGATGTACGATGTGTGTCATAAAATTTATTTGGCCTTCTTCTTCGACGCCATAGGGGCGAGCGTTACGAGCACGCGACTCTTCCGGCGGCGGATCATCGAGGCACGGCCGAACGCGCGCGGCATATACTTCTTCAGCATACCGGCGTTCTCGACGATGATCGACTGCACCATAAGATCGTCAACGTTCTCGCCGCGCTCCTTCGCGTTCGCGGCCGCGCTACGGATGAGCTTCACGATAGTCTCCGAGGCGCGCTTCGGGAGGAACTCGAGCTCCGCGAGCGCCACCGACACCTTCTTACCCTTCACGCGGTCCGTGACGAGACGGACTTTGCGCGGGGTCTGGTTATGGCTCTTGAGTGTTGCGCGTGCCATATATTATTTCTTCGCGGGTGCGGCGGCGGCCGGAGCCTTCGCGGCCTTCGCCGAGGCGATCTCAGCCTCCTGCTTCTTCGCCTCCAACTCCTTCTGCATCTTACCGCCGTGGCGGAGGAACTTCTTCGTCGGCGAGAACTCGCCGAGGCGGTGTCCCACCATATCCTCGTTCACAAGCACTTCGACGTGCGACTTGCCGTTGTGGACGCCGAAGGTAAATCCGATCATCTCGGGGCTTATCTGGCTCCGGCGCGCCCACGTGTTTATTACGCCGGCGGTTGCCGGTTTCGCATTGGCGACCTTCTTCAGGAGTTTGACGTCCACGAAGGGTCCTTTCTTAAGTGAGCGTGGCATAAAAAGTAATGAAAAGCCCGCACAGCGGGATAGCTCAAAGATACACGAAGGCGATTGCGAAGTCAAACTACCGTTCCAAAACACCCTCATAAATCCTGGGCGATTCCAGAACTTTGACAAATAGGGTTTTCAATGTGTCCTACTTTTCTGCGCAGCTTACCTAAGCAAAGCCCCGCTTTCGCGGGGCTTTGTGTGCCTGATTTGTGAAATTATCCCTTACGCTTCTTGCCGACCTTGCGGCGAGAAACGATAAAGACGTTGCTGTACTTCTTCGGCGTACGGGTCTTCTGTCCCTTGCCGGTGGGCTTGCCCCACTTGCTCTTCGCGCGCCGGAGACCGCGACCCTGCTTGCCCTCGCCGCCGCCGTGCGGATGGTCAACCGGGTTCATCGCGGTACCGCGAACGGTCGGGCGGATGCCCATCCAGCGGGAGCGGCCTGCCTTACCGATAACGACGAGGTTGTATTCCTCATTGCCCACCGCGCCGATAGAAGCGTAGCAGAGGTCGGAGACCTTGCGGATCTCGGTCGAGGGGAGCTTCACCTGCGCGTAGCCGGCGTCGTGCGCGACCACCTCGGCGAAGTTGCCTGCGGAGCGGACGAGAATGGCGCCTGCGGCCGGCTGGAGCTCGATATTGTAGATAAATGTACCGACCGGTATCTTCCCGAGCGGGAGGCGATTGCCAATCGTGAGCGGTGCATCCTCTCCGACGACGAACGAACTGCCGACCTTCATCTCTTTCGGCAGGATGACATAGCGGCGCTCGCCGTCGCGATACAGCGCGAGCCCAATGAAGGCACTGCGGAACGGATCGTATTCGACGGTCTCGATCTTCGCCGGGATGTTCTTCTTGTTGTAGGAGAAGTCCACGTCGCGGAAGCGCTTCTTGTGCCCGCCGCCCTGATGCCGGGTGGTGATGCGCCCGAAGGCGTTCCGGCCGCCCTGGCTACTCTTCTTCTTGAGCAGGGGCTTGTGCGGCGCATGGCCGGAAAGGAGCTCCTTGTACGGAAGCGTGGTCATGTGGCGGCGGCTCTTGGAAGTTGGTTTGTACGTTTTCATACGGAAATATTAGGCAAACTGAATCGTGTCGCCTTTGTTCAGGTACACGTACGCCTTACGCCGCGCGGCGCGGTGGCCGATGCCGCGCTTGGTGCGCATTGCCTTGGGCTTGCCGGGCAGATTCACGATGCGGATCTTCCTCGGTTCGACATTGTAGATCTCCTTGATGGCGCCGGCGATCTGCGCCTTCGTCGCGCGCTCAGGCACAGCGAAAGCGTATACGCCCTTCTCGGTCGCCATCAGCGCTTTCTCGGAGAACCACGGCGCGCGGATGATCTCGTGCGCAGTACCTCCTACAGACGGCGCGGTGCGCGCACGGTGCTTACGCACGACCGCCTCCTTCTTTATTTTCTTTGTGGTGCCGAAGAGTGCCATAGTGATTTATTTAGACTTCGCGCGGGCAATGAGTGCTTTGAACGCCGCCTCCGGCTTCTCGATGATGAGATACTTGTGCGAGAGCACGTCGACCGGGTTGAGGCTACGCATCTCTTCGGTCATCACATTCCCGAAGTTATGGAAGCTCTTTATCGCGCTCACGTTGTAGGTGGCGAGTGCGAGGAGCGCGGCATTCTTTTTCTTCGTCACCAACTGCTCCGCGCCTGAACCCTTAGCGAGCTTCGCAAGCGCGGACTTCGCTTCTGCCGTCGAGGGTGCGCCGAACGTAAATTCGTCGACGAAAATAATCTCACCTTCTTTTGCCTTCCGCGAGAGCACCGAGAGGAGTGCGCCGATACGCATCTTCTTGTTGATCTTCTCGCTGTAGTCACGCTCCGAGCGCGGACCGAAGGTGATGCCGCCGTGGCGCCAGATCGGCGAACGTGTGGAACTGTGACGTGCCTGGCCGGTGCCCTTCTGCTTCCAGGGCTTCTTGCCGCCGCCCGAGACCTCGGCGCGGTCCTTCGTGTGTGCGCGATTTTGACGGAGATTGGCCTGCATCGCGGTCGTGACCTGATGTACGAGGTCGCTCCGCCACGGCGCGCCGAAGATGCTCTCGGGAAGCGAGATGCTCCCGACCTTCTCGCCCGCCATAGAGAAGATAGCCGCCTCGACCGGGACGTATTCCTTCTTCACCTTCTTCGTTATCTTTTTAGCAGTAGTCATAGTATGAAAATTATGCAGAGACGACCTCAAGCAGGGTACCGCGACGGCCCGGCACCGCGCCACTGACGATGATCTTACCTGCCGCCACGTCGACCACAAGCACTTTGAGGTTCGTGACGGTTACGCGGTCAGTGCCCATACGACCGGCCATGCGCATACCCTTGGCAACGCGACCGCCCGCACGACCGCCACCGCCGCCGATAGAGCCCGGGGAGCGCTCGGTGTGCTTCTGTCCGTGAGAACGCGGGCCGCCGTGGAAACCGTGACGCTTTACGACCCCCGCGAAGCCCTTACCCTTCGTAAGACCGGAAACCTGCACCGTGTCGCCGACGGCGAACACCGATGCGTCGATGGTGCTGCCGACTTCCGCCGTCTCGTCAGTTCTGAATTCGCGAATGGCTTCATACCCTTTGCCTTTCGTATGACCCAAGACCGACTTGCTGATGTTCTTCGTCTTGCGCACGCCCTGGCCGACCTGGATAGCCGCGTAGGCATCCTTGCCGTCCTTCGTCTTGACCTGCGTCACCGTGATAGGGTCGGTAACAAGAATAGTCCCCGCATGCGCAAGGCCGTCCGCCGTGAAGATACGGGTCATCTTTTCTTTCTTGGCGAGGATGAATTTCATTGTGTATGCAAATCGCGCCACAGCAATCGCTGGGCGCGATGTGCTGGAGGTCCCCAATGGGACATAGCGATTCGGCTACTCTACACGAGGTGGCAAAAAGATGCAAGAAAAGCGAAACCGCCCAAATGGGCGGTTTCGCTTTTCTTGGTCGTCTTTGTTAAACCATTTTCACATCTATCGTGACTCCCGAGGGAAGGTTGAGATTCGTGAGGGCCTCTATCACCTTCGGCGAGGGGTTCAGGATATCGATGAGGCGCTTATGGATGCGCATCTCGAACTGCTCGCGCGCGTCCTTGTAGACGAAAGTCGAGCGGTTCACCGTCCAGCGCTTGATCTCGGTCGGGAGCGGCACGGGGCCGACGACGACGGCGTCGAAGCGCGCGGCGGTGTCCATAATCTGCTTCACCGAGAGGTCGAGGATCTTATGCTCATACGCGCGGACGCGGATGCGGAGCTTGTGCTCTGCCGGGGCCGGGGCTACAGCTTTCTTGGCTGCGACCTTCGCCCGCGGAGCTTTCGACACCGCGACCTTCTTTGCTTTTGGCTTTGTTGCCGTGGCTGTTGCCATATGAGTCTAGTCCTCGAACGCTTAGGCGGTGATCTTCGTCACGACGCCGGCGCCGACGGTCTTACCGCCTTCGCGGATGGCGAAGCGCTGCTGCTCTTCGAGCGCGACCGGTGCGACGAGCTTCACCTTGAAGGTGACTGTGTCGCCCGGCATCACCATCTCCTTACCCTCCGCGAGCGTCACTTCACCCGTCACGTCCGTCGTGCGGATGTAGAACTGCGGCTTGTAGCCGGAGAAGAACGGCGTGTGACGGCCGCCTTCGTCCTTGGAAAGGATGTAGACCTCTGCGTCGAAGTCGGTATGCGGCGTAACTGCGCCGGTCTTCGAGAGGACCTGTCCGCGATGCACGTCTTCTTTCTTGGTGCCGCGGAGCAGGATGCCTGCGTTGTCGCCTGCCATACCCTCCGTGAGCTGCTTGTTGAACATTTCGATACCGGTGACGGTCGTCTTCGCCGTCGGCTTGATGCCGACGATCTCGACTTCCTCGCCCACCTTCACGACACCGCGCTCGATGCGGCCCGTGACCACGGTGCCGCGACCTTCGATCGAGAAGATGTCTTCGATCGGCATCAGGAACGGCTTGTTGACCTCGCGCTCCGGCTGGTCGAAGTAGGTGTCCATCGTATCGACGAGGCTCTTCACCTTCTGCGCCCATTCGTCGCTTACGTCCTTGGCGTCGAGCGCCTTGAGGCCCGAACCGCGGATAATCGGCGTATTCGCGCCGTCGTAGCCCTGCTTGGTGAGGAGTTCGCGGATTTCCTCTTCGACGAGGTCGATGAGGTCCGCCTCGGCAACCATATCCACCTTGTTGAGGAAGACGATGAGCTTCTTGAGGCCCACCTGCTTCGCAAGGAGGATGTGCTCACGCGTCTGGGGCATCACGCCGTCAGTCGCAGCGACCACGAGCACCGCTCCGTCCATTTGGGCGGCGCCGGTGATCATGTTCTTGATGTAGTCAGCGTGTCCCGGCGCGTCGATGTGCGCGTAGTGACGATTCGGCGACTCGTACTCCGAGTGGTGGAGCGCAATAGTAATACCGCGCGCCTTCTCTTCCGGCGCGCTGTCGATCTTATCGACGCCTTCGACGCGGGCCGAGTAGCCTTCGCCGGTGAGCATTGAGAGCACATGCAGGATGCCTGCAGTGAGGGTCGTCTTGCCGTGGTCAACGTGGCCGATGGTGCCTACGTTCATGTGCGGCTTCGCACGATTAAATTCTGCCATAGTAATCGGTTAAATTAATAATTCACGAATTAATAATCCGACCCGAGTCGGAAATACACTCCGGCTCGCCACTAATAACAGCAGAAAGCCAAAGAGCGACGCCAAGATGCGTTATCTATGAATGTACCCGACCTCGTATAAAAGCGCAAGATAGAGAAGCGGGGAAACAAACCGGCCGCCAATTACATCGGCGGCCGCTACTAAAAGAGCGAAAGAATCCTTCATCCCATCACTTAGATTTCAAACGCATCGAAATGTTTGTCGAGAGCGCACTCCTGGTGCATCGGAGAGCCAAATGTTGTGGACACCTTACCAGAGTGGACATCTTCTTCCGTAATGCTCTCATTGCAGTACGAACAGATGATTTGCTCGGTAAGGCCGAGGTTGAGACTTTTCTGTAACGTTTGAGACATTTGGTACCTCCTAGAATAAAGGACTGCGAGAGCCACTATACCACAAAATACATTGGGGAAGCCCAACGGCTCAGACGGGGTCTGAGCCGTTTAAAATGCTGTATATACCTGGTTATTTACGCGACGCGATGATGTCGTCGGCAACGTTCTTCGGCACGGTGTCGTAATGATCAAACTCCATGGTCATCGAACCGCGGCCCTCAGTCATCGAGCGGAGCGTGGTGGTGTAGCCGAACATTTCGGAGAGCGGGACCTTCGCATGCACGACCTTGTTCATACCGCGTTCCTCCATACCCTCTATTTGCGCGCGCTTCCCTGAGAGGTTGCCGGTGATGTCGCCCATAAACTGGTCCGGCACGATAACCTCCACTCGCATAATCGGCTCGAGGATGACGGCCTTCGCCCTCCCCGCCGCTTCCTGGAAGGCCATCGATGCAGCAATCTTGAAGGCGATTTCCGAGGAGTCGACGTCGTGGTACGAACCGTCGTAGAGGTCGACGGAGACGTCGACCATCGGGAAGCCGGCGAGGAAGCCGCGCGCCATCGCCTCGCGCAGACCCTTCTCCACTGGCGCGATGAATTCCTGAGGGATGACGCCGCCTTTGATGTTGTTGATGAATTCGAAATGGTCTTCGCGCGTGATGTTCTTGGCGACCTTCTTTTCCGGGTCCACCGGTTCCATCTTCTTCATCTTAATCTTCACGTGCCCGTACTGGCCGCGACCGCCGGTCTGCTTGATGTACTTGCCCTCAGCCTCGGCAGAACCGAGAATGGTCTCGCGATACGCCACCTGCGGCTTCCCTACATCCGCGATGACGTTGAACTCGCGCTTCATACGGTCCACGAGAATTTCCAAATGCAATTCACCCATACCGGAGATGATAGTCTCGCCGGTTTCTTCGTCGGTCTTGATACGGAATGTCGGGTCTTCGTCCGAGAGCTTCCTGAGCGCGACGCCCATCTTCTCCTGGTCGGCCTTGGTCTTCGGCTCGATGCGGAGCGACACGACCGGCTCGGGGAACTTGATCTCTTCAAGCATAATCGGGTTCGCCTCGTCGCAGAGCGTGTGCGAGGTCTTCGTATCCTTCAGACCAACGGCGGCGGCGATCTCACCGGTGAATACCTTCTCGACTTCCTCGCGCTTGTCGGCCTGGAGGCGCACGATGCGGCCGACGCGCTCCTTCGAGCCGGTCGTCGAGTTATAGACGTAGGAACCGGCGGTGAGGGTGCCCGAGTAGACGCGGAAGAAGGTCAGCGCGCCGACGAACGGATCGGTCTGGAGCTTGAAGGCGAGCGCGCAGAACGGCTCGTCGTCAGAGGCATGACGCTCGATCGGCTCGCCGGTCTTCGGATTCTTGCCGGTCGCGGGCGGGAGATCCAAGGGGGACGGGAGGTAGTCGACGACGGCGTCGAGCACGAGCTGGACGCCCTTGTTCTTGAGCGCGCTACCGCAATAGACGGGGAAAATCTCATTATGTATGACTGCCTTGCGCAAAATTGTTTTCAGCTCGTCGAGCGAAGGCTCCTTACCCTCGAGGTAGGCGCCCATCGCCGCGTCGTCCTGTTCGACGATACGCTCGATAAGCTCGCCACGATATTTCTTCGCGTCCTCAAGGAGATGTGTCGGGATCTCGCCCGCGGTCACCTCTTCGCCCATATTCCCCGAGAAGGTATAGGCCTTCATCGTGAGCAGGTCGATAGAACCCTCGTGCGCCGCCTCTTCGCCGATGGGGATTTGCATACGGATAGCCTTCGGCGAGAGCCGGTCGAGAATGCTCGCGTAGGAACTCTCAAATGAGGCGCCCGTGCGGTCGAGCTTATTGATGAAGCAGACGCGCGGCACCTGCGCCTCGTCGGCGTAGCGCCAGTTGGTCTCGGACTGCGGCTCCACGCCTGCAACACCGTCGAACACGACGATAGCGCCGTCGAGGACGCGCATCGAGCGCTTCACCTCGGCGGTGAAGTCGATGTGTCCGGGAGTGTCGATGACGTTGAAACGGAATTTCTTCGCCGTATCCTTCTTGTCCGGCTCGCCGGTCTTGGTCCAGAAGCAGGTGATGGCCGCCGCGGTAATGGTGATGCCGCGCTCGCGCTCCTGCTCCATCCAGTCGGTCGTCGTCTCGCCCTCGTGCACCTCGCCTATCTTGTGCTGGGAACCCGTATAGAAAAGAACGCGCTCGGACGTAGTCGTCTTCCCCGCGTCGATGTGCGCGATGATGCCGAAATTTCTGACTTTCTCAAGCGGGTAGTCTCTGTTCATAAATTAAATAAAAATAAAAGCGCCGTGGCGCACTAATAGATTACTACCAAGCGAGCCGAGTGACAAATGTATGTCTGCATATATTTGTCCGAGGCGAGCGTAGGGAGAAAGCTTTGTCTTCAAAGCTTACCAGGCGAAATGGGCGAAGGCCTTGTTGGCATCCGCCATACGGTGCATCTCGTCCTTCTTCTTGATAGCGTCACCCTCGTTCTTAGAGGCCAAGAGGAGCTCGGCGGCGAGCTTCTCCGCCATCGGCTTACCCTTCTTGTTGCGCGCTGCGGTGATGAGCCAGCGGAACGAGAGTGCGAGACGGCGCGTCTGCGGCACCTCGCGCGGCACCTGGTAGTTCGCACCGCCGACGCGGCGGGAGCGGACCTCCATCAAAGGCGACACGTTGCGAAGCGCCGCTTCGAATGTCTCGAGCGGGTTCTCCCCTCCTTTCTCGATAACGGCGAGGGCGTCATAGACGACGGTGCGCGCCGTATCCTTCTTACCGTCCCACATAACCGCATTGATGAAGCGAGTGAGAGTCTCCGAACCGTATTTGAGGTCCGGACGCCAGGTGCGCTTCTTTTTCAGGGGTCGGCGCATACTTATTTAGCGGACGGGCGCTTCGCGCCGTAGCGCGAGCGGGCGGTGCGGCGCTTCTCGAGGCCGGCGGTGTCGAGCTTGCCACGCACGATGGTGTACTGGACGCCGATGTCCTTCACGCGACC
The DNA here is from genome assembly GCA_041660025.1 of Minisyncoccota bacterium. GTDB lineage: Bacteria > Patescibacteriota > Minisyncoccia > Phycocordibacterales > Phycocordibacteraceae > C7867-001. The sequence goes on along the minus strand of JBAZXD010000001.1, from coordinate 57,604 downwards.
ACCACGGAGCATGACGACCGAGTGTTCCTGGAGGTTGTGCCCTTCGCCTGGGATGTAGGCCGTTACCTCCATCCCGTTCGTGAGGCGAACGCGGGCGATCTTACGGATGGCGGAGTTCGGCTTACGCGGGGTCTTGGTGGTCACTTTAGTACACACACCTCGTTTGAAGGGAGAAGGATAGAAAGTCGGACGGTTCTTGAGTGCATTAAAACCACGCGCAAGAGCGAGCACGCTCGTCTTGCGCGATTTGTTCTTGCGTCCCTTCTTGGACAGCTGATTGATGGTGGCCATTTATTTAGAAAACCCGCGTTCGCGGGACAGAAGTACTATATATAATAGTAGGCAAGAACGCAACTAACGCAACGAAACTCACTCGATCGGCTCGCGGTAGGGGTCGGAGGAATACGGCCTGGCGGGAGCGGGGGGAGGAACAACCGGCTGGGCAGGTTTCGGTTGGGTCTGTGAAATGGAGGGTTCGACCTTGGGAGGAATGCGCGGCGAGAGAGCTCCTGGGAGATTCGGTGGCGGACTTCCTGCGTTAGAAACTCCGGCGGGGCGAGGCAGAACGGTTCGCAGGGCCTGTTGGAGCGGGGTTTCTGCGGCTCTTTGCAGAGGTCGCGGCGCCTTTGTCATGCTTATAGGTGTAGGCAATGCAGGAAACTCAATGTGCGGCTCCTCATGATCTTCGAGCAGTCGACTCGTGTCTATCGGCTTCAACACTGGCAGTCGTGTGGCAGGCAGACCCCCACTGCGAGGCAACACCGTCTTCGGCGGTAGAGGCGCGATGTTGGAGGCGGGACGAGGAGGCACTGGCGGAGCGGAGCGGGCGGGCAACTTGTTCTCCAGATGGAAATGGCTCGCGGGTTGCGCAGCCTTCGGCGCCACAGTCTTCGCCGGCTCTGCCGCACCAGACATTCCCTTCCGCATCTCCTCCCGCAATGGCATAAATATCTGCGCATTTATATCCTGCACGATGCCGCTCGTGACCTGCGGGTCAAGACGCGCTTCCTCCGCAAGCGCCTGAGTAAACTCAGTAGGGGTTTTAAGTCCGAGCAGGAGTAAAATGATCTCACGTTCCACGATCGCACCCTGATCAATATGAAGCTGATTTTTCTGCATCAAATTCTTCGCAATAATCTCCACTTTCCCACTCACGAAAAACGTCTTTATAGGCGGCGGCAATTGCGAGACTATTGTTGATAAATCTTGATCAAATGTTGGTTCTTGATTTGTGTCCATATTGCAATTATTTCGCCTCTTCTTTCTCCTCCTTCTTCTCTCCTCCGCCGCTCGCTCCCGCCTTGTCTTTTATTTCCTTGAGGAGTCCTTCTATTGCACGCTGGTCCGCTGTTTTACCGATATTGCTACGAACTCTTGGCGCCGCGGCTGTAGCTGCGGTGCCGGCGAGAGGGATTCTGCCCCATATACTCTCAAGTCTATCGGCATACTCGCTTTGAGCTTCTTTCTTAGCTGTCCCAACATTCTTTCTTGCTGCGGCCTCATCATTCATTGCGGTTGCAAGAGCGGTTTTAGCATCAGTTAACTTATCATTTGCGGCCTTAAGTGCCTCATTACTCTTGACAAGACTTTCGCGGGCCGGAATGAGTTTTTTGTCGATCTCATTTGCAGCAAAAGTCCCGGCCCCGAAGCGTTCTTTTTCTTTCTCAAGCCGCTCAACTTCTGCTTTTTGTCTTGCATTTTCTTGTGCCAGAGCAGGCTCAATACGCCTATGTTCAGCCTCTGCCTTATCGCGTGCCTCGCGTGTCGCATCTATAGTTGCTTTAGCCTGCCTAGCCGCCTGCTTTTCTTCTTTCTCCTTCGCGCCGCCAGTGATCCCAGCCGATGCCGCTTCATAAGATTTTACGCGAGCCTCAAGATCCGCCTTGTAGCCACCCGTCTGACCTTTACCAAGATTGAGACCGACTTTGGATGCCGATTTGCCAAAGTCTGTATTGCGAATATCAAAACTTGCACCCGCCACTCGTTTCTCAAGCGTCCCAGCAATGCCTCGACCGACAAATGAGCGGCCAAACCCAGTGTCACGCAATTTTTTCGCGGCATAATTGCCAGCCAAGCCAAATGTATTGCGCCCGACCCATCCAGGCGCGGCTGCGGCGACAGACACTCCAGAAAGCTTACTTGCAAGTTTTGTCGCTCCAGAAGCGCCGAAGGCGGAGAGATTTTTGGCGAAAATGACGACCGCGAGGAGGAGCCCCATCGCGACGAGGAAGGAGAGCAGGACCGGTGCGAATCCGGCTATGTCGCCTCGTATGGTCCCGAGCCAATCCGCGCCCTGATCGGAACCAAAACCGGTAAGAAATCGCACATCGGTAATGATGGTAAGCGCGATGTAGAGCATCAGGAGCAGGACCGGCGCGGTGATGGTCTGCTCGAAGAGTTTGTCCCACCACTTCTTCGCGACGCTCGCGAGCTGAGGCACGGCGAGACCCGCGAAGCCGACGGGCGCGAGGATAATAAGGAAGATGAGAATGACAAAACGCGCAATGAGTACGAATGCGAGCGAGAACAACACGAATGCCAGGATGATGAAAAGTATGATGCCCATAAAACCGATGATCCACGGATTACCGCCTTTAAATATGTCCTTCGCCCTTTCATTATTCTGAGCTTGACCATAGATCGTCGTGAGTCCGAGCTGGGACATTATCTTGCTCGAGATGCCTTCATCCACCAAGGTCGCCGCTGTCGGGAGATTGCCGTCGTTTATCTGCGTATAGAACTGGGTCGCGAAGAGATTGCCCGTGTCGATGACCGCCTCGGTTATGAAGAGGGAGAAATTGAGGAATATGGCGGCGACGAACATCATCGGGAGCATCTTCTTGCCGCCGCCGTACCAGTCAACGTTCAGGATAGTGGTGATGCCGATCGCGAGGAAGCCGAATATGAGAAATATGTTGCCGATGTCGCGGAGGATGCTCCAGGTAACGCCGATGGCGGAGAGATCGTTCACATAGGTCCCCATCGTGACGACGGTGTAGTATGCCGCGTAGTTGAGAGTGATCATCGCAACACCGACGAGCCACGCGAAGAGAGTCATGATCTTAATCATGATGGTGTTGTAGGCGGAGTCGGTGCTCTCCGGCTTGTAGTCGTTCGCTGCCTTCGCGGCGGCAGGGTCGGAGACAGAATTTGCTGCCGTGGCTGCTGTCTGATCCAACGCTGCCTCCATGTTTTGAGAAGAGTCGTATTGAGCATGCGTGGCGGGCGCCGCGCCCACGACGAGCGCGAGGACTGCGAAGGAGGTGAGGAGGAATCGCCGCATATTAATCGCCATTGTCGCTGTTGTTGTTTCCTCTCACAGACGCGACGGGAGTACAGACCGAAGCCTTGAGCGCCTCGGCATTCGTGCTGAGCAGGCTCATCCTGCCGACGATCGTTCCGCCCGAGACCGTGAGGGAACCTGCCGGAATAGCGGTCGCCACGCCGGCAATTTGTGCATCTTGCAGAGCATTCGAGATGTCCGCGTCCGAGGGCGGCATAGTTTGCAGCGTCTGCAGATCGGCGAGATATGCGGCACTCGCCGTTCCAGAGGTCGAATTCTGACCGCTTTGGACTCTTTGCACCATCGCGCGCGCCGTAGCAATTGTTGTGGCGGCAGCTGAAGCCTGAGCGAGCACTGGTGCGATCGTCGTCGTGAGCACGGAACGCGCGGTATTCGCCTGGGCGGTGCTCGCGCTTAAGAAAGCCGCTAAGCCTGCCTCATCATTGTTGAATACCGACGGCGCGACTTTCTGCTCTGCAATACAGAAATTCGCGAGGCTCGCGACGGTCGTCGACGCGGCGTTCGCCGCCGAGCTGATAGTGCTCCACGACGATTCGTATTGAGTGAGACGGCCCGACATATCAGAACTCACTACCGGGAGCGTCGCCGCGTTCTGTAACACCGAAGACTGAGTGACGCCTAGGTACCCGGGCGTGTTCTGGTACTGCATAAGCCGAGAAGTCGGATTCGTGCCAGAGGTGGCATTCACGCCGAAGAGGCCGCCCGAGCCCGAGCCGCCGAGTATCTGCGTCGCGAAGTTCACCGTCTGCATAACGGTCCCGATGTTCCTCAGGATGTTATTGATCTCGGGGCCGACATTCCCCATCCGAAGTATCGAATCCGTCTGACTACCGAGCGCCTTATTAAGGCTCGCCACGATGACCGAGCCGGGCGTCTTGATAGAGCCCGGGTTCCCGTCTTTGTCAGTACACGGGTCTCCCGGATTCACGCCTGCCTCAGACTCCATCTCCGTTCCGTCACTACCCCCCGTGTCGGTCGCTCCGCACCACGAGGTGAAACCCTGCCCCCAATTGAGCTCCGCGACACGCGCGCCGGTGGCGCCGCCGATGCCGGGGCCAATCATAGTGCCGAGCCGTTCCTGCGAATTCTGATAGAACGTGTACGGGTTGTTCTGCACCTGTGTCGTGAGCGCGAACCACGCCCGCACGCCGCCCTGCGACCAGTTCCCGGCGAGGTAGCCCGGCCGATACGAGGGCGTCGAGCGCGCGAGCGTATTCATATTGGCGGCCCAGAATCCGGCGAGACTCGTCTTGGAGAGGTAATCGTTGCGCAAGGACGATGCTATTGAAGAGGCGAAGGGCGAATTGGAGTTCCGCCCGAACTGATCAAGGAACGTAAGAGCGCGTGCGTCACCGACCGTCTGGAGCGATTTCTGCACGTCCACTACGAACTGCGGGATGCCGGTGCCGTTCGCCTTGCCGATGACGAAGGAGATGACGCCGGCGGTGATCATCTTCAGCAGATCCCCCGAGAGCGCGAAGGCGAGCGGCTGGAGCACGTACGCGTTGATCTGCATCGCGACATTCGCGGCAGTGTTCGTGTAGGTCGATACCAGGTTGAGCGTTTCCTTGATCCGAACCACCCAGTCGTCCGTTGGAACGCCTATAGACTGGGCATGCACTTCTTGTGGTGCTACGAAGAAGAGCGATGGCGCAAGAAGCGATACGACGAGAAGTGCCGAGAGCAGTGGAGAAATGAAGCGCGATTTCATGGCTTTTTTGCGGCAGCCTGTTCTTGTGCCAGGTCGCTAATGAGATTCACGAATGCCGCCCCGGGCGTACCCGCAGAGAGGGAGATACCCGCGTCTCTATATTGCGCGCCGACGCGTATAAAAGCCTCTCCGAGAGACTGCACGGCCGCCGGGTATTGCCCGAGGGCGAGCATCGCCGCGAGCGGGTCGTCATTCACGCGCGCGAAGTCGGTAATGATCTCGCTTATGCGGACCATCGCATTAATGAGCGCGAGATCGTCCGCGACAAGCTCTTGCGGGACGGCGAGCATAGAAAGGCCGACGGCAGACTCCCGATACCCTTTCGCGATTCCGGCGATGTACGACAACGCCCTAGCGTCATTCTTTTGGACCGCGTCCTCTAAGTACAAAACCTCATTCTTCGTCGCGCTGGTCGTATTCTTCCGCAGCACCGCTTCGGCCGCGGCCGCGAACGCTTTAAGGGCTTCAGGGCCCGAACCGGAGACCTTTAGGTCCTTTGCGGCTTTGAAGTCGGGCGCGGCGGTAATGGCGGAGGAGAGAGAGCTCAGGGCCTCGTTCGCAATGCTCGCCATGCCGCTTTCAGAGAGATTCGCGCCGCCGTTCGCCTCTTTCGCCGCGAGGTAGAGAGTGAAGAAGTGTTGTGCGAATGCGGCAGTGAGCGTCCCCTCGGCGGCAGGCGGGGGAAGACCGTCCGCGTCGGCATCTGCCGGAGCGGAAGTCTTCACTGCGATGTCGGAAATCGCCTTCGGCACGATAAGACCGCGCGCGACCGCCTCGCCGTCGGTCATACCGAGCTTGAATGTATCGGCGGTGCTCGACGATGTCCCGTAGAGCGCTTCTTCCCAGTCGGGAAGTCCGTCGCCGTCCGTATCCTTCGATGCGATCGCTTGGAGGAGCGCGGTCTCGGCCGACGCTTGCGCGCTCCTGGGCGATTCGATGCCGCGCGCGAGCATAAACGAACCAACGATAAGCCCCATTGCAAGGAGAGCCGCGATAAGAACCCGCCAGTTTTCGAGAATTCTGCCCATAGTATGCATATGAAGTATACCCAGCACGAACCGATTACCCTAGAGACCTAAGTGCATAAACTCGCGGGTTCTTATCGCGTGCTATCCTTTTATTTATGCGAGCTTCGTTTCTCTCTCTCATCGCGGCTTTTAGTATCGTGTTCCCGTACGGAACATTCGCGAACGCACAGGCGGGCGCCCCGAATGCGTTTATGAATAATCTCTCGCTCGGTTCTTCGGGCCCGCAGGTTATCGCGCTTCAGCGTATCCTGAACCGCGACCCGGATACGCGCATTGCGAGCACCGGTTCAGGTTCTCCGGGAAATGAAACGAGCTACTTTGGAGCGCTCACGAAAAGAGCCGTTGTACGGTTCCAAGCGAAGTACGCAAGCGAAGTCTTGACACCCGCCGGCCTATCCCAGGGTAATGGCTATGTAGGACTGTATACGAGAGCGAAACTCAATACGATTTCTACCTTGTCGCAAACAAGCGCTCCACGTGTCGATACGCAGACTGTACCCGCCGAGACTCCCGCTCCGGCAATGGCTTCTCAAAATCCGAATCTGAAGAATGTCGACAAATTCTTAGCCGCTCTCGACAGCGTCGCGACAAAGCAGGGAGCCTCTGCCACTGAGATCGCCGCAGTGAAGGAACAGGTTATGAAAGTGATTGCTACCACGACCGACCTGCACGCCACTTTTCTGAAAATGGTTCAAGACACACCCAACCAAGCAGTGCAGGATACCTCTCTTATCGGTAGAACTTTGGCGATGGTAGAACGCGCGTTTGATACCGTCTTTATGCCCGGTCGTGCACGCGCCGGGACCGGCGTTCCCTTCGGCGGTGCGCTTCTGTTCCCTCTCCCCTGCAATGGCGGTGTCTGGAACATTATGCTCTCACCGCTTCCTCCTACTTTTGTAACCCTTGTCTCTTATATGTCGGGATCCCAGGCATTTCTCTCGTACAATATACCGGCGACGAGCTGGCTTCTTGGAGAATACACTCCCGGTCCCGGCGCATGCTGGATCGGACCGTACTACATCTACTCAGAGGGTCTGATCACACCGGTGGTCGGCTCTTCTCCGGTATAGTCGTATCATTCGACCCTGCTTAGGGCGAGCCATACCGAGAGCGGCAGGTCTTCGGCGCGAGCTTTTTCAGGAATAGTTCCCGCAGGCAGTCCGGCATCGGCCAGATTTTTTCGCACGAATTTACGTTTGTGTGCGAACCCCGCGTGCAGAAGCGCGAAAAATCGCTCTTCTTCCTCTGGTGAGGGAAAATCCTTCCGCGAAATGTCGCGGACGGCGAGCACGGCGGAATCGACCTTGGGCGCGGGGCAAAACGCCCCGCGCGGGACCGTGAACTCATATGCCGGGGTGCCGTACGCCTTTACCGAGAGCGAAAGAATGCTCTCTTTCTTCGCACGCGCGATACGCGCCGCAACCTCTTTCTGTACCAAAAGCGTCATCGAGCTCGGCTGGTTCGGCGCCGCAAGGAACATCCGGAAAATCTCGCCCGTCAGATAGTACGGAATATTCGCGACGAGCGCATATCCCTTCGGGAGCGAAGAGATGTTGAATGTGCGTATGTCACCGTGGATGAGTTCGAGCCGGCCATTCGCGATCTCATCCGAAAAATCAATTCGTAATTTCTCGATGAGTTCATAGTCCGCTTCAAGCGCAACTACTTTCCCTGCCAGTTTCAGGAGTTCCCGCGTGAGCATGCCGGTCCCGGGGCCGATCTCGAACACGACCGTGCTCGGCGCGAGATGAGCGGCGAGCGCAATACGCTCCGCGATGCGCGCGTGCATCAGGAAATTCTGCCCGAGACTTTTCTTAGCGCGCATAGGTGTACAATACTGGTTATATGAACTACGGCAACCTTACGCACGAGCATCTTGAACGAGGACAACCGCGCGAACTATTTACTCACCTGCAAAATGCAGCCGGTCTACAAGAACACGGCAGGGCGCGCGTCGATGCAGCTCTGAAAGCCGCTATCGCTCACGTGGAAAAAAAGGAGGATTTGAAATTAGGGATGAAAAGCCACCACATCGATATGGCTATGAAATTCTTAGACACGCACTACGAAGGTCGCCATGACCTCAAACCCAAAGAACGGGAGGTCATCGAACGGTCGTTCAAAAGCCACTTCGGTGTCACGGAACCGGAACTAGAGACTACTTAGGCCTCGATAACCTCTTCTCCTTCGGTCTCGTCATAGTGCATCAGCGCTCCGTCGATATCCGCGAGAAATGACGAGGGCTCCGACGCGAAGTCACTGCCGTAAATCTTGCGAACGCGCGCGAGCGTGAGGATGAGGCGCTCTTTCGCGCGCGTCATTGCGACGTAGAAGAGCCGTCGCTCCTCCTCTTCATCACGATCTCCCTCATTCCCCATCCCCTGATGCGGGAAGAGTCCTTCTTCCATACCGCTCACGAATACCGTATCGAACTCGAGTCCCTTCGCCGAATGAACCGTCATAAGCGTGACGCCTTTCTTTTCGCCCTGATCCATCTCGTCCTGATCGCTCGCCAAGGCGGATTCGGCGAGAAATGCGGCGATTCCCTCTCTGCCCGGCATCGCATCGTGCCGTGCGGCGACCGAGGCGAGCTCTTCGACGTTCTCGAAGCGCTCGCGGTCCTCCGCGCTCCCCTCGTCGTAGAGCGCGCGGCGTATACCACTCTTCTCGATGACGAGTCTTACGAATGCGGAGGGCGAGAGGACGAGCGAGGCGCCCGCGAGCTCTGCGACGATCTGTTCGAATTGTTCGACCTTCGTAAGGTCGCCGGCGCGAAGCAATGAACGCTGGCCCGCCGCGAGCTTCGCGAGCGTCACCTTACCGAGCCCGCGCGGCGGCGCAGCCGCCGCGCGCAGCTTGTCGACCTCGCGCGAGGAGTCCATCGCAAGACGCATCCAGGCGAGCGCATCCTTCACCTCCTTGCGCGCGAAGAAGCGCGTGCCGAGCAGCTTGTACGGCACGCCCGCGCGCAGGAGCCCCTCCTCGAGCGCGCGGGATTGAAAGTTGGTGCGGAAGAGTATAGCGATCCCCTCCGGTTTCTGGCCCGCGCTCATTAATTGCCGTATCCGGAGCGCGATCCAGCGCGCCTCGTCGTCCGCGCTTCGCGCCATATGCACAAGGATCGGCTCGCCGGTTGCCTTTTTCGTCGTCGAATACTTCTCCTTACGATTCTTGTTCTTCTCGATAACCGCGTTCGCGGCGTCGACGAGATTTTTCGTCGAACGATAGTTCTGTTCGAGAATAATCGTTTGCGCATCCGGATACGTTTTGTCGAATTCAAGCAGGTTCTCAATCGTTGCGCCGCGCCACGTGTAGATAGTCTGGTCGATGTCGCCGACGACGAAGAGGTTCCGATGTTTCGAGGCGAGCATATTCGCGAGCCGTCCCTGGAGCGCATTGGTGTCCTGATATTCGTCGATGTGGATGTAGCGCCAGCGGTCCTGCGCGAGTGCGCGGATGTCGGCGTGCTCCTCGAGGAGCCGCACGGGCAGAGCGATGAGGTCGTCGAAGTCGAGCGATTTCTCTGCCGCAAGTGTTTTCTCGTAGCGAAGCCACGCCTCCGCGACGACGCGCGCGCCGAAGCTCCCGCGGCCGTGCTTCTCATAAAATTCATTCGCGCGCATCCCGGCACCCTTCTCGCGCGAGATGCGGCCGAGGACCGCGCGCGGCGAAAGCTCCTTCGCGCCGACATCGAGCGCCTTAAGCGCCGCGCCGATCGCCTTTTCAGAATCGTCGCGGTCGTAGACGCTGAAGTAGCGCGAGATGCCAATCGCCTTCCCGTAGCTCTCGAGGAGCTCGCGGCCAAGACCGTGGAAGGTGGCGATGAACGGGAGCGGCCCCGCCTGTCCTGAGTCCATCGAAGGGTCCGCGCCGAGCTGTCCCCGCACCCGTTCGCGCATCTCACGGGCGGCCTTGTTGGTGAAGGTAACGGCGAGGATCTGCTCCGCCGCGACGCCTTCGCGTATCAGATGGTATATCCGCGTGGTGAGCACCCGCGTTTTCCCGCTTCCGGCGCCCGCGAGGACCGAGATCGGGCCGTCCTTTGCAAGGACAGCCCGTTTTTGCGCCTCATTTAATCCGTCGAGGTATTTCACTTTCCAAATATACCCTAAAAACCGTTCTCCACAGGCGTTTAGAGGCTTCATTGACGAAGCGCCCCCCTCGGCTATACTCGGGGTATAGCTGATATGGAAGTACGCAAGAAATGGCTTATGTAAGCCATTTTTGTATTAGAAAGACCCGCCGACACCCTCGTTTTCCCATTACATTCAACAAACAATTCTTCATACTCGGATTCGCGGCCGTCGTAGGTGCCGCCGCAATCTTGCCGAACCACGCAAGTGCGTTCTGGCCTTTTTCTACGAATGCGGGGGCGGCAACGACCAATGCGCTCGTCCCGAGCGCTTCGACGCCGGTATTGATGGCGTCAATAAACAGGAACCCGAACCCCGGGGCGCCCATAGCGCTCGCTACCTCTGGCGGTGCGGCGCTCGTCTCCTATAGCGGCCCCTCCGGCACGCTGGCGGACGTCGAGGGTGCAGTACAACCCGACCGCATCTCGGTCTACGTAGTGCGCGCGGGCGATACCCTCTCGGATATCTCGAACATGTTCGGTGTCTCGGTAAATACCATCCTGTGGGCGAACAATCTGAAGAGCACGCGGGATGTGCATCCGGGCGATACGCTCGTCATCCTGCCCGTCTCGGGCGTCGAGCGCGTGATCGCGAAGGGCGATACGCTCAAGTCGCTCGCCAAGAAATACAGTGCCGATGCGGGTGATATAGCTCAGTTCAACGGTCTCGATCCGGCGGAACCTCTTAAGGTCGGTTCAACCATCATCATCCCGGGCGGCGAGATCATCGCGCCCGCGTCGAGCGCACGTCCGTCATCCACCATCCGCGAACCTTTCTTGGGTGGTGGTGGCTCCGCACAGACGGGCTACTACAGCAATCCCATCCCGGGCGCCGTCCTCACGCAGAGACTTCACGGCTGGAACGGCGTCGACTTCGGCGCCTCGCGCGGCACGACGATCCGCGCCGCCGCCGACGGGACCGTCATCGTCGCGCGCGGCGGCGGCGGCTGGAATGGCGGCTACGGCAACTACGTCGTTATCACGCACGGTAATGGTTCACAGACCCTCTATTCGCACATGCGGAGCGTCGCGGTCTCGCCGGGACAGTCGGTCGCGTCCGGCCAGATTATCGGCTATGTCGGCTCGACCGGTCTCTCAACCGGAGCGCATCTCCACTTCGAAGTCCGCGGCGCGGCCAATCCTTTCCGTAATTGCTCTGTCGGCGCTGTCTGTGCTCCCCAATAAGCGTTACTTGCACGCTTTCTCCTTCCTCGCTCGAGGAACAAACAAAATGCATTCGTTTGTTCCCTCGCTCGTCGTAGTAAGCTCTTTATAAAAATCCCGCGATGCCTCCGGCATCGCGGGATTTTTGCATCGATCATTCAAATCCGAAGAGACCGCGGGGGCGATATTGTAGAGCCTCGTGCACGAAAGCCGGAGTGACCGCTTCGACGCCGGCGAGGTCGGCGATGGTGCGCGCGACGCGCATCGTGCGGTGGTAGCTCCGCGGCGAGAGATTGAGGCGCGCGGCAGACTGGGTAAGCGTCTCCTTCGCTTCCGGGGTAAATCCACTTTTTTCGTCGAGTTCACGACCAGAGAGCGCGGCGTTCGTCGCGCCTGACTTACCGCTTCGCTTCGCCGCCCGTACTCGCGCGCCGACGACGCGTTCGCGGACGCTCTCCGACGATTCTCCGGTACTCAGTTTCGCAAGTGTCGCGTGCGGAACGAGCGGCACTTCGATCCAGAGGTCGAGGCGGTCGACGATGGGCCGGCTGATGCGGCGCGCCTGCTTCGCCGCGGCGCGAAAGGCGACCCGCGCGTCGTCGGAGAGTGTGTCCGCGGGATTCATCGCCGCGACGATCATACAGTCGGCCGGGAAGGTAATGCTCGCCCGTGCGCGCGAGACGGTTACGACGCGGTCTTCGAGCGGCTGACGGAGCGCTTCGAGCGTGCGGGAGTCGAACTCGGGGAATTCGTCGAGGAAGAGGACACCCTTGTGCGCGAGCGTTACCTCGCCCGCCTTCGGGAACGTGCCCCCGCCGACGATGGCGACGTGGGATATCGAGTGGTGCGGCGCGCGCAGGGGCGGCCAGTAGACTGCCTCGCCGTCTTTGAGCAGTCCGGCGGTCGAGTGTATCGCTGTTACCTCGAGCATCTCGTCATCGGAGAGCGGCGGGAGGATGCCGGAGAGCGCGCGAGCGAGCATCGTCTTCCCTGTCCCCGGCGGGCCGTAAAAGACGATGTTGTGGCGACCGGCGGCGGCGATCTCGAGTGCGCGCTTCGCACTCTCTTGCCCTTTCACATCCTGGAGGTCGAGCGCGGGCGGCGGCACCGGCGCGCGGCGGTCGCGCAGAAGGCGTGGAAGCGGCTTCTCCCCTTTCAAATGCTGTAAAAGTTCCGCAAGCGACTTTGGCGCATAGATCGCCACGCCTTCCGCGAGAAGCGCCTCGCGCGCATTTCCTGGCGGGACGAACATCGTCTTGACCTTGCGGCGCTTGGCGGCGAGCACTTGCGGGAGTATGCCACGCACGCTCCGCAGAGTCCCGTCGAGCGCGAGCTCGCCGGCAAACAGCATCTCGCTTTCAAGCGGCGCGAGGTCGCCGGCGGCGATGAGGTAAGCAAGCGCGAGCGCGAGGTCGTAGTGCGAGCCTTCTTTCTTCAGGTCCGCTGGCGAGAGCGAGAGGACGATACGTTTGTTCTGCTGTTTGGGTGGCTTGTGACCGGAGTGGCGTATCGCGGCGCTAACCCGATCGCGCGCCTCATCGACCGCCTTGTCGGCGAGCCCGACGACCGAGAAATTATGCAAACCGCGCGTGAGGTCGGCCTCGACGGTAATGATCTCCGCGCCGGAGCCGACCGGTTGTGCGGCAAGCGTCTTGGCGTAGCCGCTTTTCGGCGCGGCTCTCTTCAAGGGAGCGGACGGGCGGACTGTTGCGGATTCCGAGCGCGCCGCGGGCATGAGTATTACAAATGTTCGACGCAGGTCGTCGCGGTGGGGTTGGCCTCGAGACGCTCTTCTTCTATCTTCTTGCCGCAGACTTCGCACTTCCCGTACGTGCCGTTCTCGAGCCGCGCGAGCGCTGAGATGACCGTGTCGTACCGTGCTTCAAGATCGGCGAGGATAGCACTGTTGCCCTCGCGGCTCATCACGATGTCGGCCTGGTCGGCGAGGTCGGATTCGACGCCCGTCTCCGACGGGACCGATTCCCAGTCACCGGGCACCGCAGGATTCTGGCGACCGACCGTTCCCATTTCTGATTCCAGTCGCGCCTTCTCCGCGGAGAGTTTCTTCCTGAAGTGTTCGGTCTTCATGCAGGGATAATAGCAGACACCTAGAGTTGTGCACGGGAAGTTGCAAGTCTTCCTATGATCTCGGTGAACGCGGCGACGTCGCGCGCGATAACGAGCGTCGTCTGATTCCAATAGCCGTAGAGCAGGATGTCCCGGCCGAGCGTGTCGCGATAGACGCGGACATCGTGATTAGCGACGATCGCATCGACGAAGCGAGCGGCGGGCGCGGGCGGCGTCGTGGAAGCCGTTTTCCCCGTGCTCTTCAGCGTCGTGGTCGCACTCGTCGTGGTCGCTATCGCCGGAGCCGGATATGGCGGGAAAAGTCTGGCGAGGTCGCGCAATATAAGCGGCTCCCACTGCAACATACCGGCGAAGGTATCCCCGAAGGAAGCGACCGAAAGGATGAAGAACGGGCTTTGTGTTCCACCTCCCGTGGACACGACGCCCGCCATACTCCCGGCGGTGACCACGTTGCGGAGTAGGACGCTGGGTGCCGGCACCTGGAGCGCTGAGAATACGCTGGTAGTGGCCGTAGCGTCGAGAGAGAGGAGTCGGACGGCGCCGGCCGCAAGCGGACGCGTCGTTAACTGTCCGATTGCCTGAAAGAGCGTAGTACCCGTGCCAGAAATCTGCTCGCGTTCGTCGACGAATATCGGCGCCGAGACCGTGAGGACCGGCAATATCGGAGAGGATACGGCGAGGTAGCGCGTGTACGCGACATACGCTCCGGCTATGCCGGCAATAAGCAGTATGCCGCCCGCGATGCTGTAGAGAATATTGCTGCGTGAAAATTTTTCTGGGGGCGGTTGCGAAATAATCGGCGCCGAATCCTGTTCGGCGGCGAGCACGGTGGCGGTCGTAGCCTTCGTCGCCTTCATCCGGTCGAAAAAGTCGCCCGAATAGGTCTTGAGCGGCGCCGCCGCGGGCTCCTTCGGCGCGACGCTCGGGAACGGCTCCGCGATCTTCTGTGGTTCAGGCGGAGGCGGCGTCGGGAGCGGTTGTGCGGGGAGCGTCGCGACAGGCGGCTGTGCGGACGGTACGGATGGTACAGCTGGAACAGTGCGCAACGGTGCGAGATCAGGCGTGCCTCCCTTTTTCAGGGTCTCCATATCTCCCGCGAATGTGCGGATATATTTCTTCGGCTCGTCCATCACTCTCTATAGTACCGCACCGAACGCACTATGCTCGGCGTTATGCCCGCGAGGTGATGGTAAATTTGCGCGGGTCGTCGCACATATCGGTGAAGTAACATATAATCATTTTGACTTTCCCCACAAGGTATAAAAGATACTGCGAAACATAGAAACTATATATTGATCCTCAATGAGGACAGCTAGCGGTGCCACGGGCTGCCAAACGATCATTTTGTTTCCAAAGAGCTCGAAAGCGGTACTAAAAGAAAAGTTTCCACTATAAATCCTTACCTCTCTTAATTCGTCCTCTTGATTCTTTTTGAGCATCGCGACAGATCCTGGCGGAACGAGTGATTTCACTGAAATATTTTTCTTAATACGCTTTTTAATCCAGATTTTCTCCGTGTCCCAACCAGTAAGACCAATAAAATCCTCCGCTGACCCAAAAAATTCAATCACTCCTCCATTTGCTGTTTCATCAGCTGTTTGAAGGAACACTCTTACATATTGTTCTCGCCCTTTAAGAATTTTTATTTTCGTGTCTTTCCCGCCCTGTTGATAAAGTGCAAGCAATTCAGGCAATTCAGTAACAATCTGATGTCCAAGCCTATTTAACGATTCCTTCTTTGCTTGAAGTTTCTCAAAAACAATCGTCGGGGATTCAACCATGAAGTTGCGAGCGTATTTCTCTTTTCCATAAAAAGATGCGAGTCCATACATCTGAAGGCCCTCTATAATTTTATAAACATTTGGACGAGAGACATTCACATTTTTTGCCAGTTCAGAAATTGAGCTTGGCCCAAGCTTAAGAGAAACAGCATATAAATTGGCTTCCGGGTCGCTTAAACCCAATTCCTTAAGAGAAGTGTAAAGAGCGGATTCTTCTTTGTTTTCAGAATTGACCATAAAAATAGTGGCGGGAACCACCTTTAATTTAAATGTGTATGTTTTAAATATACATCTTTCATAAATATATTGCAAACGCGGTACTTTATATTGACTTTAGTGTAGTCATATGCTATATTTTGGCTGGTGGCTGGTCTTTTACCCATTAATTCACGGAGGTACTAAATGAACAACTGGCGGAAACAAGACGGCGTAATCCTTCTCAGGGTTACCTCTGACGGAACAACCGGTCCTATATGGATTGAGCGATTGGAAAAGAAGAGCTTCGAAATTGATTTCCACGCCAAAGATGTCCTCCGTAGCGATAGTTTCAGGCCGACTTTCGGCAGGACGGTGGAAGTAGCCATACTTGACGGAGTAATACCTCGTCACAACTTTACAAGGGGTGAGTCCGTATCGGCTGCGGAGGTCGCTTGCCTCATTCGGGACAAGTTTTCGAACGAGGATATTGAAGCTATGGGTCTTTTTACGATTGTTGTCTTGGGCGATAGTCCTTTCCTGCAGATAACCCGCTATGGTCGTAATGGATCGCTAGATGGGGCATCAGATGATCTCGATTGTCTCTGGAAAGCACCTTCTAATGGATTCGCTTACGTCATTTAGGTGCAGATTTCGATTAAGCCTCGCGCAATGCGCGGGGCTTTCTTTTGCCGAACTAGTTATGCCCGCGAGGTGATAGTAAATTTGCGTGGATCGTCGCACATATCGGTGAAGGCGTGCGCTGCTTCCTTCAATTTGCCCGACGAAGACTTGCCGAAGGAGATGACCTCTACCTGGCATCCCTCGTTCATATCGAGATACTGGATAAGCGGAACGAAATCGCCATCGCCGGAAGCGATGATGACTGTGTCGAGCTTGGGCGCGAGTTTGACCGCGTCGATTGCGAGCCCGACGTCCCAGTCGGCTTTCTTCGCGCCGTCGGCGAAGACCTGGAGGCCCTTTACCTTGGTCTCGATGCCTATCTTCGTGAGCGCTTCGAAGAAGTTGGTCTCGTCACCCGCCTCGGTCGAGATGACATAGGCGATGGCGCGCACGAGTACGCGACCACCGACGGCCTCTTCGAGGACCTTTGCGAAGTTCACGCGCGCTTTATAGAGATGCTTGGCGCTGTGATAGAGATTCTGCGTGTCGATGAATACCCCGACGCGCTGGGCTGGATGTTTGATAACTGCCATAAAAATAAATACTTATAGAAACGAAATAATGAAACTCGTGGCAACGCCACTACTCACATTCTACCATTAAGAAAAATTACTTCTTCAAACCGAGCTTCTTGATAAGCGCGTTGTAGCGACGCTTGTCGGAGGTCTCGAGATAGCGCAGATGCATACGGCGGTCGGCGACCATCTGGAGAAGGCCCCGGCGGGAATGGAAATCCTTCGGATTCTTCTTGAGGTGCTTCGCGAGCTCGTCGATCTGCTTCGAGAGGAGCGCGACCTGAACATCCGGCGAGCCGGTGTCCGTGTCGTGCCGGGCGGTGCTCTTCATAACCGCCATCTTTTTCTTAGTCGTAAGCATGAGTCCCCCTACCCTACCACGCCTTGCGAAAACGCGCAAGTGTCGCAGAATCAGTACTGCGCACAATATTTGCCGCGCTATACTGCTAGGTAATGAATGCGGAGGCGGCGAAGAGGCAATTTCTGGAATACATCGAGATTGAGCGCGGGCGCGCGGTGAAGACTATCGAGAATTACGACCGCTACCTCACCCGCTACTTCAGCCAGATGAAGATAAAGGATGTGCGCGACATCACTGAACAGAATGTCCGCGAGTTCCGCCTCTGGCTTAACCGTCAGCCGGGCACGAAAGCCGACTCGATGAAACGCCGCACCCAGAATTACTATATGATCGCGCTCCGCGCGTTTCTGAAGTTCCTCCGCAAGCGCGATATCGACGCCATTTCCCCCGAGAAGATAGAGCTCGCGAAGCTCCCCGAGCGCCAGCTCGACCTCATCACCTCCGCCGAGCTCGAGCGCCTTATGCGTTCCCCGCGCGAAGCATTCGAGAAGGAAGAAGATCCTGACAAGGCGCGGAATTACCTGCGCGATAGCGCTATTCTTGAATTATTGTTCTCCACCGGATTGCGCGTCTCCGAGCTCTGCGCGCTCAACTCTGATATTGATCTGTCTCGTGATGAATTATCCGTGCGAGGTAAGGGAGAAAAAGTGCGTGTCGTATTCCTCTCAAGTGCCGCGAAGGAGGCGGTGCGCGACTACTTAAAGGCGCGCAAGGATATGGAGGAGGCGCTCTTCGTCGACGGCCGGTCGAATGCGCTCCATCGCATTAGTCCTCGAGATATCCAGCGGCACTTGAAGGGGTATGTCGCGCGCGCGGGCATCACGAACGTCGTCACGCCGCACACGCTCCGCCACGCCTTCGCCACTGACCTGCTCAGCAACGGCGCCGACATCCGCTCTGTCCAACAGCTCCTCGGCCACGCCTCAATCAACACGACCCAGATCTACACGCACATCACCGATTCGCACCTCCGCGAAATCCATAAAAAATTCCACGGCAAGAACCGTGGCTAGCGAGCACCGTTGCACTACTGAGCGAGCGAGAGGACGAAAATAACGATATAGAACACCAGTCCGTAGGAACAATTGGGCAGGATAAGCGCATATCGCCTCGGCGCGCGGAGCCACGCGAACAACTCTTTGAGAGTGAAGGAGCCGGCGAAAAGAATGCCGAGGAGCGAGACCCACTGCAGGATATCCGTCGCCACTACGCCCGAGAGATACCCGAAACGCGCAGACGCGGCGGCGGCGAACATAACGAGGAACATAACGAATCCGTACCAGCATGCCGGGATACCGAGGAAGTACGGGCACGGCTCATTAAAGGCACACTCTTTCGTTATCAACCGGACCGCGCTTAGGTAGCCGGCGAACAGGACCCCAGCGAGCGCAAGCCAGAAGATGATCAGCAGATAGGTGTCGGGAGACATAGTAGGTGTGTGTTGTGCGTAATGTTAGCACGACTCCCCCCACACAAAACATGTATGCACACCTTTCGACAAAAAGGGAAACCGCCGGAGAGGTTTCCCTTCCAGCGGTTAATGTTATTTCGACTCCGGCATTTTGAACTCATCGGCAAAACTTGGGTAGCGAGGGTCGAGCGGACCGATACCTGCGGAATGTGCTTTTTCTTGCGCCACGACGAGCCTGAACGAGGCGAACAGACTTTTCGATGCCGGATCCAAACGCTCAAGCCACCACCGGTGCCACGCGGCGACTTCTTTCCGGCGCGTGTAGTACCAGTCCTCATAACTGAGGAGCAGGTACTGGAAGATGAAGGTTTGATGGAGCCAGAACAGGCCTCTGGTGGTTTTGAAGAATCTGTCGACGCCAGGTGACTCCGGCAGATAGTGGAACAACAACACTTTTAGCGGCATGATATGCCCTCCTTTCTTTCCTTCCGAATCATATTCGCACAAAATGAAAAGTCAACGAATCGTGGCAGAAACAATGTAGAATACTCGTATGAAACTCGTCTCCTGGAACGTGAACGGACTCCGGTCGCTCGCGAAGGACGGGTATTGGGAGTCATTTTTAAATGGGGTGAAGCCCGACATCTTCTGCCTCCAGGAGACCAAAGCATCCCCCGAACAGCTTGGAGAAGAGTTCCTCTCCCCTGTCGGCTACTCGGCATTCTTTTCTTCTTCACAGGTAAAGAAAGGCTATAGCGGCGTCGCTCTGTATTCCAAGGTTGAACCTTTGAAAGTCATTTACGGTATGGGGATTAAAGAGTTTGATCAGGAAGGGCGCTTTATCGGCGCAGAATATGAGGATTTCTGGCTCATCAACGCTTACTTCCCCAACGGCGGCCAGGGCCCCGAGCGGCTCGACTATAAGCTCCGCTTCTACGACGCCTTTCTCGCCTTTGCGGAGAAATTACGCAAGCAGAAGCCGGTCATCTTCTGCGGCGATGTGAACACCGCCCACGAGGAGATAGACCTCGCCCGTCCGAAGGAGAATGAGGAAAATACTGGATTTCTGCCCGAGGAGCGCGCGTGGATAGACGAGGTTGTCGCCGCCGGCTACATCGACTCCTTCCGTCATTTCCATCCCCACACCAAAGAGGCCTACTCCTACTGGGATATGAAGACCCGCGCGCGCGACAGGAACGTCGGCTGGCGCATTGATTACTTCTTCGTTGCAAGCGAATTTATCAAACGTATCAAAAAAGCCGAGATACACCCCGACATTTACGGCTCCGACCACTGCCCTGTTTCCATAACAATCAGCTAAATAAGAAAGAACCGCGTATTCACGCGGTTCTTTCGAAAAAGTCGTTAGTGTACTCGCCCACGTATGCGTTTCAGAAGGTCCTCCAAGCGAGTTTCGATAAGAGTTAATTGCCTCTGCGCTTCTGCGTTACCGGGATTTTTCCTGAGTTCCTCTCTGAGCGTATCGATTGCACCCTCAGTCCCCTCTCTGCGCAACAAATCTTCAGCGGGATCTCCTTCCTTCGAGGGATCAGGGTGAAATTCAGGAGAATTTGCGCGTTGTTCTCTCATCCATTCTCCGCTTCCAGGCGCTTCATTCATGATTCGGTTGATTATGGCTACGTATCGAATAATACCTCTATAAAGGACATCCCGATAAGATATCCACAGGGTGTCCTTTACAATGTCCTTTACTAGACTAGTATCAATAAAGGAACGGCGTCTGGCGGGTTTTCTGCCGAGTGCCGTACCGGGTTGTTCTTTCATAGTTCTTTACAAATCATCGAAGCGCTCTCATTGAGGTGCCTGCCCACGCTCGCGGCGTATCCGCACTACAAGCCCTACGGCACGGTGTTCCACGTGAAAGCGCTCACAAAAATCAAAACCGCCTACCAATCTCCGGCGGGAAGCACCATTTACGCCCCTGCTCCTTTTAAGCTTCCCCCACTACTAAGGCGGTTTTGTTATTTCTATGGATTGTTCCACGTGGAACTTATTTCATACATTACCTATCAAAATGGTTCACGTGGAACGACAAGTGCCGAAATAGCTAGCAAACGTGGTGTTTTTCCATTATATGCTTTATTTCCTCATCTTCTGCCGCTTCCCTCTTCTTTTTTCCTGATTCTCCGAGTTTCCTCAGCTCACCTTCAGACATTTCTAGGAGCTCTTTCGTCCGTTTATCAAGATATTCCTCGGTATTCTTGCCTGAATCATCAAGTATCTCCTCGAGAAGTGCGTTCAGCGTCCAACCGATCTTCGGTCCTGCTTTCACGTGGAACTTGTCCATAATCCTATTCCCGTCGGTCTTAAGCATAGTTACGGAAATCGGATCGCGGAGCGCCTGCTCCACCATCGCCTTGTACTTACGGAAGCGGAATGGCTGTTCCTTGGGCCTGCCGGTGCCTATGCGGTCGCAGATACGCAGGTTCAGGAGGTCCCAAATGTTCTCCTCGCCGACATTCGTTATCATCCGCCGCACGGCAGAGAGGGTGATCTGCTCCGGGTCAGAGAAGAACATATGCCAGCGGACCAATTTTACGACTTTGTCGATGATTTCGCGTGAGAAGTGCATAGCTTCGAGCGCCTTCTTTGTTACACGTGAACCAACGACCTCGTGTCCGTGGAATGTCCAATCCTTCTTTTCTTCAGACCAGCGACGCGTCTCCGGCTTCGAAATATCGTGATAGAGGCCGGCGAGACGGATATCAAATCCCCATTCTTTATCGGCCGCGTGTTGCATCGTCCGGAGATTGTGTCCGAAAACGTCATACGAGTGCGCTTGATTCTGTTCGATACCGATGCCGCGAATAAGGTCCGGGACGATGAATTCGAGAATGCCGAGTTGTTGAGCGAGGACGAGTGCATTCATCGGTTGACTTGAATTGAGGATACGCACGAGCTCATCTCGCATCCTTTCACGTGAAACGTGGCCTAGATGCTTGCTATTTTCACTTATTGCCGTGGCGGTGCCGCCGTCTATGCCGAAGCCGAGCTCGGCGACGAAGCGGACTGCGCGGAGCATACGTAGCGCGTCTTCGTTGAGACGCTTCGAGGCGTCGCCGACCGCCCGCACGAGCTTGTCCTTTATGTCCTTTTGGCCGTCGTAAGGGTCAACGAGATGTCCTTGAGAGTCGTCGAGCGCGATGGCGTTAATGGTGAAGTCGCGCCGCGCCAAGTCGCCGAGCAGGGAAGTGCCGAACTCCACTTTGTCCGGCCGCCGCTTATCAGAATATTCCGACTCGGTGCGATAGGGCGTCACCTCGATGATGGCGAGGCGGGAGTCCTCTGAACCGGTCTTTACGCCCACCGTGCCATAGTCATTTTCATAAAAAGAGTCCGGGAATACGGCCTGGATCTGTTCCGGCAGGGCGTTGGTGGTAATGTCCCAATCCTTAGGTTCTAGGCCGATAATCAGGTCGCGCACGCACCCACCGACGAGATAGGATTCATGGCCGGCCTGTCGCAATCCGCTCGAGACTAGTTCGACTTCTTTCGGGATGCGATAGTGCATTTCCAAATCGTATCACAGTACCGTACTATACAGACACGCCCTCGTGGTGAAATGGATATCACGACTGACTTCGGATCAGTTGTTCCGGGTTCGAATCCTGGCGAGGGCACTAGAAATAGAAACGGGCGACGTGGTATGATGTCGCGCAGGCGGGTATGGTTCAATGGTAGAACATCTGGTTGCCAATCAGATGATGGGAGTTCGATTCTCCCTACCCGCACAAATTTTATTTGGTTCAATTCGTGCAAAAACAGCCCTTGAAATCTCCATTTGTCGTTGTGGAAAAACCTGTGCACAGTGGGGATAAAGGACAATAGGACTTTTTAAGAAGTCCGTGAAATAGTGAAGGAATGAGCCATATTTCTAAAAGCCGTGGACATTTCGTCTTACACGCGTAAAGAGGTCGGCGCCCTCGGAGAGAACGTGGCCGCCGAGTACCTCCGACGGCACGGATTTAGCATCCGCGATCGCAATATCGCCCGCAAGACCGGCGAGCTCGACCTCGTTGCGAAGAAGGAAGATACGCTCCATTTCGTTGAAGTGAAGACGATCCTCGCATACGAGTTTCCGGATGAAAAAAAGGTGAGAGACGACTACGACCCCTCGCTCAACTTGCACGAGGCGAAGGTGCAGAAGGTCGCGCGGACGGGGGAGTGGTATGTCCTTGAGAAAGGATGGGAGGGGGACTGGCAGGTGGACGGAATCCTCGTGTGGCTCCGCCGCCGCGATGGCATGGCCCGCGTCTCCTACCTGCCACAGATCGTGTAATCATCGGGCCGCCGAGAATTGAACTCGGTCTGCCTGCTCCCAAAGCAGGTGTACTACCGGCATACTCCGGCCCGGTATCAACACTCTAACAGCTTTATGCTTTTTAAGGCAGACCGGCGGTGAGGATGGCCGCGAGCGCGGGAATCTGGGGCGCGAAGGCGGCTATGGCGAGCACAGTCGGCAGAGAGAGGAGTAGGTCGAGGGCGCTCCCCGTCTCGCTCGCATATGCCGAGCGAATGTAGGAGGTAGTGATGGCGTCGAGCGAGCGCGTGTCGGTCGCGCCCTTGGTCGTGCTCGTGGTGATCGTGCCCACGAGCGAGCCTGAGGCGTCAGCGACGCCGCCGCCCGAGGAGCCCTCCTGCGCCGCGGCCGATCCGCCGAGCGCGAGCACGTCGATAGTGTTCGCCTTGAAGGTGAAGATATCCTTCACCGAACCGAACACGACCGTGGGGGAGAGCGAGTATTGTATCTGGCTCGACTCGAGGAATTGAGCGCCGTAGGAGGCTATGACGATCGGCGTACCGGTGCCGGGCGGTGAGGACGCGAGCGGCACGAAGGGAAACGAGGCGGGGAGCGCGTTCCTCGTCACGCTCTTGGTCACAGCGAGGAAGGCGAAGTCGTATTCGCCGGTACCGCTCGGCTCTATCGTGGTAAGGATATCCGCGTTCGCGCTGACCCAGGTGGCCGGGAGATAGATGAGCGCGGCCTTGTAGCTGTCTGCGGCCGGGCTCCCGGTGCGGATGGTGCAAGAGGCTCCTTTATCGGCGAGAAGGAAATATTGTGCGACGTGCGCGTTCGTAAGGATGATGCCCTTTGAATCGATAAAGACGCCGCTCCCGCTGATAGAGTGCAGAGCGCTCCCTAGAGGGACGTAGCAGATGATGTTCACAAGCGCCGCGCGCAAGGCCGCCGCCGATATATCAAGCGCCACATTCCCTCCGGAAGAGGGGAGCGGAGCGGGAATAGGTGCTGGCACAGGTGCGACGACCGGGACAGGCACCGGTGCGGTGGAAACGGGAGGAGGTGCGACCTTTTTCGGCGCAGGCGCCGTCTGCTCTTCAGTGGCCGTCGCACTATCTGTTTTCGGCGCGAGGCTCGGGAGTGTTATGGGCGGCAGGATAAGACCGGGGAGTATGGAGAGCGTCGAAGAGGCGACGGGAGTGCCCTGAACAGGGGCCGGCCAGACCAGCGCTTCACTGGCAAAAGAGCTCAAGAGCGCAAAGAATGCGAGAGCGACGACGAAACCAAGAAAAGGCGCGAAGCGCGACATTCGCATACGGTATCCTAAAAATGGTATTCTCACTAGTGCGATTTCGCGGGATTAGTTTAATGGTAGAACATCAGTTTTCCAAACTGATAGCACCGGTCCGATTCCGGTATCCCGCACATGGAACCCCTCGCCGCGAGGATACGGCCGCAGACGCTCGACGAGGTCGTCGGGCAGGAACACCTTGTGGGCGAAGGGAAGCCGCTGCGGGTCGCGGTAGAGAAGAAGCATAAGTTCTCATTCATCCTCTGGGGCCCGCCCGGGACGGGGAAGACGACCATCGCGCGCATCTATGCGCGCGCGCTCGACGCGGAGCTCTTCGAGCTCTCGGCGGTCTCAGCGGGGAAGGAGGATATCCGGAAAATAGTCGGGATGGACGCGAGGGGAAAAGAAAAAGTACTTTTCCTCGACGAGATACATCGTTTCAATAAAGCACAACAGGATTTTCTTCTGCCGTACGTCGAGAGCGGGGAACTGGCGCTCATCGGCGCGACGACCGAGAACCCGTCGTTCGAGGTTATCGCGCCGCTTCTCTCGCGCTGTCGCGTGTTCGTCCTCGAGCCGCTCTCCGAAGAGGCGCTCCGCGCCATCATTAAACGTACGAAAATAAAAGTAGGGAAAGATGCATTCGATTGGCTGATGGGATACGCCAACGGCGACGCGCGCAAGGCGCTCGGGATGATGGAGGGCGCTACTTTCTTATATGGAAGTGTTTCGATAGAGACGTTGAATAAAGCACTGGAGTCGCCGCACCTGCGCTACGACAAAAAGGGTGAGGAGCATTACGATACTATTTCTGCTTTTATAAAAAGCATGCGCGCCTCCCAGGCGGATGCCGCGCTCTACTACCTCGCGCGGATGGTTGAGGCGGGGGAGGACCCGCTCTTTATCGCGCGACGGATGGTCATCTTCGCTTCAGAGGATGTCGGGCTCGCTCAACCGACCGCGCTCGTGGTGGCCAACGCGGTCTTCCGCGCTTGCGAGACTATCGGCTACCCGGAATGCGCTATTAATCTCGCGCACGGCGTCGCGTATCTCGCGGGCGCGAAGAAAGATCGCTCTGCGTATAACGCGCTCCGCGCCGCACAAGCGGATGTGCAGGCGCACGGCAATCTGCCGGTGCCGAAAAAGATTAGAAATCCCGTCACAAAACTAATGAAAGAGCTCGACTACGGCAAGGGGTACGAGAAGTATGACGAGGGATCGTATTTGCCCGATAAACTCAAGAAGAAGAAGTATTTGAAATAAATCCAGCGACTGGTATGCTGAAAATATGTCTCTAGAACACATCCTCGGGCACCAGATCGGTGAAGAATATGCTGAAGAAT
The DNA here is from genome assembly GCA_041660025.1 of Minisyncoccota bacterium. Taxonomy (GTDB): domain Bacteria; phylum Patescibacteriota; class Minisyncoccia; order Phycocordibacterales; family Phycocordibacteraceae; genus C7867-001. The sequence goes on along the minus strand of JBAZXD010000001.1, from coordinate 32,335 downwards.
TTCTCGCAAAGAAGAAAAGCCTTGAAAAGGCCATTGCAGAAGACGGGGACTTCCTTTCCAAAATCGGCACTCCCGGGCACACAAAAAGCGCCGAAGAGGACGCCAGAACTATGCAGCTCATAGGAGCAAGGATACGGCGGAACAAGCTCGCACTTGAAAAGCTGAATGTTGATCATGGGGTTGGGCAAAATCTCGATCAGGAAAAACGAGCCGCGTAATCCAAAGCAAAAACCCGCATAATGCGGGTTTTTGCTTTTTCTCGAGAAAAATATTACTACCAAGAGAGCGAGGGAAGAATGAGATTCTTATTTCATTCTTCCGAGCGAGCGTAGGGAGCAAGCTCGGCTTTGCGAGCTTACTTAACTGCGTCCTTCAATGCTTTTGCGGCGCGGAACTTCGCGGTGCGGGAGGCATTGATATGGATCGTCTCGCCGGTGCGGGGATTGCGGCCCTGGCGCGCCGGGCGCGCCTTCGTCGCGAAGATGCCGAGACCGGCGATGGATACTTCGTCGCCACCCTTAAGACCGGAAACGATCGAGTCGATGACCGTTTCGACGGCGCGCTCGGCGTCAGCCTTTGTCGAGCCGAGAACGCCATGCACCTTGTCTACGATGTCTGCTTTGTTCATGAGAATCTGCTAATTGCTAATCCCCACGGCCTGTTGAGGTGGGTATGGGAGAAAGTATAGGAAATGCGCCATATTACGCAATACCCTTGCCAAGATGGCGTGGATAGCGCGAAATTGCCTTATTTAGCGGGCGAATTCCACCACCCGATTTTCTCTGATTATATTTACCTTGATTTCGCCCGGATATTTGAGCTCTTCTTGGATGCGCTTCGCGATGTCTCGGGCGAGCTTGTGCATCGCGAGGTCCGTAACCTTGCCGGGGTTCACGAAGACGCGTATCTCGCGCCCGGCGGCGATAGCGTACACCTTCTCGACGCCCTCGAAGGTGTTCGCGAGGCGTTCGAGGTCACCGAGGCGTTCGAGATAGCGGTCCACCGTATCGCGGCGCGCGCCCGGGCGGCCGCCTGAGATGGCGTCCGCCACCTGGACGATGACCGCCTCCGGCGTTTCATACGGATATTCCTCGTGGTGCGACTGCATCGCAAGAATGACGCGCTTGTCGAGCGCGAACTTCTCAAGGATGCGCCGCCCGATCTCGACGTGCGTACCCTGCACCTCGTGATCGACCGCCTTGCCGATGTCGTGCAGGAGCGCAGCGGTACGGGCGATAGTGACATCGGCGCCGAGCTCTGCGGCGAGCATACCGGCGATGTGCGCCATCTCGATAGAATGTTGGAGCACGTTCTGTCCGTAGCTCGTGCGGAAGTGGAGACGCCCGAGGAGCGCCGTCAATTTCGGGTCGAGACCGATGACGCCCGCCTCGTACGCGGCGGCCTCGCCTTTCTGCTTCACGATCTCCGCGACCTCGGCGCGCGTCTTCTCCACCGCTTCTTCTATCTTCGCCGGCTGGATGCGTCCGTCGATGATGAGCTTCTCGAGCGCGATCTTCGCGATGGCGCGGCGGAGCGGGTCGAACGAGGAGAGCGTAATCCTATCTGGTACGTCGTCGATAAGCACGTCGACGCCGGTCGCACGCTCGAACGCCTTGATATTACGGCCTTCCTTGCCGATTATCTTCCCCTTCATCTCCTCCGAGGGGAGCGCGACCGAGAGCGACATCACTTCGGCGTTGACCGCGTTCCCGAGGCGATGGACAGCGGAGACAAGGATTTCGCGCGCCTTATTCTCGAGGCGCTCACGACCGTTCGCGGCGAGCTTCTGCAGGCGCAGGAGTATCGCCTCTTCGTAGGAGCGCTCAATCTCGGAAAAAAGTTCTTCCCTCGCTTTGTCTTCTGAGAGATGCGCGACCTTCGCGAGCTCTTTGGAGCGCTCTGCGGCGAGCCGCTCCGCCTCACTTTTCGCGCGCGCCGCCTCTTGTTCGCGGGCGCGCACTTCGTTCTCTTTTTCATCAAGAAATTCCTCGCGTCCCGCGACGCGCTCCTCGCGTGCCACGATCTTCTCCTCGCGCTCCTCGACCGGCGCGAGCCGTTCGGTCTCGACGACCGCGCTCCGGAATTCCGCATCGGCGATAATCTTCGCCGCTTGCTCCTTCGCTTGGAGCAGTTTCTGTTTGATGTCGAGCTCGACCGAGCCGCGCTGAGCAAGGCCGATAAGCACCCGGAGCACGTAGCCGAGCGCGATGCCGCCGACGCCCGAGAGCGCCAGCATCAGCAATATAATTTTGAGTGACATAAGTAAGCTTGCTCCCTACGCTTGTCTCGCAAATGCCAAAATCGGCATTTGGCTCGACTCGCTTGGTAGTACGCCCGTTGTGTTATTCCTCGCTCCGACGGCGGAACGGGACAAAAGTCCTAAAAAGGGAGGGGTCGGCGGGGCTTTCGGAGCAGTCGGTCAGCGAGGCGGTATGAGGGGACTGTATCACAAACAAAGCGCGCCGACCAAGTCGGCGCGCTTTGGGCGAATTCTTTTTTAATTAAAGACTTTATCCACCAGCCCGTACTTCTTCGCTTCGTCGGCGGTCATGAAGAAGTCGCGCTCGACGTCCTTCTCGATCTTCGCGAGCGGCTGGCCGGTGTTCTTTGAGAGAATTTTATTCAGTACGGCGCGGAGCTTCAAAATTTGCTTCGCGGTAATTTCGATATCCGTCGCCTGACCCTCGGCGCCGCCGTGCGGCTGGTGGATCATCACCTCGGCGTTCGGGAGCGCATAGCGCTTGCCCTTCTGCCCCGCGGAGAGAAGTATCGCCGCGCCCGAGGCCGCCATGCCGACACATACCGTCGAAACTGCGGGCTTCACGTGATTCATCGTGTCCACCATCGCGAGCGTCGCGGTGACCGAGCCACCAGGGCTGTTGATGTAGAGCGAAATATCTTTCTTCGGGTCCTCCGCTTCAAGGAAGAGAAGCTGGGCGATGACGAGATTAGCGACGTCGTCGTCGATAGGACCGCCGAGGAAGACGATGCGCTCCTTCAAGAGACGCGAGTAGATGTCATACGCGCGCTCGCCGAACTGGCTCTTCTCGATAACCATCGGGACAAGCATTGAGGCACGAGATTGTTTTTGCATATGCATAGAGTGATAATTTATGGTAAATGCTACTCGGCAGAGAACGGGGTCAGAAGCTCATTTTCCTGTGCGATACGCTCGCCCCAAGCGTAGAAGGCGCCGATGACAATCATCAGCACGATAATCACGATGGAGATGACGACGCCCCACTGCTGTGCCTTCGGCGACGGGACGCCGGGCACCGCTGGTGGCGCTGGTGGCGCCTGAACCACCGGCGGTCGCACAGGCGCGGGAGTGTGTGACAGAAATTCTTCAGGCGGAAGGATTTTCTCGGTTTCCATATTATTTCGATTCAGCAGAATCGCCTACTGGGTGATCGTCGTACAGCTTCCGCGCGCGTTCGAACGCGACTTCCGCCGCGACGCGTCCCTCGAACCCGTTGATCACGACTTTCTTATTCTGCAATATTTTGTACGTCGTGAAGAAGTGTTCGATCTCTTTGAGCGTGTGCGGATTCACGTCCGCCAGATCTTGCACCTCCTTCCAGCGCGGATCGTCGACCGGCACGGCGATGACCTTATCATCGGCATCGCCGCCGTCGATCATCTTCGTGAGCGCGACCGGGCGCGCCCGGACGAGAATGCCGGGAAGAAGCGGGTAGGTCGTGAGCAGGACGACGTCGAGCGCGTCGCCGTCGTCCCACAAGGTCTGCGGCACGAAGCCGTAGTCGAAGGGGAAGCTCTGTGCGGTATGCGCGACGCGATCGAGCGCGATGAGACCGGTCTTTTTATCTATCTCGTACTTGTTATGCGAGCCTTTGTTGATCTCAACAATAACGTTCATCTCGCTCTTCGTCCCCGGTTCAATATCGTGCAAGAGGTTCATATGCGCCGATTATACAACAGCGATACGCTATTCGTCCTTCGCTTTGTCGCGGTCCTCTTCTGCGTCGGCGACGGTCTCGTCGCTCGCGGGGAGTTCGACAAGTTCCTCTTCAGCCGGAAGCGCGGTCGTCTCCGGAGTAGCGTCGGTGACGATCTCTGCGCTCTCGGTCGGCATCACGCCTGCCGCTTCTGCCGGATCCTCTTCGATAGGCGCGTCGGCAACGGCGACGGTCTCGCCGTCAGACTCAGCGACTTCGGAGCCGCCCGTAGAAACGATATCAATGTTCCAGCCGGTCAGCTTCGCCGCGAGCCGGACGTTCTGTCCGCCGCGGCCGATAGCGAGCGACTGTTCATCCTCGGCGACGGTCACGGTGGCGCGATGGTCGGTCTCGTCGAGCTCGACCAAGATCGGAGTGGCGGGGGAGAGCGCCTCCTTCACGAAGGCCGCTACGTCATCGTTCCATTCGATGATGTCGATGCGCTCGCCGCCGAGTTCGCTCATCACGGTCGAGACGCGCACGCCGCGCTGTCCGACCAAGGAACCGACCGGGTCCACATGCGGATCCTTCGAAGCGAGGGCGATTTTGGTGCGGCTGCCCGGCTCGCGCGCAAGCGCCTTCACCTCGATAGCGCCGCTCGCGAGTTCCGGCGCCTCCATCTCGAAAAGCTTCACGACGAACTTCGGATGCGCGCGGGAGAGCCGCAGATACACTCCGCGGAATCCCTCGTCTACCGCATAGAGGTACGCGCGGATGCGTTCGCCCATACGGTACCGCTCGCCCGGTATCTGCTCCTCGTAGGGGATGATGCCGGTCGTGCGCCCGAGGTCAACGAAGATGGCGCCGCGCTCCATACGCTGGACGATGCCGCTCACGATCTCACCCTTCTTCTCGCCAAATTCCTCCATCATCGAGAGTTTCTCGGCCTCGCGCACCTTCTGGATGACCACCTGCTTGGCGGTCTGCGCCGCGATGCGGCCGAAGTCGTCCTGCGGCTCAAGCGGGAAGATGATCTCCTCGCCCACCGACGCACCGCGCTTCATCAGCTTCGCATCATTGAGCAGGATGTGCTTCTCAGAATCGAAGCGCGGCAGTTCGCCCTCAGCGAGCTGTTCGTCGCCTTCGTGGAACCCATGTGCGTGGCCGTGCTCTTCGGGAATCTCTTCGTCCGGCGCGGGGAAACGCACCGTCGTGTCATCCACGACGGTCTTTACTTGTTCAAAGGCGATAGTGCCGGTGTTGAGGTCGAGCTTGGCGTGGACAACCTGCCCGCGCTTGCCGTATTCGCGTTTGTAGGCGGTCGCCATCGCGCTCTCGATAGCATCGATCATCGTCTCGCGGCTGATGCCACGGTCCTCGAACTCCCCGAGCACCGCATTGATTGTTTTGAGGTCTATCATATGGATTGTGTATGTCGCACTTTTATAAAGAAAGCCCCGAAGGGGCATCCGCTTGATGGGAAGTATACCAGATACGCTCCGCGCGTCAATCTCGGTGCGCGGGCGAACGGCTCAGACCCCGTCTGAGCCGTTCGCCCGCGGCTTAGGTACACGATGTTAGACACCGTGCGGTAATACAGAGGAGCGTAGTCGGGTATACTGCACCATATATGCACGTTTCGGAAGGGGAACTGAAAGAGTTCATCACTGATTCCGGCCTTGTCGCTAAGTCGGAGATCGACGCGGCCGGCATAGAGGCGAAGAAGCGCGGACAGTCGCTCGGCGATATGCTCGTCTCGCGCGGCTCACTCTCCGAAGATGCGCTCCGGCGCATCCAGGCGTACGTGCTCGGCATCCCGTTCGTGAATCTGAAGGAGCACCGCATCCCCGCCGACGTACTCGCGCTCATCCCGGAGCCGATTGCGCGCACGCACAACATCATCGCGTACAAGAAGGAAGGCGACTCGCTCGAAGTGGCGATGCTCGATGTCGAGGACCTCGCCTCCATAGATTCGGTGCGTAAGAAGACGGGACTGAAGATATTGAGCCGCCTCACGGATACCGAGAGCATCAAGAACGCACTCCTGCAGTACCAGAAGTCGCTCAAGGACGAGTTCGGCGACATCATCTCGACCGAGGCGGGCAAGATCAGCGTCATCGCAGAAGGGAATTCAGACCTTTCCGGCGACGATCTGAAGAAGATGGCCGAAGACCTGCCGATCGTGCGCATCGTCGACACTCTGCTCCGGCACGCTATCGTGCAGGGCGCCTCCGACATCCACATCGAGCCGATGGAGGCCGAGGTGCTGGTGCGCTATCGCATCGACGGCATCCTTCACGACGCGATGACCCTACCGAAGTCCGCGGCGGCGGGCATCGTCGCGCGCATCAAGGTGCTCTCGAACTTGAAGCTCGATGAGAAGCGTCTCCCGCAGGATGGTCGATTCAAGATGGAGACCGAGGCAGACCGTGTTTCCTTCCGCGTATCAATCTTGCCGACGTTCTTCGGCGAGAAGACGGTAATGCGGCTTTTGCGCGAAACCGGCGAAGGCTTCACGCTTGAGGCTTTGGGCCTGCACGGCGAGAATATGGAACACATCCATCATGCGCTCAAGCAGACCACCGGCATCATCCTCATCTCGGGGCCGACCGGCAGCGGTAAGACGACGACGCTCTACACGATGCTCGATATCTTGAACCGCCCGGACGTGAATATCTCGACCGTTGAAGACCCTATCGAGTACCAGATGAAGCGCGTGAACCAGACGCAGGTGAACCCGCAGATAGGATTCACCTTTGCGAACGGGCTCCGCTCGCTCGTGCGCCAGGACCCTGACATTATTATGGTCGGCGAGATACGCGATAGCGAGACCGCCTCGCTTGCGATCAACGCCGCGCTTACCGGCCACTTGGTGCTCTCGACTATCCACACCAACAGCGCCGCGGGCGCTATCCCGCGACTCATCGATATGGGCGTCGAGCCGTTCCTTCTCGTCTCGACCGTCCGCGTCATCGTCGGCCAGCGGCTCGTGCGCCGGCTCTGTGAGAGCAAGGAGGCGTACGCGCTTGATACGACTACGCGCGCGAAAATCGCTGATAAAGAGGAATTTGATGCGGCGTTCAAGGCGCTGACCGATGAAAAGGTAGTGAAGGCGGGTTCCACACTCGACGATCTCGCCTTCTACCATCCGGTGCCGAATGCCGAATGTGCTGATGGGTATAAGAGCCGCATCGGCATCCACGAAGTCCTCCCGGTCTCGCCCGCTATCCGCGAGATCATCCTCCACTCGAGCACGAGCGACGCCATCGAAGCGCAGGCGAAGAAAGAAGGGATGCTCACGATGCTCGAGGACGGCCTCTACAAAGCGGCGCGCGGCATCACTTCTCTCGAAGAAGTCCTCCGCGCGATATCCGAATAGTATGAAATTCCGCGTCACGATAAAGAAGGAGGGGGCGGCGGACGAAGTGCGCATTGTCGAGGCGGCGTCGCGCTTCGAGGTCTACGGACAAATAAAGAACGAGGGCGGCTTCGTTGCCTCGATAGAAGAACAGCACGGGTTCGGTTTTGCGCTCTTGTCTCGCCTCACTATGACGATCGGTACAGGAGTGAAGCGTCGGGAGGTCATCCGCACCGCCAAGAATCTCTCCGCGATGCTCTCCGCCGGCCTCTCCATCTCCCGCGCGCTCTCGATCATCGAACGTCAATCGAGTAATAAAAATCTCAAGGCGATCGCCACCGGCCTCTCCGAATCGGTCAGGAAAGGTTCTTCGTTCCACGAGGCGCTCGCTACGTATCCGAATGTCTTCCCCGAGATATTCGTCGCGATGGCGCGGGCGGGAGAGGAGTCAGGCTCCCTGGCCAGCTCGCTCACCGTCGTCGCGCTCCAAATGGAACGCTCGGAAGAGCTGGTGCGCAAGATACGGGGCGCGATGATCTATCCGGCAATCGTCATTACCGCCGTCATCATCGTCGGCATCCTGATGCTCATCTACGTCGTGCCGACCCTGACCAGCACCTTCACCTCACTCGGCGTGGAAGTGCCGCTCGCCACACGCGCCATCGTCGCCCTGTCGGACTTTATGGTCGCTCACGCCTCGCTCGTCCTCCTTGCGCTCGTCGCGCTCCTTGTGGGAATCATCTTCTTCGTGCGTTCGCGGCCGGGCGGCCGCGTGGTGCTCGCGGCGGCGCTCCACATACCCGTCATAGGCGAGCTGGTGCGCGAGACGTATACGGCGCGCGCGTCCCGCACCCTCTCTTCGCTCCTCTCTGCCGGAGTGCCGGTACTCGAAGCTCTCTCTATAACCCGGGAAGTCGTCCACGCGGAGGCGTTCGCGAAGGTGGTGGCGGAGGCCGAGGCGCACGTGAAGAAAGGCGAGCTTCTCTCGATGTCATTTTCTGAACATACGGATCTGTATCCTATTCTTATGAGCGATATGCTCGCCGTGGGGGAGGAGACCGGCAAGGTCGCCGAGATGCTACAGCAGATCGCGGAATTTTATGAGGGAGATGTCGCGGAGAAAACGAAGGACCTCTCGACCATCATCGAGCCGATACTGATGCTCCTTATCGGTTCCGTCGTCGGCGTCTTCGCCGTCTCGATGATAGCGCCGATCTACCAACTCTCCTCGGCGATATAAAAGTCAGCGTGTGATCGCGTAGGTGCCGGGCACGACTGTCCACGAGCCGCCCGGTCCGTTCGAGAAACTCGCATTCTGCAGGCCGCTCAGATAGACAACGGTTGAATTATTTTCTAACTCCAGACTTTTCGCCGTTATCTGGTTCACGGTCGTATTATTGCTGACCTCTATGCCGCCGTGAGGCGCGTACAGGATGACGCCGGACGCATTATTGGAGAGCTCGATCGCCTCCGACCCGGTGTTCGTGCTGATGATCATCGGGAAGCTGTTCTCGCTCCCGTTCCCGTCGATGATGACATTATTCGAAATAGTGACTCTCCCGCTCGTCGTCGTCGCGCTCGGCGCGTCGGCGATGAGTATCGCGCCGCTTGTGCCGGTGCCCGGCGAGACGAGAAGAGAAGCGTTGTTGGAGAGAGTGATATTCCCGTTCACCCACACCGGGCCCGAGAGGGTGAGCACTCCTCCGTTCGTCACGGTGAGATTCCCGTTAATCTTTCTCGGTCCAAGTGTCTGAGCGCCGGAGATGGAATACGGCCCCGCCGTCGTACCGCCCGCTTCAGCGGTCGCCTCCCACTCCGCGATTTGCGCATCGCTGATAGGGAACGGCGCCGGCGTCTCGACAGCTGCGCCGGGGTACTGCGTTCCCGCGACGCTACAGCTCGAGATGGTCTGGTACGATGCGTCGCCGCCGATAGAACAGCTCGAGAGGCCATAGGCCCACGCATCTCCGCCGACCGTCACTCCGCTCAGCGTCGTGGGGATTCCGCTTATGTACGTCTTGAAACCGAGATCGCCCGTGATACTGGTCCAGGTCGGATTCGACCCGTTCCAATTACTGCTGTACTTCGCTGCGCCTCTCGTATAGCCGCCGTTGCTGTCCCGCCCCCAGATGAAATAGTTGTTCGAGTTTACGGACGCAATCGCGATGATCCAATAGGTCTGATCCGCCGCGAGGAAGGGGGTGCCGTCGAGCGTACTATCGGCGAAGCCGTAGGCGGTCGTGATGAGCGACGCCGGCAGAGTGCCGCTTGCGAGCACGGTCGTCGACGGTTTGCCGTTATTGTCGGTCACGAGCTTGATGCTGAGGTCGCCCGGGCTCCCCGTCTTTTTCACATTCAGGCTTATCTTCGCGAGAGCGGCGCCGACCGACAGCTTGAACGATTGCGCGACGTCCGCATGCGCGGAGGTATCGCCTATATTGAAGCCGGCGTTCTGTACCGTCCACTGTTGTTCGGCGACCGGGTCGGTGCCCATCGCGAGTGTGGCGTCGCCGGTGATCGTGCCGTTACCGGAAATACTGCCGTTTGAGAAAATATTGCCTTCAATGCGCGAGCCGTTGCTCATCGTGACCCCTCCTTCTCCCACCTGCACGCCGTAGTTGAACGAGACGACGGAGGAATTTATGCTCACCGTCGCCTGGACGACTTTCGTCGCGATCGGATCCACGCTGTTCGGAACGAAGCTGGTGACCGTCACGCGCTTCGTGTTGCCGTCGATGCTCGCCACCGAGATACTGAAAGTCCCGTTGCCGAGCGGGGTCTCGCTCCCTCCCGAATAGCCGGAGTCCTGATTCAGCTCGTACACTGCCGTATCGATACCCGCTTCCGAGAGGGAGCGCGCCTGCGCACTCGCGAGCGCATACCGTTCGGCATGCACGGAACTTGCGAAGTAATCGAAGAAGCTGACGGTGACGGTCATCACGACGGCGCTCACGATGAGGGCGAGGAGAAGGATGGACCCGCGCGCGGGTGAGGAAAGGCGGTGTGTCATAGATTTCGTAAATAGATATGGCTGCGAAGGTGTGTGTATGCTGTTTCTCCGTTCCGTGTGGCGCTGGTCGTCGCGTCGACCGTCACGCTCGCCACTGAAGGGAAGCTGGGATTGTCATAGGCGAAACTGAGCGCGTCGAGAACGCCCGTCAGGCGCTTTTCTCCCGAGAGGCGCGCACTGCCGGGCGCCGCGTCGGTGAGACGATAAGCGTTCGTACCGGAAGCGGAAATGGCGATGTAGTCGTATGCGCCCGCAATGATGGCGCCCGAAGCATCGATGGCGGGAAGTTCGAATATCGCCGTTGTTGTCCCGGAGGCGTACGCGACGCCGGAGAACGTATGTGCCGCGACGACACGCCGGGCCTGGAGACCCGCGGCGCGCGCCGCATCCATAATGCCGCTCCCGCCGAGCGCCACATCGATCGACGACTTCTGAAATGCGATGACGCGGCCATATACGACGTAGAGCTGTGCAATCGCGAGCATAAGGATCACGGAAAGGGCTATCGTGATCACCAGTTCTATAAGAGAGAAGCCGCGGGACATAGATTTAAAGGCCGCCGATTTCCGTAATAAGCGTCGTGAGCGACACGAAGCGGGTGAGGCCGTCGGCGTCCCGCCAGGAGACACCTGCTGTTACCTGTTTCGTCCCCGCATTCCAGTCGCTGACGCTCGTGCTCGCCATCCCCTGCGGTAGACTCGCCAGCTCCGGGTCGGAGAATACGCCGCTTGCCGGGAGCGCGTCATAGCCTGTTGCGCGAAACTCATCGAGCTTGCTGTCCGCGATACGGAACGCGACATTTTCATATGCCGCATCGCGAGAAACCTTGATCGTCCCGATGACGATTGTTACGAAAGCGGCCGTCACGCTCAGGATGAGTATCGAAATCAACATTTCGATTAGGGTGAATCCTCTTTTTTTGTTTGCAGAAATCACTTGGTGCAGTATACCCCGTGAGATACGACCTTCCTTTGAAGTTATTGCACGAAATACCTGCTATCTCATGGGGTATACCAAGCGCATCGGCTCCCCGGAGGGGCGGCTGGTATACTATCGGTATGCTCATTGTCGCTAATTGGAAGGCCTACGTTGAGAACAGCGCGAAGGCGAAGGAGCTTTTCGCGCTCGGGAAGCGGCTCGCGCGCGCGACCGGTGCTACGATCGTGCTCGCGCCACCCGCGCCTTTGCTCGGCGCGCTCGCGGCAAGGAACAAGTCGAAAGTCGCCTTCGCCGCACAAGACGTGTCCCGTACGACCGGTGGCGCAGTAACGGGCGAGGTGACCGCACAGGCGTATGCGGCCGCAGGTGCGAAGTACGCCATCATCGGACATTCGGAGCGGCGGGCGGCGGGCGATACCGAGGCGAGCATCGCAGAGAAACTCGCGCACGCGCTGGCGCACGGGCTCACTCCCATCCTCTGCGTCGGCGAAGCGGAGCGCGACGGCGAAGGACGCTATCTCGCTGTCGTGCGCGAGGAGCTGACGCTCGCGCTCGAGTCGCTCGCGCCCAAGGAGCGCGCGCAGGTCGTCGTCGCCTACGAGCCCGTGTGGGCGATAGGGAAGACCGCCGCGGCCGCCATCAGCCCGGACGACCTCGCGGAGATGGTGCTCTACATCCGGAAGGTGCTCGCCGAGCTTCTGCCGGGGAAAAGTTCCGCTCGCTCGCTCGTGCTCTACGGCGGCTCCGTCGAACCGGAAAATGTCCGGGCGCTTGCCGTCATCGGCGGCGTCGACGGGCTCCTCGTCGGGCACGCCTCGGTCGACCCGCGCACGTTCTCACTCCTGGTAAAGCAGCTCGTCTAACAATGCGCACCATCCGCGACATCCCGCTCTTTGCGAACGTTCCCATACTCGTGCGCGCCTCGCTCAACGTACCGATCGAGAACGGAAAGGTCGCCAATGATTACCGTCTGCGCCGGGCGCTCCCGACCCTCCGCTTCCTCTGCGACCACGGGGCGCGGGTGGTGCTCATAAGCCACGTCAGCGGACAGGGGACCGAGACGCTTCAAGCCGCCGCCGAGGCGCTCGGCAAACTCATCTCGGGCGTTACCTTCTGCCCGGAGAGCATCGGGGCGCGAGCGCGCTCTATAATCCGCGACCTTGCACCCGGGAAGATCCTCGTCCTCGAGAACCTGCGGCGCCACATCGGAGAAAAAAAGAATGACCCTGCTTTCGCGCGTGAGCTCGCCGCACTCGCCGACGTTTTCGTGCAAGACTCCTTTGATACCTGCCATCGCGCGCACGCTTCGATCGTCGGCGTGCCGAAACTCTTACCCTCCTATGCTGGCCTCCTTCTCGAGGAAGAGGTGCGAGAACTCTCGCGGGCGCTCGCGCCCGCGCACCCTGCCCTCGCCGTTATCGGCGGCGCGAAATTCAGTACGAAAGAAGCGGTACTCTCCACTCTTTTAGAAAAATACGATTCGGTATTCATTGGCGGTGCGCTCGCGAACGACTTCCTCAGGGCATCGGGGCGAGAAGTGGGGAAGTCGCTTGTCTCGAATGCCGACGAAGCGGCTTTACGGAAGCTCCTCGCCAGCCCGAAGCTCATCCTGCCGTCGGATTCGCTCGTCATACCGGCGGACGCGTTCGGCACGTCGCGAGCGCGCGGGCGAGCGCATGTCGCCTTGTCTGGAGAGGTGCGGCCCGATGAGATCATTCTCGACCACGGCCCGCAGACCTCCACGCTCCTCGCCGATATCGCCCGTACGGCGAAGACAATCCTTTGGAACGGCCCGTTAGGGAATTATGAAAATGGATTTATCGATGCGACCAATGAGTTCGCCCGCGCTATTGCGGATTCGAACGCCCGTTCGGTCGTCGGCGGCGGCGATACGATCGCCGCTATCGAAGGACTCGGCCTCTTATCACAATTCTCCTTCGTCTCGACCGGCGGCGGCGCGATGCTCGACTTCCTCGCGAGCGGCACGCTCCCCGGCATCGAGGCGCTCGAGTCTTAGAGGAGCGCCTGACGGATTTTTTCTGCGTTCTCCTGTAAGTTATCTTTGTCGCCCTTGGCTTCATTACTAGGGAAGACCCAGATATGCGCGTGCGGCACTTCGTCGCCGACTATTTTTGAGAGGATCCATTCGGTGCCAAATGCCTTCCGCTGTGCTTGGGCTATTTTTTTGACCAATTCGAAATAGTCGCCGACGTTCGGCACGTCCCAGACCCAGCGATAATGAGCCTTTGGAATGACTTGCGTATGTCCCGGAGTTTGCGGATGGATATCGAGAAAAGCGAGGAAATTTTCGTCCTCGTATATCTTCGTTGCCGGAATTTCACCCGAGACGATTTTGCAGAAAATACAGTTTTCCATCCGATAAGTATACAATGGCGTTCATATGTTTCCGCTCCACGATTCGCTTGATGACACGTTGCGCGAAGAGCTCGTAGCGTACGACGACCTCACCGCGGCGCTGCTTGCGCGCCGCGGCATCACGACGAAAGAAGAGGCGGAAAAGTTTTTAAATCCTTCTTACGACGAGCATCTCTACGATCCGTTCCTGATGGTTGATATGAAAAAAGCGGCGGAGCGTTTCGCACGCGCCATCACGAGCGGAGAGAAGATCGCGGTGTGGAGCGACTACGACTGCGACGGCATCCCGGGCGCCGTGCTCCTCCACGACTTCTTGAAAAAAGCGGGAGCGAACTTTGAGAACTACATTCCGCATCGCCACCTTGAAGGTTACGGTATGAATGTCGCCGGTGTGGAGAAGCTCGCGGCAAACGGCGTGAAGCTTATCGTTACGGTAGACTCCGGCATCACCGACGTGGCACCAGTACAGCGCGCGAATGAACTCGGGATGGAAGTTATCATCACCGACCATCACTTGCCACAAGAGAAATTGCCGGATGCGTTTGCAATATTGAATCCGAATGCGCGCGCAGACGAAACGTATCCTTTCCGCGGGCTTTGCGGTTCGGGCGTCGCATGGAAGCTCGTGTGCGCGACGCTTGCGAGCGCGCCCGCGCTTCGCGAGAAAGTGCCAGAAGGCTGGGAGAAGTGGCTCTTGGATATGGTCGGGCTCGCGACCATCGCAGATATGGTCCCGCTTATGGATGAGAACCGCCTGCTCGCAACCTATGGATTAAAGGTGTTGCGCAAATCCCCGCGCATCGGACTCCAGAAACTTCTGCGCGCGGCGCGCGTCGACCAGCGCGCCATTACTGAAGACGATGTCGGCTTTATGGTCGCGCCGCGCGTGAATGCGGCGAGCCGCATGGGGGAGGCGCGCGATGCGTTCCAACTCTTCACGACTACTGACGAGAACGAGGCGGATGCACTTGCGAAAAAACTGGAGAAATTAAATAGGGAGCGGAAGGCGCAGGCGGGCGCTATCACGCGCGCGGTGCACACCCGGCTCAAAGAGCGCGGTGAAGTGAGGAGCATCATCGCGCTCGGCGACCCGGAGTGGCGGCCGGCACTCCTCGGGCTTGTCGCGAACACTATCGCAGACGAATATGAGCGCCCCGTCTTCCTCTGGGGGCGCGAAGGGAACATGAGTCTGAAAGGTTCATTTCGAAACGGCGGTGCGGCGCAAATGATGGAACTCTTACGCGCAACCGAGAACACATTTGCACAATTCGGCGGACACGCGGCCGCAGGAGGTTTCACTGTCATCGATACGGAAGTGTTCTTCCTCGAAGATCGGCTCGTTGCAGCATACGAGCGCATTACCGCCGATGTTGAGCAGATTGATCCGCTTCTCGCCCGCGCCGACGCGGCGATCGCTCCCGAAGAAGCGACGCACGCCTTCTTGAGACAGGTGGAGCGTCTCGCTCCTTTCGGCATGAACAACCAAAAACCGGTGTTCTTGCTCCGCGATGTGTCGCTCCGCGAGATTTCACGCTTCGGGAAAGCAGAGGAGCATTTGAAATTGAAAATTGATGTGAACGAAGGAAATGGAAGCATTGATGCGGTCACCTTTTTTGTAAAAGGCGCGGTCGCGCGCATCGCGGGTACGCTTGCGAAGGGAAGTCGCGCGAATCTCCTCGCACACCTCGAGCGCGACACCTTCTCCCGCGGCTCTCCCGTCCGCCTGCGACTTTTGGATATTCGGTTGGTATAAAAATGAAAACAGCCCCGGAAGGAAATCGGGGCGATTTCCTTCCGGGGCTTGTGATTGCGCCTACGCAATCAGGTTAGGGAGCTCCGATTCCATCAGCTTCAACAGGGCATCCAGTCGGAGACGGGCCGTACCTTCCTCGAACGGCTTCTCCCGTTCGTTAAGTTGGGCGAAGAAGCCAAGGTGGTTATGGGCGAAGACGAATCTCATCCAGCGGACACCCGCGTCTTTCATTGCTGACTTCTCGTTCACCTTTACCAGTTTGGCCTGCAACAGTTTTTCGTCTTCCACATTGAGGGAAGAATGGTAGAGCCAGAGTTTGATTGCCGCAGATTCCGTATCCGCCCACGCCTCACCCTTGAACGCGTGGCCACCGGGTAGATACAAGAACCCGATATCCGTACCGTGTACGTCAGGGTTGATTCCGCGTTCGGTTAACAAACGCTCCAACACTTGAACCGGCTGTTCCATCGTCGCTTCTCCTTCTGTATAGAAACTGGTTGATCAGACATCTCTTGAATCTCGCTCGAGATTACTCTCCCAAATTATTAAGTCAACTTCTGGCTCCGCAGGTGTATAGTGTTCCTCATGCAATTCACCATCCATGCCGACGGGGGGTCGCGGGGGAACCCGGGGCCGGCGGGCGCGGGCGCGATGATACGCGACCACCTGGGGAACTCGGTCGCGAGCGTGTCAGAATTTCTCGGCACACGCACAAATAATTATGCCGAGTATGAGGCGGTCATTCTCGCATTTGAAACACTTACGAAACTCATCGGCACGAAGAAAGCGGGCGCCGCGACGGTCGTAGTGAAGATGGACAGCGAACTCGTCGTGAAGCAGATGAAGGGCGTGTACAAGGTGAAGCACCCGACGATGAAGGCGCAGTTCGCACGGCTCCTCGAGGCCGCATCCGGATTCAAAGAGGTTTCGTTTACACACGTCTTCCGCGAAGAAAACTCCGACGCCGACGCCCTCGCGAACGAAGCGATGGATAGGGGCGTATAATCCTGAGATATGTTGGAAGAAGCAAATGCAGTTAAAGAGATTGTCAAAGCAAATGCAACGGCAGTTTATCAAGACGCCGCTCAACCTTCTATTCGTGTAGTCGGCAAATCTCTGGCACAGTGTGTATCACTCTTTGCTTCGCCTGTTGGTCGGATGGCACAAATATTCGAGAAAAATATACATCTCTATTTAGATAAGCTCGAAGGATTAAAAGAAGAAGACCTTGTTTCCCCTGATACTAGAATTTTGGTTCCTATTCTTGAGAAGATGAGATTCACCGATGAAGAAAAAGTTGCAGATTATTATGCGGAAATTTTAGCTACAGCTTCAAAGAAAGAACATGCGAGCAAAGTCCTTATCACTTTCATAGAGATATTAAATCGTTTAACAGCGGATGAAATAAAAATTCTTGAATATATTAATTCACCATCAAATAGAGTAGTAATACCAGAACCAACTGACGCTGAAATTGCCCAGCATGGATTGGAGAAAGGGACTCGAGATGTTGTTATTACAGGAAGTTTGCCAGTAATGGAAATTCAGCGCACGGTAGAGGGCCAAACTGGATACAAAGTAATAGCGAAAAATTTTAATTGTTTACCAGAAGTTGTTAAACTTGGTGCTTCCGCAAATTTGGACGCTTATATCGATAACATGATTTCTCTTGGGTTAATTGAAAGACAACCGAATTTTGTATTTGCTGTAGATAAGATTTATCATCACTTAGAGAATAACCCGCGGGCTATTGCGATAAAAGACTTAATTGAGACTGATCAGAAGATTAAAGCTAAATTTCAACACGGGCGAATTGATATCACCTATTTAGGTAAAAAATTACTGTCTCTTTGTTCTCGACAAAATTAATGACATTAAAGGAAGCAAAGATTCTATACTGTAGTTAGCTCATGGGTATTCTCATCGCCATCGTTTCGGGATTTGCGAGCGGGATATTTGCCCGCTCGCTTTTTTATTTCGGCTGGGAGGTGGTGGTGTTTGTTTTACTACTCGCGGCGCTGTTTGGCGGAGCGATACTTTTTGCGGAGTCGCGGCGAGTGTACTCACTCGCCCCATTAGAGATGCGCGTGGGGAGCGCGCCAGGTTCCAAAGGAGCATTATCTCTAACGGGGCTCGCCGCGGTGTTTCTGCTGTGCGTCGCGTTCGGAATGGTGCGTTCGGCGGTCGCCGACACGCCCGCGCCAGAGGCGTTTACGCGCGACCTGCGGCATCGCGTGAGCTATGAGGGCGTCGTAGTGAGCGACCCCGATGTGCGCGAGAAGAATCAGCGTATCGGAATTGAAGTGGAGGATGTGGGGATGCTCGCGGTAATGCCGCTCTCTGCTCGCGTAGCGGTCGGCGACCGCGTGCGCGTATACGGGACGCTTACGCTCCCGCAGGCGTTTGAAACGGAGAATGGTCGGACATTCCGCTACGATAAATACCTGCAGGCGCGCGGCATCCGCTTCCTTATCCAATACGGCTCGATACACACAGTAGAACCGGCGCCCTGGTATTCGCTCCCTGCATTTCTCGCACGCATCAAACATTCATTCCTCGATGGGCTCAACCGCGCATTACCGATGCCGGACTCGGCGCTTGCGGGCGGCATCGTCATAGGAGGGAAGGAGGGGCTCGGAACAGAACTTAAAGACGCCTTCACACGCTCGGGACTCGTGCAGATAATCGTGCTCTCGGGCTACAACGTGATGATAGTAGCCGAGTGGGTGATGGCCTTCTTCGCGCTCCTCGCGCTCCCGCGCCGACTTCAGTTCTTTGCCGGCGGCGCGGCACTCCTCCTCTTTGTCGGCATCGCCGGCATCTCCGCCACGGCCGTGCGCGCCGCGATAATGGCGGTCATCGCGCTCTATGCGCGCGCGACCGGCCGCTCCTACGCCGCAAGCCGCGCGCTCCTTGTCGCAGTCCTCTTGATGCTCATCTGGAATCCGCTCTATCTTATTTTCGACCCCGGCTTCGGTCTCTCGGTCGCCGCGACGGCGGGCATCATCTGGCTCGCGCCTATTATCGAAACACTCATCGCGGCGAGAGGAAAAAAGATTTTTGAGAGTTATTTGCCAAGTGCAATCCCGCCCTTGGGCGGGACGGAACGCTCTCAAAAATCTTTTTCCCCGAGCGGCTTTTGGATTAATACAATCGCGACGACGCTTGCGGCACAAGTCGCCGTCCTCCCGCTCCTCCTATACAACATCGGGCTCTTCTCGCTCGTCGCCCTACCGGCGAATCTGCTCGTGAACCCGCTCGTGCCGCTCGCGATGGCCTCGGCCGCTGTCGCGGGAATCATCGGTATGACCGTAGGGACTTTCGTTCCGCTCATCGCCACCGTCGCGGGATTTCCCGCGCTTATCCTTATGCGCTATTTCATCTTCATAGCAGAAAAAAGTTCTGCATTGCCGTATGCGGCGTTCACGCTTGAACGCTTCCCGTTCGTACTTGTGATTCTCGCTTACGCCGCGCTTGTCTACTGGATTTCGGTCAAAGCTCCAAAAATTCCTATTTTGGGAGTGACTGACCGAATTTAAAATGTGTGCGGCGGAGGCCGCATCTCTATCCAGCAAGAAACCCTGGTCCCCGCGGCTCTGCGCGGGGTTTCTTATATGGCCGCGTCGAAACGCTTTTCAACCACCGACCAATTAAGATTCGTCAAAAAGGCGTCCACATAATTCTTCTTCTCTGCCGGCACATAGTCCACCATATACGCGTGCTCCCAGAGGTCGAGCGCAAGCAGGATAGGGAGACCGGCGAGCTGTCCGAGCTCGTGGTCGTTCACGAAGACCGTGTGGAGCGACTTCCCGCGCGGGTCGTAATACACAACTACCCAGCCGATGCCGCGAGTCCCCGCGACTTCCTTTATATGTGCAACGAGGCCGTCCTTGCTCCCGTATTTTTCCGCAGCGGCCGAAGCGAGTGCGCCGTCGGAGAACGCCTGCGCGCCTCCTTCAAACTGCTCAAAGTAGTATTCGTGCAGGCGCATCCCGTCGAACTCAAACGCGAAGCGGCGGCGCAATTCGGTAATCGCGTACTTGTCGCCTTCGGTCGCTTTGTCGCCATAGGCCGCATAGCCTTTGAGCGTTTCGAGGATAAGGTTCACATTTTTCACATATCCCTCATAGAGCGCAAGATGCACCTTCACTTGCTTCTCCGACAATCCCTGTAGGGTAGTGAGGTTAAATGTCTTTGGTGTGTAAGTCATAGGCATAAAATGTACCACACCAACATACGAAAAAGGACTTACGAAGTCCTTTTTTAAATAGCCCCGGCTTTGGTGAGAGCGGCGAAGGCGCCGTTCTTTTTTATCGTTTTGAGACCCTTGACCGAGACGTCCACGATAACGGTCTTCTTGAGCTCGGGCACATAGATACGACGCTTCTGGAGATTGGCCTTGCGGCGGACCTTGCCGGTCGGATTGAATTGCGTCGCGCGGGTACGGTTCGAGTACCGCCCGCCGATTTGCGTGCTCTTGCCGGTGATTTCGCAGGCTCGTGCCATAGTCGTCGCATGGTAGCATAGGGAAGCGAATCAGCAAACATGGAGACCCTTCTCGCCCTCGTCGTCCTTATTCTCTCCGTCATCGCGCACGAAGTGGCGCACGGCTACGCCGCCAACTCCTTAGGCGATCCGACCGCTCGACTCGCCGGCCGCCTCACCCTCAACCCGCTCCCGCACATCGACCTGATGGGCTCGATCATCCTCCCCGCGCTTCTCGTCTTCACCCACTCGCCAATTATGTTCGGTTGGGCGAAGCCGGTGCCCTATAATCCGTTCAATCTGAAGCACCAACGCTGGGGGGAGACTCTCGTCGCAGTCGCCGGAAGCGCAACGAACATCCTACTCGCAGTCATCTTCGGCCTCATCGTGCGCTTCGGAGCGGCGGCCGGGCTCGACTCCACGGCGCTCTCGCTCGCGGCGACCATCGCATTCATTAATCTCTTCCTCGGTCTCTTCAATCTCATTCCGTTCCCGTCCTTGGACGGCTTCACCGTACTGCGTTCCGCGCTCCCCTGGCATCTCGCCTCCGGCCTAAACCGTCTGGAGCAGAGCGTCCGCGGTGCGGGAATGCTCTCCCTCATCCTCTTTCTCATCATATTTTCGTATATCTTCGTCGGCCCATTCTTTAATCTCGTCGTCTGGCTCTTCAGGCTCATCACCGGCGGAGTATAAAAAGCGGGAGGGGTCAGACCCCTCCCGGACTCGGCATGGTGGCTGCCTCGCCGATCATTCATCTTGCGTCATCATTCCTTCCGAATACCCACAGTATATATGCGCCGTCGCCTCGGTGTTTCCAGGAAGGCCTATCGTCTGAAGATTGTATTCATCAACTCCTGCTTTGATTATTTCATGGCAATCGAAACATCTTTCTTCGCTTTCGGTACTCGTGCTCATGGCCGCACCCTCCTTCAAAAACAGCTCGAACAATATTAGTATATACCCAGCATCAGCTACGTTTTACGTTGTGCACTCCTGCTATACTAACGAGGATGGAGTACCAAGTGCCGCAGTTCATTGAGGTCGAGGATAAGATCATAGGTCCTCTGACCTTGAAGCAGTTTATCTACGTCGCCGGCGCCGGCGGGCTCTGCGTCGTTTTCTTCGTATACCTGAATCTAGTCTTCGCTATTATCCTCTCGCTACCGGTGGCAGGGCTCGCCGCGGCGCTCGCGTTCTACAAGATAAATGGCAAGCCGTTCATCGAGGTGCTCGAGGCCGGATTCAATTATTATACGGGCGCGAAGCTCTTCCTCTGGAAGCGCCGCGAGCCCAAGGCTGGGGAGGCGAGCGCCGCGGCTACGGCCGCGGCGGCGGCTGAGGAGGCTCTCCGCGTCCCGCGCGGCACGCCGAAGCTCACCCGCGGCAAGCTCTCGGAGCTCGCCTGGTCGCTCGATGTGAAGCCGGGAGACGGGTCGGCCGGCAGCGGAAAGCCGCAATCCTGATATGGCGACGACCCCCGCAGGCGCGACGCAACAATTTGTCCCGGTCAAAGAGATCCGGAACGGGATCATCGTCCTTAAGGACGGCGGGTATCGCGGCGTGCTCATCTGCTCTTCCGTCAACTTCGGGCTTAAGTCGGCCGACGAACAGCATGCCATCACGCTCGGATTCCAGAATTTCCTCAACACGCTCGACTTCTCGATACAAATCGTCGTGAACTCGCGCCGTATGGACCTGCGCCCGTATCTCACACTCCTTGAGGAGAAGGCTCCCGAACAGAAGACCGAACTTATGCGGATACAGCTCCGCGAGTATATCGAGTTCGTCCGCTCCTTTACCGACCAGGCGAACATCATGACGAAATCCTTCTACGTCGTCGTCGCGTACACGCCCCGCCTCACGACCGCCGGCGCGGCCAGCTTCCTGCGACGCGACAGCGCGGCGACCAAGAGCGCCGCCGCCGCGACCTCGTTCGAAGAGGACCGCGCCCAGCTCGAACAGAGGCTCTCGCTTGTCGCCGCGGGACTCTCGGGCACCGGCGTCCGCGCGGTCCCGCTCGGCACCGAGGAGGTCATCGAGCTGCTCTATCGCTCCTTTAATCCGGGCGAGCTCGAGAATCCTATCCGTCTCGACAATTAATATGGCACTCCTCGACTTTTTGAAACGAAAGAATGAAGAAGCACCGGTGGTTACGCCGGTCCTGCCGAGAGACATCTATAAGCAGGGGGCGCTCGAGCTCGTCGACACCATCGCTCCGACGGCGCTCAAAATCGGTTCGCGCGAACTCGAGCTCGGAGAGAAATTCGTGCGTGCGTTCTACACCATCTCGTACCCGCGCTTCCTGACCGACGGATGGTTCTCACCGATTATCAATCTCGACAAGGTGCTCGACGCTTCCATATTCATCCACCCGATAGATACCGAGCAGGCGCTCCGCGGCTTCCAGAAAAAGGTCGCCGAAGTCCAGAGTCAGATCAACGAGCGTGAGGCGAAGGGGCTCGTGCGCGACCCGCTCCTCGATACCGCGTACCAAGACCTGGAGAGCCTGCGCGACAATCTCCAGCAGGCGCAGGAGAAGCTCTTCGACGTCGGCCTCTATCTCGCGCTCTACGGGGATTCCCGGGAGGAGATCGAGAAGACGGAGGGCGACATCCGCGGCATCCTCGACGCGAAGCTCGTCTACACGAAGCCGGCCCTCTTCCAGCAGGAACAAGGCTTCCGCTCCTGCCTCCCCTTGGGCACCGACGAGCTCCTCGTGAATTCGAAACTGAATTCCTCGCCACTCTCGTCGATATTCCCCTTCATCTCATTCGACCTTACAAGCGACCGCGGCATCCTCTACGGCATCAACCGCCACAACTCTTCGCTCATCCTCTTCGATCGCTTCTCGCTCGAGAACTACAACTCGGTCGTGTTCGCGAAGTCCGGTTCCGGCAAGAGCTATGCGACCAAGCTCGAGGTGCTGCGCTCGCTGATGTTCGGCACCGACGTCATCGTCATTGATCCGGAACGCGAATATGAACAGCTCGCCGAGGCGACCGGCGGACGCTCGTTCCATATCTCGCTCTCTTCCGAGCACCACATCAATCCGTTCGACCTTCCGCCCGTGAAGGAGGATGAGGACCCGAAGGATGTCCTGCGTTCCAACATCATCGCGCTCGTCGGGCTCTTCCGCATTATGCTTTCCGGGCTCTCGCCCGAGGAAGACGCTATCGTCGACCGCGCTATCAGCGAGACGTATGCGCTCAAGGGCATCACCGGCGATGCGGACTTTACCGGCGCGGAACCGCCGCTTCTCTCCGACTTCGAACAGGTGCTCTCCGGTATGGAGGGGAGTGAGTCCCTGGTCGAGCGGCTTTCGAAATATACCCGCGGCACCTGGGCGGGGTTCCTCAACCAGCCGACGAATATCGACATCAAACAGCAGTTCGTGGTGTTCTCGGTGCGCGATATGGAGGACGAACTGAAGCCGGTGGCGATGTACATCATCACGCACTACATCTGGAATGAAGTGCGTCACGAGCTGAAGAAGCGTCTCCTTATCATCGACGAGGCGTGGTGGATGATGAAGAGCGAGGACACCGCCTCGTTCCTCTACTCGGTCGCCAAGCGGGGACGCAAATATTATCTGGGCGTTTGCACGATCACCCAGGACGTCGAAGACTTCTTGAAGAGCCCGTACGGGCGGCCGATCCTCACGAACTCTTCGATGCAATTATTGTTGAAGCAGTCGCCGACGACGATCGATGTGCTCCAGCAGACGTTCAATCTCACCGACGAGGAGAAGTATCTCCTGCTTGAGGCGGGTGTGGGGGAGGGGCTCTTCTTCGCCGGAATGAAGCACGTCGCAATCAAGGTCGTCGCGAGCTACACCGAGGACCAGATCATTACCTCCGACCCATCCCAGCTTCTCGCGATAAAGCAGGAGAAACAGCGGTATGCCGCAGAAAAGAAATAATCCGGAGCCGCCGGAAGTGATGACCTGGTCGAAAGCGGCGCCGGTGCTCGCCGTCGCCGTGATCTCTGACCTGCTTCGACTCTTCTTCCAGATGTTCTGGTTCTTCGGCCCGGCGCTGGCGGCGCTCCTTTGCACGGTCGGGATGAATGATGTTCTTGGAACATCGGTATCCGGAGTCGGGGGGAAGATCGTAGCGGGGACATGCACCGCGGTCGCCGCGACTGCGGGAGCCGCCGGTATGCCCGCGATAGAGGCGCTCGGCATCGTGATGGCGGACGCGGTGGGACTTTTCGCTTTCCTTGTGCTCGGTTTTTGGATGCTTAGGACAAACGCGCGCATATTCGCAGTGATCAAGAACACATGGCTCTGGCTTACCGGAAGTCTCGGCGTGAGCATCATTCCGATTATCGGCGCATTTCCCGCATTTTCTGTCATTCTTTGGAGACTATACAGAAGGCAGATCAAGCTTGAGACGGCCGCATATAAGAAATGGAAAAAGGAACAGTCTGCACGCCAGCTCCAGGAACGAACTTGGCGTGAAGCGCAGTTTATGCAAGCGCAGGCCGATCAACTCGCGTCGGCGGAGGTATACTAGGGATATGCGTTTTGGACTTTTTGCTTCTCTCATCATCACCCTTCTGCTCCCCGCGGTCGTCGCGGCGCAATCGCTCGGAGAGCTTGAAGATGGCACGACTTCATTTACCGTCTCCGTCAGCCCCCAGTATCCAGTGCCGTACGGCACGGCGACCCTCTCATTCCTCTCGCCGACAATTGATCTGACGAGCGCAACGATGACGATTATCGTCGCCGGAAAGAATGTGTACCAGGGCTCGGTGCGGCCGTTCGCCGTCCCGCTCGGCAAGGTGGGGAGTATAACGAATATCGTAGTGACGATAGCCTCGGGTGGGACGGACTATCGGCAAACTCTTACCGTCCAGCCCCAGGACGTCGCCCTCATCGCCGAACCAGTTTCTTCGGCTCCCGTGCTTTACCCTGGGAAGCCGCTTGTCCCGCTTGAAGGGAAGATACGCGTTGTTGCGATGTCAAATCTACGCAGTGCAGGAGGGAAGGCTTCAAGTCCGAGTGCTCTCTCCTACAGCTGGGCGGTCGACGGCGTCAAAATCGCAAACGCTTCGGGTATCGGCAAAACGACGATACTCGTCGCCTCACCACTCCAATATCGTTCGCGCGAAATCTCTCTCACAGTTATGAGCCAGGACGGGGGCCTCGTGGGCGGCGCGACGCTCTCGCTCTCCGCAGAGGAGCCGTCGGTGCGTGTATACGAGAACAGCCCGCTTCTCGGCATCCGCTTCGACCGAGCGCTCTCCGGCACCCACACTATCGAAGGGGCGGAATCGACTCTCTATGCGGCACCATTCTCTCTGCCAACGACGACGGGCACTCCGCTCCTCCAGTGGTTTCTGAACGGCGACGCGGTGCAAACAGGCAATGCGCTGACCTTGCGACCGACCGGGAGCGGACGGGGGACAGCAACGCTCTCGTTCGTCGCCTCGGCCGGCGACTACTCGAAGGCAACGGCGAACCTCTCACTCTCTTTCGGCGCACAACCGAGCACTAACCTCTTCGGCTTATGAACCCCATTAGAAATTCTAAATTTGATATGAACAAAACGAAATTTATTTCTAACGGGGCAAGAAAAATGTTTCTCTTATCTGCGATCGTGCTTCTTGTTCCCTTTGTTGCCTTCGCCCAGGGATTCGTTCCGCTCGCGGGAATTCCCGGTCTCACCGAGGGTGTCAATACCACCGCAAGTGGGCTCCCGGCCTTTTTCAATAATCTCTACAAATATCTTATCGGCCTCGCGGCGGCGCTCGCGGTCATCGAGATCATCTGGGGCGGTCTTCAGTATTCGACCCAGGACAGTCCGGGAGGGAAAAGCGGCGGAAAGGAGCGCATCTACCAGGCGATATTCGGCCTCGTGCTCGTCCTCTCGCCGGTGCTCGTCTTCTCTATCATCAATCCGAGCATCCTGAATCTCTCCCTGAATCTCCCGCCGCTCAAAACGACCTCTCTTACACCGAGTCAAATGGCAGAAGTGAATGAAACCAAAACACAAGCAGCTACAGAAAAAGCAACTACAGCTGGATGCACGGTGACGGGCACGCTACTAAAGACGGCAATTTGTCCCACCAAACAAGCTGCACAAGATTTCGCGACTGCGTGCCCTAACGGAGGAGGAAGTGTTCCATTTTTTACAACAGATCATAAAGCTACCTGTAGTACCTCAGGCGCGGGTCCATTCCAATTCGCGGACACAAGCACCGGATGGCTGGCAACGATAACTGGATATTCGAAATATGAGCCCCTCGCAAGCTCTGGAGACACCGTGCTTCAGTTTGCTTCTGCGTGTACTGCCGATGGGGGAACCACGTGTATGAGTACGATAAAAACTCCCTGCGCCTCTTTGATTCTTTCTGGGGGTTCAGTTTCCTGCTGGAATATATCTCTCTCTTGCACCGACGGTAACTCCGGAGCGGGTGGCTGTAGCAGTAACCCTCAGTTCACGGTCATAAAATAAGATATGCGACGCATCCTTACCATCGGGGCGATCGTGATAGTCCTCCTCGGTGTCGGTAGCTATTTCTACTTCTCCACGGACTCCGCGAACATTGTCGTCGCGCCGCCCGGGAGTACGGGTCTGCCGACAGCGGGGCCGGGAGCGGCGCTCCCGGGAGAAACAGAAGGCGCGTCCGGAGTGCTCCCGGGCGCGCCGACGCCCGTGTCTGCGCGGCTTGTGAAGATAAGCGCGGGACCGGTCGTGCCGGGCGAAGTCATCGTGAATAAAGCCGGCAGTGCGAGTTCTTCTCCCGAAGTCGCGATCAGTTATATCGAACGAACAAGCGGGAATGTCTTCACGTATCTTGCGCGGGCGAAAACGCTCACGCGGACAAGCAACCGGACCATTCCGGGCATCCAATCCGCCTCGTGGCTCCCGAATGCGTCGTCCGCCTTTGTGCGCTATCTCTCGGGAGAGGATTTCTCCACCATCAACACGTATGCGCTTCCCGCGAACGGGGTCGGCGGCTTCTTCCTCCCCCAGAATCTTGCCAGTGTCGCCGTTTCTTCGACCGGCGTACTTATGACGGCCTCGGGCGTGAACGGCTCTACGGCTTCGCTCGCGCGCACCGACGGCACGCGCGCATCCCAGATATTCACCACGCCCCTTTCTGCGATCCACACTTCCTTTGCGGGGAAGAGCCAGTATCTCGTCTATACTAAACCCTCATCCTCGCTTCCCGGCACCGCATTCCTCGTTGATAGCGCGGGGCGCTTCTCTCGCATCGCCGGACCGCTCTACGGCCTCGCCGCTCTGGCGAGCCCGTCGGGAAAGTGGGTGCTGGTGAGCTACACGCTTGATGGCGCGATGCAGATGAAGCTCGTGAATACGACTTCCGGCGCCGATATCGCGCTCCCCGTTGCGACCATCGCAGACAAGTGCGCCTGGACGGAAAATGATTCCTCTCTCTATTGCGGTATTCCGATGGACCCTTCTTCGAACGCGCGCTATCCCGATGATTGGTACCAGGGGGCGGAGCACTTCTCCGACCGAGTGTGGCGGATAGATGTCGCGAGCCGCTATGCGCAACTCGTACTCGATTTCAATACAGAAACAGATGCGGCGCTTGATGCCGAGGCGCTCGCCGTTGATCCTCTAGCTACCGTGCTCGTCTTCGTCAATAAGAACGACGGTTCACTCTGGAGCTACTCACTTTAACGTTGAGTCGATGATGGTGCGCCGCACATGCCACTCTTGTACCGAGCCCGCGAGGTTCGTGGTGATGAAGTAGAGGGCGATCGCGCCTGAGGTCGTGTAGGAAATGGCCCCGATAAGGAAGGGGAACACGTATTTGAGTTGCATACCCATCACTCGCTGGAAATCGTTCTGCATACCGCCCTCCGCAGAAGGCTTCATCGTCCCTGAAAGCGCCATATGCGCCTGGAGGAATTGCGAGAGGCCCGCGAGCAGGGCCAGGATGATGCTCTTGCCGGCGACCGAGATGATCCCGAGAAATTCGAGGGAGATGAAATCGGGAACGGGGGTAAGCGCATACAGTCGGGCGACATTGATGGTCGAGAACGGCTCATTATAGAAGACCCAGTAGAGCGCGAGCAGAACGGGGATCTGTATAAAGACCATCAAGATGCTCGCGAACGGATTCACGCGCGCCTCGCGGTAGAGCGCGAGCGTCTCGATCGCCTCCTTCTCTTTGTCGCCCTTATGTTTTTCCTTCAGTTCTTTTATCTTCGGTTCGAGCACCTTCATCGAGCGCTGGGTGCGCGCGGCCGAGAGAGAGAAGGGGAGGAGTACCAGCCGAATAACGATGGTGAGAATGATAACGGCGACGCCCACGTCTCCCCCGGGAACGAGCGCGACGAGCGCGACGAGCGCGTTGTAGATCGGATTATAGAAAACGGCGTGGAAGAAAGTTGAGATCACGGAAAATAAGATTAATGATGGTTTTTGGAAAGAAGTACGGCGAGTTCCGCTTGGATATCCTGATAGCTTACACTATCGGCGGAGGCCTTGGGGAAGATGATGAGTGCGGGAGGGAGCGGGAGCGTCCGGAGCGCCATAAGGACGCGGCGCTTTATACGATGCCGGGTGACCGAGAGACGGGCGACTTTCTTCGATACAACGACCGCATACCCCTTTCCCTCCTCGGGAAGGACGGCGGAGAAGTGCGCCGACGAAAGGCGCCGGCCGCTCTTAAGCGCAGAAGGGAATGCCGCCCGCGGGAAACGTGTACGCCGCGAGAACACAAGGATTACGCGGCGAGGCGCGTACGCCCCGCGCGACGGCGACCTCGTACGATCTTGCGTCCGGCGCTCGTTTTCGCCCGAGTGAGGAACCCGTGGGTCTTTGCGCGCTTTCTTTTCTTCGGTTGGTAGGTTCGTTTGGCCATACGGGAAGGTTAGGTTATACACATGATACTAACAGGTTCTCCACGAAACACCACTGGTGCCTTTCGCCCCCGGTCAGCGTATACTCCTAACACTATGGACAAAGGGAATCCGAAAGAACTATGGGAATTCGTGCTTACGCAGGTCGAGCTCTCCATTTCAGCGGCAAATTTCAATACCTGGTTCCGCAACAGCTTCATCGTGAAGATCGGCGAGGACGGCGTCCTCTATGTCGGAGTGCCGAGCCAGTTCTTCAAAGACTGGTACCTAAAGAAGTTCCACTCCCTTCTCCTGAAGATCGTCCGCGAGGTCTCCTATGAGTTCCGCAATATCGAATATCTCATTGTGAAGGACGAGCATCGCAAGGCCCCGAAGGAGAATAAGAACGTGCGGGGCGCCCTGGAGCTTCCGTTGGACGAGTTTTACATCAACAAGAGCGACAATCTGAACCCGCGCTACACGTTCGACACCTTCGTCATCGGTTCCTTCAATAATCTCGCGTATTCTGCGGCGCAGGCGGCGCTCACGCGTCCCGGCATTACGTACAACCCCCTTTTCATCTACGGCGACACGGGGCGCGGGAAGACCCATCTCATACAGGCCATCGGGAACCATTTTAAGAAGCAGTATCCGGGACGGAAGGTGTTCTATCTCACGTCAGAGAAATTCGCGGTCGATTACACCGACTCGGTCCAGGCGGGGACCGCGAACCGCTTCAAGGATAAGTATCGCCAGTATGACCTCCTCATTATGGATGATGTGCAATTCCTTTCAAAAAAGGAGAAGACGCAAGAAGAGCTCTTTCATCTCTTCAACGCGCTCCACGACACGAACAAGCAGATCATCTTTTCCTCCGACCGGTCGCCGGCGGCTATTCCCGACATCGCCGAGCGTCTAAAGGGGCGTTTAGCGAGCGGTATGGCCGTGGATATCGGCGAGCCGGACCCGGAATCCCGTATGGCCATCGTGCGGAAAAAGGCCGCCTCCCACGGTATTATGCTCTCGGATGAGGTTGTCGAGTACGTCGCGACATCCCTATCCGGCTCGATACGGGAACTAGAGGGGATGGTGAACAGCATCATCTGCCATGCGCAGGTGAAGGGGTTCGCACCTGACATCGCCGAGGTGCGTCAGTCGCTCCGTTCCTTTACCCGGCCGCAGAAGAACATCTCCGTGAAGAATGTGGTTGATAAGGTCGCCGAATATTACGGTATCGATGAAGAGAGTATCTATGAAAAGACACGGCGGAGAGAAGTGGTGCGTCCGCGACAGGTGATTATGTATCTTTTGCGGGAGGATTTCAGTATTTCCTATCCGACGATCGGCACGAAGCTTGGTGGTAGGGACCATACGACGGTTATCCACTCCTGTGAGAAGATAAAGAGGGAAGTGATTGTGGATAGTGACCTCGCAAAAGAGATCCAGAATATACGAACCCTTCTTGTATGAACTTTGTACTGCACTTATCAACAGTTTCTATGTCGATCGTAAAAAGAAATATACAATCTCTATATAGTCGCTTTCTCCTATCCCCACTATCAACATCCCTAATAGGTACTGTATGAATATTTCAATAGAAAAAAAAGAATTCTCTGAAGCAGTCCATACAGTATCCCGTTTTGCGGATAGGAAGAGTGCAACACTTCCTGTTCTTTCATCAATACTCATTCTCGCGGGAGATGAAGGTATAAAAATACGCGCTACAAATCTCGAGACAGGTATTGATTTCAAATTGAACGGAGAAGTGAAGATTGAAGGGGTTGTTGCCATTCCCGCGGTCATCCTTCAGCAAATAGCCGGCTCTCTCACCCAAGAGGGGAATATTACCCTCGAACATACTGGGGATATTATTTCTTTATCCAGCGGCACCGGGAAAAGCTCGATAAAGACGGTCCCGTATGACGATTTCCCTTCAATTCCATTCCCAGAAAATCCAAAGAACAGAATAGTGCTTCCGGGAGTTCTTCTCCGCACCCTTTTTACCACTATTGCCTCATGTGCCTCATCATCCACCGTCCGTCCTGAGCTCGCGAGCATCTATCTTTCCATAGAGGGCGGCGTTCTTACCGCGGTCGCGACCGACTCGTTCAGGCTCGCTGAAAAGAAAGTGCCGCTCTCGAACAAAGGGACGCAAGGGAAGTTCCTTATCCCCGCAAAAAACGCACTCGAGATCGCTCAAGCACTACCGGACGACGATATTATTATGTCGTTCGACGAACATCAGTGCGCATTTGTCGGGAATAAAGGTATGCTCGTTTCGCGCCTCACAAACGCAACCTATCCCGATTATCGCCAGATCATACCGAAAGAATCAGTCGTGGAAGCGACAGTGCTCAGAAAAGACCTTGAAGCGGCGCTGAAGCGCACCACTATTTTTTCAGACTCATTTCAGAAAGTGCGCGTCAGCTTCAATCCAAAAAAGAATACTTTCTCACTCTTTGCGCGGAATGCGGACATTGGAGAATCGACGGAGACACTCTCTGCTCAGGTGTCGGGAAGTGATCTCGACCTCTCTTTTAATCATCGCTATCTTTCTGCGGCGCTCGCGCTCACTTCGGCGGAGAGCCTCTCGCTTACTGCTGCGGGCATCGGCCGGCCGCTCATTATCAGGGGCGTCGGCGACACCTCGCTTCTATACCTCGTCTCTCCGATGAATCAGTAGCGAACGGTTAGCTCTAAAAGGATCCGGTTGTGGCCGGTGCGGCAGTATACGAGATCGGTGCGAAGATAGGGGGATTTACGAAGAGGTTCGGATGGCTCGCGTACCACGCGGAAATGCCGTACTCCCAATACGAAAATTGAGGGTCTCGTGCGGGATTGGACGGCGGTGGCCCCTGGGGGTCGGTCTTGTTGGTCCAGTACAAAAGACTGTGCGGGATGATGTTCCCCTCCGCATCCGGGACGCGCCAATTCCCCTGCAATATCTGCGGAACGGAAGAAGGGATGGTGCTCGGTTCCCCGAAATAAGTCTTCGGGTACTTAGAGAGCGCATACGCCATCGCTTCGTGCCACATCGGCGCCGCGATGAATCCGGCGACCGACTTCACCATAGGAGAATTGTCATTATTTCCCGCCCATACACCAAGCGCGAGAGAAGGAGTGTAGCCAACCACCCACGCGTCGCGCGTGTCGTCGGTCGTACCGGTCTTGACCGCTACATCGTACCCTTTAAATGAGAGAGGAGAGTTGAGAGGGTATTCCGGCAGGCGCGCGGGCGCATCAGAGAGCATCGCGGATATGTCGTGCGCGATGCGTTCTGGCACCGCCTGCGAGGGCTGGGGGGCGTACTGAAGGAGCACAGAACCCCGAGCATCGTCGACTTCGAGTATGCCGGTCGGCGTATTCGCCACGCCGTCGTTCGCGAACGCCGCATACGCGCCGGTGAGGTCGAGAAGGCGCACTTCGCCGCCGCCGAGCACCAGCGTGAGGCCGTACTGGCTCGGGTCGCCGAGCGTCGAGAGCCCGAACGACTTTGCGAGATTTATCGCGTTTTGTATGCCGACGAGGTACAGCGTTTTAATGGCGGGAATGTTAATGGATTGCGCAAGCGCGGTTTCGAAGGTCATTGGCCCCCGGAATGCCGAGTCATAATTAGAGGGAGCATAGCAAGGAGAGGTGTTGTTGTACGTTTCTGAGGGTTTGCATGCGGTTGAAAACTGCGTTGGGACGTCACAGG